>CAWBRJ010000035.1:0-127517 GCA_963790935.1 uncultured Acidobacteriaceae bacterium | reverse complement strand
TAAGTTCCCAGGATCCACTTCAGGCCGGGGGAATTTACCGATAACGAGACTTTTCACGCAGTTCACCGACAAGCGGAAGCTAACAAGGTTGGTCGTCCACTCGCCTTCAGAGGGATCCAGCGAATCAGCTCAATAGCGCATTTGCCTGAATGCGTCAGACGTACCTCATTGACATTGATACTAAGATGTCTATATAAAGACATCTAAATATGGCCAGAACCGACTCACTGCAGGGCTCGCTCGATCTGCTGGTGCTCAAGATCTTATCGCGGCGCCCGCGTCTTCACGGATACGCCATCATGGCGGCCATTGCCAACACCTCTGCCGAAGTATTGCGCGCAGAGGAGGGTTCGCTCTACCCAGCGTTGTATCGGATGGAGGAAGCGGGCTGGATTCGCGCCGAGTGGATCAAGAAAGATACCGGCCGCCGGGCTCGCATCTACGAACTGACCGCTGCAGGCAAAAAGCAACTGGTCGCGGAAGAGGCTCGCTGGCAGTCAGTCAGTCTGGCAATCAACCGGGTACTCCGGGAGGCCTGATATGTCCGTGTGGTCGCGTATCTCGAATGCCTTGCAGGGCGAGCGCTTGAACCGCGAGATCGAGGAAGAGTTGCAGTCGCACATTGAAGAAGCCATTGCCTCGGGACGCGACCCCGACGAAGCACGCCGCACCTTCGGTTCGATACTGCGCCAGCGCGAGGCGAGCCACAGCATTCGCGCCGCTGAGTGGCTTGAGTCGCTTCTCGCCGATGTAAGATTCGGCTGGCGGCAGCTCTGCCGCAACAAGGTCACGTCCGCGGCCGCTGTGCTTTCGCTCGCCCTCGGGATCGGCTCCTGTGTCGCCGCCTTCCGTCTTATCGACGCCCTGCTCTGGCGCCCGCTGCCCATTTCCGGTTCCAGCAAGCTCTACGTCCTCTCCCACAAGATGACCGGCTTCGACGGCAAGCCTGCCGAAGACGACCACTGGGCCACTCTGGACTTCAACCTCATGCGCAATGCCGTCAAGGACCAGGCCGACCTCATCGCCATCAGCGACGCCGACCGCACAGACATCACCTGGTCCACCGACGACGACATGGAGAAGGCCCACGTCGTTTATGTCTCCGGCAACATGTTCCCGCTCTTCGGTCTTGAGCCCGCGCTCGGCCGCTTGCTCGCCCCCGCCGATGACCGCGCCCCAGGTGTCGCGCCCTATGCGGTCCTTTCCTGGGACTACTGGAATCAGCGCTTGGGCCGCGATCCCCACGTCCTCGGCCGCTCGCTCCACATCGGCGACCAAACCTTCGAAATCATCGGCGTCGGTCCTCGCGATTTCACTGGAACCGAAAAGGGAACTGTCACTGACATCTTTCTGCCCCTCAGCATGAACAGCTACGCCGCCCAGGAAAACGTCGACTGGCACCGCACCTTCCTGATGTTGAAAACCGGCGTCAACCCGGCCACCGCCCTTGAGCCGCTCCGCCAGCATCTCTCCGCCGTCAGCCGCGCCTTCAAGGTCGACTGCTCCACGTGCCTCGACGGCATGACCCAGGCGTCCATCGACCGCTTTCTCAATCAGAAGCTTGTCTTCTATCCCGCCGGCGCCGGCATCTCCGATCTCCAGAAAGACTATCGCCGATCACTCGGCATCCTCGGTCTCCTGGCCGCTCTCGTCCTGCTCATCGCCTGCGTCAACGTCGCCAACATGATGGCCGCCCAGGCCGCCGCCCGCGCCAAGGAGATGGCTCTAAGAATCTCGATCGGCGCCGGCCGTCGTCGCCTCGTCCAGCTCATCCTCTCCCAGAGCGCGCTGCTCGCCCTCTTCGCTTCCGTCCTTGGTGCATTCTTTGCGGCGTGGTCAGCGCCGTTTGTGCTCAGCCTCATCAATCCGCCCGATAACCCTGCGCGCCTCGCCCTTCCCGCCGACTGGCGTGTGCTTCTCTTCGGCTTCGGGCTCATTCTCCTCATCGTGCTATTGCTTGGCTTGCTTCCAGCTCTCCGTGCCTCTGCCGTCCGGCCCGTCGCCGTCCTCAAAGGTGGTGAGGATCCGCTCTCGCCACGTCGTCTCATGCGTGGAGCCATCGCTCTTCAGGTCGCTTTCTGTTGCCTCGTCCTCTTTCTGTCTTCGCTCTTCGTCACATCCTTTCAGCGCCTGCAGAACCGCCCCCTCGGTTTCTCCACCGACCGTCTGCTCCTGCTCGAAACCGTTGCCGGCAAAGGCCAACTCCCCATCGTCTGGAATCAAACTGCCGAGGCGCTCCGCGCCGTCCCCGGCGTCCACTCGGTCGCCATCTCTCGCTGGCCCCTTCTCGGGCGTATCGCCATAAACAGCGACATCTACATCAACGGCGCGGCCAGTCCCACTTCCGCCTGGTTCCTGAACGTTTCCCCGGGCTGGCTCTCGACGATGAAGATCCCCCTCGTTTCCGGCTGCGACTTTCGCCCTCAAGACACCTCGCCGGGAGCCGCCATAGTCAACGAAACCTTCGTCAAGACCTTCTTCCCCGGCCAGGACCCCATCGGCCGCGGGTTTGAACGCGGTGCCAATGAACCCCTCTACAAGATCGTCGGCGTCACCCCCGACGTCCCTTACCGCGACCTGCGCGAGCCCAGCCGCGCCGTCTTCTACATCCCCTTCGACGAAATCGACGACAAATCCGCTCCCACGATCGTCGACTTCGCCACCTTCGCCATTCACACCGATGGCCAGAACCTGCTCGCCCTCGCCGGCTCCCTCCGCCAGCTCATCGCGCAGCGCCACAACGGCCTTCGCGTCTCGAACATCACCACGCAGCTCGATTTGGTCCGCGACCAGACCATTCGCGAGCGCCTGATCGCCATGCTTGCCGCCTTCTTTGCCGCCGTCGCGCTGCTCCTCGCCGGCATCGGACTGTACGCTGTCCTCAACTACTCCGTCCTGCAGCGCCGCCGCGAGATCGCGATCCGCATGGCAATTGGCTCGCCTCGTGCTGACATCGTGCGCATTGTGACTCTCGATGTCTTCCTGATGATTGCGCTCGGAGGCTGCGCGGGCGTCGCACTCGGCCTCGGCGCGGCGCGCTATGTCGAGTCGCTTTTCTACCAGGTCAAAGCAACCGACGCGGATATGATCGCGCTGCCGGCGTGTGCCATTCTGCTCACCGCGATCGTTGCCACACTGCCTGCCGTGCTTCGCGCGCTGCGCACAGACCCCACCGAGACCCTGCGCGCGGAGTGACGGACAGGGGAGTTTCGGGACATCCATGATAGGTAGAAGTCAATGGGAAACGGAGATTCCCTTTGACCCGGCATGATAGGCTCTCCGGAATTAATTCGGGATCGGAAAAGGTATTGGGCGGTTTGCTTGATGGCGTCTGGGACCGTAGCGGAACACGGAGAAGTGCCCGTCGAGTGATGCGACATCGTCAATACCGAGTCGGCGCATCACAGCGAAGCTAGTGCGATCAACGATGGAGAAATTCTGGTCACGCCAGGCGTTCCCGATTTCCCAGGCAACCTCAAGATCTGCCAAACCGGCAGCCTCAATGATTTGCTGTCGTCAAGGTTAGACGACAGCGGCAATCTCTGCGCCGGCCATTTCAACAACGCTACGGTGAAGGGAAATGCCTGCCGGCTGTGCGGCCATCCGGTTGCGTGTGCGGCCCCATGAACGGATGAATGCGAGCAAGTCTGCGTTGAGTCGCTGGCGATCGCACCGGCAAAGGTCATCGCGCCAATGGAGGTCTAAAAAGATTGCCGCTCATCTTGCCCGCTTTAGCGTTGTTCTGGTGGACGGTAACCGCAGAGCTATCCCAAGCATCCATGGGGTTGGCAGCCACGTTGTTCACCACGGCGGGCTTAGACTGGCCTACAAAGCTGAAAGCGAACGTTCTTTTCCTGACCAATTCTGTTGGGCCAAACGGTCCATCGACCCGGCCTGCGCCATCCAGCACCGCGAGACGCGCTCCCGTTGCAGAGAGTTCCAAACGTACATGACTGGATGGCTGTAAGTGTAAAAGCTGTTGGCCAAACATCAGCTGGAAGTCATCCCATTGGGGCTTGACAATATAGGCGGGGATAATGCCGACATAGACCGTTCCCTTTAACACAGAGACGTTCGATGCCCTGGCTCCCGAGGGAAGCAGTTCCAGACGGTGAAACTCAACTAACGAATATGGGCCGAGACGTACGGCGCTGTTGTCTTCGAACTCAACTTCTGCCCTGCCCTTGACGGTTTGAATGACATTTCCTTCAGTTACGGGAGTGTGAGCATAGGCCGGCCGAAATTCTGTGCCGGTGGTGTTCGCAAGTTGCACTTCACCCTTTACATCGCTCAACCAGGCAATGGCTACCTTCGCGGTGCCATGAGGCGGATTTAAACCGGGCGGAGATTTAGAATCGTCACTCGCTGCAGTTGACGGGGGCGTTGCCATTTGCTGAGCATGCAACGACCGCAAGTTCCATGCCGACGCGGACATGAGAATTAACGCGAACTTTGCGATTGCCTTCACTTCCCGATCCTTTCCAGGAATCAATGGTGCGGGTTCGCGTCGAACTTCCCTTCAAATCGGTCTTGTGCCATGTTCATGCTTTCCGCTACGGCCCCTTGCCCAACGCCACCCATGATGGCGATCGTTCGCGCTGCCATCTGCTTATTGAATTGCGCCAGGCCCTGGTCAAATTGGATGGCTGCGTTTTCCAGATGCCGGGCTCCCATCGGAACGTCCCTGGAGCTTTGGACATTCTGATGCACTATCTCGACTGCTTTTGCCTGCAGACCGAAGCCAATCACACCTCGCAGGGCATCCCAGCGCACGTCGGCAAGTGCGAGTTGTAGCCGTTCAGCCTGGGTCATCGCTGCGAATCTGGCGGGCAATTCCCGCCTAAACGCAGCACGGCTTTCCTCGGTACTCAATGGTAGATTCGCCGCCTGAGCTACCCAGTCATTCGAAACAAACATAGCGTCGAGTTGACGGTTTGTGACCGCGCCTCCGCTTGTCGACGCGATGGGCAAGTTGTGACGCTTGACGGTAGCAACCCAGCGAGTCGCGAGTGGGCTACTCTGCGCGGCGCCAAGCCACCCCAGCCAAGCGATGGTTCGCGCCTCCAACTGTTCCGTAGGAGATCCATGAAGAAGAACGCCGGCGAGCTTGTGTTCGATTTCCAGGCTCTTTACGAAGGCTGTGGGATTTTGGCGATATTGAGTCGCAATCGTATCGCGCCCCTCTGCCTGTTCGTTGGCATCCAGCGGGGTATCCAACACGCTGGCATCGATGACCGCAATTTCCTCAAAGTCCTGCATGGTAAGAGGGCTGCCTGCGGTTCCTGCTCCGACCAATTTCCCGGCGGCCAGAGATGCATTCCGGGTGCTTGCCAGAACGCTTTCAGTCTGCGCATCCGATATCGATGGAACCGGCGCTGCTGAGTTTAAAGCTGGGGCGGTTTCTGCCAGAACAGACCAGGCCACGACCATACCAAGCCCAACGGTCATCCACCGATTGCAGGAAAAAGACAAGGACATAATTCCCCCTGGAACAGGCAGAACTTAACCCGTTCCAAAGTGACGTTATCTGTCAGCAGGAACTCCGGCATTGCGGAGTCCTGAAGATCGCTTCGAGCATAGCGTCAGGTGATGCAGGCAACCGCAACGCTTCAAGAATAAATGATACAGAGGAGGCGTAAATGTGCAGACAACTGCGTTTCCCGTCAGCTGGGTTGGCTAGAGAAATGAAGTCGATCTAAAAGGTGCAAGGAGGTCGAGTATCGTAGGAGGGTTCGCATGCGTTCATTTTCGGACACAAACAGTATCGAAACGGACAACTGAACTCGCCGTTCTTCGACAGTTTCTCCACTGATTCGTTTATTTTCAGTCGCTTAGGATTCTTGAACCAACGGAACGACAATTGCGTGAATATCGGCGGAGTGATCAATATGGTCAACTGGCTCCAGGATCTTCGCTACGCAGCGCGGCAGTTGCGCAAATCGCCCGGGTTCACGTTCACAGCGACTCTGACGTTGGCGATGGCGATAGGCGCAAACGCCGTTGTGTTCAGCGTGATGAACGGCCTGATCCTGCGGCCTCTCCAGACCCCACGTGCCGAGAGCCTCTACACCATTGAGCGCGCCAGCGACAAGGACACGAGCGCGTCGTATCCCGACTATCTAGACCTGCGCACAAGAAATCGTAGCTTCGAGGACCTTGCGGCGTACAGCATCCCCCAGGTGGGGCTCGATAGCGGCGAGGGTCCCGTCGCTACCTGGGGCGTAGAGGCAACCGGGAACTACTTCGATGCCCTGGGCATTCATCCATTTCTGGGCCGTTTCTTCCACGGTTCCGATGAACGCGGGGCGAATAGCGCTCCGTTCATCGTGCTCAGTTACGCTTACTGGCACACTCATTTTCACGATGACAAGGGCGTGTTGGGTCGCGTCGTCCAGGTGAACAAGCATCCCTTCACCATTGTGGGTGTGGCGCCCGCGAACTTCCGCGGCACGTTAGTGTTCTACTCGCCTAACTTCTTTGTGCCTCTGATCGACAAGGAACTGGTGGAGGGAGCCACGGACCTGAGCGAACGCGGAAGCCGCGGGCTACTTCAGGTGATGGGCCATCTCAAGCCCGGCGTCACTCCCGCGCAGGCGATCGCCGATTTCAATGCGATCGGCTCCTCGCTCGAGAAAACCTATCCGAAAGTTGAACGAGACATGAGTTTCGCCCTGGGCCGGCCTGGCTTATTCGGCGATCAGTTCGCCCGCCCCACCCAGGAGTTCGTTGCCGGACTGATGCTGCTGGCTACGTTGATACTTCTGGCGGCGTGCGCCAATCTTGGCGGCCTGTTTGCGGCGCGCGCTGCCGATCGATCGCGCGAAGTGGCTCTGCGCCTGGCGCTCGGATCGAGCCGGAATCGCGTTCTGCGTGGCTTGTTTACCGAAGCCGTGCTGATTTCGATCATAGGCGGCGCCGCGGGAGTCTGGGCCAGCGTAGCGTTATTGCGCTGGTTGAGCGTCTGGCAGCCGTTCGGTAATTTCCCTGTGCAAACGCCGGTCACTCCCGACGCCAGTGTGTATGGAATCGCGTTGCTGCTGACGCTTCTGAGCGGATGCCTGTTTGGATCCGTGCCGGTGGGCCAGGTTCTGCGCGCCAACCCATACGAGATCGTCAAGGCAGGATCCTCGGCCCAATTCGGGAAGCGGCTTTCTGCCCGAGATGTGCTGCTCGTCCTGCAAATAGCCATATGTGCGGTGCTGGTCACCTCGTCCCTGGTGGCCGTGCGTGGTCTGGTGCGCTCTCTGCACGGCAATTTCGGCTTCGACCCGGAGCACTCCATCCTGGTGAGCGCCGATCTGCACATGGCGGGTTACATCAGCGGCGATCGCGTACCCATTATGCAAAGGAAGATTCTCGCCGCGGTGGAAGCTATTCCCGGTGTAGAGGCGGCGGGACTGACGGATCCACTGCCACTCAACGACATCAATCCCTCCAACGTTTTCACCGACGACACGGTCGACCTGAGCGCGTCGCACGCCGTTGCTGCGCCTTACATGTTTCACATATCTCCCGCATACCTTCAGGCAGAGGGAATGGTGCTGCTTGCGGGGAGGAGTTTCACCTGGCATGACGACCAGACCTCGCCGCGCGTTGCGGTCGTCAATCGGGAGTTTGCGAAGAAGATCTTCGGCTCAGAGACGGTTGCACTGGGCCGGCACTTCAAGATGCCCGGTGGAGCGCGGGTTGAGGTAGTGGGCATTGCGGAAGACGGGAAATACTCTACGCTGACCGAAGATCCGCACCCCGCGATGTTTCTTCCCCTCCTGCAATGGCCCTCCGGCACGAGTTGGATGGTGGTGCGCTCGAGCCGCGATCCGCAACAAATGGGAGCAGCCATCAGGCGTGCGCTGCACCAGGTGGATGGAGGGATCCCCGTCGAAGTGGAAGGGCGCCGGGACGAAATGGTCGGGTCACTGTTTGGTCCCAGGATGGCCACGCTTGCTCTGGGCGTTCTGGGTGTGATGGGCGCCATGCTGTCGATCACCGGCATCTTCGGGTTGGCGGCATACACGGTGAGCAAGCGCTTGCGCGAACTGGGGATACGGGTTGCCCTGGGCGCGAAGCGGGTTCAGGTGCTCAAAGCAGCACTGGCCAGGCCCTTCAAACTGCTGGC
Organism: uncultured Acidobacteriaceae bacterium; assembly: GCA_963790935.1. Lineage (GTDB taxonomy): Bacteria > Acidobacteriota > Terriglobia > Terriglobales > Acidobacteriaceae > PALSA-350. Next base: position 119,401 of record CAWBRJ010000035.1, on the reverse strand, counting down.
GTTTGGCTCAGCCGCAGGATTAGTGCTGGGGCTTTTGGCCACACGTTTACTTGCTCTCATCGTGTACCAGGCCACACCGCGCGACCCCCTCGTGCTGCTCGGGGTGGTACTAGCCATGTTATTGATGGGGCTTGCGGCTGCATCTATCCCCGCGCGTCGCGCACTCGCCATCGATCCTGTGAGATTGCTGCGCGAAGAGTGAATTGGATGATTCCTCGTGTACATAGCCACTGTCGTGCTCTTCCCACTTAATGGCCCATCTACGTTAGTCCGGTTGTGTATGCACTCGCCGAGAAAAATGGGCGCCTTTAGCACTCGCTCTTATTGTATCGTATACTACATAGCACCGGCCAGTTAAAAGCTTTTCCCGATGAGGAAAACAGGCCCCAGCGAGTCATTGAACTGAGCGGTTAGGGAGGATCGGGAGGTTACGCAATGATCCGCGATTCTGCACCCGCTCAGCTAAGCCGGCTCGAGCTACGCATTCATCGCACCCGACTCGGGCGCTGCCTAGGGGCTACTGCCACCCTGGTAGTACTCTTCTACGCGGTCGCCGGCTATGTGGGCAGCGCCAATATGTTTGGGGATCACCCCCGGTGGCGCGGGATGAACCGCGGACCGTCGGACTTCGGACTTCGTAGCGAAACGGTTTCGTTCGATTCAACAGACGGCATTCCGTTGAAAGCCTGGTGGCTTCCGGCTTCGGGTACACCGCGAGGCGCTGTCATCATCGCTCACGGGATCGATCACACGCGGCAAGTCATGCTGCCCCGTGCTGTCTTTCTTGTACGTGGCGGTTACGACGTTCTAGCGATGGATCTCCGGGGTCACGGCGAGAGCGGCGGGAGCATCGTCTCGCCGGGACTTCTGGAGGCGCGAGACATCCTCGGCGCACTTCGATTCATCCGGTCACGTGGAAATAACGAGCCCGTCGCGTTATTGGGAGTCTCGTACGGCGCTGCGGCTTCGCTGATCGCCGCCGCCGAATCTCCCGAGATTGCAGCAGTCATCAGCGATAGCGCGTTTCCGACCGGAAAGGGCATCTCCGACGATATCGCGCGCCACTATCTTCACGATTCCCAGACGAACTTCTGGGTACGAGCCGTCTTCCTGGCCTCGTCTCTACCAGGCGTGGCCCGTGCGACAGCGCTGACGTACTATCTCCGCAGCGGAATATACCTCGGCCCGGAATTGTTATCCGTCATTCCGTTTGCCGGCCGCATTCACGTTCCTGCCTTGATCATATCCGGCGGACGGGACTGGATCGTGCCAACGGACAAAGCGCGACAGATACTTTCAGCGATTCCGGACAATCGGAAGGAATTCCTGGTAATCCCAGATGCCGCTCACGACACGGCGTACAGCGCAGCGCAGACGCTCTATGCGAGTGGGGTCCTGAGTTTTCTTGAAAGATCCATAAAAAGTAACGTGCGGGAAGGCGGGACGTTAAGTTTGCTTAGATGATGGGAACAAACGGACGGTCAGGAACGTTTCAGGGAGAGAGCGTCCTGAAATAGAGGTTCACAGAACCGAGGTGAGGGAAAGATGAAACGAGACCTGCGATTTGCCATTCGGATGCTTTTGAAGCAACCCGGCTTTAGCCTGATTGCGGTCCTCACCCTGGCGCTGGGGATTGGGGTGACTTCCGCGGTGTTCAGTTTGATCCAGGGCGTGCTGCTGACGCCGCCACCGTACAAGAAACCGCAGCAGCTGATGCTTGTGCAGAGCGCACGGACAGACGGGCAAAAAGAGGAAAACCCGCGCGGCTGGCCCTCCCAACAATGGTTGGAATGGCAGAAAGAAGCGAAGTCGTTTGACGGGATTTGCCGGCTATGATTGGCATTTCAATTTCCTGATCCGCAATGACGGGAGTCAATCGATCCAGGGCATGTTTGTGACCAGGGATTATCTGCGGATGATGGGATTGCGCCCCGTGGTGGGGCGCGGCTTTGCCGATCAGGACTTCGCTCAGGGACCAGTCAAGGTGATTCTTCTGGGGTACGAGTTCTGGCAGCGGACGTTCAACGGCGATCCGCAAATCATAGGCAAAACGGTTCGTATCAGCCGGTGGGACGTGCCGCCGACGATCATCGGCGTGATGCCGCCGGGAGTGCGCTTTCTGCCTTCCCCAGGGAACGCAAAGGAGCCGAATTACGACGTGAACGCGCTGGTGGATTTCTGGAGTCCTGCCGACCCCGACCCGAAATATATGAAGGATCCGGATTGGAATGTGGTGGCGCGACTGAAGGATCGAGTGACGCCTCAGCAAGGGCAAGGCGAGCTGGCGGTGCTGACGGCGAGGGAGGCGCAATCGGAGAAACAGTTTGAAGGTTTCCGGCCGCAACTGCAATCGCTGACTGACGAAATGAACCAGGACGGCCGGGGCATTTTGTTCCCGCTGCTCGGCGCGGCCGCGCTCGTGCTCCTGATTGGTTGCGGAAACGCTGCGGCTTTGCTCCTGGTGCGAGGGCTGCAACGCCAGCAGGAGTATGCCGTGCGTAGCGCGATGGGCATGGGACGCATCGCTCTTTTGCGCCAGGTTTCGATCGAAAGTCTGTTACTGGCGCTTCTGGGTGGGGTCTTCGGCGTGGGGCTGGCGGTCGGCATCGTAAAGCTGTTCAAGCTGATCGCGGGACATGCCATTCCGCGCCTCGATAATGTGACAGCCGGATGGGCAGTGCTGGCATGGGGGTTGGGTGCGGCAGTGCTGGCGTCGATGTTGGCGGCTGTTTTTCCGGCGTTGCGGGCGTTTCGGCTGGATCCGATCGAAGTGCTGAAGAATGCCGGTCCCAAAGGAACGGCTGGGCTCGGGGAACGTCGCCTCCTGCGCGGCGTTACCATCACCCAAACGGCCCTGACTCTCGCGCTGCTGGTCGGGGCCGGCTTGCTGATTCGCACCATGATCAATATTGCGAGAGTTCCATCGGGCTACAACACAAGCCACATCTTAACCATGAGTGTTACGGAGGTTCGGAGCTTTTCAGAGTGGGCCAATTTTCACAAGCAGGCCTTGCAACGGGTCTCAGCCATCCCCGGCGTGGAATATGCGGCATTCGCGTGGGGAGTGCCGCTTACCGGAAATAATTGGCCGGCGACTATGGAAATCGAAGGGCAGCCGCCTGCGGTTAAGGAGAGCGACAAGACCGCGCTGCCGCTTCGCGCTGTCACCGAGGACTATTTCAAGCTGATGGGCCTGCCCATGCTCGGGGGACGGGAGTTTCGTTCGAACGATGAAGGCAAGGCGCCAAGTGTAGCGATCGTCAACCAGGCATTTGCGGATCGCTACTTTCCTCATGCCAATGCAATTGGGAGAAAGATATGGCTGCAGGGCCGCGACAAGCCAGCTACGGAAATCGTCGGCGAGGTCTCCAATGGCCGAACCGATGATTTGACCCAAGCGGCGTCTCCAGAGATTTATTTGTCGTTGTGGCAGGCGACCGCGTTTTCGAAACACCTGGTGATTCGCACGGCGGGCGGACCCACGGACGGTTATGGTTGCGGTGGAACGTGAACTGCGCGCAGTGGATCCTACCGCCGCCATCGAAAACCCGAAGACCCTGACACAGATTCGTGACGATTCTCTGGCCTCGCGAACTTTCGCGATGCAGTTGCTGGTCGGCTTTGCGGTCGTTGGGAGCATGCTGACGCTGGTGGGAATCTACGGCGTCCTTGCGCTCTCCGTCGCCTCGAGACGCCGTGAGCTGGGGATTCGCGTTGCGGTTGGTGCGCAACAAAGGGACATTCGGAACCTCATCTTCGGCGAAGGATTTCGTTTGATTGCCAGCGGAGTCTTCGTGGGTTTGGCGCTGGCGATTGTTTTGTCCAGAGTGCTGAGGACTTTTCTGTTTGAGGTGCAGCCTAACGATCCGATGACGTTGATCGTGGTGGGCGCATTATTCGCGTGCGTGGCGCTGCTCGCATGCTGGGTGCCAGTGCGACGAGCTGCAAAGGTCGACCCGCTGGAGGCGTTACGCTACGAGTGAGTTGCATCGCGGAAGTATATTCACAGGGGAAGGGAATCGGATATGCAAACTCTGCTTCAGAACCTCCGCTTCAGTTTGCGCATGCTGGGTAGAAATCCCGGCATGACGATCACGATCTTGCTGACAGTGGCGCTGGGGATCGGCGCGAATACCGCGATCTTCACCGTCGATTACGCAACGCTGCTGGCTCCGCTGCCCTTTCCCCAGCCCAACCAGCTGGTGATGGTCTGGTCGAAAATTCAGGACAACCGCAACGGAGTTGCGGCGGGTGACTTTACGGACTGGAAGCAACAGAACACCGTCTTCTCCGATATCAACGCGTGGAGCGGGACCAGCTTCAACATCGCTACCAAAGACCAGCCGCAGTTTCTGCAGGCGAGCATCACCACGCCGGGCTTTCTGCAGATGGAGGGCGAGCCGCTGTTCCTGGGGCGCTACTTCCTGCCGGAAGAAGGGCAGGCCGGCCATGAACACGTGGTGATCCTCACGCATAAGCTTTGGCTGAAGCTGGGGGCAGATCGAAAAATCATTGGCACGACCCTTCGCCTGGATAACGAGCCTTATACCGTGGTGGGCGTGCAGGCCCCGGGCGATCAGGATCGAGGACAGAACCAACTTACGGTGCCGCTGGTCTTTAAGCCCGAACAGCTCAACCATGACTTTCACTGGTTGCTGGTGATGGGGCGGATGAAGCCGGGAGTGACGCTCCACCAGGCGCAGCAAAATATGGATGCGGTGACGGCGCATATCGCACAGGTGTATCCGAAGAGCGACAAGGGTTGGGGCGCCAAAGTTGAGCAGCTGAAGAATGATTTTCTGCCGCCGGAGCGAATCCAGATGCTGTGGCTGCTGCTGGGCGCCGTCGGCTTTGTGCTGCTGATTGCCTGCGTCAATGTGGCCAATCTGCTGCTGGCTCGCGGGATGACGCGGCAAAAAGAAATGGCCGTGCGCAGCGCCCTGGGAGCGGCGCGGGGCACCATCTTTGGACAATTGCTGACGGAAAGCCTGCTGCTGACCCTCGCCGGAGGCGTGCTGGGCGTAGGCGTGGGGTATGCGATGCTGCAGGGATTGATCGCCGCGATGCCGCGAAACACACTGCCCAATGAGGCGGATTTGCGGCTCAATATTCCGATTCTCATGTTCACGCTGTGCGCGACAACTCTGGCCGGGCTGTTGGCAGGCTCTGCGCCGGCGTGGTACGCCTCGCGTATCGATCCCGGCGAAACGCTCAAGGAGGGCGGCCGCACCGGAACCAGCGTGGCCAAGCATCGGCTACGTCGTCTTCTGGTCATCGGCGAGTTCGCTCTGGCGCTGGCTTTGCTGGCCGGCGCGGGACTGGCGATTCATAGCTTCTGGAATCTCACCCGGGTGGATCTCGGCCTCCAGACAGATCACGTGCTGACGTTCTCTCTGCCGGTGCCCGATTCGCGATCGAAGGATCCAGCACAAATCACCGCGTACTACCGGGATATCCTGGCGCACATCGGCGCGGTTCCCGGGGTTTCCCACGCCACCGTGATGACTGGGTATCCCTTATATGGCGCCGGCTTCGGCATGCAGTTCACACTGGCGGGCGGAACGGCCTACGCCGATCCATCGCAACGGCCAGGGGCCGGCTTTGGGATGGTGACGCCGGATTATCTCGCCACTTTGGGGATTCATCTCGTGAAGGGAAGGTCGATCAGCGAACAGGACACCGCCAACAGCGTAAAAGTGGTGATGGTGAACGAGTCATTCGCAAAGAAATATCTGCAGGGAAAAGATCCACTGCGGCAGCGCGTGGTGGTGGAGCAACTCACTCCAGGTGTGCAAAAGCTTGGACCCGGGGTCGAGTGGCAAATTGTTGGCGTGTATCACGACGTGCATGCGGCCGACCGGCACGAGCGTCTGGAGGAGATGCTGGTTCCGTTCTGGCAAATTCCGTGGCCGCAGGCGACCGTCAGCGTGCGCACAGCGGAAAATCCGGCTTCGATGCAGACCAGCATTGCGGCGGCGGTGCATGCTGTCGATCCGCAAATTGCGCTGGCGGAGCCAAAGACTTTAGAGCAGATCCGAGGGGAATCGCTTTCCGACGAACGGTTCACACTGATCCTCTTCGGCAGCTTCGCCGTGGTGGCGCTGTTTCTGGCGACGCTGGGCATTTATGGCGTGGTTGCGTTTTCCGTCGCTCAGCGCTCGCATGAGATCGCGATCCGCATGGCGCTGGGCGCGACGCGCAATCGCGTCCTGGCGCTGGTGGTGCGGGAAGGCACGGTGCTGGCTGCCATCGGCCTGGGTTTGGGCCTGATCGGCGCCTACTTTGTGGGCCGCGCGATGCAGAGCATGTTATTCGACGTGCGAGCGCTCGACTTCTCCGCCTTCAGCGCAGTAGCGCTCATCCTGCTGGCGGCTGCGCTGCTGGCCTGCTACCTTCCGGCACGGAGAGCAGCGTCGGTCGAGCCGATGCGCGTGCTGCGGACGGAATAACCCTACTCCTGCCGCAGCGCTTTCACAGGGTCGATCAAGCTGGCGCGGAGGGCGGGCACAAAGCTGGCCAGGAGCGCTGCCAGCACGAGCAGAGAAATCATCATCGCGTACGTTGCCGCATTGAGGGGCCCCATCCCCTCAACCAAGTGCTGCAAAAGCCGCCCTGCTGACAAAGCCGCGATCATGCCCAGACCCACGCCCACAACGATCATTTTCAAACTCTGGCGAAGCACGAGCCACATCACGTCGTGCGCGCTCGCTCCCAGCGCCATTCGCACGCCGATCTCAGAGGTTCGCTGGCGGGTCAGATAGGCCAGTACGCCGTAAACACCAATACAGGCAAGCAGCAAAGCTATTCCGGCAAATATGCCAAAGAGAAACGAGAGGAAGCGCTGCCGGGCAAGAGATGCGCCAATCAGCTGTTCCATGTCCCGTATCTCGTAGAGCGCCTGATCACCAGAGGCGCCACGTAGTTCGTGTTGCAAGGGGTCGACGACGTTAAGAGGCGAAGTTCGCGTCCGGATCGTGATCGACATGATCGACGAAAAGAAGTGCAGCAGTGGAACAGGCACCTGGGCGAAAGGGTAATACATCTGGTCGTGCACAGGCGACTGATCGTCGCCTGCCAGACCCCAGTGCCGCACATGGCCAACAACACCAATGATGCGAACGGGAGCACCCAGCGCATAAACCCAGAGACGTTTGCCGACGACATCCTTGCGGCCGAAAGCATGCTGCGCGAGATTTTCGTCGACCACTACCACTGGCTCACTCCCTTCTCGATCTTGCTCCTCGAAGAAGCGGCCCTGATGCAGCGGGATGCCCATGACCTTGAGGTAGTCGGGGGTTACGCTGGAAGCCAGCGCGAACGGCTCTTGCCCGGGAGGGAGCGGAGTGGGCGTGGTCCGGTAGTCTAGAACGTTTTCTCCCTCGCGCATGGGGACGATGTCTGCCAGAGCGGCGAATTGCACATCCGGTACTCGCCGTGCGCGATCCAGCACCTCTTGCCACGCAGACCGAATCTGTGACGGATCTGCCAGCGCGTTGGGAGAGATTGCGAACCGCGCCGTCAGCACATTTCGTGGATCCAGACCCGGATTCAGGGACGAGAGCGTTAACAGAGTGTGTGCGAGCATTCCCGCCGAGACCAGTAAGACTACCGCAAGCGCGATCTCAGAGATGACGAATGGGCTGTGCAGATGGCGCGAGCCAGCGGTCACCGTCCTTCCGCCGCCGCGCAGCGCTTGTTCGAGCCTCTGCATGGGAACGCGTAACGCCGGTGCTAACCCAAAAAGAAGACCACATAAAAGCGACATCCCGAGGGCAAAACAAAGCACGCGCCAGTCAATGCGGATCTCGTCAGCGCGCGGCAATGAGCCCGGCCAGAGCGCCACGAACGGATGCAGGCTCACGGCTGCCGCGAAGATACCCACAAGACCGCCGCAGAGTCCAAGCACAGCGCTCTCGGTCATGCATTGGCGAATGAGGCGGCCGCGGCCAGCTCCAAGCGCCACCCGCATGGCCAATTCCCGCTCACGAGAAACCGCGCGTATCAGAAATAAACTCGCGATATTCACGCACGCGATGAACAGCACCAATCCCACCGCGGACAGGAGCAGCCAGAGAGTGCCGCGGACATCCTTGACCAGTTCCTGCATGAAAGGACGGACAAGCATCCTGACCTCGGCGTCCGACTTCGGATATTCTCGTGCCAAACGGCGGTTGATGAGGCTGATTTCTTCCTGAGCCTGATTCAGAGTGACCCCCGAAGCCAGTCGGGCCACGACCTTGATGAAAGCCGCCTTGCGGTTCTGCATTCTGGGGTCAGTGCTCTGACCGAGCGGAGTGAATACGTCCGCCTCCCCGGATAATTGAAAACCCGGGGGCGCGATACCGATGACCACATAGTGGGTGCCGTCGAAGATAAGCTTTCTGCCCAGCACTGTGCGATCCCCGGCGAACCGACGCTGCCAGAGATCGTAGCTAATCATCGCCACCGGTGCTGCACCCAGGCGATCTTCATCGGAGTGGAAGGCGCGTCCATAGAGAGGGCTGATCCCTAGAGTGGGGAAGAGGTCCGCCGAGATCTTCCGGCCGTCCACGTACTCCGGCTCTCCTGGCGCGCTGATCGTGCCGCCGGTGTAGGTCCACGCGGCCAACACCAGGCTGCGGCTTTGCTGATGAATATCCTTGAAGTCCGGATAGGAGTAACCCCAGACCTCGCCCAGATGCTCCACGTATCCATGGAGGACGACGAGTCTGTCCGGCTGAGCAAAGGGGAGAGGTTTGAGCAGGACGCTGTGGATGAGCGCGAACATGACGGTTGTCGCGCCAATCCCCAGGGCCGAAATCAGCACCGTGATGACGGCAAACCCTGGCTTGTGGCGGAAGGTGCGGAACGCATATCGCGTGTCCTGGAGCAATTCTTCGGCCCAGCGGGTGCCACGTGCTTCCCGGCAGTTTTGCTTCACCTGCTCAGGACCGCCAAGCGCAATTCGGGCTTCACGTTGCGCTTGTGCGGCAGAGTGGCCGCGGGCGATCAGATCACTGGCATGTTCGTCCAGATGGAATCGCAGCTCCTTTTCAAGCTCGGCTTCCAAACGGTTCCGACGCCACAAACGAGACCACCAGTTCATTGCGCACCTCGCTCAGCGATACCGAGAATGAGGCCGACGCCCTCGATCAACCGTTGCCAGCTAGCGGCCTCGGCATCAAGCTGCTTCCGGCCTTTGCGTGTCAACTTATAGAACTTGGCTTCACGCCCGGTCTCAGTCCTTTTCCAATCGGCTGCCAGGAACCCGCGATTTTCCAGCCGGTGCAGTGCCGGGTACAGCGAACCTTCCGGAACTTGAACGACACCGCGGGATACCTGTTCCAGCCGTTGCGCGATAGCGTATCCGTGAACCGGCTCAACCGCGACGGCCTTCAGGATCAGCAGGTCGAGGGTACCTTGGGGAAGGTCGGATTTCTGGGCAGCCACTGATACCTCCAACTTCTATGGGTAAAGTAGCAGAGCATGCATAGAAGCGCAAGGTGTAGTTCGTACGGTCGAATGAAATAGTGATCGATGTTTGCCGCCGGCGCGACGCAACCAACGAAGATAGTCCACCTTAATAAGATCGTTAGGAGTAACCTGATGAACAGGTACTCAACCATGCCGATCTTTTCTAAGATCGTAATCAGGGCCCCACTTCTTATCGCCGTTCTGGCAATATCTGCAATTTCGCTGGCACAAAGCCCCAGAGCTCTTACGGAATCCGGCACGGTGACCGGGGTGCGGGAAAGCGGATTGAATGTCTACAAAGGCGTTCCATTCGCTGCCTCTCCGGTGGGCGACTTGCGTTGGCGGCCTCCGATACGTGTTGCAGCCTGGACCGGCACGCGTAAAGCGGATGCGTTTGCTCCGGCGTGTATGCAAACGGGTGTGTCGATGCCAGGCGAGACGCCGCCGGCAGTGAGTGAGGATTGCCTCTACCTCAACATCTGGACGCCGGCCAAAAGCGCGCGGGAACATTTGCCAGTGATCGTCTGGATATACGGCGGGGGTTATATCACCGGGTCGGCCTCGATGCCCTTGTACTGGGGCGACCGGCTCGCGCACAAAGGCGTGATTGTGGTCACCATCGCGTATCGACTCGGTCCGCTTGGTTTTCTTGCGCATCCGGAGCTGACGCGCGAGTCCCCACACCACTCGTCCGGGAATTACGGCTTGATGGATCAGATTGCCGCACTGGAATGGATTCAGAGGAACATAGCAGCCTTTGGCGGCGATCCGAAAAGCGTAACCATCGCTGGTCAATCTTCAGGGGCGATCTCGGTGAGCATTCTGATGGCCTCGCCTCTTGCGAAAAACTTGTTTCAGCGCGCCATCGGAGAAAGCGGGGGTCTGTTTGAGCCACTCCAACTCGCACCCAAGTTCCTGCTGGCCAATGCAGAAGGCGACGGGCAGAAGTTTGCCGCTTCGCTTGGTGCAACCTCTCTCCAAGAGTTACGCCTGTTGCCGGCCAATCGGCTCACCGGCAATGCCGGTGGCATATCCCACCCGGTGATCGAACCCTATGTGCTTCCTCTTTCACCCTACGAGGCATTCACCTCAGGGCAGCAGAACGATGTCCCGCTGCTGATCGGTTCGAACGCCGACGAGGCGCGTGCGATCATCGATGTCACCCACGAGACGGCCGCCCTGTTCGACAGCGACATGGAACACAGCGTCGGTCAACTGCCGCCTCCGCTGCTTGCGGCATATCCGCACGCGACGGACGAAGAGGCGAAGCAGGCCCGGCTCGGCCTGGAGCGCGATCTCCGCTTTGGCTGGGACATGTGGGCCTGGGCAAGGTTGCAGGCGGCAACCGGCCAAAACACTGTCTACTACTACTCGTTTCGGCAGCGGCCACCTTTCCCTGCCGGCTCAGTCTACGAGGGATGGGGCGCGAGCCACTATGCCGAGCTCTGGTACGTCTTCGACCACCTGGACCAGGAGCCCTGGCGGTGGACCACGGAAGACCGGAAAGTGGCCGAGGAGATTTCCAGCTACTGGGTCAACTTCGCGAAGTCAGGCAATCCGAACGGCCAGGATCTTCCCCAGTGGCCTGCGTTCACCACCGCGCAGAGTAAGGTCCAATATCTGGGCGATCCGATCACCGTGGGCGGCGTGGCGAATATCAGTGGCTTGACCGTCTTCGATGCCGTCTATTCGACGGTACGAGGCAAGCAGTTTGCCGCACGTTAACCCGCCGGGCGCGATTCGCAACCTAAGCCGACGAGGGGAAATCGCTCTCTTCGTCATGATCGTGCTGGCCCTTAGTTGCCTGCATGCGGTTGCGCAGGCGAACGCCCCGCTCCAGCTAAAGCGAGGTCAGGTCACGCTTTTTCGCGATCGATGGGGCATGGCCCACCTCTACGCCGGCCGCGAGGAGGATGGCTTTTTCGGCCTGGGCTATGCGACGGCCGAGGATCGTCTCGATCAGGTTCTGTTGCTATATCTCGGCGTCGAAGGTGAACTGGCGGCCACGTTCGGCCCGGGCCCGATCGGCGCCGACAAGGTGGGACCGGTGCTCGGCGGGGAGATATCCGACACGGTTGCGTCTGACCTACGCGTGAAAAAGTTTCAGATCCTGGAGCAAGCACGTCTGAACATGGCGAAGATACCGGCGCAATATCGTCTGGATTTGAATGCCTACATAGCCGGAATCCAGCAGTTCATGGTTGACCACCCCGAGCGCAAACCCGCCTGGGCGCCGGTGCTTGAAGCTGCCCTTCCGCTCGCATTGTTTTGGCAATGGACCCTCGAGGCAGACGCGATTTGTCCTGCTCGCCTGGCATCGGCGGCGCAGAAGGTCGTCTACCAGCCGAGTCCACTGACCACCAGCGAAGCCTCCGACGCCTTTGCCATCGGCCGGAGCAGAACGGCGGATGGAGGTATCATCTTTTCTTCGGATTCCCACCATCCGTGGGAACTGGTGGGAACCCTCTTCTATCCCTGGCGCATGAAGGCGGGTTCGTTGGATGTGCAGGTGTTCGACGTGACCGGCACAGCAATGCTTTTCTTCGGTCACAGCAACGACTTCGCCTGGGGATGGACCGAAGGGCCGCGCTATACAGGAGACTGTTATCGTGTTCCAACTGTAAAGGGAGACCCGCGCGCTTACCTGTTCGACGGAAAGCTTCAACACATGGTCGTGACACCGTACACGATCAACGTCCGCGGCGCCACGCCGGTCAAGGGTGAGTTCGAGTACACACGTCACAACGGTGTTCTTTCACCAGTAGTAGACCGGCGCGGAGACGACGCCTTTGTCGTCAGCTCGGCTTATTTCGACCAGGTCGGCATGGGAAACGCCCAACTCTACCAGATGGCTCGAGCCCGCACCCACGCTGACATCAAAGCCGCCCTGGCGCCGATGGCTCTCTATCCTGCAAATCTGATTCTGGCCGGGCGGGACGGGACCTTGCTCTATATTCGGCCCGGTCGTCTTCCGAAGCGCCCTGACGGAGTGGATGTGACCCTTCCCCTCGACGGATCGACGTCTCGAACCGCGTGGACGGGATTCGTTTCCCTGCGCGAAGCGGTGCAGGTGGAGAATCCACCCCAGGACTATGTCGGCAACGACAATGTGAGTCCTGACCGCATGTACGCCACAGCGATTCTCGACCCTAAGAAATATCCGGCTTATTATGCGTTCGATCCCGGTCAGACCAACACCCGTCAACAGAGGATGATCGAACTACTTGAAAATGCCCATGGGGTCAACGATGAGGCGGCGATCCGGATCACCATGGACGAGAAGGTTTTTGGCGCCGACCAATGGGCGGGCATGTTCAAGACGCTCACGCTTTCGGGCGCCTGGGCTAAGAACACCGATCCGGATCTGGCGACGTTCGTTGCAGCCCTGGAGAGTTTTGACGGAGTGTTTTCGAAAGAGTCGCGCGGGGCCCTCTACTACATGGCTTTTCGCGAAGCGCTGCGTGCGGCGTCGCACAAGGCTGCAGGGGAGATAGAAGGCGCTGTCGAAGCCGGGCACCCGCTCTCACCGGCACAACAGCGCAGTGTGGAGGACGCCGTCCTGGCGGCATGCGACTCTCTTCGTAAGGGGTTCGGCACGATCAATCTTGTCTTCGGCGACGTTCACCGTATCGGCCGGGGCTCCGACTCGTTTCCTGTCGGTGGCGCCGCGATCGATTCGTCGCAGGACAAAAGAGAACTCAACACGATAGGCGCCTGGGTGATGGAGCCGAGCGGGGCGGAAGCGATGCGGACCATGGCGTTTCGACGGGACGTCAAGAACCCGGCTCTTCTCGACGCATACTGCTGCCAGCGCGTGCCATTCGTGGTCGCGTTCCATCCGGATGGGTCGCTGAGCTCATACTCCGAGATGCTGCCGGGGGTGAGCGAAGATCCGGCGTCGCCGCACTTTGGCGATCAGATGCGCCTGGCAAGTCAAGTGATACTGCGCCCCGACTACTTCTACCTGCAGGACCTGGAGAGGAATAAAGAATCACGAACCGATATCCTCGTCCCCAAAATGAGATGAAAGATCGCGACTCCAGGGATAAACGTTTGCGGCACGTCCGCCGAAGCGAGGCTCAGGCCGGTTTTGTGACGCAGTATTGCCGGCCAACGTAGCCTGACCGCGGTGGTTGCTGAAGATAGACGAGCTTCCCATTGAAGTCCTTCGCTGCGGTGTTGGTATAGCGAATATCCGCGATGATCGCAGTCCCCAGCACCTGCCGGACGACACGCTCGGGCAGACAGTGCATCTGCATGTCGCCGCCAGACCGAGTGAACCAGGCTCTTAGGCGCGGGCGCAGGTGCAGAATGTGGCGGAAGCGTGTCCATGAGGAAGCAAGGTCCGGAGCGGCAAAAGAGTCCTGCACTCCAAAGACCAGCACGCCCCCCGGTGCGATCACCCGTGTGAACTCGCGCAGGTAGTTAAGGGCAAGAGGCCGGGGGACGTGTTGCAGGACGAGATTACTGTAGAGGAAGGAGCAGCTTTGGTCGGCGAAGGGCAGTTGCGGCGTCGCGTTGACGACATACCGGCAATGCCCGTACTGATTCAGCGTATTAGCCTGCGTAATCATCTCTTGCGAGATATCAACGCCGACACACGACCGGAAGCGCCGGGCTAAGGCCTGGGTTAGCCGTCCCACGCCACAACCGAAGTCCAGAGCGGTCCCACCCGGGTCCGGTTGCAATCCAATGGCTTTGAGATGCTGAAGAACAGTTTCGATCTCCGCATCTCCGGTGGCCATGAATTCTGAAACATCCCACTTACCGCCGGATTTACTCTCGTCGGTAAGAATGGCGGCCAGTGCATCCCGTTGTGCGAGGGACTCCCAGTCTCTCTTCAGACCGCTCAACTTACTCATAAAGACACTCCCGGATCTGCTTGATTGCAGGCGCACGAGCCGACGAACGGCAGCACAGTGATCCCCAGTACGACTAGTACACCGCCTGACGAGCGGTAGTATGTCACGGGAGTGTCAGCGCTTCGTCACATGAGTGTCACCCAACTTCCGACGGCAACGAAACGATCGCGACAACGATGATCTTGTCTGGAACTCTTCATAGTTCATTCAAACTGGTTCAGATCGGTGTCGGGAGCAGGGTGACCCAACGCACGGCACATGGCAACGATTTGGCCTTTGTGATGAAACGCATGCGTCAAGACATGATGAAGGACGAGCGCCGGAGTGCGGACGGCGACGTCCCCATCGGAGAAATGAAGCTCCGCATCGGCATTGAGCTGTTGATCGGTCAAGTTCAACAGATAAGCATGGGTCAACTGACTCACTTGCTTCTGCAGGAGTCTTACATCGGCGACGGCCGGGCATTCTTCAGGAGTCCGGTCAGCGTACCTTAGCCCCTGGAGCGTGTGAACCCAAAATCCTTCGCAGTTGAAAATATGAATTGCTTGTTCGCGCAGCGTGCGGAAGCCGAAGCCGGATAATTCCGTCACATAATCGTTGGCGGGAATTGTGGACAAGTGATCCAGGACCAGATTGAGGCTGGCGTGTGTCCAGCCATGGAATTTCCCAACGCCGTTGACGGTGAACACGGATCTCTCCTTACAACCTCATAATAGAGCAGCTCGCTGGCGAATCAGGGCAGACGGGCGCCACGCTCGCTGTAGCAACTGCGAAATCTTATTCTTGCGACAATTGATTGCGCGCTTTAGAGGTGTGTCACCTTTGCGGTCCCGCACATTCACTGCCGCACCGGAATCGAGCAACGCTCGCGCAATCTCCACGTGTCCCCGCCGGGCCGCCATATGAAGTGCTGTTGCGCGCGTTACGCCGCCAGACGCGTTGACGTCCGCACCGGCTCGCACCAGCGCGCGGACTACCTCGGAGCCCGTCTCCGACGCGCATTCGTTCGCCACGCAATAGAGCGGTGTATGGTCGCCGCGACCCTGGATGTTCGGGTCCACACCGAGTCGCAGTAGTAATGCCACCACTTCCAGGCAACCTGCGCCGGCCGCGAAATGCAAGAGAGTAGTTCCGGCAAACCTCCGCGTCGCGAGTGAGGAGTCGCTCTCCGCGGCATTGATGACGAAGTGAATCAACCTTGTACGGCCGGTTTGAACCATCCGTGCCAGTAGTCCAACGAACGCCGATGGGCGGGAGGCAAAGCGCGGTGCGAGAGCAAGCGCTTCATCGTCCCGGCCTTCCACGATGGCTGCGATCACGCTGTCCAAACCCGCTGCTCGTTCCAGCGCGCAGCCAACTCTTCATGATCCGGCTCGGCAGCGTTCCCTACCAATGACATAAGCGGAACTGTGCGAGAAAAAGTGACGAAGCGCATTTCTCGTTGCATCATCCAGTGGGGCGTCATCGAGCGTGGCCTCCATATGCCTCAACCAGGCGCGTCGCACGTCGGGGCCAATCTGGAAGCGTGCATGTGATTCGCGCAAGCTCAGCCACCATCGGGCCTGCGTTTGGTTTTCGTCCCCGCCCAGGAATTGAATGAGGAAAGCGCCGAACTCTTCGGTAGCACACCTCAGACTCTTGCCTGGGAAGAACGGGCGAAGAATCGGGTCCTTGGCAACGCGCGCGTAAAACGCTGCGGACAGCCTCCTGCAACCCTCTTCACCACCAAGTGCTTCCAGTAATGGACTACGAGGGCACATGGCAGCGATTGTATCCCCCGATAGTTCGACCTTGGCACTGCGTTTGGTGATCGCAATCGTTACTAACTCTTCACTTGCTTATACCTGCCAGGCGTCCCACACTAAGGAAGTCAGCATGAATCGCTTAAGACTCATGATTCGGCGTTTGCTTGCGCCGGTTCTTGTCGCCGCTCTGTGCGTCGGCACTCGTAGTGACTGTGCCCTGGGCCGGGCTTCGGTGCACATGTCCTTCCCATCGGTGATGCCGCCGACCGTTCTTTGGGCGTGGGAAGAGCCGGAAGACCTGAGCGCCGCGTCTTCCAATTCAATAGGCGTCGCCTTCCTTGCCGAAACTCTTTTCCTGGGCGCGGACTCGAATCGCGGCCTCCGGGTCGTCCACCGTCACCAGCCACTCAAAGTCGCTCCCGGTGCTCCAGTCATGGCAGTCGTGCGCATCATCGCGCTGGCCGACTTTCAGGATTCCCCGGATCTCCGCCGGCAAACGAGCCAGGCTCTTACCCAGGTGGCACATCAAAACGGAGTGCGCGCATTGCAGATCGATTTCGACGCAACCCGCTCGCAGCGCGGGTTCTACACAGACGTGTTGCGCCAACTGCGTCCCCGCCTGCCTGCCGGTTTGCCGCTTTCAATCACCGCCCTACTGAGTTGGTGCACCGCAGCACCTGGGGAGGGAGACTGGCTTGCGCAGCTTCCCATCGACGAGGCGGTGCCGATGTATTTCCGTCTGGGCGGAAGCCATCGTCCCGCGGGAGACAAACGAAGCTATCGGATTCGTGAGCCACTCTGCCTGGGCAGCAACGGCATCTCCACCGACGAGAGCTGGCCGTTGCTCGATGCGCGAGCACGCATTTATCTTTTTGCACCCCATCCGTGGACGGCGCCACAACTGGCAGCCTTGGGTAGCCTGCACAGCGGTCTGCGCGCTCCAGCGCTGCAACAGGGCTACAGCGCAGCAAGCGCTCAACCGAACGACACCGGTCTCCCGCCGCCTGCCCGTACGGCGAACCCACTGGATAGCACCCCCACGGAGCGCCCCAACCAGGAGAACCTGCCGTGAAGCGAGCCGTGCGTGTCTTCTTTGTATTGCTGTTCACCGCGTTAGCCGTCGAATTTGGAAACAGCTGCGCGTATGCACCCGATCAAGATGTCTTCATCCAGCACACGGATCCAGACGCGCCTTATGCCAGGTATGCCGCCGGCCGTCTTGGCATTGTGCAAGCAACCTTTCGCATTCGTCATCTTGTCGTGGCCTACAACACGCTCAGTGGCCGCGGGCTCAGCCCGGCTGAGCAGAGCGGTGCGGTCGCCGTCGACAACCACTACAATGCCTATCCCGCACCCGAGCCCGACGGTGGCGTGACTCCGAACACCGAACCGCCGGCCGGCGCAGCGTCCGCCACTCTGCCGTTTTGGCCGGCCGCGACCCGACGACAACGATCGCAAAGTGCCCGGGCAGGATTGGGAGTCGTTCACCAATTGCCTAGCGGACGCTTTCCGTAACGCGAACGCGACCCTCGCCGACCGGCGTGCGCGCTACGGCAAGCCCGGTGCCCAAGACACGCCGGAGATTGCCGACTGGATCGCCGGCCAACACGCAGTCTTTACCAACTGCAGCGGCACGGGCCAGACCCCGCAACCGGCTCCTGCCAACGCACCCTTGTGGCTCCGCCAGGATCGTGCCTACCAGACGGCTGCGGCGCAGTTCTATGCGCTCGATTATGAACAGGCGCTCGCCGGATTTCGCGCTATCGCCGCCGATCGCGCATCCCCATGGTCCCCGCTCGCGCGCTATCTGGTTGCCCGCGTCTATATCCGCGAAGCCACCGTCCCTGAAATGTTCCGCGAGAACCAATCGGAACAGATGCAGAACGAGAAGGAGCGCGTAACCGGGCTAATCCAGGCTCGCCAGCAGCTGGAAGGGATTCTTCGCGATCCTTCGATGAAATCCCTGCATCGCCAGAGTCTCCAGCTGCTCGATTTTGTCATGCTCCGGCTGGACCCTACCGCGCAGGCCAGCGAACTCGCACGCCGCCTCACCGCGGACAAAACAAACGATGCTGCCGACTACCAGCAATACGTCATCGATCTCAGTTACGCTTACAATAAGCTGCAAGGCCACGCTCCCTGGCTCGAGCCCAGCGAGGCGCAGGCCGAATTGGAGCCATCGGCCCAGCTCGTCCGTTGGCTCGAGGATCTTGGATGGCCAATACCGGGGGTGCGTGAGATGAATTCCGTCGCAAATCCACAGAGACGCCGTGCGGACGCGCTCAATAACTGGCGCAGTACTCACGCCGCGGAGTGGCTGGTGGCTGCGCTCACCCTGTCGCGGCCGGGCGACGAAGGCGACACAGACCTCATGGCAGCCGCTCACAGTGTCTCCGCAGCTGCACCCGCCTATGCCAGCGCTACCTATCATCGGCTTCGTCTCGCAGCTTCCTCGATCGCAGCAGTCGAGCAAATTCCACCCACCACACGGCCGATTTACGACCAGCTGGCGGAAATCATGCCGCATATTGCGGAATCCCAGCCGATCTCGACCGTGAATCAGTTTGCCGACCTGCAGTCCATCCTCTCGCCCACATTGGACGACTACCTGGCGAACGCAACCCGGCGCGCGGTAGGCCGGGTAGATCCGGTCAACAATAACGTTGAGCCGCTCGCTTCGCCGGACAAGGCGATTGCTCTCTGCGGGGTCGACATCGACGCGCCAGAGACCCGCCACCTCGACCAGCAAACCGCCCTCGTCTTTAATGAACGCATGCCCCTGCGTATGCTCAGGGAGGCAGCTTTGTCCTCTGCGTTGCCGGGCAACGTGCGATTTCAGCTGGCGCACATGGCGTGGACACGCGCCCTGCTCCTGGACGACGTTGAGACGGCACGTGCACTTGCGCCGTATCTCGAGCGATGCCAGCCGGCGTTTGCACCCTGGCTGAATCAATACAACGCCGCATCCTCGCCCGATGAGCGTCATGTCCTGGGCCTGCTGGCGCTCATGCGCTTCACCTCAACCGAGCCTACCGTCCGCGCCGGCCGCGAGCGGGATTTTGCCGTCTACGATGAGATGCGCGACAACTGGTGGTGCGATATCAATAATGACTACGCGGCTCCTCTTTCCGCGTCCGATGAAGGGCCACATCTCTTCACCGATGCTAACGTTGCGCAGCCAGATCCCCCATTCCTCAGCGCCGCAGACCGGGCCCAGGCGAAGAAGGAGAATGAGGTACTACAGAAAATCCCGTGCGCGTCTGATTATTTCGCTGTGCAGGCTCTCGCCTGGGTCAAAGACCATCCCACCGACACCCGCAACCCCGATGTGATCGGCTTTGCGATGCGCGTTGTCCGCAATGCCTGCAGGTCCGGCAAGACGAAGGATCTCGACCATCAGCTCTTCGACGTTCTTCATCGCCAATTTCCCAAATCTGATTGGGCAGCCCGTTACAAGACCTGGGAATGAGTGGGCGGTAAAACTTGCTCGACGAATGCGAGCATTGCCGTATTGAACTGCTGGGGACGTTGCAACGGAGCGAAGTGGCTCACGCCCTTGAGAAGAATCAATCTTGCACCCGGAATGGTCCGGGCCAAATATTCTGCGTGCTCGCGTTTGATGAATTCGTCCCGCTCGCTTTGTACAATCCTGACGGGCACCCGGATCTTCTCCAAGGTCCTGCCTGGAGTAATTAGGTTGCGTCCGCTGCATCAGGCCGACATCTTCGACGAAATGTTTGAATTGCTCTGGCGTAGCGGAAAGCCGCTTGTAATCCTCCGTGTGGCGCGAGAAACAACGGTTCAGTGCTGGAGTAGGGTCAAGCGGTCGTACACCCGTCGGATCCATATTGCAGGCAAAGAAGAAGACACCCGCAACGCGAGAGGGGTGTTTCGCGGCAAGAATCAAGGCGGTGCACGCGCCGTCGCTCCAACCCACCAGGGCGGCGCGGTTGAGATGTAAGGCGTTCATCACGGCCAGAACGTCGGAGGCCATTAATTCATAGGAGTAGGGCCGTCCGTCGCGAGTGCTGCGACCGTGGCCACGGCTGTCGATAACAACAGCACGATAGCCGCTCGCGATCAGAGCTGGCACCTGGTATCCCCAATTGCCACTGTGGCCCAGGCCGCCATGCAGCAGGATCACGGGTGCGCCGGCCCCATAAGCGCTGTACCAGATGCGAGCTCCGTCATTCTCGATATAGCCCAGATCGGCGGCGGCCGGTAGCGGCGCGGCGCCGCTCGCCTCGAATCTTATTAGCTCGGGATCGTGAGCTTCCATACAGCTAATGTTAACGCCCTTCTCGTCACATCAGGCCAACATCCGACCGCCGTATTCCGCTCACAAGTATGTATTCGTCAAAACCCTGATTTCCCGGGGAGCCCCGCTCACGTTGCGCTGCGCATGATCGAGTACATGCAGCAAATAAACCTGGTCGAACCACGAGGTGTGCTTGAAGAGACGCTTGTGTCGCAGGCCGGCAAATAAATGAATTTTTCGCATTTCATTTTCGTCATTGAATTCACGCACAGCGAGGAGCTCTCCGGCCCACGGGTTTGCACTCTCAAATCCAATGTCGTCGAGGTAGACGAGCGTCCACGGCAAATAGTGGTCTGCCGCTCCGAGAAAGACGTTGAGACACTCTTTCGCCGACGAGTAGTAATCCACATCGATGGCGACAAAGCCCACAGGGCTGCTTGCGGAGAGCCGAGCTATGAAAGACGGCAAGGTCTCTTCAATGTCGCCCAGGATGAGCTTGGCATTGGGGGGTAGAGCTCTGTATTAATGCACTGCGGTCGATGAGCGGAAACGATCCTTCGCTGAAAACTTCGGGGTGGTCGCGATGATCGCGAGGTGGGGGCATCCCCTTGCCGGAATCGAAGCCGAAGATTTCGAAATCGACTCCGGTTAGCTTGGTGATATTTCGAGATATCTCGCAAATATTCACCAGGCCCGCGCCTGCAGCAACGCCGAACTCGATCACCGTCACGGATCGTAAACCTTGAGCCAGGGCGAGTTCTGCAGTTTTGAGGAGGCTGAAAGCATACTGTTGCCGCACCACCAAATCACAGGCAATTCTCATTTTGTAGTTGCCGAATAACGCGACAAAGATCGAGAGAATGTTAAGGTGTAGCGGCTCCGGGAATCGTTCGTAAAGCACCCTGCCCAGCCGTCTCGGGACCTTGTGCAGCAGGAAGTTTAGTTTCATGTGTGCCTCCACTTAAAACGATTTAATGGACCCTCAAAATAGCTATACACCCGGGTGCTTGTGGAGGCGATGGCGTTTGTCGGGAGATGTGATGCGGAACAGAGGTTGTGCCAAATCGGAACGCAGAGTTCAGAATTCGGAATCTCAACTTCTACCTGGGGGGAGTTGGTTCAGGAGAGTCTCGATCGCATTGCAAGCCAGTGTCTGTCCGTTTTCTTCTTCCATCTCTGCTCCAATCGTCGTCGCTTGCTTCGCGAATTGTGGTTCACAGAGTAGACGGCGGAGAGCTTTTGTTGCATTTTCGAGTGAATAATTGGTTCGCGGTAGGTGCAGCCCGGTGCCAAGTCTTTCAATGCGGGCTGCATTGTCAGGTTGATCCCATCCGTAGGGGACAACCAACATCGGTCTTCCGGCCCGCAAGGCTTGCCCGGTTGTTCCAGACCCTCCTTGATGCACATTTACTACGGCGTGGGGAAATATCTGCGAGTAGGGGACGTAAGGCAGCATAAGAACCTGTGAGGAACACCTTTCGGCAACGGTTTTTGCGCCCAGGAGTACGGCTCGCCGCCCTAGTCGCTTCGCAGCCTCTATGCTTACCTCGTAGAAATCGCCTGGATGATGAACCGCAATGGATCCCTGTGTAAATACGATGGGCGCGTCACCTGCAGCTAAGAAAGCGATCAACTCCGTTGAAGGAGTGCCTTCAGCTTTCTGGCGGTCAAAATATACAAAGCCGGGCTGGATGGTTTGTCGAGGCCAATCCGGTTGCGGTCGCGCCAGCCAGTGCGAGAAAAGCGCCAGGACGAGATCCGGGGAATACTTGTCTCGAAAGACAGGGTCGCAGTCCGTGCGCAGTCCCAGTTCCCGGCGCAAACGGCGTACGGGATTGGACCAATGCCAGGTTGCGAGGCGGCCAAGATCGAGTCCTGCTCGATAGGCCCTCCAGCCCAGCTTGCGCAAGTGGATGAGGTTCGGCGCATTCACGAGTACCGAGGGATCGTAGGAAGAAAAAAATGAGAATGGGGAGAGGATCCCGGATACCCACCGCAACGAAAGCTTCTCCGCCACCAATGGAGCTGCGTAAACAAGTTCACCGGCGATCATCAGGTCGGCCCCAGCGGCAACGGAAATTAGATCGTCGTAGGTTGCTCTTAACTCCGGCAGTACCAACTTGCGGTATAGAATCTCCGGCCCCCGCCTTAGGTTCTCGCATTGGCGGATTAGTTCCTGGTCGGTCGGATCCCAATTGGGACGGATCGAATGGAACTCGATGCCCAGCTCTTCGACCTTGCCGCGGTAATACTCCGTGGACGCGATTGTCACACGATGGCCGCGCCGGCCAAGTTCCAGCCCCAAAGCAAGGCATGGATGGAGATCACCCAACGATCCGATGGTTGTGATCACAATCCGTTTTGGAGCAACAATTGTGGTCAATTGTCAGTCGGCTTCTCTTCTATGTGATCGATGACGAGTACCTGTACCGGACGCCGCTGCTTCTCCAGTTTCAGCCCCAGTTGCTTGCTGACGGCATCGAATAACGTAACTGCGCCATTCGGGTCAGGTGCTGCCGATGTTCCCGAGGAATTGGTTCCGCTCCCATCACCGCGACCCTTCGTCAGATCTGCGGAGCTAAAGCTCAGCGTGAAGTCCCAGGAACCTTTTAACCCTGTGGCATCCAAAACTCTACTGTAGATGTACCCTGCTGCGATCCTTTGCAGCTCCTCTCCGATCTCCGCCGTGGTCATGTTCTGGCAGTAAATCAGCCTGTTGAGCACCGGGTTTGCGATTCTCGGATCCTTCCCGTCCGGGCCAGGTCCTTCTTTGCAGCGCGTACGGCTCAGGGGATCTGCTTTCTTGAGCTTTGGGTTCACGGCGATCAACGTGTAGGCAGAGATAGGCCGGTCTTCCATGTGGGTCTTCAATTGAAAGCGCTCCGCCAGCAGCGCCTGTAACATCGGTCGCAGGTCCTCCTCATCGATAGCGGAGGCGGCTTGTTCGGGAGCGTCGTTCACCACTTTCGCCGAAATATCGAAGTGATCCGAATCCAGCCATTTGGGTGCTCCTGCCAGCATCTCGTTGTCGTTGGGGTTTAGATCCCAGGCAAAAGTGATCAGAAATTTAAGCGGCACGTTGTGCACATCGATCTCGCCGCCGTTAATTCTTCCCCGCGAATCTTCATCCGGCTTGCTGGGCTTGATCACGGCAACGTCGAACCGCGGCGGGGGTGGGGTGGGGAGGACCTTCTCGAGACCCGGCGCATTGGCCGTCGGCTCCTGGTTCACGCTGTCGACAATGAGCACCGGCCTGGGAGCAGTTTCGAGGTCCAGCTTCAACCCCAGTTCTTTATCCACTGCGTCGAAGATGGAGATGCCGTCAGCGCCGGCCTTTTGCAGCAGATTTCTCGGGGTCCACTTGATTTCAAAATCAAACGATCCTTTCAGGCCGGTGGAATCCACCACTGGGTAGGTCAAATAACCGCCCGCCCAATCCTGCAGGTTCCGTGCCAATTCCTCCATGGTTGAGTGGTGACAGTCAATGACAATCTGCCTCACTGTGTCGGGCGCGGGCTTCTCAGGTGGCTCCTGATCTTTGCATTCGGCTTCTCCCGAGCCTTCAGCTTCCTTGAGCTTTGGCTTGCCCTTTCCGGCCGACAGGACATAGGCCGGCAGAGGCTTGTCGCCTGGATGAATCACAAGCTTGAATCGATCTGCCAGTAAAGACTTCAGCATCAGCTTCAGTGTCGCCGGCGGCGTTCCGGCCGGCGCCTTGGCGATCACATCGAACCGGTCTCTTTCCAGCCATTTGGGCCCGCCTTGCACATAGCTCTGGTCCACGCCGTATGCGGTTGCAATCAGGTCGACCATGGTCGCCTGCCGCAAAACGTACCGATCGCCCCGAAGAGAGCCTTGATCCATGTCAGGAAACCTGCGATAGGGGCTCGCGTGAACATCCGCGGCTTCGAAGGAAGGAGCTGCATCAGTAGCCGCCGCAATCACGGGGGCGGAGAGAAAGGCGTACAGAACCACACCCGCGAGCGCTCGCACCATCACGACAACCTCTCTCGCAATTTACACCGAACGGGAGGCAGACTGATCGCTCGAGGAATAAGATGGATGGCTACACTCACCAATCAACATGCGGAGCCCTTTTAGAATAAACAACTTATCTCAGCTTATCCGCATCTATTCCCATTGACCGATCGAGCAACGCACATAAACAAGGCAGGCAATGAAGATCAAACCGCGTAAGAAAAATTCTGCAGTCGAGCGACCCTCGTTCGAAGGTAAAGAACCCAACATAGAAAGCGTTACCGCCAGCTACGAGGCGTGGATGCGCAGTTGTACGACTGTTCTCCGATCCGACCTTCAATCGAAGCACGAGCAGATGAAGGAGACCCCGTTTGGGTTTCTGAGAGGAACGTTTTATCGATGGGCTCAATTGTGGCCATCTGTGTGCGCCGATCTTTGCGGCGCGCCGAAGGTTCTCGCAGTCGGCGATCTGCACGTAAACAGTTTCGGTACGTGGCGAGACGCCGAGGGCCGGCTTTGTTGGGGCGTGGACGATTTTGACGAAGCCTGGCCGTTGGCCTACACCAATGATCTCGTCCGCCTGGCGGCCAGCCTGAAGATCGTTATTGATGGTGAAGGGCTTTCGATCAAGCTTAAGGACGGATGTAATGCCATCCTCGATGGATACTCGACCTCCTTACGCGAGGGCGGATGTCCCATCGTTCTTGCGGAAAAAGAACAGAAGCTGGGTAAGCTCGGTGTGGAGAGTTTCAAGCCACCTACCAACTTCTGGGAAAAACTGAACCGCCTGCCCGCGATACGCCAGCCACTTGCCAAAGACCTTAAACGCGCTCTGGAGAAGACGTTGCCCGAGGCGGGGATCGAATATAAAGTCGTCCGGCGCCAAGCCGGGCTCGGAAGTTTGGGACAGGAACGGTTCGTCGCGATTGCCATGTGGCAGGGTGGTTTTATCGCGCGAGAAGCAAAGTCGACAGTTCCTTCTGCTTGTTCGTGGTTGAGTGACCAGGTCGGACAACGCCAGCCTTGGTATGAAAAAGCGATAAGTTCCGCAGTCCGGTCGCCTGACCCTTTTCAGGTGATCGATGGATCGTGGTTAATCCGTCGTTTGTCTCCAGACTCAAATCCGATCGACATTCAAACGCTACCAAAGCATAGCGACGAAGATATGCTTCTCACTGCGATGGGTTCTGAAGCGGCAAACGTACATTTGGGAACGAAGAGCCAGACGAAGAAGATCTTGAAAGACCTGAAGATGCGAAAACGGGGCTGGCTGCAGGACGCTGCGGTGGACATGGCGAAGGTACTGGAGAAGGACTGGAAGCGCTATCGAAAGATTTGAATGCAGCCTCACGATGATCAGATTCTGAATGGGCGATAAGGTCTCAGTGCTGAATTGTCGGACCTGGAGAGCGCTACCAGGATAACTTCGTTCCAAGAACATATCTCGACCAATGTCATTATTCTGTCCTTAGCGCCCGCACCGGCTCCACTGACGCCGCCCGCCGCGCCGGAATTACTCCCGCCACGCAGGCCGCCGCCAGCAGCATCCCCACCGCCACCACCAATGCACCGCTGCTCACCGTCGTTAGCTCATATAGCTGTGACTTCACCAGCGTGACTCCGTAGAACGCCACAGGAATTCCGATCGCAAGCCCGAGCAGTGTCTGCAACAACGCGCTGCGAAGGATCATCGCCACCACCCCGCTGCGATCCGCACCCAGTGCCATGCGGATGCCAATCTCGCTCGTCCTCCGCACCACCGTGTACGAAGTCACCCCATACAGCCCCACCGTCGCCAACAGCAGCGCCAGGCCGCCGAACAATGTCATCAACGTCGACAACATCTGCTCGTGCGTAAATCTGCCTGCGATCTGTGCATCGAAGGTCTCGAACCTCTGCATCGCCAGATTCGGATTGATTTCCATCAGCGTCCGTCGTGCAATCGATTCCATATCGCTCATCGGATGTGATGTCTCAACCACGATGGCACCCGCATCCCCCTCCTCTGACGGCTGCGTCAGCGGGCCAAAGTACATGGGGTGCGTCCCGTTCCTGCGCACGTCGGTGTAAGACGTTCCTTCCACTACGCCTACAATTTCGTAAGGCTTAGCAAGATGCCCTCCAGCAGTAAAGCGATGTCCGATCGGGTTCTCTCCCGGCTTGAAGAGCGCCCTAACAAAGTCCTCGTTCACCACCGCAACATGCGGCGAAGTTGCCGTGTCCTGCACGGTGATTCCACGTCCCATCAGCACTCGTGTCCCCACCGAATCGAAGTACTCCGGATTCACAATGATGTTCGTAGCAGACCTGTGCGCGTTCGGCTGTCCCACCAATTGAATTTCGTAGCCGTCGTCGCTGCCTTCCATCGGCGTATAGGTACTCACCCCCACCTTCACCACGCCCGGAATTGCATGAAACCGCTCCTCAAGGATCCGGTAAAGCGCATTCACCTGCTCATCCTTATAACCCGCCGTCTGTGCGTTGAAATGGACGATATAGCGGTTCTTCGACTCCAGCTTCATGTCCGTATGCTGCAGCCTGCCCAGGCTTTGCGAAAATAACCCCGCGCCCACCAGCAGCACAACCGACAACGCCGCCTGCACCACCACCAGCCCGCGTTGCAGCAGTGAAGCCCCGCCCGTCGTCGTCCGCGTCCCGTTGCGTAAGGCATCCGCTGGCGGAGCCTTGGCACCTATCAGCGCCGGAGCCAAGCCAAACAGCACGCCTGTCGCCATCGCCACACACACCGCGAACCACAGCACCTCCATCGAAGGGCGGGAACTGATCGGCAGATGCTGATCGCCCGGAAACGCCAGCATCAGCAACATCCGTGCTCCGCCGTAGGAAACCGCCAGGGCCGCCATGCCGCCGATTCCCGCCAGCAGCAAGCTCTCCGTCAGCAGCTGCCGAACAATCCTCGTACGCATCGCGCCCAATGCCGTCCGCACGCTCATCTCCGTCTTCCGCTGCATCCCACGCACCAGCAAAAGGTTGGCAATGTTGGCGCACGCAATCATCAGCACCAGCCCGGCGATCCACATTAGCAGCTTCAGGTTTGAAGCGTAATCCTTCTGCATCGACTGCGTGCCTGCACCACCTGCAGTCAGCACTAAATGCGTCTTAGCGATATCCGCGGCTGAAAAGTCAGGATCCGTCGCGTGCACCCGCTTGAGTTGCGCGCTCAACTTCTCCTGCAACGGAACCAGCGCCATCCCCGGCCTCGCGCGCCCAATAATATCCAGCCAATTCTGCGTCGGGTCACGGAAACTCTTTCCACCCGCCTCATCGGGCATCGTTGCAATCGGCAGGTAGAAATCCGGTGGGGTACTCGACATGCGATCGCCGATAGAAACCTTCGGGAGCCACACCGACCACCGTCACCGCCTTCGTATTCATCCAGAAGGTACTGCCGACCACCGAATCATCGCCGTTGTAGACGTCTTTCCATGTCGCATAGCTCATTACCGCAACCACTGGTGCACCGGAAACATCATCCGTATCGGAAAGCAGCCGTCCCGTTGCAGGCTGTAGCCCAAACATGCGGAAGTAGTTGCCAGAGACGAATTCCCCCATCCGCGGCTTTGCAGCCTCTTGGCCTCCATCACGCCGTATAACGACGGGCCGATTCTCAAACCCCGCCTGCATCGCCGCCAGCTCTTCAAACTCCGGCGTGTTCTTCTTCATCTGCTCATAGGTGTGGGTTGAAAACATGCTGTAGTCTCCGTTGTGCCACAGGTTGGGCCCGGAGTTCTGGCAACAGTCAGCCCAATCACCCACTCGCACCAGCGCCTTCGGGTCGACCACCGGCAGGTTCGTCAGCAGCACCGCTTTCACCAGCGTAAAAATAGCCGCATTCACCCCAATCCCCAGCGCCAGCGTGAGGATCGCGGTCACCGTAAATCCCGGAGTCTTCCACAACTGTCGCAGCGCGAAACGCACATCTTGCACCAAGCTCTCCAACCATCCCCATCCCCATGCCATATAGCTCTGCTCCTTGATTGAGGTTGGATTGCCAAATCTGCGATACGCCGCGCGCCGTGACTCGGACGAAAGCACACCCGCCTCTGTCTGCTCCCGCTCTCGCAGCTCCAAATGCAGACGCATCTCTTCTTCCAGATCTGCGTGAAATTGCTTCCGGTAAAACAGCATGCGCAAACGCCGCAACAGCTCATGGATTTTATTCATCGCTCGCTCCTCACGCCGTCTGGATCACGCGTCCGATCGCCCCCATCACGCGCTCAAACTGCGAGATCTCCAGCACCAGCTGCTTGCGCCCAGCGGCCGTCAGCTTGTAGTAGCGCGCACGCCGGTTTCCAGCCGTCGTCCCCCACTCCGCCGTCACCCAGCCTTTGATCAACATTCGTTGCAGCGCTGGATACAGCGACCCCTCTTCGACCTGCAGCACATCGTCCGAAGTGCGCTGAATCGAATTGGCAATCTCATATCCATGTAGCTCGACATGCCGCGCCAGCGTCTTCAGGATCAGCAGGTAAAGCGTGCCCGGCGGAATCTCATCTCGATTCAAACAACACCTCTCCAGCCAAACAATGACCGCTAGCATAGCCAGGCTATGCCAACAACACGCTACTGCCATAGCCAAACTATGTCAAGAGAAGATAGCGGATGGTGTTCGGGTGGTTCGCGGCCGGAGCGGGTGACTCGTCAAATGGGCCGACGTAGCGGTAGCCAAGTCCCCAGTGCGTCTCAATTCGCCCGGTACTCGTGGTTCTAAACAGGTACGACTTTGGCGGCTGAGGACACGCCGTAAACGATTCACTTTACGTGCTGCCCGCGAGTCAGGACAGGGGCTTCACGATCACCCCAGATTTCATGACCCAGGCGACGTGCTCCATGACCGTGATATCGTCGAGCGGGTTCGACGGCACCGCCACTAGATCGGCGAACTTGCCCGGCTCAATGGTCCCAAGGTCATGGTCCAGGGATAGCAACTCTGCCCCGTTCATCGTTGCCGCCTGCAGCGCCTGGAGTGGTGTCATGCCACCTCTTACCAGCGCACCGAACTCCTTCGAAACAGACTCATCGACGTCGTCATCATCGACGCCATAAGCAATCTTGACGTGATACTTCAAAGCGCGTTGAAATGCGGGACCCTGTTCTTTCACGATGGCAATGCCTTTCGCCATGCTGCTGGGTTCGCGGCCTTTGGAAAGTCCAGTCTGTAAATCATGCTGGAAGCAATAGAGCGTCGGCACCAGCCAGGTACCTCGTTCGGCCATCAACTTTGCGCCTTCCTCGTCGAGCATCGTGCCGTGCTCAATAGAGTCCACGCCTGCGCGAACGGCAGCCTTGATGCCGACGGTGCCTTCGGCGTGGGCCATCACTTTGTGTCCAGCGCGATGCGCATCTTCAACCGCGCGCGCCATCTGCGCGTCGCTCAACTCCTGCACGCGATAGTCGCTGATGGGGTCCATGACGCCGCCAGTCGCCATGAGCTTGATCCAGTCGGTGCCGAATTTAATATCCCGACGGACAATGCGGCTCACGTCATCGACGGTGTCAACCTGGTTGGGTTGATCGAGGGACGGCTTATCGGGGGAGAGGCGATCAGAATCGCCATGACCGCCGGTAAGCGATACACAGCTACCGGCGGCAACAATGCGCGGCCCGGTGATGAGGTGTTCTGCAACACCCTTGCGGAGGGCAAATTGCGGATACGAAGGATAGGATTCGCAGGCATCGCGCACGACTGTAAACCCATGCTTGAGCCAGAGTTGCAGGTTAGAGACTCCGCGGACGGTTGCCTCCGGAGCGGAGGTCAGCAGGTACGAAGCAGAGGACTGCGTGGTGGGATCGGAGAGTATGTGCCCGTGAGCGTCGATGAGTCCAGGGACAATGGTGAATTGGCTAAGATCAATGACCGGATGATCGCCGGGTGCGGGAGGGGAAGTGGAGATGGCGGCGATCCTCTCGCCAGTGACCGTGATGTAAGCATCTGTGGTCACGTGCCCGGTACGCACATCGATAAGCTTGCCCGCATGGATGATCCGGGTTTGAGGGGCTGGGGTCTGCTGGGCCTGGGACGGTGTGGTTAGGAACATTGTAAGAAGGGCGGAAAGAAGAGAGGCGCACTGCTGGTAGCGGCGTATCAAGCAGGTATCCTTCACGAAAGCAGAATATGATTCATCGTAGCAGGCTGGCGAAGTACTAGAAGTCAGGCCATCCGCCTACTTCGCGAGGCGATTCGATGATACGGCCTCGGCCCTCCATCACCTCGCGTACGATGCGTTTGTCGACCGCATCACGATGAGGCCGCGTGGCCCCAGCCTCTGCTAACACCTTGTGAAACGCTTCCAGCGCCGTATCGTGGGTGACGGCCGGAGCAGGGAAGGGCGCCGAGGCGGCGAGTTTCTTCCGGTCAAAGTAAAATGGGCTGCCTTTCCAGTTGTCTGCGTTTACCTTCCCATCTCCTTCGAGAACGTTCCCAGTCAGAAACAGGGACCCGGGAGCAACGAGGGCCAAACCGTCATGGAACAGCAGCGGTCGCTGCACGGTGGATGGCCCCGGCTTGAAGTAGTTGCCCACGAAGTTCAGCCGGTCGAATTCTCCATAGGTGCTCTCTTTTCCCCAGTCGTATACCACGTTATTTCTAAAGTCCGCGTCGACCGCACCCTGAAAGCGAGGATTACGACTGAAGTTGTGAGCAAAGAGATTGTGATGCCAGGTTACGCGGTTGCCGCCCGCGAGTGATGCGTACCCGTGCCCGTCGATGTTTAGGCTCTCACTCAAGATGCACCACTGGACGGTGATGCGGTCGCTCAGTTTGGTGGTAGAGAGAATTTTGTTGGTTGTCCAACTGAGCGAGAGATGATCAGCCATATCGTCGTGGGCGCCGTCAATGAAGTAGAGAGCATATTCGCCGTCTCCCGCGTCATAGCGAATGTTCGGGTCGTTCCTGCGCACGTCCTGATCGCCGATGCGAATGCGGAACTGACGCAGGATGACATCATGGGTACGCACGATGATGCCGTGATCGCGCAGCATGATTCCGTGTCCCGGTGCATTTGATCCATCAATAGTCAGATAAGGATTGCGAATATTCAGCGTTGATTTCAGAGCGATGCTTCCACCTACGCGAAAGAGGACAATCCTGGGCCCGGAAGCGGTAACCGCGGATCGCAGGCTGCCGGGACCCGAGTCGTTCAGGTTGGTGACATAGATCTTTTGGCCACCACGACCACCTGCAGCGGACGCTCCGTAACCCTGTGCCCCCGGAAAAGCGGCGCGCCCTGCCCTGACAGCGAGCGGGTAAACCGGACGGCCCCACCACTGGGGAATCGGGGCTGGAGGCGGCGCCATGGTGTGCGTTACTGGCGCGCGCGGCGGATAGCTGCTGCGATTTGCAAGGACCAGGTCGTGGCCGCTGGCTCCCCCTTGGTAGGTGAGCCGCCAGAGATACATATGACCGTTGTACTCGGCTGAAACCTCGCTCCCTTCCGGAAGTCCGTCGAAGGTTCCCTGAGTAGGCGACCGGCTTGAAACAAGG
Source organism: uncultured Acidobacteriaceae bacterium (assembly GCA_963790935.1). Classification (GTDB taxonomy): domain Bacteria; phylum Acidobacteriota; class Terriglobia; order Terriglobales; family Acidobacteriaceae; genus PALSA-350. The sequence goes on along the minus strand of CAWBRJ010000035.1, from coordinate 87,601 downwards.
GTTATGTCTTCCCGCGGAGGAACAGCATTGAGGCGAATGCTGAGACGACAGTGGCTTGCGTTGTCATGACTTATGCGCAACCCCTGCCATCGGGACTGGATCACAATCGGTGTGACGCCATGTTCATCCAGCGTAAAGCCGAGGGTTGTTATTGCCGGCTTTCCGCCGGGACCGGAAAACGCCCGCATCTCCACAAATTCGAGTGCACTGATGGCGGCGGAACGAGATCCATCTATCTCTATCGTCGAATCAGAACCAAGTCCCTCTCCCGCCGTGAGCGACAAGCCGATCATTCGCCCGTCTTTTATCACCAGGGAACTGCGGTTCATTCGGCCTGTGCTAGCCGTTGCGCCCCCTACGAATATGTCCATGGCGCTTTCGACGCTTCCGCCATTCAAAACGAATTGAGCCACCCCGCCACTGAACTCACCGACGATGAGCGAGTCCTGTCTTATCAGCAGGTTTGCTCCGTTTACTTCGACCCTGGCTCTATCGCCCGCCTCGGTGCCCACTCGCAGTGCGGCGGTGGTGAAGTCGCCTGGTGGAATCACAACGTCGGATACGCCCCCAATGGTCGCTTCACCGAAGGCGGTGGGCAGGCCGGCACTCCACTTTGAGTCGTCGTTCCAATGTCCGTTTCCGCCCTTCCACTGCGTAGGGCCGGACGATACGGCTGCGTAAACATTTGCAGCGCTCAGAAGAACGAGCAGGAGGGAAGCGGGGAACATCTCGACATTGATCGTACCTCGCCCGTCAATTCCGTCCAGAGGTGAGGGGCATGGCTGCCTTCTTAGCAGGAAGAAGTTTACGGAGCGGCAGACCGCAGAGCACGATGCCAACGCCGATGAGTGCGGGCAAGGGATTATGCATGAGGATGAGAAACGCGAGGATCAAAGACAAAACGATGAAGGTGATGGGCGCGAACGGAAACCACCAGGCCCGCACCGGAGCCTTCAATCGGAAGAGGGTCGAAGCGGCCAGGGCCAAAAAGAGCACCACGGAAAAAATGATGTAAGACAGCACGCGGTCGAACGCGCCCAGGAAGAGCACACCCAGCGCAAGAACAGTCTGCAGAATAACGGCATTTGCGGGTGTGCCAAAGCGGGGATGCAGCTTTCCAAAACCTGCCCAGAAGGCGCCGGTCTTTGCCATGGCATAGCAGACCCGCGGCGCGGCCATGGTGATGGCGGCAATCCCGCCGCAAACGCACACCAGCACACAGGCGGATAGGACCCGCGCCCCCGCGGCGCCAAAAAGCACCCCGCCGAACTGGGCTACGAATGCAGTGTTCGAGGTGACCTGTTCAAGCGGAACAACAGCCAGAAAGGTCGCGCTGATTAACAGGTAAATGATCGTGACGAGGGTGACGCCGCCTAGAAATGCGAGCGGCAGTGTGCGCGTTGGATTGCGGATCTCACCGGCAATTTTGCTCGCCTCCCACCAGCCGCCAAAGCTGAAGAAGGCGCTCATGACGCCACCAGCGATCGCAGGGAAGAGCGGGTCTGAACCGGCGCGACGAACGGTCAACGGGACCAGGTTGGCAGTATGGGCGTGACCGGAGACGACTGCCCAAAAAATCAGCGAGAACAGGATAAGAAGTTTGAAGCCGTTGACGAACGACATAACCGCAGCACTGAAGCGTGTACCGACCAGGTTAATGGCGCCGAATGTGCATAGCAGGAGTGCGGGAACGGCGGTGAGCCACGGTGTTCCAGGTGGAAGTAACTGGGCGACGTAGGGAGCAGCGCCGACCGCAAGCGCAGCAGCCACTCCGGGATACATCACGATGGAGCTGGTCCAGCCATAGAGAAACGCAACTTGCTCTCCATAGCCGGCGCGGAGATATACATATTCGCCTCCCGATTCAGGGAAACGAATCGCCAACTCAGAATAGGAAAGCGCGCCGCACATAGCCATGAACGCGACGCCGAGCCAGACCAAGCCAAGTAGCATCGGGGATCCCAGCGATTTAGCCATCGCTGCTGGAGTGAGGAAAATCCCCAGGGCGATGGCTTCTCCCGTAACCACGGCGGTGGCAGCCGGCAAGCCCAATTGCCGCCGCTCGTGCTTTCCTGTTGCTTGCATGTGGAGATTATCCTACGTTGCGATTACTTCAGGTGCCTCCAACAATAGGTTGGCTTTGACCACGAACTACTGACCACGAATTCCAGCACAATGAAAAGACCGTGCGCCGTTTTGAATGGCGAAGATATATTCTGTATTGTATAGAAAATGTCTAGTCCTGATTACCTGGGTGAATTTGAGCATCTCGTCGTCCTGGCATTGCTGCGTCTGGAAGAACGAGCCTATGGTGTGACGGTGCGCCAGGAGATTGAATTCCGCGCTCAACGTGAGGTGTCGATCGGCGCCGTCTATGCCACCCTCGATCGTATGGAGACAAAAGGGTACGTCAAGTCTCGCCTTGGCGATCCTACCCCTGAACGTGGTGGCCGCCCGAAACGGTTCTTTCGTGTCACCGCTAAGGGTATGGCAGCAGTGAACCGCACACAAAAGGCGCTGCAAAGCATGACTGAAGGCCTCGGCCTCATTGGGAGATACACATGACGTCCCAACCGTATTTAGTTCAGCCGCCACGCATTGCAGCCGGGCTCGTGAATCTATTCACACCTGCCAAAGACGCCGACTTGATCATCGGGGATCTGCATGAGGAGTTTTCTCAACTGGCATCTACATCCGGAGTAGCTGTTGCCCGAGGATGGTATTGGCGGCAGGCTCTAAAAACTATCACACATCTTGTCTGCACCGCCTTCCGTACTGCTCCGTGGTCAACCGCTGCCGCCGTCGCCGGAGGATTCTTGCTACGGCGCGTCATCGCAGGAGTTCCTGAGCACGCGATCTTTGCGGTTCTGGAGAGATACCAAGTCTACGACCATCACTTCAAAGTCTATGCATTCTTCGCGTCCACTGGAATCGGCATCGGCCACGTTTTCTCGTTTTTGTTCGTTGGCTGCGTCGTCGCTTTGGCGGCCAGGGGAAGGGAGATGGCGGCCACGACGACTCTTTGTCTCATATATGGCGCAATGATTGGCCTGGCTTTGCTGGTGTGGATGACCGAGCGACCAGGGCGCGAGTATTATCTGTGGATGCTGCCATGGAACCTCGCTGATTTGTTCGCGATCGTTGTTGGCGGAGCGATTGTCCGAATGCGGAGATCACCTGCAAACACTCTGCCTTCAGGTGCGTAGTCTCATTCCTGGTTCAGGCGCCCTTGAGATTATCGCCGTCGCCGATCTATACGGCAAGATTCATCGCGGGAGGAAACGCATCCCGTCCAATGAGGTGTCCGAAAATGCTCGCGCTGAACAAAGAGTTTGAGGACCGCCGGGATGCCGGCCGGGTATTGGCGCGATCTTTCCTGTCCTCCGAGGCCGCGCGTGATGCTCAGGATGGCATTGTGCTCGGGCTACCGCGCGGCGGGGTGCCGGTTGCCTATGAAGTTGCGCGCGCACTCGATCTGCCTTTAGACGTGTTCATCGTTCGCAAGCTGGGAGTGCCAGATTTCGCGGAGTTGGCCATGGGAGCGATCACGACCGATGGAACGGTCGCGATGAATCAGGCTGTTATCCAGGAATTTGGGATTACTCAGGATGCGATCGACGCAGTCGTTGAACGGGAGAAGTTGGAGATAGAACGCCGGGAACTTGCCTATCGTAACGGACGTCCTGCCGCGCGGATCGAGGGCCGTACAGCCATTTTGGTGGATGATGGAGTCGCGACCGGAGCGAGCATGCTGGCTGCCGCGCGAGCTTTGCGGCGAAGTGCTCGCAAGGTGATTGTGGCAATTCCAGTGGCAGCGCGTGGCACGTGCGAGAAACTCCGCAAGGAAGCGGATGAGGTTATCTGCGCCTGCGTACCGTGGCAGTTTTATTCCGTGGGGAGTTTCTATCAGAATTTCGAGCAGACCACGGATGAAGAGGTCCGTACCTTGCTCTCTCAGGCGCGCGCAGATCGAGCGGCGTAGCCAAAAATGGACAATCAGGGCCGGGCAAGATCCAGCATGACTATGTCGGACCGGTCCTGCACTCGCTCCAGAACAACTTCATGGCCGTCTGGAGAAATGTCGAAGTCGTTGATTTCGAAGTCGGAAGGCAGGTTGGTCAACTGCCGCTCAGCGCCTGTCTGCCGGTCGATAACCCAGAGATTTTTGTGTTGTATTTCTCCCCGCAGAACCACGAGGGACCGTCCTCCGGAAAGGAAGGCCAAATGCCGGGCCCCGCGGGTAAGTTTCACGGGCGGCAGAGTGTACGGTTCGCCTTCGGCAGTGACGGCCTTAACGGAAAACGTGGTCCCAATGTCGGGGCCCGAGTAGACAATGAAGCTTCCGTCAGGTGCCGACACAGGGTCGACGGAATACTCGCGAACAAATGAAGTGGGGGGGCGGCCGTCGAGCGGTACGCGAACGAGGTGCGGGACCCCGCGATCGTCCGCCGCGGTAATGATTGACGAACCGTCAGGCGCCCAGGCGGGAGCTCCGTTGAGCTTGAGTGAACCGGCGACAATGCGGGCGTTCGTACCATCCGAGTGCATTGCGTATAAGAGTGTTTGCCCGTGTTGGCTGACCGAGAAGGTCACATTTTGTCCATCCGGCGAACTGGTTGGGCCGCCGATCACCCTGGCGCCCTGGCCACTCCACAATTGGGTGCTGGTTCCGTTGGCAAGCTTCCAGATGTTCTCGCCTGTGCCGCTCCGGGAAAGATAGAGAAGGTAATTGGGGCCAAGGCCGGGCGAGAAACCGGTACTGGTGGTGAGAGGGATGGGGGTTGCAGCGGACGCCTCCGCGAGCGAATCATTGATTTGCAACCGCCAGAGTGTTGTTTTTGGATTGGCTACGGAAAGCAGCAGGCGGCGCCCGTCAGCGCTGGCCGCGAGCGACGTGTAGCGATCAAGCCCAGACGTCAGCCGGTGGGGAATACGGCGCTCCACGTCCATGCTGTAAAGAAAAGGACCCGAACCGTCAGTATCGCTCGCTAGATACATCAGCGTTCGTCGATCCAGCAGGACGGGGTGACTTACGCGGGCATTGTGGTAAGTGATCCGTTCGGGAATTCCACCGGCTGAAGGGATACGCCAAATGTCGAGCTTGTCCGGGAGTTCGCCCTGAACAAAGTAGAGGAATGCGGTGTCGCGCGACCACAAGGGAAAGTGAGAGTGGAGGCCGGCAGGCGCGGTGAAGATGGGCCGGTCGCCGGGTCGCAGAGTGCCGTCCGAGACGAACAAAGGGTCTCCCGGTCCGGGCGTGTGATAGGCGAGGCGGGAGCCGTTGGGCGACCAGTCGTACTCGGCCACGCCTTCGAGGTATGGCCGTGGCTCTCCACCCAGGGTGGGCACGGACCAGACGCTGATGTTGCCACCGCTCGAGCCATATTGTTTGCGGATCCAAAACGTGACCGCGGAGCCGTCGGGCGAGAAGCCCAAAGTGCGCACGGATGGATTCACAATGTCCCGCGCGCTGCCGCGAGTTAAGTTGTGGAATTGTCCCGAACCGGCTTGGGTAACCCAAACGTCCATCTGTCCATCCCGGTCTGACAGAAACGCGATGAAATGACCGTCGCGTGATACGGCAGCAGACTGCTCGAATCCACCAAAATCGGTGACCGGTTGAAAGTGGGCGTCCGTGAGCGGGTTACGCCAGAAGTACTCGGTCCTATGCAGCCAGAACCCTGCGCCGATCAAAAGCGCGGCGGCCGCCAGGGCGATCAGCAGCGGAACCTTCCACCTGGTTGGAGAGGGTGGGATGGTTGCGGGCGGCGACACTGGGGGAGTAGGCAGGGTGTCGCCATTTCCGTTCTCGTGTGCTGGAGGTAGATTGCGGCTTTGCGTCCAGGCGTCCAATTCGGCACGAGACGCGTAGACCGAACCCATCCTGTCATGCTGATGCCGGTGAACCGGCATCCCCTCCCGTTTTTCCCAGCGCTGGACGGTGGTCACATCCCGGTTGAGATAGGCCGCGATTTCTTTCCACGAATCAAGCCGATCTTCCAGCGTTTTCTCCGTTGGCGGTGTACCGAGGGATCGATCGCCCATCGTACCCTCCTTATGGCTCCGCGGAGTGGGGGGACCCGGGGAACCCAAATTGTAGCTTCCGCTGCCCTCGAAAGGCACGGCAAAAGGCAGCAAGTCACGGTTTCGCTGCAGTGGTGTGCCTTACCGCTTGAAGCTACCCGGTAGGTGTCCGATGGTGGCCGTGCGTTTCAGATTTGGAGGAATTTCATGAAGAGCAGGCTTTCTGGTGGACAGTACCCGTTGCCACGGTACTGGCGTTGGTGAACGTGAGCGCCGCGTTGGCTCAAAAACCTAAATGTAAAGAATTTCAAGGGGTGAGCGTCTTGACTGCGGCCGTCTCGCCTGAGGTGACGATCTCAACCGAGTACGAGGGTGGGCCGCCACGTAAGCGAGTGGCGTCGCTGAATACTTCTGCGGGACCGATCACGCCCAGTGGACGAACGGGCGGCACGGCTACCAGAAGAACGCGCAGAGGCTCACGATTTGACGGGGACGTGGGGGCCCGTCTCGCGGGGGACTGGCTATCCTGTTGTTTTTCCATGATAGTGCCTTCTGTAAGTACATTTGCTTGAAAGAGACCCAGGATGTCATGCTCGAAACATGAAATGTAATCAAGTGCTGTGCACCATTTTGGGGTCCCTGCTGTCTTGTTGTTTGATGGCTGCGGCACAGGAAAAAGGATACTGGCGGGCTGCGAGCTCGACAGCCCAATCGATCACTGGTGACGTGACCCTCTCGGGGGATAAGATTGCCCTCACTTTTTCGAGCTTTCCGATCGCTCAGATCCGAGCACTCGAGCCGGGCGAGCTGAGCGCGGTTTTTGAGGCAGAGAGTGGTGCGGGTAGAAGCGGTAATCTCTACCGGCTGAGCATACCCGCGACGAAGGTTTTCCAGCACAAGAATACTTTGTGCGGATCAGAGCAGACCCAGTGGATGGCTACTTATGTTTCAGGACGTGAGCTGCATCTGGCATTTTTCTCCGGGCCTAAGATGCCAGTGCTTACACCAGATGGAATCGCGAATTCGACGGATTTGTGCGGGACTTTTCTTTACGCGCGGTGAGCTGGCGATGGCGGCTAATGTCGCTTCCTCGCAGATTCTGCTTATCCCACCCTTCGCAAAGAGCGCGAAGGATGGGGCACCCGATCCTTGGTCTCGAGGGAGAAAGGAAAAGACAGACCTTTGATGGGCTTCGCCCTTCTTTTTTAGCCCACGTACGCTGGTGCGAACATGGGCTACCGTTCCAGGCCAGCGTGTGGCCATCCGCCGTTCCAATCGATAGTGGATAACTGCATGGAGGGTTTACCGGTCTTGGCATCGTACGCGTGGAAGACAATCAGATCTTTATGCTTTGGACCAAGCAAGATACTTTCTCCACCGGGTCCAAGCCAGCGCGAGTTGGCGATGAGAAGAGGAGTGCCACCGCCAGCGGTCAAGAGCTTGCCGGCGGTGTCCACATAGGGGCCGGTTACGGACTTCGATCTGCCGACCATGGTTTTATAGGAGCTCTTTAGGCCTCGGCAGCAAAGGTCCCATGAGGTAAATAGATAGAAGTAACCGCCGTGATGGACGATGAAGGGCGCTTCGATCGCCTCCCAGTTCGCGGGTAAATTCGGAGGGGCGGGTTCAGCGTTTTCTGGTTTGATCCGGCGCGCCAGTGAATAGAGTGTGGTGTCGTTCTTCGACAACATGCCTGCATCATCAAGACGGCGCATCTTGATGCCATCCCAGAAACTGCCGAAAACCAGCCACGCGCCACCCTTTTGATCGAGAACGAAATTGGGATCGATTGCGTTGTAGTTGTCGCCTGCTTTCGACTCAAGGACAAGCCCGCGGTCGATCCATTGGAAATCCGGGCTTGTGGGATCCAGCGTCTGGTTCGTGGCAAGGGCAATTCCCGACGTATTTTTGCCGAAGAGCGAGTAGGCATAGTACAGCCTGTACTGGTGGTTCACGTACGAGATGTCGGGGGCCCAGAGGTCCTTAGTTGCCGGGCTACGCTGCCGAATCCAATCCGGGATGGAAGCGAATACATGTCCGCAGAGCTTCCAGTTGATTAGATCCTGAGAGCAGCGGACAGCGAACTGACCGCCGTCCGGCGCTTTGCCAGTGGCGAAGACATACCAGGTTTTTCCACTCTTGATGATCGACGGATCGTGGGTTCCCGCAATATCCCCTGCAAGGGTGTAGATGTGCGGCGCCTCGGCTGCAAAACAAATACCAGCCATGAGTGAAAGAAGAGAGATTGCAAGCAGGGCTTTCGCCGCGAGGCTAAGACTATCTAAAAGGAGCCGGTCGCTGCGTGACGAGATCACAGACCATTCTTGAAAATTGGGGGGATATTAAGGCGTGGTGGGAGGATACGCGCTTGGCTTGGAGGCATAGATCCGCACGCCCATTCCATTGAGCATGCTTCGCCCTTCCTGGGCTTCGGGGGTTTGAGGGTAGCGCTGCACCAATGTCCGCAGTTCTCGGACTCCGGCGTCCTTTTGACCCATTTGTATCAGCGACTGGCCTTTTCGAAGCTCAGCCGCGGGCGCCTTGGAGTTGCCGGAGTACTGTTCCAGAACGGCGTCGTAGCCCTTGACCGCGGCCGGGTATTTGCCCTGGCGATAGTTGATCTCACCGATATAAAACTGCGCGTTTCCCGCCAGGGGATCTTGCGGGTAGTAGCGGATGACATCGCCGAATTCAGAAATGGCGACGTTGTACTTGGCTGAGTTGTAATCGCGAAGAGCGCTTTGGTAAAGCTGATCGACGGGAGGCGCCTGAGGACTCGCCATTGCCGGTGCGGCTGCCTGTCCACCCGGTCCCTGCGGTGCCGGCATACTTGCCCCCGCTGGGGGAGCGCCGCCGGGTTGCGCCGGCATTCCGTTCACGTTCTGCATCTGGCCCTGCAGGGATTGCACCTGTGTGGTCAGGTTGGCGATGCGGGTCTTTAGCTCATCCACCGAGTCGTTCAGCGATTGGATCTGGGTGGATAGCTGGGTGTTGGTGGAACCACGGTTCTCGCTCTCGGCTTTCAAGGTGGATTGAAGAGCATTGACAGCCGCCATCATCCGGTTCACGTTGTCCGTGTTTTGCTGCACCAGGTTGACGATCACGCCCATGCGTTCGTCATTGGAGGTTTGCAGGTGCTGCACCGCGTCCTGGAGTTGCTGGACCTGGGTTTGCAGCTGAACCATTTCCTTGGAAACGGCAAAGGCATGAGGCAAAGCAAAGAGGGCAACGGCGGAGAATTGCAGGATGTGTTTGCGCATGGTGCTCCCTGTTGAAGGAGCGGCACAGGCCGCTCCCTCCTAGTCTATTCCGCCGCCTAGCGATCGAGCGAGAAACCAGCGCGGCGGTTCAACTGCCAGCATTGCTCGTTTGCCTGGCTGCAGAACTGCTTTTCCTTGCCGTAGCTCACGGTGCGGATGCGATCCGGGGCGATTCCCCCGTTCACCAGGGCCTGCTTGGCCGCGTTGGCGCGGTTTTCGCCCAGCGCCAGGTTGTATTCCGCCGAGCCGCGGTCATCGCAATACCCGCCCACGACCACCTTAAGCGTAGGATGCGCAGCCAGGAAGCTGGCGTCCTGCGCCAGTATGGTCTGGGCATCGGGACGGATGTCGTAGCTGTCGTAGTCGAAGAAGGCCGGCTTGACGTTCTGCTCGAACATCTGCTCATCGATCGTCTCGCCGGTGCTCTGGGGAGGCGCCGCCGCATTGACGGTCAAACGCGCGGTCGCATCGGTGGAACCGCCGGGGCCGCGGGCGACCAGATGATAGGTGGTCGACTCGGTTGGTTGTACGGTCTGCGTGCCGTACGCATTCACCGTGCCGACGCCGTCAATCGAGATGTCGGTCGCATCGCTGGTCTTCCAGGCGAGCACTGCGCCGCCCCCGGGGCTGATGGTGTCGGGCGTCACTGTGATCGAGGCCGTGGGTGCCGGCGATGTAGCCGCTGGCGGGGGCGGGGGTGGGGGTGGCACTGCTTTCTTATGGCAGCCGGCCGCCAGGGTTAACGTGGCGACGGCGATGAGCGAAGCAAAATGCCTGTGCTGCAGAGTTCTCACAATGTTCTCCTCAGTTCGTTCAATTTCCAGGGATGCCGGTGAAACTATTTCCAACTCCAGTTGGGCATCGAATTGCCGCTGCTCTGGGTGAGACGATGCTGTTCCGTGCCATCGGAAAGCATGGTCCAGATCTCGGATCCGCCACCTTTTTCGCGCTGGAATACGATGTGCCGCCCATCCGGGGACCAGGAAGGGAAATCCTGCCGTCCCTCGTCGTGGGTAAGCTGGGTCCAACGCTTGCTGGCGATGTCCATGATGTAGATATCCTGCCCACCAGGTGCGCCGGGGCCGTACTTGCGGTTCCAGGCGAAGGCCAGGAATTGTCCGTTGGGGGACCAGGACGGCGAGGTGGCATAGCCACCGTCTGTCAGACGCTGCACGCTGGCGCCATCCGAGTCCATCATGTAGATCTGGGGCAGGCCGGTGCGGCCGCTACACCAGGCAATCTGAGCATTCGTCTTGGGATTCCAGGTGGGGGAAACGTCGGGCCCCTTGAAGGTGGTGATTTGCTTCAGGTTGCCGCCACTGGCATCGGAGGTGAAGATCTCAGGATCGCCGGAGCGCGCAGCCGAGAACGCCAGCTTGGCTCCGTCGCTCGACCATGCCGGGGACAGTGTGGTTCCTGCCGGAGAGGAGAAGCTGACCGGCCGGCCCAGGACGAGCGAAAACATGCGAATCGACCAGCCCTGTTTCCCTAAAGACGAAAAGGCGATGCGGTCGTTGTTGGGAGACACGCGCGGCGAGAGCGAGATGGTGCCCAGGTGGGTCACCGCATGCGCGCCTTGCCCGTCGTAATCCATTTGCCAGATCTCTTTGTTTCCACCGCGGGCAGCGACGTAGTAGATGTGGGTCTCGGCGATGCCGGGAATTCCGCCTCCCAGGCGGGTAATGATTTCATCTGCAAATCGATGGGCGATCAGGCGCGCATTGTCCTGGCTGGCAGCTTCGTTGTACTGCTTGCCCAGGATCTGCGGCGATTCGGGATTTTTCGCGTCAAAGAGCCAACCGTACACGGCGATCTGTCCGCCGTTGACGGCAAACGACCCGAAGGCCACCATGGCGGCGTTGGCCGGCGCCGCAGCCCAGGCAGCCAGATTCATCTGCTGCGGAGAAGCGGGCGTCAGCGGCGGAGCCATGCTCTTCGAAACCATGTCGAAAATGCCGGCATTGTTCAGGTCGCTATAAAGCGTGGTATCGAAAGTGGTTTTGAGCGCGGGAGTTTGCGGGTCAGCGGAACTGGGATTGAAGTCTGCCGCAGCCAGACGAATGCGGGCTGCTCCCAGGTTGGTACCCGTGCGGACCCAGTCCTGCGCACCAGCCTGCCACTTTAGCGAAAGAAGCAGCAGGATGAAAAGAAATGATCGGAAGTGGGGGAGGGAAAGTCCTTTTAAAGCTCTCATGCCTTGCGCTTTCTTGAGTTTAACCGATAAAAACGCTACTCAGTTACACCGGTAACCTGATCGTGCACCCTTGACGCCCGCTTTCATCGTGCACCGGGATAGGTGCAGTGATACAGCACGTTCAAGTTGCTCTCGTTGTAACCGGAAGGCAAGGGACCGAATGTATCCACTCGCTGCACGGCATGCAGGCAGGATGAGTTCAGCGACGGCGAGCTACTCGGAGTAGCCAGGGAAACGGTTCCCGGCGACCCGTCGCGGCCGACGTTGAACTGGACATAGACCGTAGCGCCGACGGGAGTGCTGCTGGGATCCACTTCCTGCAAGTACCAGTCCTGTGCGACCTTACGCTTGATGACGTCGACGTACCAGCCGAAGCGCGAGCCGAAGTCTCCGCCGGTCACTGCGTTGGGGCTATTGGCGCTGTTGTTGCTCGCCGTGGCACGAGGAACATTGGCGGGTGCTGCTTCGCCGTAGTTGGCCTTGTTCTGCGGCTTGGGCGGCGGCTGATGCTGCGGCGGAGTTTTAGGAACTGGTTTGGGCTGTGGCTTGACTGGGGCTTGCTTTTCCGGGATGGGAATCGCTTCGGGCAGAGGCAGAGGCTCGGTCTTTTGCTCTTCCAACGCAGGCGCCACGCTTGGAGTTTCTGTTGCCAGCACGTTATCCGTCGGGGGGTGATCCTGGGGCAGGGGCAAGGAGGCGGTCGAAACCAGGGTGGCCTGGATGGCTCCTTGCTGGAAGGCATTCGCGCCCCACTCCGACCCGTGAAGCATGTTGTGCACGTATGCGTAGCCGAACAGCACTCCGACGATAAGCCCGTGCAGCAGGAACGACTGGGCAAAGGGAGACGCCAGCCCTTCAGGCTGATCCAGCAGGTCTTCTGAAGTGAACCCTGCCATGGCGTGCCTATTTCGCCGTCTTGGCGAGCGGCTGAGTCACAATACTGATGTTGGTGATGCCCGCCTGTTTAACCGCATCCATGACCGAAGCAAATGCGCCAAAAGGTACACGCTCGTCGGCCCGCAAATAAATGACCTGAGTGGCTGGATCGGTTTTCGGTTGATGGAGAATAGTGGGCAACTGGGCCAAGTTGACCGGCTTGTCTCCCAGAAAAACGTTTTGGTCGCGATCGATGGTCAGGACCAGACGTTGCTGCGTGATCTCTTTGACGCTGCGTGTTTTCGGCACGGAGACATCAATGCCGGATTGCAGCACCGGTGCGGTCACCATGAAGATGATCAGGAGCACCAGCACTACGTCGACCAGCGGAGTGATGTTGATTTCCGCCAGCGAGGTGCGGGTATGCCCGCTACTAGCGGTGAAGGCCACTCGCGGCCTCCCTCTCCATCGCTTCCTGTTTAGGGGTGATTTCTTCCAGGCTATTGAGTAATTCGCGGGAGAAGTCGTCCATGCGGGAGCCAAACTCGCGCAGGGAAGCGGTGAACTGGTTGTAAGCGATGACGGCGGGGATGGCGACCAGCAGGCCGGCGGCGGTAGTGATCAGGGCTTCAGAGACTCCGGGCGCCACAGCGCGGAGTGTTGCGGCGCCTTCCGTGCCCAGGCCGTGGAAGGCATCCACAATGCCCATCACTGTGCCAAAGAGACCGACAAAGGGTGCTACTGCACCGATGGTGGCGAGCCAGGTCAGGCGGCGCTCCAGAACAGTGAGGGACTCGCTGGCCGCTGCTTGTGCGGTTCGCTCCAGGGTGAGGATGTTCTTGGGTGGTCCGAAGCCGCCGGTCTGGCGGCGGTAGGTGTCATAGACCTCGTCGAAGACTGTTACCAGCGGGCTGGGCTTGAATTGATCGCTGACGGCGGCGATTTCCTGCAGCCGGTCGGCCTTGCGAAAAGCGCGCATGAATCGGCGGCTTTGCGTTCGCGCCTTGCGGAAGGTAGCAGACTTACCCAGGATGACGGCCCAGGAGTAGAGGCTGGCGATGCCCAGCAGGACGAGAACGGCGATGGCCACGGGCCCGCTGTTGCGAACCATGTCGATGACAGCGCTGAACCCGGACAATGGGGAATGGGGGACGGGCGCTGCTGTGTCGTCTGCCTGCAGGATAAAAAGAGCCGCGATATGAAAGGGGGACATCATCACTTCCTCTTCCACGGTAGCAGAGTAGGCGAAGCAAAACCAAGTTGCCGTATAAGATGCAGGCGGAGGGTAACCCGTGCCATTACTCTCTTGCTTAGCTGCATGCGGGGAGGAACCAAAGTTCGGGTGACTCTCATGTTTAGACTTCATGCGGGAGAACCAATAGCTCGGGTGCCCCATCCTTCGTGCTCTTTGCGAAGGGTGGGATAAGCAGAATTTGCGGGGAAGGGTCCCGGGGGGAGAGCAGTTGAATCCCACCCTTCACAAAGAGCGCGAAGGATGGGGCACCCGAACGTTGTTCTTGGGGAGAAAGAAAAGACAGGTTGTCGTGGGAGAAAGAGAAGACCCGTTCAGAGTTGGTATGAGTGGAACAGTGGATTACGGAAGCTGAGAAATGCTGCTTGAACTTCGCGCTGAAAATTACGCGGTAATTGATCACGCCATTGCCGTCTTTGGTCCCGGCCTGAATTTGTTGACGGGGGAGACTGGGGCTGGCAAGTCCATCCTGGTGGATGCGCTGGCTTTGTTGATGGGGGATAAGGCCTCGTCCGATGTGGTGCGGCATGGCGCGGATCGAGCGGTGGTGGCCTGCGTGTTTGAGAGCACGCCGGGAGCGGAGAGCACCCTCGAAAGTAATGGAATTGATGCCGAGGGGGCGGAAATCATCCTGCGCCGCGAGATACAAGCCGGCGGCAAAGGTCGTGTCTATGTAAACAATCAGCCCGCAACAGTGAATGTATTACGTCAACTCGCTCCGGAATTGGCCCTGGTTCATTCGCAGAGCGAAACGATGGGCAGCTTCGATCTTGCGCAGCAGCGGCAGCTTTTGGATCGCAGCGCCAGCATCGCGACCGATGGGGTGGCCGCTGCGTTTGATGGGTGGTCGGAAATCTGTGCCCGCTTGCGTCGCCTGGAAGGCGATGAACAGGCGCGGCTGCGTGAAGCTGACCTATGGAGTTTCCAGAAGAACGAGATTGAAAGTGCGGCCATTAAGGACCAGGAAGACGACGAGCTGGAGATAGAGCGGCGCGTGTTGGCCAATGCCGAGAAGCTGCTCGCTGCCGCGACGAGCGCTCATGGATTGCTCTACGAAAGCGACCGCTCGGCGGAGGGCGCTCTGCGGGCGGCGCTCAAAAATCTGGAAGAGCTCGCGCGTTACGATCCACAATTTGGCGAGACGGTGGAGCAACTCAAATCCGCCACGGCCGTAGTGGAAGACGTCAGCGCAACCGTGCGGGATTATGCTTCCCGGATCCAAGCCTCGCCAGGGCGATTGGAAGAAATGGAAGATCGCCTGGAGTTGCTCAATCGATTGAAGCGAAAGTACGGGCCGACCTTGGCCCATGTTCTGGCGCACGGCGAGGAGGTAGCAGCCAAGCTGGCCGAAGTCGAGAACCGCGACCAGTTACTGCTCGAGCTGCGAGCGGCTGAGACCAAGGCTGCGGATGCATATCGCGCGGCGGCCTCCGCTCTTACCAAGGAGCGCGCGGCTGCGGCCACTAAGCTCGAAAAGCTTGCCGAACAGCATATAAACGACCTGGCCATGAAGGCCAGGTTTGCGGTCAAGGTTTCGCCGCAAGAGGAAGAGCAGCACTGGACGCGGTTGGGGTGGGATCTTGTCGATTGCAGGATTGCCACCAATGCGGGGGAACCACTGAAGCCTTTGGCGCAGATTGCTTCCGGCGGTGAGTTGTCGCGGGTGATGCTGGCACTTAAGGTCAGCGTGGAGGAGGGGGTTGCGAAAGAGCAGGGAAGAGCGCGACGTAAGTTACCTGTCCCCAGAACCCTGGTGTTCGACGAGATTGACATCGGTATTGGCGGTCGGGCTGCCGAGGCCGTAGGGCAAAAGCTGAAGGAGCTGTCGCGAACCCAGCAGGTACTTTGCGTCACCCACCTGCCGCAGATTGCGGCGTTTGGCGATCAGCATTTTCTGGTGGAAAAGCGGGAGCGGCAGGGAACCACCAAAACATCCGTTCGCCTGCTCAACGATGAGGAGCGGACCGAAGAAGTGGCGCGTATGCTCAGCGGCGCTAAATTGACCGATACCTCGCTTCGCCATGCAGAGCAGATGTTGAAGACCAGCCGCAAGGCGAAATAGTAGACGCGGAGCCCCGAATCCCGCTCGGCGCAATATGGCTGGTGGTAGCCAAGTCGATGACCAGTGAAAACGCTGTATCCCTCAGACAGATAAGGGCCGGCACGGTATACTGATTCTTGTGACTAGTCCCCTGTTACCCTCGAGCAAAAGGGTCCTCCTCCTCAAACCGCGCGGTTTTTGTGCCGGCGTGGTGCGCGCTATCGACGTGGTCAATATTGCCCTCGATACTTTTGGCGCTCCCATCTACGTTCGCAAGGAGATCGTGCACAACCGTTTTGTGGTCAACGAGTTGGCCGAAAAAGGTGCGATTTTCGTTGATGATATTGACGACGTTCCCGAAGGGATGCGGGTCATTTATAGCGCCCACGGGGTGTCCCCGGCGGTCCGGGCTCGCAGCAAGTCGCGCAAACTAAAGGTGATTGACGCCACTTGTCCGCTGGTCACGAAGGTCCACGTGGAGGCGGTCAAATTCGCCAAACAGGGTTATTCGCTGGTGCTGATTGGCCATCGGGATCATGACGAGATCGAAGGCACCCTGGGGGAAGCTCCCGAGGTAACCCAGGTGGTTTCGACCGTAGAGGAAGTGGCCGCTCTCCAGGTCCCGGATCCGGAACGGGTTGCGTATCTTACCCAGACGACGTTAAGCCTGGACGAGGCGCGGGACATTATCCACGCGCTCAAAGCTAAGTTTCCCCGCATCGTCGGTCCACACACCCAGGACATTTGTTACGCCACAGAAAATCGCCAGGTGGCGGTCAAAAATGTGGCCCACCAGGCAGATTTGGTGCTGGTGGTGGGATCGACCAACAGCTCCAATTCCAATCGCCTGGTTGAGGTCTCCCGCAACCTGAGCACCAATGCATTTCTCATTGAAGATTCAGGCGCGATTGATCCTGCGTGGCTGAAGGATGCGACCACGGTTGCGGTCACGGCTGGCGCGTCTGCGCCTGAAGTCCTGGTTGCCGAAGTTGTTGCCTACCTGCGTGGTCGCGGGTTTTCAGACGTCGAAGAAGTGGAAGTCATGCCGGAAAATGTTCGCTTTGGGCTGCCTCCGGAGATCGTACAGGCCATCCGGCCTGTTCCGGTTAGCGGCTAACTAGATACAGCAGTAAGACAGCTGTTATTCGAGAGAGAGCGTCAGGGTCCAGAATGAGTAGATCGTTTGAAGGTGCACAGCCATCCAGTCCGCGCTTTGGCCGTATCGACGCGGGATTAGATCAGGTAGAAAACTCGGTTGCGCGGGCCCGCGATTTCCTCTTTTCCCAGCAGCATGCCGATGGTTATTGGTGTGGCGAACTGGAAGCGGACACGACGCTCGAGTCCGACTACATCATGGTGCATACGTTGCTGGGTACCGGCGACGAGCGCAAGATGAAGCGGGCGGTCCAGGAGATTCTGCGCAAGCAGAATGAAGATGGTGGCTGGAGTATCTTTGCCGGCGGCCCTTCTAATATCAGCGCCTCCGTCAAAGCATACTTCGCCTTCAAGTTGATGGGCTGGCTGCCCGAACACCCGGTCATGGTCCATGCGCGTCAATGGATTCTTGAACATGGCGGCGTGGTCGAATGTAATACCTTCACTAAGATCTATCTCTGTTTCTTCGGGCAATACGAATACGACGCGGTACCGGCCATCCCTCCTGAGCTTGTCCTCTTTCCCAACTGGTGCTACTTCAATATTTACGAGATCTCCTCTTGGTCGCGCGCCATTCTGGTGCCGCTTTCGATCGCCTACGCGAAGAAGCCGTTCAAAAAACTGGCGCCGGAAATGGGCATCGATGAGCTCTTTGTTGGCGGCAAGACGAACGCCAAGCTGCATCTGCGTTGGGATCACAAGAATGTAATCGGCTGGCGGAACTTCTTCTTGATTGTGGACCGGCTGTTTCACTGGGCCGAGCGGGTGCATATCCGGCCTCTGCGCAAGGTCGCCATCCGCAAAGCAGAGAAGTGGATCCTGGAACGCCTGGAGATGAGTGATGGCCTGGGCGCCATTTATCCTGCCATGCTCAACGCCATTCTTGCGCTGCGTTGCCTGGGCTACTCGATGGATGATCCGCAGACCATCCGGGCCATGGATGAGTTCGAGAAGCTGGGTATTGAGGAGGAAGGGGTCCCTGATTATCTGGAGCCAACCTTCCGTATGCAGCCCTGCATGTCCCCTGTTTGGGACACCGCGTATGCGGTCTACGCCCTGGGTCAATCCGGAGTTCCGCGCACCGATCCACGGCTGCTGAAGGCGGCTGACTGGATGCTGTCGAAGGAAGTGCGGCACAAGGGCGATTGGGCGGTGAAGGTAAGAAATGCGCAGCCCGGCGGCTGGTATTTCGAGTTCAATAACGAGTTCTATCCCGACACCGACGATTCCGCCCAGGTGTTGCTGGCTTTGAACAAAGTCGACAACCACGCCCGGGAACGCTATCAGTACGATGTTTGCCAGCGGGCGATCTCCTGGATCTTCGCCATGCAGTGCAAGAATGGCGGCTGGGCCAGCTTCGACAAAGACAACACCAAGATGGTGTTTGAGAACATTCCCTTTGCCGATCACAACGCCATGTTGGATCCGCCCACGGTCGACATCACCGGCCGTATTTTGGAAATGCTGGCTACCTATGGCTACACCCAGAAAGATCGGCGGGTCGAGAAGGCCATTCGCTTCATCTATAGCGAACAGGAACCGGATGGAAGCTGGTTCGGCCGCTGGGGTGTGAATTACCTGTACGGCACCTTTCTCGTACTGCGCGGTCTGGAGGCGATCGGGGTGTGGAACCACGAGCCGCAGATCCAGCAGGCAGCGGAATGGATCCGCATGGTGCAGAACGCAGATGGCGGGTGGGGCGAAAGCTGCGCCAGCTATGACGATCCTGTAACCCGTGGGATTGGTCCCAGCACGCCCTCGCAAACAGCCTGGGCGATTCTGGGTCTGCTGTCCGCCGGAGACACACGCAGCGACTC
Organism: uncultured Acidobacteriaceae bacterium; assembly: GCA_963790935.1. Classification (GTDB taxonomy): domain Bacteria; phylum Acidobacteriota; class Terriglobia; order Terriglobales; family Acidobacteriaceae; genus PALSA-350. Next base: position 68,982 of record CAWBRJ010000035.1, on the reverse strand, counting down.
GGTTGCCAAGGGCGTTCGCTGGTTGCTGGAGCGGCAGCTTCCCGACGGTTCGTGGGATGAAAGTATGGGCGAAGGGGCGTCGCGACAGGCGGTGGTCACCGGCACTGGTTTCCCCAGGGTCTTTTACCTTTCCTACCACCTTTACCGGAATTACTTTCCGTTGCTGGCGCTTACCGATTATCGCCGGGCGATGGAACGGGCTTAAGGGCAAGAGCTTAAAGGAGATTTGAAACGATGGCAGTGCCGATCTCACAAATGTGGACCGTGGCCAGTTATGTGCTCAAGCAGCGCATGACCGGGCGCAAGCGTTATCCACTGGTTCTCATGCTGGAGCCACTGTTCCGCTGTAACCTGGCTTGTGCCGGCTGCGGCAAAATTCAGTATCCTGCGCACATTCTCAAAAGGGATCTCTCGCCCGAAGAGTGCTTCCGGGCGGTCGAGGAATGCGGCGCCCCTATGGTGTCCATTCCCGGCGGCGAGCCGCTGATGCACCCGCAGATCGCCGAGATTGTGGAAGGATTGGTTGCGCGAAAGAAGTATATCTACCTGTGCACCAATGCTTTGCTGCTCAAAGAAAAAATCGGTCTTTTCAAGCCCAGCAAGTATCTGACATTTTCCGTGCATCTTGATGGCCAGCGGGAGCACCACGATTTTTCGGTCTGCCGCGAAGGCGGTTATGACAAAGCCGTCGAGGGCATCCGCGAAGCGGTTTCGCGTGGCTTCCGGGTCACCACCAACGCCACCCTGTTCGATGGCGCCGATCCCAATAGTGTGCGTGCTTTCTTCGACGAAGTGATGGCCATGGGCGTCGAAGGGATTGTGATCTCGCCTGGCTATTCCTATGAGAAGGCGCCTGATCAGAAACACTTCCTTGGCCGCGCGCGCACTCGCAGGCTTTTTCGAGCCATCTTGTCTAACCGCGAGAAGCACTGGAAGTTCAACATGTCGCCGCTGTTCCTGGAGTTCCTCATGGGCAAGAGGAACTACGAGTGCACGCCGTGGGGCAACCCTGCCTATAACATTTTTGGCTGGCAGAAACCCTGCTACCTGCTGCAGGATGGCTACGCTTCCACTTTCAAGGAATTGATTGAGGAGACGGAGTGGGAAAACTACGGCACCGAGTCGGGCAATCCAAAATGCGCCAATTGCATGGTTAGCTGCGGATACGAACCTTCTTCGGTGAATGATATGTTCGGCTCTTTCCGTGGGTTCGTGTCCGCGGTGAAGGCGACTCTTTTCGACAGGTACGAGGATCAGGGTGCACGGGATCTGCTAACCTCGCCGCAGTTGAACGGGCATTCGTCGCCTTCGCTGGTGCAGATTTCGAGCGATGCCAAGCGTCAAATGGAAGAGACAAGGGTATGACGGGGCAAAAAGGAGCTACGACCCCACAAGTTGATCCCGATTCCCTGGAGCTAGCCCCGGGAACCGAGCACCTTAACCTCGAGGGTTGGGTGCCCGTTCTGGGCAGCGACGGCGAAGTGCTGGACGCGCTCGAAAAAGCCTTCGACTACCGTGGCGACGTGACCATCACCTGCAAGGATGGTTCCGTGATCGAAGGTTATATCTTCGATCGCAAAACCGGTGCATCGTTGGCCCAGTCCTGGGTCCGTCTCTTTCCTAAGGATTCGCTCGAGAAGCGGTCTATCGCTTACAGCGAAATTGCGGGGCTGAACTTTACCGGGAAAGATCGCGCCGCCGGAGCTAGCTGGGAAGCCTGGGTAAAGAAGTGGAACGAAAAGAAGGCGTCAGGGGAAAAGGGTTTCGGGCTGCATCCTGAAGCGCTTGAGTAGCTGAGTGAAGGTCTTTGTCACCGGAGCTACGGGGTTCGTCGGGAGCCACGTAGCGCAAGAGCTGTCCCGTCACGGCGCTGATCTACGCATTCTCATCCGCTCCTCCAGCAAACTTGCAAATCTTGAAGGAATCCCCGCTGAAACTGTGGTTGGGGACCTGTTGCAGGCGGACGCGCTGGGCAGCGCCCTGGCCGGCTGCGATGCGGTGATGCATGTAGCGGCCGATTACCGTTTGTGGGTAACCGACCCGGAAAAGATGCACGCGACCAATGTGATCGGCACGCGCGAATTGCTGCGCCTCGCTCGTGAGCAGGGGGTTCCCCGCGTGGTCTACACCTCGAGCGTCGCTACCATGGGCTTTTTCTCCGACGGAAGACTGTGTGATGAGGCAACACCGGTTTCCCTGGCCAACATGATTGGCCACTATAAAAGGTCCAAGTACCAGGCGGAGCAGGAGGCGGTCGCCGCGGCGCGCGCCGGCCAGCAGGTGATCATCCTGAACCCCACCACCCCAATTGGTTCCGGCGACATAAAGCCGACGCCGACCGGCCGCATCATCGTGGATTTTCTCAAGCGCAAATTTCCCGCTTATATGGATACCGGGCTCAACCTGGTGGACGTGGATGAAGTAGCCCGGACGCATGTGAAAGCGCTTACAGCGGGACAGCCTGGGGAACGCTACATCCTGGGTGGGGAAAACCTCACGTTGAAGCAGCTTCTGGATAAAATGTCTGCCATCACCGGCTTGCCTTCTCCGACGATGCGGGTTCCGCATAGTGTGGCTATGATGTTCGCGTTGTGGGATCAGACCTTCACTGGAAAGCTGCTCGGGCGGGAGCCGCGTGCTACCGTGGAGGCGGTACGAATGGGAAAGAAAATGATGTTTGTCTCCTCTGCCAAAGCGGAGCGCGATCTGGGCTTTCGAGTGGTCCCGGTGTATGCGGCTCTGCGCTCGGCGATTGACTGGTTTCGCGCGAACGGGTACGCACCCCCGGCATGAGACGCATCGGCATTATCGCGGCCATGCCCGGCGAGTTGAAGCCGCTGGTGCAGGGATGGAAGCAGTTGCGTGCGAGTCACGGAGAAGCAGCGTGGCAGGGCACGATAGATTCAACTGTCTGTATTGCGGTGTGTGCCGGGATGGGCAAGAAGGCTGCGGAGCGCGCCTGCGCCATTGCTGCCCAGCAGGGTCCCTTGAATGCACTTGTCTCCATCGGCTGGGCCGGTGCGCTATCTTGCGGAATGCAACCGGGTAGCGCCTATGTGGTGAATGAAGTTGTGGATGGCGTGACCGGGGAGTCGTTTCCCACCAGCTTTCCTTCACACCAGGAAAATATCGTTGCGCTCAAGTTGGTCTCCATCGACCATGTCGCCCAGGCGGCAGAGAAGCGGCGCCTCGCGGAGACCTTCCGTGCCGTTATGGTGGATATGGAGGCGGTCACCGTCGCCCGGATTGCTCGTCGCCAGGGCATCGGGTTTTATTGCCTGAAGGCGGTTTCGGATGTCGCAACGGAGACCTTACCGGATTTCAGCGCGTATACAGATAATCTCGGGCATCTGCGGCTCCCCGCCCTATTGGCTCATGTCGCCATAAGACCCCGCTTTTGGCCGGGGCTGGCTCGGATCGGCCAGAACGGCCGGAAGGGCGCGATCGCCATCGCTGCCGCCCTGGGTCCTCTCATGGGTGGGGCTTAGCAAAAGGAATCATGCAGACCTTAGCGGAAATTGCCGTGCCTGCGACCATGCACGCCGCGGTTTATCACGGCGTCAACGATGTGCGTATTGAGAGCGTTCCTGTGCCCGCCATTGGGCCGGGTGAAGTGCTCATCCAGGTTCACAGTTGCGGGATTTGTGGCACTGACCTGAAGAAGATCCACACCGGTTCGCACTCCGCGCCGCGGATTTTCGGACATGAGACCGTGGGGACGATCGCCGCCGTGGGGGTGGGAACAGAATCGTTTGCCGTGGGCGATCGGGTGGTTGTCTTCCACCACATTCCCTGCGGCACTTGTTACTACTGCCGCAAGAAGACGTTTGCCCAATGTCCGGTTTATAAGCGGGTCGGTTGCACCGCCGGTTACGAGCCTTCCGGCGGAGGGTTTGCCGGCTATGTGCGGGTGATGGATTGGATTGTGAAGCGTGGGCTGATCAAGATCCCCGATCATGTCCCTTTTGCCCAGGCCGTCTTTGTCGAACCGCTGAATACCTGCCTGAAGGGTGTGCGCAGCCTGAATTTGTCGCCGGATGATACGGTGCTGGTGATTGGTCAGGGGCCGATCGGTATCATGCTGGCGTCTCTGGCCAGGCGGTCCGCGGGAAGAGTATTCACTTCTGATCTTTACCCGGAGCGGCACGCGGTGGCAGCTTCCTTCGGGCTCGATTCACCCATTGATGCTTCGCGGGAAGATGTGGTCGAGGTCGTCCGCGCTGCTACCGATGGCCGGGGCGCGGATGCGGTTATCCTCGCAGCGGCCGGAAACGCGCTGATCCGCACCGCAATGGATGCGGCTCGACCGGGTGGACGGGTGCTGCTGTTTGCGCAAACGCAGCGCGGGGAGGCGATCATCGATCCGGCTGCGGTATGTGTGGATGAGAAGACGTTGTTGGGATCCTACAGTGCCTCGGTAGACATCCAGGACGAGGCCCTGCGGCTTGTTTTTGAAGGATACGGCGAGGGGTACGATCTAACCAGGCTGGTCTCGCACCGTTTTCCCTTATCAGAGGCGGTGGAGGCGATTGCGATTGCGTCCAGGCCCACGGCGACCTCGATGAAGATTGTGATTGAACCGGCCTGAAAGACCGCAGGTCCCGTCCACTCTATCGCTCCGCTACGGACGCCGGGTGCCCTATATCTCGCTCGTTTTTCGCGAGATGTGGGATACCACTTGTTTTCCGCTCAAGCTGTCGCGGCCTTAATTTATTGCTTGAGGACGAAACACCGTGTTGGGGGCGAAGCTGGGGCCCAGTCTGGATTTGTGAGCCCGCAGCAGGCTTGTGGGTGAGTGTTGTGGTATCCCACATCTCGCGAAAAACGAGCGAGATATGGGGCACCGGCGTTTGTGCGCGGGGATAGAGCCCGAAACATCCTGACCGCAAAGCACGTAACCGCGGTTTGGGCGAGAATAGGTAAGGCATGATAAGTGAGATGAACGCTGCCGTGCTTTACGGCAAAGAAGACGTCAGGATCGAACGGGTTCCTATCCCCGCCGCAGGTAAGGGGGAGATCGTGATCCGGGTCCATGCCGCTCTCACTTGCGGTACTGACCTGAAAGTCTTTCGCCGCGGGTACCATGCCAGGATGATCGCGCCCCCGGCTCTCTTCGGGCATGAGTTGGCCGGGGTTGTCCATGAGACAGGCGCGGGTGTGCGCGGTTTCAAGCCGGGTATGCGTGTGGTAGCGCTGAACTCAGCCCCTTGCGGCGCCTGTTACTGGTGCGTACGCAAACAGGAAAATCTCTGCGAAGATCTGCTCTTTAATAACGGTGCCTACGCGGAATACATCCGCATCCCGGCCCGCATCGTGGCCAAGAATACCCTCATCGTCCCGCAAAGTTTACCCCTGGAGCACGCGGCACTGACCGAGCCGTTGGCCTGCGTGGTGCGCGGCCTGGAGGAAACGGGAGCCAAGCGAGGGGACAGTGTAGTAGTCATTGGCGCCGGACCGATCGGGCTGATGTTCATGCATGTGGCGCAGCTCTCAGGAATGAAGGTGATCGCGGTGGTCAAGCGCGATGAGCAGATTGCCTCGGCAACTACCTTTGGTGCATCCCATGTGGTGCAGACTGGCGCGGTGGTCGATGCGGTGGCTGCGGTACGCGATTTGACTGCCGATCAGCGGGGCGTGGATGTGGCGATCGAGGCTGTGGCCACCCCGCTCACCTGGCAGTGGGCGGTGGATATGGTGCGCCGCGGAGGAACGGTTAACTTTTTTGGCGGGTGTGCGGCCGGGACCAAGGTGGAAATCGATACCGATCGGCTGCACTATAACGACATCACGCTCAAGGCGAGCTTCCACCATACTCCCGCGGCCTGCCGCAAAGCGTTTGACCTGTTGGCCAGCGGCCGATTCAAGTGCAGCGAATACATCACCGGCAGGGCGCAGTTGTCTGATCTCGAAACCGTACTGCGGCGGTCGAACGATCGCTCCAACGACATTAAGACGGCAATCATTCCATGAGAGTTAAGAGTGTTCAAGATGACCGGGAATTATTAGAGCGGGGATGGGCCGCGCTGCCGCCTGAGTACCGCATTCCCGAGCAGCGCCCGACGCTTGAAGAGGCGCGCGCCTATTGCCAGCGCCTGGCTACGACCCACTACGAGAATTTTCACGTGGCGTCGTGGTTTTTGCCTACCCGCTTGCGCCCTCACTTCTACAGCATTTATGCCTACTGCCGGATATCGGATGATCTGGGCGATGAGGTAGGCAATCGCGAGCAGTCGCTCGCACTCCTGGATTTCTGGGGCCGGGAACTCGATGCCTGCTACCGGGGCGAGACCCGCCACCCGGTCTTTGTCGCGCTGGCTGAAACCATACGCACCTGTGAGATTCCTCAGCAGCCCTTCGCCGACTTGCTGGTGGCTTTTCGCCAGGACCAGACCGTTCCCCGCTACCAAACCATGGATGACGTGCTCGATTACTGCAGATACTCGGCCGATCCCGTGGGGCGGCTGGTGCTTTACGCGTGCGGCTATCGGTTTCCGGAAATGTTTCTTCTTTCCGACTTCACCTGCACCGCATTGCAGTTAGCCAACTTCTGGCAGGATGTCAGCTCCGATTATGCGCGTGGCAGGATCTATCTCCCCCTCGACGATCTCAATCGTTACGGAGTGGACGAGGAGACGATCGCTCGCCGTGAGCCCACCAAAGCTTTCCGCGACCTGCTGCACTACGAAGTTGACTATGCTCGCCAGTTGTTTGCCAAGGGCATGCCGTTGATCTCCATGGTGGACCAGGAACTGGCCCTCGACCTCGATCTATTCAGCCGCGGCGGTCTGGCCATTCTCGACGCGATTCAGGCCCGGCAGTACGACGTTCTGACGCAACGTCCCGTGGTGTCAAAAGGAAAGAAGCTGGGCCTGGTGGGGCGCGCGTTCTGGGGCAAAATCAGGGGAAGGCGACGGGCGTGACCCCGGAAGTTCAAGCAGCCTACGCCACATGCCGGGCTATCGCGCGCAAGAAGGCAAAGAATTTTTACTATGCATTTGTCGCCTTGCCGGCGGGCAAGCGAGACGCGATCTGCGCCGTATACGCATTTATGCGCCAGGCCGACGATCTCTCCGATGATGAATCGGTGAGCATACCTGACCGGCGGATCGCCCTCAATCGCTGGCTCGATGATTGGCATCGGGCGCTGGACGGGGGAAGCACCAGCGATCCTGTGTTTATCGCGATGCTGGATGCGCAGCGCCGCTTTGCGATCCCCGCGCAGTTGCTGGATCAACTGGTACAAGGCACAGCCACTGATCTCGAACCAAGGTTCGCTGCCTATGCCACTTTTGCCGACCTCTACCGCTACTGCTACCTGGTGGCTTCAGTGGTCGGGCTGGTCTGCATTCGGATCTTCGGGTATCTCGATCCGCGGGCCGAGAAGTTGGCGGAAGAGACCGGCGTCGCTTTTCAGTTAACCAATATCCTTCGTGATGTGCAGGAAGATGCGCAGCGTGGCCGGCTTTATCTACCGTTAGAAGATCTGGAGCGTTGCGGGGTGACCGCCGGCTCCATGACCGGAATTTCCAGTGGCCGGCAATTGACTCCGCAACAGCGGCAGGTGCTGGCCATTCAGGCCGAGCGGGCGGGGGAATTCTACAAATCGGCGGAAGCGTTGTTGCCCTTGATTTCACCCGACAGCAGGGCCGCGATGTGGGTCCTGGTCACCATTTATCACCGTTTATTGCGGCACATCGAACAGCGCAACTTTGATGTCTTCTCGGCGCGGATTGGCGTTCCGGCGTATGAGAAGCTGAGCATATTGGGATGCGGCCTTTTCAAAACGCTGGCACACGGAGTGTGGGCCTGAACGTAACTGTAGTGGGCGGTGGATTGGCAGGTCTGTCGGCCGCGTGCGCACTGGCTGATGCCGGCTACCAGGTCCGATTGCTGGAGAAGCGACGCTATCTGGGTGGCCGGGCTTCGTCTTACGAGCATCCAGGAACTGGCGAGGTGATCGATAACTGCCAGCATGTGTTGCTGGGCAATTGCGTCAACCTTATTGATCTCTACCGCCGCTTGGGCGTGAACGATGCTATCCGGTGGTTCGACCGCATGACCTTCCTCGAGCCCGGGGGACGGCGGAGTATCCTCGAGCCTTCTTTCCTTCCAGCGCCTTTCCACGACATGCCGGCCTTTCTTCGAGCGGCGGCCTTCTCTTTCTCTGACAAGCTCGCCATCGGGCGTGGTCTGATCGCATTCATTGCCGGCGTTCCCAACGACTCCGAAGAAAACTTCGCCCAGTGGCTAGCGCGCCACGGGCAGACCAAAGGGGCCATCGAACGATTCTGGAAGCCGGTGCTGGTGAGCGCTTTAAATGAGGATCCGGATCACATGTCGGTACATTACGCCGGGCAAGTGATTCGTAAGTCGCTGCTGCTTTCGCCGGGGGCGGGACGCATGGGGGTTCCAACCATTCCTCTAAGTGATCTCTACAGCCGGGCGATTGACTATGTGCAGAGCCGAGGCGGTTACGTAGAGTTAAACTCCGCTCCAGAGTCGTTCCACTGGTCTGACGAAACGCGACAGTGGACAGTGTCCACGAGTGAACAAACTTTCTCGAGCGATGCCATCGTGCTGGCGCTGGCGTTCGAAGGGCTAAGCAAGTTGCTGCCATTGCTGCCCAGCAACCCTGGGGCCGATCAATTAGCAACAGACCTGGGAGGTTTTGAGCATTCGCCGATCACGGGTATTCATCTTTGGTTCGATCGCGAAATCACCGAGCTCGACCATGCGATTTTGCTGGACGCGACCATCCAATGGATGTTCAACAAATCGCGTTTGCAAGCGGAGAAGCGGCGCAATGAACCGGGCAGTTATGTTGAGCTGGTGGTGAGCGCGTCCAAGTCCATGGTGGGGATGCAGCGGCAGGAGATTATCGACCTGGCGCTACGCGAACTCGTAGAATTCTTTCCTCTGGCAGGGCAGGCGAAGCTACTGAAAGCAGCGGTGGTCAAAGAGGTTCGCGCCACTTATTCCATTCGCCCGCGGCTCGACTCGCTTCGCCCATCGTCGGCGAGCCCATGGCCGGCCGTCGTTCTGGCAGGGGACTGGATAGCCACTGGATGGCCTGCCACCATGGAGGGGGCGGTGCGCAGCGGCTACATGGCTGCCGAAGCGGTGAGCCGCATGGAAGGCAAGCCGGCCCATTTTATGCAACCCGACCTGGCCGCCACCGGATTGATGCGGCTGCTTCCTTAGCGCCCGTATCTGCCTTGCTGAGAAGCAGTCTCGTGCTGACCGCAAGATACAGATGTACTAACCGATTTTTGCGCCTGCGTCCGCAGACAGCGGGTTTGCACCTGCAGCTTGGCGAGCTCTACGCCCGCGCGCAGCAATGGGACAAAGCGGAAGAACAATTCCGGTTAGAAACTGAACTTCAACCAGGCAGCCCCGAAGCATTTTATCGTCTCGATGAAGCTCGGCTGCAGTTGGGTAAATTCCACGAGGCGCGGGAGGCGCTCGTCCATTCCGACCAGTTGAGAGAGGACATGCCGGAAACCCTCTATCAGCTTGGAAAGGCGGCGGCTATGGACGGAAACTACACGATAGCGCAACAGAGCTGGCAGCATCTTCTAAGCTTGGAGAAAAATACTGCGCTTGCCGCTCAAGCGCATTTTGGCCTGTCGGGCATTTATCGCAAACAGGGAAAGTCCGCGGACGCCGATCGCGAGATGGAAGAATTCCGCAAGTTGCAAAGCAAGTAAAAAACCCTACCAGGGTGACTGATAGGGCAAAGGTAATACATCGTTAGAGTGATCCAGTGTTGCTAGCAAGATCGGGCAAAAGTAATCAAGAGAAACCAGGCAACGCAAGTTATTCATTTGTTGCGAACCACAATGGATGGTTACCACTACAGCGACTCTCCTTGTTCCCCCATCGAGCCCATCCCCCGAAAGGATCGTTGAGAGCGTTTGGAGAATCGCCGTTGAAAAGAGCATATCGTTTCTGCTGGAATCCACCATGCGCCTTGGGTAGCAAAGGAGCGATTGTAGTTGTAGCCCTGTCGCCAACCCTGTGTAGCCAGTCGTTCCCCCGACGGACCGTTACCGAGGGCGGCCGGTGGTAATCGGTGCCCAGCGAATGTTTCCTGGTAAACCACTCTTTTATTTCTTCCCGCAACTAGCCTGTCGTTCTTGAGTGACCGTGCTTATTGGGCTCTACCCTCGCCCCCACTTGACATCCAAGTGAAACCCATGTTCACTTGAATGCCATGTGAAGGAAATGCCCGTCCGGCGTAGTTGAAAAACTTCTCGCGGAGGAATACTAACCATGGCGCATTGGAGAAGAATCATCGCCCAGTTCCGCAGTCTCCTCGCCAACAAGCGCGCCGAAGAGGACCTTGCGCGCGAAGTCGCATCGCACCTCACCCTCCTCGCCGACGACCTCGAACGCCGAGGCATGTCGCGTGAAGAAGCGCAGCTGGCCGCGCGACGCGCTTACGGCAGCGTGGAGCAGGCAAAACAGGCACATCGCGACGAGCGCTCTCTGTTGTGGATTGAGCAATCCATACAGGATCTGCGCTATGGCCTGCGCACTTTGAGCAGAAGCCCCGGCTTCACCCTAACCGCAGTGCTCACGCTCGCCCTCGGCATCGGCGCATGCACGGCCATCTTCAGCCTCGTGAATGCTGTTCTCATCCGATCATTACCGTACGGTGATCCAGGCAGGCTCGTCTATCTCTACACGCCCAATCCGCAGTTCAAATTGCCAGTCGAAGTCTTCGGCCCCGCCTACGCAGACTTCTATGACGTGAAGAAGGAAAGCCACTCTTTTCAAGATATGACCGCTTTCGGCCAGTCCGTCTTCAGCCTCGCCTCGCAGGGTGCGGTGCAACGCGCCAGCGCGGCGCGTGTCGACGGAGATTTCTTTCAGACCTTTCAAGCGGCTCCCGAACTTGGCCGCGCCATCGGCCCCGCCGACGACCAGCCGGGCCGCGAAAGAGTTGCCGTCATCAGCCATGCTCTCTGGCAGTCCATGTTCGGCTCGGCCGCGGACATTCTCCATCGCTCCCTGCTGCTTGACGGCAAGAGCTATCAGATCATCGGTGTCATGCCTCAAGGGTTCGAGTATCCGCATTACTCCGATCTGCCCTATGGCAGCGCCCAATACAAGACAACGCAAGTGTGGATTCCGCTGGCCCTCACTCCCCAACAAAGGGCCGATCGCGACAACGCCAGCGGAAACGCCGTTGCCCGGCTGAAGCCCGGCGTGTCCATCGCACAGGCGCAGGCGGAGATGGCCGCCATCATGGTGCGCCTCGACAAGCTTCACGATCCCCAAATGCGCGGCTGGGGCGCTCAGGTCGCAAACTTCGTTGACAGCACCGTTGGCCACGTGCGTTCTCTCTTGTGGCTGCTGCTTTGCGCCGTATCCATCGTCCTGTTGATCGCCTGCGGCAATGCAGCCAACCTCTTGCTGGCCCGTGCGGTGAGCCGCATGCGCGAGTTGGGCGTACGCGTCGCGCTCGGAGCGGGACGTAGCCGCATCATCCGCCAGCTCCTCACGGAGGCGATCCTGATTGGTGTTGCTGCAGGAGCGATCGGAGTCGGCCTGGCGTTCCTTTTCCTGCGCATCCTGCCGCAGCTCGATCCAGGCAACATCCCGCGCCTGAATGAGGCATCGCTTGACATGCGCGTGCTGCTCTTCACCGTCGGCGTGTCTCTGCTTACAAGCGTGCTCACCGGCATTCTGCCCGCATTGGCTGTGTCACGCATCAACCTGACTGATTTCCTCGCCACCACCGGCAGCCGCAGCGTGGCTGGCGCGCATACCCGCGTCCAAAGCACCCTTATCGTGGTTGAATCGGCGCTGGTCGTGGTGCTGCTGGCCAGTGCCGGCCTGCTCATTCGCAGTTACATTAACGTCGAATCCGTCGACACCGGCTTCTCCCCATCCACCGTCAGCATGAACATCGGCCTGGATACGCGTTATGGCCAGCCGCAACAACGCATCGACTACTTCCGCGATCTCTTCGCAAAGCTCGAAGCGATCCCCGGCGTTCAGTCGGTGGGAGGCATCAATGATCTGCCCCTCAGCAACTCCGAAGACCTCGGCATGTTTCATGGTCGATGGCTATCCAAATGAGAAAGATCAATTGGCGGAATCGCGCTGGATCACTCCACAATATTTTTCTGCCATGAACATTCCGCTCGTGGCCGGACGCTCCTTCAGCGATGAGGATTATTCGAGCGATGCCCACACGGTCATCATCAACCAGAGCTTTGCCAAAAAGTATTTTGCCAATCGCAACCCCATTGGCGGGCGCGTCAACTCGGACGATCACCACATTCAATGGAGCACCGTCGTTGGGGTCATCGGCGACGTGCGCCATTCCAGTCTGGAAGAAGATCCTGCCGCCCGCAAATCTACGATCCGGACACCGGGTTTCAAGGCGGATACATCGCCGTCCGCTCCACGCTTCCACCCAAAGTCCCTGGCCGCCGCAATTCGCTCCACTCTGCATGCCATCGATCCCAACCTGGCCGCCGGCGACATTCAGACGATGGGCGAATTGGAGTCTGTGGCCAGCGCGCAGCGCCGTTTTCAAACCTCGCTGCTTACTGTCTTCGCCGCCATTGCTTTGTTCCTCGCGCTGGTGGGCCTGTATGGCCTCATGGCCTATTCCGTCAGCCGCCGCACGCGCGAAGTCGGCATCCGCATGGCTCTCGGCGCGCAGCGGACGGACGTGATGCTGCTTGTGCTCAAGAAGGCCGCGCTCCTGCTTGCGCTGGGCCTCGTCTCCGGGCTCGTTGCGTCCTGGTTCGCCACCCGCGCCATGCAGGCATTTCTCTTTGGTGTCGGCCGGCACGACCCAATGACAATCCTGTCCGTCTGTGCTTTGCTCGCGGTCTCAGGCCTGATCGCGGCCATCGTTCCCGCTCGTCGCGCCGCCTCCATCGATCCTATGCAAGCACTTCGGACGGAGTAGATAACCATGGCGCCTTGGAGAAGAATCATCGCCCAGCTCCGTAGTCTCCTGGCCAACAAGCGCGCTGAAGAGGACCTTGCGCGCGAGGTCGCATCGCATCTCACCCTCCTCGCCGACGACTTCGAACGCCGCGGCATGTCGCGTGAAGAAGCACAGCTGGCCGCGCGACGCGCTTACGGCGGCGTGGAACAGGCAAAACAGGCACATCGCGACGAGCGCTCGCTGTTGTGGATCGAGCAATCCATACAGGACCTGCGCTATGGCCTGCGCACCTTGAGCAGAAGTCCCGGCTTCACCCTAACCGCAGTGCTGACGCTAGCCCTTGGCATCGGCGCATGCACAGCCATCTTCAGCCTCGTGAATGCTGTTCTCATCCGATCATTACCGTATGGTGATCCAGGCCGGCTCGTCTACCTCTACACGCCGGTTCCGCAGTTCAAACTGCCAGTCGAAGTCTTCGGCCCGGCCTACGCCGACTTCTATGACTTGAAGAAGGAAAACCACTCTTTTCAAGATATGACCTCGTTTGGCCAGTCTGTCTTCAGCCTCGCCTCGCAGGGCGCGTGCGCAACGCGTCAGCGCGGCGCGCGTCGATGGCGACTTCTTTCGAACCTTTCAATCCGCTCCTGAACTTGGCAGGGAGATAAGTCCCGACGACAACCAAATGGGGCACGAAAAAGTCGCCGTCATCAGCCACGCGCTCTGGCAGTCCATGTTCGGCTCGGACGCTGACATTCTCCATCGCTCGCTGTTGCTCGACGGCAAGAATTACCAAATCGTCGGCGTCATGCCGCAGGGCTTCGAGTATCCGCACAGTACCGATTTAGCCTACGGAGAATCTCAATACAAGACAACGCAGGTCTGGATCCCGCTGGCCCTTACTCCACCGCAAATGGCCGATAGAGACAATTCGAGAGGAAATGCCGTCGCCCGCCTCAAGCCCGGCGTCTCCATCGCCCAGGCGCAGGCGGAGATGGCCGTCATCATGACGCGGCTCGACAAGCTCCACCCCGAGGCGCACGGCTGGGGCGCTTCTGTGAAGAACTTCGTTGACAGCACCGTTGGCCACGTGCGTTCTCTCCTGTGGCTGCTGCTTTGCGCCGTATCCATCGTGCTATTGATCGCCTGCGGAAATGCCGCCAATCTTCTGCTGGCCCGTGCGGCGAGCCGCATGCGCGAGTTAGGCGTACGCGTCGCGCTGGGGGCTGGACGCAGCCGTATTATCCGCCAACTGCTCACCGAGGCGCTCCTCATCGGCGTTGCTGCAGGAGCGATCGGCATCGGTCTGGCATTCGCTTTTCTGCGCCTGCTACCGCTCCTCGATCCCGGCAACATTCCGCGCCTCCGCGAAGCCTCTCTGGATACGCGCGTCCTGCTCTTCACTGTCGCAATCTCGCTGCTTACCAGCGTCCTCACCGGCATCTTCCCCGCACTGGCTGTGTCGCGCATCAACCTCACTGACTTCCTCGCCACCACCGGCAGCCGCAGCGTCGCCGGCGCGCACACCCGCGTTCAAAGCGCTCTCATCGTCGTCGAATCAGCTCTCGTCGTTGTCCTGTTGGCTTCGGCGGGCCTCTTCCTTCGCAGTTACATCAACGTCGAATCGGTCGACACCGGATTCTCGCAATCCACCGTCACTCTGAACATTGGGCTCGATCCGCGCTATAGCCACCCACAGGCCGTTGAATTCTTCCGAAGTCTCTTCGCGAGGCTGCAAGCGTTACCAGGCGTAGAAACAGTTGGAGCCGTCAGCAGCCTGCCCCTCAGTAACTCCGAAGACCTAAGAATGTTCGCGGTGGATGGCTATCCAAACCAAGAAAGTCAATTGGCTGAAGCGACTGGGCGACGCCCAATTATTTTCGAGCGATGAGAATTCCACTTATCGCCGGGCGGCTGTTCACCGCTGACGAGAAACCCGGGTCGCATACCATCGTCATCAATCAGAGTTTCGCCAGAAAGTATTTTGCCGGTCGCAACCCCATCGGTGGCCGCGTCAGCAGACAGGATGACCCCACTCGATGGAGCACCGTTGTCGGTGTCATTGGCGACGTGCGCCTCACCAGCCTGGAAGAACCCGCCGCGCCGCAAATCTATAATCCCGACATGGAGTTTGGAGGTGGATACATCGCCGTCCGCTCCACGCTTCCGGCAAAATCCCTCGCAGCCACCATTCGCACCATTCTTCGCTCCCTCGACCCCGATCTCGCCGCCTCCGACATTCGGACCATGAGTGAACTTGAGTCTGAAGCCAGCGCGCCGCGCCGCTTCCAAACCTCGCTGCTCACCGTCTTCGCCGCCATCGCTTTGTTCCTCGCGCTGGTGGGCCTGTATGGCCTCATGGCCTATTCCGTCAGCCGCCGCACGCGCGAAGTCGGCATCCGTATGGCTCTCGGCGCGCAGCGGACGGACGTGATGCTGCTTGTGCTCAAGAAGGCCGCGCTCCTGCTAGCGCTGGGCCTCGTGTCCGGGCTCGTTGCGTCCTGGTTCGCCACCCGCGCCATGCAGGCATTTCTCTTTGGTGTCGGCCGGCACGACCCAATGACAATCCTGTCCGTCTGTGCCTTGCTCGCGGTCTCCGGCTTGATCGCGGCAATCATTCCCGCTCGTCGCGCCGCCTCCGTCGATCCCATGCAAGCACTTCGGACGGAGTAGGAAACTCCCTACATGGGTGTCGTAGCGATTGCCCCGAGTGGAGCAGGGAAGAGGTCGGCCATACTGCACTAATCCCTGGTTTCCAGGGGGTAAATAGCAGAATTGCCGTAAATCGGCCCATTCCGCTGCAGCCAGAACTCGGCGTGCCCACAATACTATGTGCATAAGCGATACGCCTTACCGTGCCAAACCGGGTTCCTTGGTATAGAACTGAATAGCCCCCGTGCGCAATTTCGAGAAAACCCGAACGGAATTCCAGGAGATACTCGCCAAGCCCATCCGCGACCTCGGGCTCAAACTCGAGGGTTCTCCGCTGGAACGATTCGTGCAGCAGCTTTATCGCGAACTGGATACCAAGGGCATCCACAAGTTCCGTCCGCTGTGTTATCTCACCGACGAATGGGGATGCCCCTCTGGCGAGCCCGTCATCGGCATTCCGTTCTATCTGGCCAACCCGGACCTGGCACAGCTTGAGCACGAGATGAACGATCTGGAGGATGCTCGCGAGATCATGATGTACATGCGTCACGAGGCCGGACACGCATTCAATTACGCCTACCAGCTCTACAAGTCGGCTGAGTGGCGCGATCTCTTCGGCCCGTTTCGCCGCGCCTATCGCGACAATTACCGCCCCATACCCTTCTCGCGGAAGTATGTTCGCCACATGGCCGGGTGGTACGCGCAGAAGCATCCAGATGAAGATTTTGCAGAAACGTTTGCCGTCTGGCTCACACCGCGCTCGCAATGGCGGAAGCGCTACGAAGGCTGGGACGCGCTCAAGAAGCTCCAATACGTTGATCGCATAGCGAGAAAATTCGGAGATGTGGAACCCATAAGGCGTCGCGGCCGCACCGACATCACCGTCGATGAGATGGAGTCCACGGTTGGCGAGTTCTATCGTCTCAGCCTACCGGAGGAGGTTCCGGTGCAGGACCCCACGCTGGATGCCGACCTGGCGGACATATTCAACATCTCCCCCAAGCGGCGCAAGGGCGTGCGACCCGCCCAGGAGATGTTGCATCAGCACCGTAAGCCCATTATCGACAAGGTCGCGTATTGGAGCGGCGTGCAACGTCCGATCGTCAAGCGGCTCGTGGAAGCCATTTGCAAGCGTGTTGAGGACCTGGGTCTGCGCGTGGACGTTCGACGCGAGTCCGACTACCTTACGGAGTTCACGGTGTACACCACCGCACTCTCAATGAATTACCTGGTCCGTGGAAAGTTTATATATCCCTGAGGCATGCCGGCAGCTGCCGTCACGCCGACTCGAGGTTGCATGACTGGAACGAAGTTAAAAGTCACCGTGCTGTACGACTTGTGGGAAGAAGACGCTGCTCCGGTGGAGGAAGAGGTTCCTGCACCGCGCAAGCGCGCCACGGGCAAAAAGAAACGCAAGAAGAAGCCGGTAAAGCACGACCGTGAAGAGGTCTTCGAAGCCCTGGCGAAGCTCGGTCATGAACCGTCGTTCTATGTTCTCAACGGCCGCACGCAATCGCTCGTCGGGCTCGCCAAATGTGGCGCCGATCTTATTTTCAACCTCACGGAATCCTATGCGGGCGATAACACCAAGGAGATGCAGGTCACTGCCTTCCTGGATATGCTCGATATTCCTTACACCGGCTCGGGACCGCACGCGAACATCCTTGCGCAGGACAAATCGATCGCCAAGAAGATGTTTGCTTTTCACGGGATTCAGTCGCCCTACTTCGCGACCGCCTATCGCGGCACCATCGACCACGCACATGACATCTCGTTTCCACTCATCGTGAAACCCACCTCCGAAGATGGATCCATCGGCATCGATGCTGCTGCCGTAGTCACCAGCATCAAGGAATTGATGGAGCGCGTCTCGTATATACAGACGGAATTCGATTCTCCCGCGCTGATCGAGGAGTACATCGAAGGACGCGAGATCTACGCTGCCATCCTCGGCAATTACCAGAACCCATATCCACTTCCGCTGGTGGAGCTTGATCTTTCGAAGCTTCCCAAGGGTGTGCCCAGAATCGCCAGCCAGGAAGTGAAATTCGAGAAAGACACAGAAGCCTACAAGCTGACGAAATCGGCGATCGCCGAGGACCTTGATGAAGAAACCGTAACCAAGCTCACCGAGATCGCGGTCAAGGCCTATCGCGCCGTCAGGCTTCGCGACTATGGGCGCATTGACATGCGCATATCGGGCAAGGGCGAGGTTTACGTCATCGAAGCGAATCCGAACCCGTGGCTTTCGAGCGGACAGGAGTTCTTCATGGCCGCGAAGAAATCGGGCCTCTCCTATACTCAAATGATCGGGGAAATCGTGGACCTTGCGATGGCAAGGCACGCGTGAAAAAGACCGTGGAGGGATCTGCAGTCTTCGCAGAGTAGCAGCTCGTATCAGTGTCCATCCAAGTCGCTAACCTTCCGAAACGCTACCCCTGCCCCCCTGTCATCCCGACCGAAGCGTAGTGGAGAGACCTGCAGTTTCTGTTCCCTTGACCGCTGCTCCGGGCCATAGCCGCCCTACCCTTTGTCATCTCGACCGAAGCGAAGCGAAGTGGAGAGATCTGCGGTTCAGCGGTCCTTCCTTGGAAATGTTTTTCGACAGAGCGAAGCGGCCGGCGGTTCTTTTAGCCCCTGAAGGCTCTTTAAGACTATTCAGGCATCCACGCTTCTCTCTCCTTGACGTTCTACACATAGGGATGCTTATATGTAGAACAACATAGAGAGAGCCATGCCCACAGATAAATCCGATCTTTTGCAGGGAACCCTGGACATGTTAATTCTGAAAATTGTCGCTCTGGGGCCCGTTCACGGGTATGGCATCTCGCTGCGCATACGGCAGATCTCGAAGGATGCGCTGCAGGTGCAGCAGGGCTCGCTTTATCCCGCCCTTCATCGGCTGGAGAAGCGGGGTTGGCTGCTGGCAGAATGGGGCGAATCGGAAAACGGCCGCCAAGCCAAATTCTATCGACTCTCTCCCAGGGGCCGAAAGCAATTGTCCGAAGAAGAGGCCAGTTGGCGACGCCTTTCCGCGGCTATCGGGTTGGTGCTCGAAACAGGCCGATAGGAGGTCTCATGCGATGGCTCCAATTCCGCCGCCGTAAGCGGACGGCGCACGACTCCGACATGGATCGGGAGCTGGCCTTCCACATCGAGGCATTGACCCGTGAGTACGAAGCTGGGGGGATGACAGCAGACGAAGCACGGAGGCAAGCGAGGCTCGACTTCGGCGGTCGCGAGCAGGTAAAGCAGCAGCTCCGCGAACTTCACATATTTGCTCCCATCGAGACCGCGCGCGCCAACGCCCGCGCAGCCTTTCGCTTCCTGCGCAAAGCGCCCGGGCTCTCTGCCGCCGTCATCCTTACCCTCGCCCTCGGCATTGGCGCCAATACTGCCGTCTTCTCCGCCATCGACGCCGTCATCCTCCGCCCGCTGCCTTTCCCGCAGAGTGATCAGCTCATGGCGATTCGTCAGTACGATACCAAGGGGAAAGCGCCGTGGAGCTTCACATCAGCCTCGCGGCTCGAGGATTGGAACCGTCTCAACATCACCTTTGCGGCCATCACCGGTTATTACAACGAGGACGAATCGGAGACCTCCGGAGTACTCCCCGAGCGGCTCGACGACGCCCTCGTCGCACCGCGGTTTCTTCAGGTGTGGGGCATCGCCCCGCAGTTGGGCCGCGACTTCACGCCCGCAGAGGAGCACTTTGGCGGCCCCGACACCGTGCTCATTAGCGATCGCTTCTGGCATCGCCGGTTCCATGGCGATCGCAACGTCATCGGCCAGCAACTCCACTTCGCTGGCCACGCGCGCACCGTCGTTGGGGTTATGCCCGCTAATTTCCTCTTTCCCGATCGCGACGCCGACCTTTGGACACCCAGCCCCGTTGACGCGCCCTACTCGCATGACCGCAGCTCCACCTGGTTCACCGTCATCGGGCGGCTCAAGCCTGGCGCCACCCGGGCACAAGCGCTCGCGGACCTCTCCACCGTCCAGCGGCAACTCGGCGTGCAGTTTCCCAAGACCGATCGCGATCTGGCCATTAGCATTGAGGACTTAAAATCCGTCATCGTCGGCAACGTCGGTTCCTCCTTCTGGCTCCTCTACAGCGCCGTCACACTCTTGCTGTTGATAGCCTGCATCAACATCGCTGCGCTGCTGCTCGCGCGTACCACCGACCGCGAGCGGGAAATCTCTCTCCGCTTTGCCCTGGGCGCCTCGCGCCGCACCATCATCGGGCAACTGCTGAGCGAGGTGCTGCTGCTTGCCGCGCTCGGATCGGTCCTTGGCCTCGTGCTTGCCGGCGGCGCGGTCCAACTCTTCCATCAGTACGCCACGAGTCTTCCGCGTGTGGAGGAGATCACCCTCAACTCCACTATGCTTGCCTATACCTTTGCCGGCGCGCTGATCGTCACTCTGCTTTGCGGGCTCTACCCGGCGCTGCGTAGCACCCGGCGCGAACTCAGCAATGCCCTCGCCCTGGGCAGCCACACCCAGGTCTCCACCCGGGGTGTGCAGTGGCTCCTGGTCGGCGCGCAAGTTGCCTTTGCCGTCACGCTTCTCGTCGGTGCGGGGCTTCTCCTGCGCAGCTTTGAAGAACTCGGTCGCGTCTCTCCCGGCTTCGAACCCGGACACATCCTCACCCTGCAGGTCAGTGGAGGTTGGGGTGAGACCGCGGACATGAAGCGCCTTACACTGCGCATCGACACCACGCTCGACCAACTCCGCGCCCTCCCAGGTGTCGAAGCCGCCGCAACTGCCGCTGGTCTCCCTGGCATTGCCGGCCAGCAAGTGGAGTTCGTCATGAAAGAAGGCGAACGGGATCTGCAGCAGAAGACCCTCGCCGTCGCGCGCTTTGTCTCCTCTGGATATTTTCAGGCCATCGGCATCCCCATCATGCTCGGCGAAGGCTGCCATGAGGGCGAAAGCGCTTCCGCGGCGCTCGTTAATCGCACCTTTGCCGGCCGCTACCTGACGCAGGGCGCAGGTGTGGGTAGCCACATCACCGGCGCTGAGCAAAGTATCTTCATGCCCGTTGCAGAAATTCGCGGCATCGTTGGGGACGCCCGTGAGGACGGCCTGAGTACTGCTCCATTGCCCACCGTCTACTTCTGCGTGAGCGCGCCGGACCCTTCGCCCTGGTTTCTCATTCGCACCCATGGGGACCCCATGGCGCTCGCCCAGACGGTTCGCCGCAAACTGCATGAATTTGAGCCCGCCCGGTCTGTTTTCGAAGTCTCGCCGCTGCAGGATCACCTCGACGACTCGCTTGCCGAAAACCGGCTGCGCACCATCGTCCTCACTTTCTTCGCAGGGACCGCGATCTCGCTTGCCTGCCTGGGTGTGTACGGTACCTTGAGTTATATCGGTCGCATGCGCAGACGGGAGATGGGTCTCCGTCTCGCGATAGGTGCGTCGCGTCCGCAGATCGTGGGTACGCTTGTCGCCCGGGGCCTGCGCGCGGTCGGCATCGGCTGCCTTGCCGGTTTGGCCATGGGGCTGGCTGGCAGTCATCTCCTGGCGGGCATGCTCTACGGAGTGGACGCTACCGATCCAGAGACCTATGTTGGAATCGTTCTTCTCGTTTTCCTTGTGACCATTCTCGCTTGCGCGGGCCCAGCCCTGCGCATAGCGGGCACCGATCCCGTTCAAGCCCTGCGGGAACAGTGATCGTGACCTATTCCGAGGTCTCGTTTGCGCCCCTTCCAGGTGACAAGTGAGCCACTTTTCTGTAATGTCCCTTTGCGAAGGAGTGAAGTTCTTATGAGCAGATTTTGCAAAGCCTGGCACAACATTACCTTGGAAGGCGCGAAGCAAGTGCGCGATCACGCCTTGCTCAAGGCATCGGAGTTGGGTGTATCCGCGTCCGTCGTGATTGTGGATCGGACTGGAGTCATATTGCTGATGGAAACCGCAGACTCTGCCCCGCCCGGGGCGTCAGAAGCCTCCATCATGAAGGCTAAGGGTGCATCGCGATATCGCGTAGCCACTCATGTGACGGCAGAATTTCTAAAGACAATACCAGCCCAATTAGCTTCACAGGCGCTTTCTCTTCCGGAAGTGTGCGCCCTACAAGGGGGCGTGCCAATCCAGGTTGAAGGCGAAATTGTGGGCGGAGTGGGCGTATCAGGTGGGTCTGGAGAACAGGACGTTGCCATCTCCCTGGCAGCGGCGGCCAGCATTACTTGACGTCTTCCCTCAATCGGTCGGTCCGTGAGAAATCGTCTTCTGGTTCAGAGACAAACCGGAGTAAATCACATGGCGGCCTAACGAGGGACCCGCGGCTTGATCCAGGGATTCTTGCGGCCGTCTCCGGCATACTTCGATCGGGCTACCTCAAATCTCTTTACATTCGCCACTGTCCAAAGCCAGACCGGGTGCAACTGAACCAGCAGCTCCTCACCGAGCTTCGTAATTTCGTACTCAACTCTCGGCGGCACCTCAGGGAAGACCACGCGCGTGACCAGACCGCCGCGCTCTAACTGTCGGAGAGTTTTGGTCAGAGATTTCTGGCTGATCCCTTCCACACGCTCCATCACCCGGGAGAAACGCATCGGCACTCCAGCTTCGGCGAGCACCGCCATCGCCCACAGCGTCCATTTCTCAGAGATCTGCGTCACGATCTCTCGTACCAGCACATCCTGCTCGGGGGAGAGCTTCTCGCAAAGCGCATTCGCTGCCTCCCAGTCGACCTTCTTCATAGTTACCTCCTGGTAAGTACCCGCCACAAAGGTGCCTTATTGCTAATGGATACTGAACCAAGAATACTCTTCCTATGTCAGAAAGAACTAAACAATGGACCGCTGAGTGCATTCCATCGCAATCAGGTCGCCGTGTGTTGATTACCGGGGCAAACTCCGGCATCGGCTTTGAGACTGCCCGTGAACTTGCCCGCAAAGGTGCCGAAATCATCCTTCCGGCCCGCTCCATGGCGAAAGCACAAGAGGCCACGGAACGCATCCGCAAAGAGATCCCGTCAGCGAACCTCGTTCCTGGTGTTTTGGATCTCGCCTCCCAGGCCAGCGTGCGCCAGTTCGCGTCGTGGTTTTCCGGGCAGTATCCTGGACCGTCGATCGATTTGCTTATCAACAATGCGGGGGTGATGGCAATTCCCAAACGCGAGTTGACTGTGGATGGTTTCGAACGCCAATTCGCCACCAATTTCTTGGGTCCCTTTGCCCTTACTGCTTTGCTCTATCCTCATGTGCGACAGTGGGAAGGGAACCGCATCGTTATCGTCTCCAGCTCGGTGACAAAGTGGGCCAAGATTGATTTCACCAATCTCCAGAGTGAGCATCGCTATAGTCCAATGGCGCAGGCGTATGGCCAGTCGAAACTAGCCGACTCGCTGTTTGCGCTGGAACTTCACCGTCGATTGAACAGGGCTGGGTCTCCTGTAATCGTCACTTCGGCACATCCCGGTTATGCCATCACAAATCTACAGACCAGCGGACCTGGCAATGGCTTCTCTGCATTTCGAATTGTCGGAGCGATCTTGAAACCTCTTCTCTCTCAGGATGCGGTTCACGGCGCCCTTCCCACGCTCTTTGCCGCCGTAGCTCCTCAGGCAGTGCCTGGCGGTTACTACGGTCCCGATGGGATGTTCGAACTGAAGGGGTATCCAAAGACTGTCCTGATCCCGTCCCGAGCACAGGACTCTGAAAATGCCGAACGGCTCTGGAGCGAAGCTGAGAGCCTGACCGGGATCGCCTTCCGAACCTGAAAGAATTTGAGCAACGCAACCATCACAGTTGCGAAGAAATCAAGAGAGCAGGAGAATTCCTGCTCTCTTGATGCAAGCCCATGTCCCGTACTCATCATTGTGCTATTAAGGACACGGCGTAGCCAGAAACGCGTGCATTTGCCCGCTGCTGGTTACTCCGACGCCTGCAATCTCGTCACTCGCGTTGATGAGGCCGGCTCCCAACGCATAGATGGGAGAATTTGCCGGAAGCAGGGTATTGAGATCCAGCATGATGCCATTCCGCCGCAGGAACGCCCGGGGAGCTCCGGTTTCGTCAAAAGAGAACCCCACCACTTCACCTTTATCGTTAGCCCCCAGCGCGACGCTGGCATAGTCGCCCGGCACGGTGCCGAGGTCTTTCATGCCCGTCTCCCTGGTCCATACGAAGGCGTGTTGCGTTTGTTCCCCTGCCAGCACCGAAGTACCGAATGCCTGACCTCTGTCGTTGATATAGAGAGCCACATTGCCAAGTGGTCCCAATGTGGGGCTAATACAGGGGGTGATGCAGGTCCCTCCCAGGTTGCCCAGATCGGTGACCGACCCATTTTCCCAAAGCACCGCGTGTGCTCCAACGGCGATCGGTGGAAGCACGCTGTTCCCACACGAACCGGTCGTGCCGACCACCTGCCCCTTCTCGTTAATCCAGAGGCCAATTCCGACCGTGTCGCCCGGTAGCGGACGGAGTTTCTGAATTTCACCCCGCCCCGGGCCCCAAAGAACGGCCTCAAAATCGTTCGTGTGAGGAGCGGCGCAGTTTTTGTCGATGGTGCTGTCTTCCGCCACCCCCGCGGCCTGCCCCCGGTCATTGATGGCAATGGCCTGCCCGTTCTTGCCCCCAAGTAGCGGCAGAGCCTCCATCACTCCTCCCTGCCAGAGGAAGGGCAGACATTTGAGGCCGCTGCCGTAACCGCAGAAATTCTCGCCATCCTTATCCTGGGCGGAAACTTCAGATGCACCCACAACCTGCGCAAAATCATTGGAGAAGAAGGCAGTGCTGTTCAATCCCGCACTCTTGCTTCCCCCGAGCGTGCCCAGATCAAGTTTCAGGTTTTTGTACCAGAGCACAGCGTGCTGCGTGCCGCCGGCGAGGCTCGCTTCGCCGGCGATCAGGCCATCGTTGCTGATTGCCGAGGTTTCACTGACTGGGCCGCCCAGCGTGCCCAGGTCGGTGATGTGATAGTGGATGGGCGGCAGCTTCTCCTGCTGCTGCGCCGACATCCAGGCCGGGGTCAGCAGCAAGCAAGACAACGGCACCGCGACGAACAATTTCAGGTTCCTCGATTTCATAGTTGCCTCATTCCTGAGCGCGCAGTTTGCCACTGGCAGGCTCGACACGAAGAAGAACCCCCGCCGTCGCAGTCGTCAACGGAACTTACCGTGAACCCTTTGTTAACTGGCAACTTGTTGATAACAAGCGGAGCAACAGGGTGGCGTAAACTGGTGCGGTTATTGCGCCGGCGAATGAGGAAGATCCGTGGAAGCGCCCGTTGGCTCTACTTACGAATTCGGTCCCTTCGAAGTGAACCCGCTATCCGGCGAACTGCTGAAGTACGGTCGCCGGGTCAAGGTGCAGGAGCAACCGTTCCGTCTGCTGGTCATTCTTCTGGAAAATGCAGGCCACGTAGTCAGCCGGGAGCAGATCCAGAATCGCATCTGGCAGGGAAACACTTTTGTCGATTTTGACAGCGGCCTGCGCGTCGCAGTGCGCAAACTGCGGGAAGCGCTCGGGGACGACGCTGAGAATCCCCGGTACATTGAAACCGTTCCCAAGCGGGGATACCGTTTCATCGCTCCAGCCCCTCGAACCGTCGATCCCATCCGCAAGGAAGCGGAAATGACGTCGGCAGCCGTCGCAGCGCCGGTTGAGTCCCCTGGTCCAAAGAGTTGGTCTCCAAAGAGTTGGACTAGGGCAAGAGCGCTCCTCCTGCTTCTCATTGTCGCGTCGGGCGCCGGCACGTTCCTGTTTTTGGCCCGCGGCAGAAGAGTCGTCACCGCAAGAGATACCGTGGTGCTCGCCGACTTCGCCAACCAAACCGGCGACCCCGTGTTTGACGACACTCTGCGGCAGGGCATGGCCATCGAGCTCGACCAATCACCATTCCTCAAGCTCGTCTCAGAAGAACGCATTCACCAGACACTAAGCCTGATGGGCCAGCCAGCGGATGCCAAACTCACGCCCGCGATCGCTCGAGAGCTGTGCCAGCGGGAGGCGAGCGCCGCCGTCCTTGATGGTTCGATTGCGCAAATTGGTGCTCAGTACCTGCTCACCTTGAAGGCGATCGACTGTGTGAACGGAGAATCGCTGGCCAGCACGCAGGCTCGGGCCAGCGATGAGAACCATGTACTCGAGGCACTGGGAAAGACAGCTTCGGTAATTCGCTACAAACTGGGCGAGTCTCTGAGCGCCATACAGAAATTCAATACTCCTCTTGAGCAGGCCACCACACCCTCGCTCGACGCACTTAAAGCGCTCAGTTCGGGCCGTAGAGTATGGTTCGTCGAGGGCGAGGCCGGCGCTATTCCGTTTTACAAGCGGGCCATCGAACTCGACCCAAATTTTGCGCTCGCCTACGCGTGGTTGGGCATCGCGTTTACCACTCTTGGCGAACCCAGCATCGGTGCCGGATACACGCGCCGGGCCTACGAATTGCGCGAGCGGACCAGTGAGCCGGAGAAGTATTTCATCTCAGCTGTCTTCCATAAGGAGGTTACAGGGGACATCGAAAAAGCCCAACAGTCCTGCAAGCTTTGGAAACAGGACTACCCGCGGTCGGACATGCCGCATACTTACCTGGCGGGGGCAATCTACCCAATCATTGGACAATATGAGAAGGCATCTGAAGAAGCCCGAGAGGCTATCACTCTGAAACCGGACTCGCCCATCTCTTATGCCTTCCTCATGTTCGCCGATATCGCCCTGCTTCGCCTCGATGAGGCGAAGGCCGCCTATGAACAAGCACAGCAGAACAACCTTCGTAGTTCGCTTTATCCTCCTGCTCTCTACCAGATTGCCTTTTTGCAGAACGATCCCGCAAGAATGGCGCGGCAGGTAGCGGAATCGGCTGGCCAGCCGGGAGCAGAGAACGAACTCCTGAGCCTCGAGGCTGACACAGCGGCCTATTCCGGGCGGCTTCGGGAGGCACGGCAGCTTTCCCGCCGGGCTATGAATTCCGCCGCGTTAGCAGGAGAAAAGGAAGCTGCTGCAACGTATCTCGCCTTGTCTGCTCTGCGGGAATCATTATTCGGCAACACAGACGAAGCGCGAAGGCTTGCCACGCTGGCAACCCAGGGTTCGACAGGTCGCGATGTGCAGTATGGCACGGCGCTCGCCCTTGCGTTTGCAGGGGATGATCGGCGGGCCCAGGCGCTAACCGCCGATCTGGCTAAGAGGTTTCCTGAAGACACGATCGTCCAATTCAATTATTTGCCTACGCTTCAAGCAAGGCATGAAGTCACCCGGCGCAAAACCGCTGAGGCTATGGAACGTCTCAGCGCCGCTACGCGATACGAACTGGGACAGTCGACAGAGAGTACTTATGGTTGGACTGCGTTGTATCCCGTTTTTGTCCGCGGTGAAGTGTATCTGGCCGCACGCAAGGGCAGGGAAGCTGCCGCAGAGTTCCAGAAAATCCTCGACCATCGCGGGGTCGTTGTGAACCAGCCCATGGGTGCGCTGGCGCATCTCCAAATCGGTAGAGCCTATGCCATGCAAGCCGAGACTCTTAAGGCCAAAGCGGCCTATCAAGATTTCCTCACCCTTTGGAAAGACGCCGACCCCGACATCTCCGTGTTGAAACAAGCGAAGGCGGAGTACGGCAAACTACAGTAGTTACACTCCGTAGGCCCGCAGAAAGAGACCCACAACTTCGCTATCTTTATTTCCAGTTGATTGGGAAGCTCGGGACAGCCCACGAGGGCTAAACAGGCTGCGGAAAAACTCTGTTTTGTATCAGGGCACGACTTCAGTCGGGCCGTAAATGACTCAAAATACGTCGGGCTTTAGCCCCTGAGGTACGCTCTTCTACCTCAACAACGACTTTTTGCGCAGCCTGTTTAGCCCGAATGGACAAATAGAGCGCGTTCTCGTGGGCTTAAAAGTCCGCTTCCCGGACTTGAAGTCCGGGGCTCGCACGGACCCGTTTGCGGTCCGGATCGGCTGCGGAAGCAGCTTGTGCCCTACATAGCAAATAAGAGGACTCTCCGGCAGTTGGAGCGTGGCGGTCTTGTCACGCGCGTGGTTTTTCCCGAGTGATTGCCGTTGTGGCCGCTATGCCTTCACTGTCACAAAGAGAGCGGCAATCACGGTAACGAGAACGCTACATAAACTCCCTCGGCAGGAGTAGGGTCGAACCTTACTGCCCCAGTCGCAATGACGATATATTGCTTTCCGTCCACCATATAAGTTGCAGGGGTCGCTCGCCCCGCGTAGGGCAATTGAGTTTCCCACAACAGTTTTCCGGTTCGGCTATCGAAGGCGTGAAATTTGTGGTCGTAGAGAGTGGCTCCAATGAAAAGGAGTCCACTCGCCGTCAGGATTGGCCCACCATAGTTCTCAGAGCCTGTGTTCTTCATCCCGTTCGCCGCCAATGCCGGGTACTCACCAAAGGGTATCTTCCACAGGTAATTCCCTGTGTTGAGATCAATCGCGCTAAGCGTTCCCCATGGCGGAGCGATGGCCGGGTAGTGATCAGGATCCAAAAACTTCTGGTAGCCAGTGAAACTGTATTGCGGTTCCTCAGAACTTGCGTTACTGGTGGGTTGCGGATTACCAGCCGGGCTCTGCCCTTTCAGGAACTGCAGAAGAGTTTCGAGCTGAGTGCCGGAGAGGCCCGGAAAGCCCGGCATCCGACCCTTCCCTTGTTGGATGGTCGCGATGATCTGCTCATCGGTGAGGCGTTTGTTGATTTCGATCAGGGAAGGAAACGCTGGAGGCGATCCGCCGCGATCCGTGCCATGGCAGACGCTGCATTGGCTACGGTAGATAGCTTCTCCCGGGGACGCCGCTTTGCTCTCGGTGAGACCTCCTGTCCAGGCCATTTCATTGGCGTTGATATAGATGACTCCGGTTTTCGGATCAACCGCCGGACCGCCCCATTCGGCTCCGCCATCAAACCCCGGGAAGTTGACGGTTTGTTTGTTCAGCGCGAAGGGAACGAAGATTCCATCACTGCGAAAGGTCCGGAACTTCTCTACGGCCCATGCATGGGCTTCGGGTGTCCGGTTCGTCAGCATGTCTTCGGTAAGCAGCTGCCGTGCATAGGGCTCAGGTTTTAGAGGTCCCGGCTGGGTCGGGGATGTTACTTCGCCCGGGACTGTGCTTGGCGGGTAGCTATGCTCTTCGATCGGGAAGAGTGGTTTTCCTGTCACACGATCAAACAGATAGAGATAGCCGGTCTTGGTCGTCTGGGCGATCGCGTCGATCCGTTTTCCATCGCGCCTCACTGTCAAGAGCGCAGGAGGCGAAGGAAAGTCCCGGTCCCATATGTCATGGTGTACGCCCTGAAAATGCCAGATCCGCTTGCCGGTATTTGCGTCGAGCGCCAATAGCGTGTCGGCGAAAAGGTCGTTGCCGATCCTGTCGTGCCCATAGAAATCAAAGGAAGCGGAGCCGGTTGGAACATACACGATCCCGCGTGACGCATCGAGTGACATGCCAGCCCAGTTGTTCGCAGCACCAGAGGTCTTCCATGCGTCGGGTGGCCATGTGTCATAGCCGAATTCTCCAGGATGCGGAATTGTGTGGAAGCTCCATCGAAGCTCTCCCGTGCGCACATCGTAGGCGCGGATATCGCCGGGCGCCGCAGGGAGGGTCTCAGGCATTTCTCCGCCCACGATAATGAGGTCCTTGTAAATGAGCCCCGGCGTGTCCATGGAAATGTAGTGGGCTCTGTAGTCGCCGCGAAGGTTTTTTCTGAGGTCGACCCTGCCATCCTCACCAAAAGACGAAATGGGCTTTCCCGTCTGAGGGTCGAGTGCGTAGAGATAATTCATCACTCCGGCGAAGATCCGGTTTTCTTTTCCGTCCGTCCAGTAACTGACTCCTCGTGCCCAGTGTTGTGCCTTGATCCCGGAATCGAATTTCCAAAGCAGCTTTCCCGTGGCAGCATCGAGAGCGATTACCTTTTCCGTGGGTGTATAGGCATAGAGGACCCGCCCAACGACCAGAGGATTTGTCTCGACTATGCCTTCTTCGCCGGTGTCGTAGGTCCACTGCACCTTGAGTTGCGTCACATTGTTCCGGTTGATCTGGGTCAGGGGCGAATAGTGCTGACCCTCCACCTGCCCTCCATAGACGGGCCAATCGACGTTGGCCTGCCCCGGCTTTCCAATGGACTGCCCGGCGGCATAGGTCAACACCCCACACAGAGGGATCAAGGTCATTAACGGCGTGCTTAGAAGAAAAACCAGGCGGTTGCGGTTCATATGATTCTGAGATTACCTCGAATCGTGAGCAATAAGCCCACTGGTTAGAATGCAACTTCTCTGCGGAATTTTGCTGGAGAAGATCCGAAAGCGCTTCCAAAGAGAGCGGTCATATGCTGGACGGATTTAAAACCGGTAGAGTCAGCGACCTGCTTGAGTGGCACCGTCGTCTCAGCTATGAGCGTTCGAGCGCGTGCGAGTTGTACCCGCCGAATCGCGCTGTGAAGTGTGTACCCCAGGGTCTTTTTGACTCGCAACTCGAGACCCGATCGGGAGACTGCTACCGCATTGACTACGTCTGGTACCTTGATACCCTTCATGGCGTTCTGCTGTATGAAACTCAGGGCCTTAGCTACCACCGGATCTTCAATAGCCAGGACGTCGCTCGATTGGCGCGTTACGATCCCTTTAGGGTCCACAACGAAGCGGCGCCTGGCCGGTTTTTTCCCGAACATCATCTGGTCCAGCAACGCAGCCGCTTCGTACCCGATGATTCGCGCCCCCTGTTCAACGCTACTCAACGCCGGACTCACGAGTTGACAGAGCAACTCGTCATTGTCAACTCCAATCACCGCCACTTCATCAGGAACCTGCAACTTATATGCGCGGCACACCTCAACCACGTGTCGACCACGATTATCATTCGCTGCCATGATACCGACGGGTTTAGGGAGCGACAATAACCATGCTCCGAGAGACTGCTGAAACAATGCCCAACGGCGGGCGGATTTATGGTGGCCTCGAAAGACGTTGGTCGGAAATCCTTTCTTTCTAAGGTAGTTGGCGAAGGCCTGCTCGCGCTCCTCAGACCAGCCATTAATTGGCGTCTTCGGATAGCCGCAGAAGGCAAAGTGACGGAAACCACGCTCAAGTAAATGGTCCGCCGCAAGCTTTGAAATTGCCTGGTTGTTGGTGAAGAAATAGGGAACTGACGAACCGGGTACGTACCAGCCGTATCCGCTGCCAAAGCCCACGACGGGCAGCCTTGATTGAGCCACAGCCCTGGCTACTTTAGGATCATCGAAATCAGCTATGATGCCGCCTCCGTTCCAGGAGCGAAGATCCGGCAATCGCTGATCTTTCAGAGCATTTTCTTCTATGTAAACACTAAAGTGATCATTTTCCTTCGAGTACTGCGCCACGCCGGTCATCACCTGGAGGTCATAGACTCGGGTTGCATCATAGATAAGTGCAATACGAGCTAACTCGTTTTTGTGGTTGCTATACTTTGTGGAAGCCACGGTTGAATTATATAAGGCCCTCTCCCAGGTCTGGCGCCAACCCGGCGCTAGAAGTCGTACCTCAGCGCAAATTGGGTAATTCTGGGAGCAGCGGCACTCGTGATCTGGCCAAACGCCGGGGAACCCAAGGTATTATTCGGCTCGTTAAGATTGGTCCAGTTGATCAGGTTGAAAAAGTCTGCCCTGAACGTAAATCCTCCCGCTTCGTGGGGGAAGGCAACGAGTCTCTTCATAACAGAGAAGTCGTTTTGGAGAACCCCGGGACCCGCAATGCTATTCCGCCGCACGGTGCCGAACTGCCCTGGAGCGGGGTATGCAAATGCTGC
The DNA here is from genome assembly GCA_963790935.1 of uncultured Acidobacteriaceae bacterium. GTDB lineage: Bacteria > Acidobacteriota > Terriglobia > Terriglobales > Acidobacteriaceae > PALSA-350. The sequence continues at coordinate 37,680 of CAWBRJ010000035.1, read as the reverse complement.
AGTATTGAAGTATTCGAGTTCCTGGGCGCGGCGCGAGCGACTGTTCGAGAGGTTGGGATTGCCGATAACATTCGCTCTTTCCTGCCCAGAGTTGGCCCGACAGTAGCCGATCAAGGCATTGTCTTGACCGCTGAGTATGGATTCCGGCGAGCCGGTGTTATAACGGAAGATACCAGTAAGCCGCCAACCTCCCGTCATCGCATTCAAGATTCTGTTGCCGCTAATGCCTGGGATATCCCACAGTCCATTCACAGCGAGAATTTGGGACACATTGAAATCTGAGGGTCCCCGTTCGGCCGCGACATCGAGTGGATTTTGCGCCCCATTCCCGAGCAATGATTGAGACCTCTCATCGATTGACCTTCCCCACGTGTAAGCTGCCTGCACGGCGTAGTTTTTGGCGAACCTCTTTTGTACATCGAGTTGCAGTGAGTGGTAGTTTGCGTTGACATCGTCGAGGAGAGAAGGGATGCTGCCGTAATACTGCGGTAAGATCGGCCGCCGGGATTGCGAATTCGCTTCGGTGGCGCCCGGGCTGTACAGGGCAGGGTTCAGGTCTTCAGAATCATACAGGTGGTGCGACAGAGCCCCGACGTACGCGGCTTCAGCAAAGAGGTTGTCTCCAAAACGATGCTGGATACTGACATTAATTTGTTGAATATCTGCCTGCCGGTAATTCGGGTCAATGTACGATTGGGTTATTCCCGGGAAGGGGCCGAAGCTCGGCTTCTTCGGGTTGTAAGGCAAGGGGTCTGGTTGGCTGCCCCATGGGTTCGCGGTGTTGGGCGGTGTCGCGCTGAACCCGACCAGGAAGGGCTCGTTGTTGGTTTCGATTGCCTCAACTTCCTCGTCGACGACACTGTGATAGAGTCCCCAGGCAGCCCGCACAGAAGTTTCGCCGGTACCCGTGACGTCCCAGGCAAACCCGATGCGCGGTTCGAAGCCCAATTTCCAGGTGTTATAAAGACCCGGCTGAACTCCTTTGTCTCCCGGAACCACCAATCCGGGAGGTGCGGTTGGAAATACCGTGGATTGCTGGCCAGCTCTGTAGGTTGAGGCGCCACCACACGCTGCGCATCCCTGCTTTTCTGTCCAAGGCGTCTGCAGATCGTAACGAAGCCCAAGATTCAGTGTGAACTTTCGCGTGATCTTGTAGTTGTCTTGTATGAAAGGCTGAAAAAGTTTGTCGGTCCCGTTGTCGATGATGGTAGTCGTCACACTGAAGCTTTGCGGGCGGCCGAGTAGAAAGTCTGCCGATGCGTTGCCGGAATACAGGCCAGTGTAGGAGAGACCCATGGCAGGATAGGCAAGATCCCCATTTCCCATGTAATTGAACATGAAACCAACCCGAATGTCGTGCTTTCCATGATTCCATGAAAGTGTGTCGTCGAATTGACGGAAATAGGAAGGCTCATCTACATACCAGTCGGTGCCGAATGTGAAAGCGCCACTCACGCTGAATTGCGGGGTTTGGGGATATGGGGTGAATCCATTGGTGTTGATGCCGAGGTCTAGCGCCGACTTACCGTTTTTCTCGGTTCCGGAGATTGCTTCGGGCCGCGAATAATTGGCATCCGCCTGATTGATAAGGTTTGGACCGAACGTGTGTGTCCAAGCCACTGCGTAGGCTTGATAGTTGTAACGGTCGGGATCTAACCAAAACGGGATCGCCTCTGGTGATGGAGCGTTTGCATTGCTCCGGTACGAACGGAACCACAGCTTGTCATTATTTCCCAGGGTTTGGTCTATTTTGTAAATAACCTGGTTAGCCGAGACGGTCGCGGCTTGCGAAAGCTGGAGGCTGTTATTGGGTTGATTTGGCAAGGGCAAATACAAACCCATTGCAGTGGTTGCGACAGCATCGATTCTGTTGCTGGGAATGATGTTGCCGGGGAACGGGGAGCCCGTATTCGGGTCTGTAATGACCTGTGAAGGCAGCAAAGCAGAAAAATCGCCAGTGCGCTCGGCTGCCGTCAGCGGGTAGGCAACGGTCAAGCTCTGTTGATCGATTCGAAGCCCTTCATAGGCCACGAAGAAAAAGGTTCTATTCTTGCCGTTGTATTTAGGGAGAAGCACCGGTCCTCCCAGATCGCCTCCAAACTGATTTTGATGCAGCATCGGTTTTCTGGTCCCCGGCGGGGTGAATGCATTGGCGGCATCAAAAGCGTCGTTGCGTAGATACTCCCACAGCGATCCGTGAAATTGATTGGTGCCCGATTTGGTGACCGCCACAACGACGCCGCCGCCCGCCCTTCCATAATCTGCGCCGTAGCTGTCGGTAAGAACTCTGAACTCCTCCAATGCGTCGACCGTAGGAAGCTGCTGGTTGCTATTTGCGATCGCGTCGGTCAACGATTGGCCGTCGAGCATCATGTTGCCGAAATCGGTTCTGCTTCCCGAAATGCTATACGCCGGACCGCCACGTGCAGAGGTAATGTATGTTGGCGCGGTTGAAGTGGAAACGCCGGGAATGGTATCAAGAAGCCCCATGGCGTTCCTCCCATTCAGGGGCAGGCTGTTCAAGTGGGCAGTGTCAATCGTAGCTCCCAGTGTCGGATCGGTCGTGTCGATGTTGACCGCACTACCAACGACACTCACCGTTTGTGCCTCACGTCCAACTTCTAATTTCACATCCACGCGAATATTCTGGGCGACCGGAACAAACACATCGGACCGTATGAACGATTGGAATCCATGTGCTTCCACTGAGATCGAATAGCGCCCGACGGGCAGCAATGGAACCAGATAAGATCCCTCTGAAGTAGAAAGAGTAGTCGTTGAAAAGCCTGTATCGGTATTCGTGACATGCACAGAAGCTGAAGGGATCACGGCTCCATTTTGATCGGAAACGGTGCCGAGCAGCGCTCCGGTGGTTTGAGCCCTTCCGTTGCCGCACACTACGAAAGAAAGCGCGATCAGCAGAACTCCTGCCCACCGCAGATCTCGAAACGAACGTGACCGCCTCGCAAGTTATTCATAGCTTCTCTCCTATGAAGCGTTTGGAGTACCACCTGTCTGTAGATCTCGAGATGGGACAATCACAAACGAAATGAACTGTACGCTGGAAAAATTGCGACTGGCAACATGACTGGCTTATTGAATTGACGCAATGGTTTATATAATTTCCCAACGGCAGTCGATCGGTCGAAAAAATCGAACGATCCAACGAGAGCGGGCACGATCTCGGAAACCACATGATTCCCATCCTGATGTCAACTCCCTCTCAGCAGAAGAGGTCGAGCAAAGATCACGCAAGGCAAAGCACAATCGGACCTCTGTTAGAGAGCGTTTCTCGCAAACCCAAGTTCCTTCGGTTTCCCTATAACCACATGGGAGATAGCGAAGAAGAGGACGATACGATCGCCGCGTTCCTGTCTGCTCACGGCTACCGTCTGGCTCCGTGCACAATCGACAACACCGATTACAAATTTGACGAAACCTACGTACTCGCTCCGGCACGCCAATTGGCGAGAGCTTCTGTGGCAGCTTCATTTAGTTGAGGTTCCGTGTTCTTTACATCCCCTTGTTCTCTCAAATTGCACCAGGATGAAGGTTCACGGCTTGCAATGCTGGCGACGCCATCTCGCTTGTGACCAGGGGGAGATAAGGGCACACGATTCCTATCCCTGTTTGTTTTTATCTGGGATCCTGGCAGGAGAGATAACCGGAGAGATCAGGGATCCTGAGATAAGCATCGTGCCCTCTTATCCCCTCTTTGGAATCAACGATCGTTGCACATTGGTAAACGGGCAGACTGTCCCCGTCTTCCCCCCATAAAATACCCGGTTGCGAGGACGAAGTTGTCACGATGTAGTCATCGATTTGTCACTTGTTTGTAAAATCATCCTCCAGGAAGTAATGGCTCAGCGCTACATATATGTTCCACAACTTCATCCACTCTACCCCTAGCCATCACTCGCTGAGGGTGCACAAAATATCTTACGTTGGCGAGCGTACTCGCTAACCCCGCGTCTATGTCAGCAGGATGCGCATCGCGGCTACGCGTTGCGATACCGCTTGCGTTGAGTAGGAGTTTTCTGTGATGTCCCAACGAGGTTTTAGAAGCAAAATGGTCGAGGTAATCTTGTCTATAAGTACGGCGGCTAGCCCTTAGCCTTGGATAGTAGAAAAATTACGGCGCGCTGTCTCGCAACGCACTCACAATACAAAATGCGTTCACCTGGAGGGTGGCTGGCTATCAATAGCCAGCCGCGTGTAGCCAATACTTGCGACCGCCATAGCAGCTAAATGCACGCGATGAAGTTAGGCGGGCCAAGTCGGAGCGAAATGAATAGCCGAAAAATGAAATGGGTTCTACTCACTAGCCTTAGCGTTCTGTTATGCGTGGCCTCTCATAAAGCCGAGGCGCGTAATCAAGATTCCGCGAAGAAACTCTATGACGCAGGGCAGTTAGCCGAGGCGAAGGACGACGTTATTGCCGCGTATGAGGACTATCTACAGGCGTTTAAGAAGGATCCGAAGGATCTCCGGTACAAGACGGCGTGGCAGCGCACCCGTTTTGCGGCTGCCGCGGCTCATGTCTCCCGAGGGGAACAGCTTCGCCAGCGGGGTGACAACAGCGAGGCCCTGACCGAGTTTGTGCACGCTCTCGATATTGATCCGAGCAACGAGGTCGCGCGGCAGGACATACAGGAAATTAGGAAGAAGCTATCGATTCCGTTTCCCGATAAGGAGACATCGGTTTCTCCGGACGAGCAGTCCGAAGTGTCTGAAATGGGTGCTCCTGTGGTGCTCAAGCCCATTTCAAGCGAGCCCCTTACGTTGCACATGGCCGAAGACAGCAAGATCGTCTACGAAACCGTAGGGAAGGCTTCGGGCATCAATGTGCTCTTTGATCCGGAATACACCTCCAAGCGGATTCAGGTCGACCTGGCGAACGTGTCTTTGCGTGACGCGCTACGTATCCTGGCAACGGTTTCCGGAACGTTTTGGCATGCCGTCACGCCTAATACAGTCTTCGTTGCCGCGGATACGCGGGCAAAGCGCCAGCAATTGGAAGATCAGGCGGTACAGGCCTTTTATCTCTCAAACGTCGCGCAACAAAATGATCTCAATGATATCCAGACCGCTTTACGGAACCTTCTGGTCAATGCCAAGCTCTACGGTGTTCCCAGCCAGAATGCCATCGTGATACGCGGGACGCCGGACGAACTCCTGCTGTCGCAAAGGCTCATCGAGGATCTCGATAAGCCCCGTCCCGAAGTCGTTGTCGACGTGTCGCTGATTGAGGTGGATCGCGATCGGACGCGAACCATTGGTTTGGAATTGCCGGGCAGCTTCGGTGTAGCCTTACAGCCGCCAAATGCCACCAGCACCACCAGTTCCACTACCACTACCAGTACCACTTCAACGACATCAGGCACCTCGCAGAACTTGACGCTGAACAATCTGGCCAATCTCAACGGAACCGAGTTTGCCGTAACCGTTGGAGCGGCCACTGCAAACCTGCTGCTCACTGATTCGAACACCAAGGTCCTGCAAAATCCCACCGTTCGGGCCACGGATGGGCAGAAAGCCGATCTGAAGGTCGGCGAACGCATCCCGGTGGCCACTGGTTCTTACCAGACCGGCGCGGCAACCGCCGTGGTCAGCTCGTTAGTGAATACGCAGTTTCAATATCTGGATGTCGGCGTAGAGATCGAAATCACACCTACCGTGCACTTTAACGGCGATGTGACCTTGAAGACCAAGATCGTTACTTCGGAGGAGCAAAGCCCGGTTATGATCGGCGGTATCTCGGAACCAGTCATTAGCCAGCGTACCTCCGAGCAGACGGTTCGCCTGAGGGAAGGCGAAACGAATATCATGGGCGGTTTTCTCGAAAAAGAAGACTTGATTTCGGTATCGGGAACACCCGGGCTGGGAGAAGTTCCCCTGCTCAAATACATCTTTTCTTCGCAAACGCATGAAGTTATAAACGACGAGATCATGTTCCTGGTCACACCCCACGTCGTCCGCTCACAAAGATTGAATCCGCTAAACCTCGGAGCAGTCGATACAGGTACTGGTTCGAACATCGAGCTCCGCTTTGTTGATTCGCAAGGCATCGGGCAGGCCTCCGCCTCCCCCGTGCTTCAAGTGCTCCCGACCGTCAATTCGACGCGCGTAGGTTCTCCGGCGGCGATTGTTCCGAGCCAGGCGCGGCCTTCGCCGGTTGCCCCGTCTCCTGCGGCAGGTACAGCCTCTGCGGGACAGGCGGTAGGTATGCAAATTATGCCGCCCGCTGCTCCGCCGAAAGCGGGAAGCACTTTCCAGGTCGCCGTCAGACTTACGGGTGGCCAAGATGTATTTTCTCTACCTATGATGATGCACTACGACTCCAGCAAGCTTTCAGTCATCAATGTCGATGGCGGCGACTTTCTCGGCCGAGACGGCCAGACGGTTGCTCTGACGCACCGCGACGATGGCAACGGAATGCTGGTGATCGCATCTTCACGACCGCCTGGCGTGGCTGGAGTGAGTGGAGGGGGAACAGTGTGCATTCTCACCTTCAAGGCAAAGGCCGTAGGCGATGTATCGATTACACTCGTCCGTGCAGCCGCCAAGAACAGCGCACAACAATCCACAGAAATCGCTGGCTCCCAAGCCTTGGTGCATATTTCCCAGGAAGTCGATAAGTAAATACGGCGACCAGGAAGGTGTGAAGAAATTTAAACCATGTCACCGGGTTGTTTTGAATCGCAGTGACGGCGAAATCGCAGCCACGCTGCGCACCGTCCGAAAGGGCTTTTGGGTATACCCCGCCGGGAAGGTGGACGCCTGTTTCCGGCGCGAACGGCGATATATTCTTGGATGTGCGCAGGCGGCCGGACCGCATTACGTCGTGATAGGCAGTGTCAAGGGTTTTCCCGCTGCCTGCTCCGGCACGCAGATTCGTGGCCGCTCGCAAGTTCCCCAAGCCGCGGTGTGAGTGGGATGCTGGACGGGAGAAAGAACTGGGGGTTACTGGGAATGAAGAAGAGAATTGTATTCCGGTCCGCCCGGATCTTCGACGGCGAATCAGAAACACTGCAAGCCGGACGAAACGTCGTTGTGGAAGACGATTGTATTAGCGAGATTTCCGAGCGCCTCCCATCCGACGGTGACGAGGTTGTCGACTGCGGTGGCCGTGTCCTGATGCCCGGGCTGATCGATGCGCACGTGCATGTGTATGCTGCCGGGTTGAATATCGTCAGAGTGGTGCAATCGCCTATGTCCTATCTGGCCCACTTCGCGGCGCGGTTTATGGCTGCGAGCATTGATCGCGGCTTCACCACGCTTCGTGATGTCGGAGGCGCCGACATTGGCCTGGCGCTGGCCATCAAGGATGGCTTGCTGGGTACGGTGCCGAGGTTGTTTTACGGAGGCCGTATTATCTCCCAAACCGGCGGCCACGGTGACTTCCGCCCTGGGGATCACTCCTTCGAAACAGGACACGCCTGCGGTTGTTCGTATCACGCCGACCAGTTGGCGGTGATTGCCGACGGCGCAGACGCAGTGCGCAAAGCTGTGCGCGAAGAACTGCGGCGCGGAGCTTCGCACGTCAAGATCATGGGCTCAGGAGGCGTCGCGTCCCCCACCGATCCACTCGATCGCTGCCAGTACTCCGATGAGGAGATTCGAGCCGCGGTCGAGGAGGCGGATCGAGCTGGTTCTTACATTGCCGCTCACTGTCATCCGAAAGAAGCCGTCCGCCGGGCTGCTGCACTGGGCGTGAGATCGATCGAACATGCCACGCTGATCGACCAGCCGACCGCCGACTATGTCGCAGCGAAGGGTGCATTCACTGTGCCCACCATGGCGATCATGGTAGGTCTGCTGGAAGAGGGCGATAAACTCGGTCTCCCTGCGGCCAGCCTGGAAAAGCTGAAGTGGTTTGGCGACTCCGCGTTTTCGGCCCTGGAAATCATGCGCCGGGCGGGGGTCAAGATGGGATTCGGTACCGACCTGCTTGGCAGTCTGCACGTGCGGCAAAGCACCGAGTTTACGCTGCGTACGCGGGTTCTTCCGCCTATCGAAGTGCTTCGTTCGGCGTGTACCGTCAATGCAGAGTTATTGGGCCAGCAAGGCAAGCTGGGATGCATTCGGGAAGGAGCCATCGCGGATATCCTGGTAGTCGACGGCAACCCTCTCGAAGACATCTCAGTCCTTGGGTCCGGTGGCGATCGCCTTCCGATCATCATGAAGGAAGGCCGTTTTCATAAACGTACCCTATGAATTGCAGGGACGAAGAGCGGGTGTTTCGGGAATCCGTCTCTAACCTTTCCGGGGACGTCTGTCCTTCCATGGTCAGGTATGATGTCATCGGAGATTTCATCCAACCTTGATTTGATGCGCCAGGCAGGCGTACATTTTGCGACAGGCAAGAACGCGAGAACGAAGTTCCCTCGAAACATTCGCTCGAAGCGAGTGAAAACAGCGCGAAAAGGGGAGACCCCATGGATGCGAAAAAAAATCCGCCATCGAAAAAACCGACCGATTTGACGAAGGCTAGCCGAAGGAGATTTTTAACGGCCGGCGCAGCGGCAGCCGCGTTGGGCGCCGTGCGAACCGCAACCGGCGAAACATCGGCTGGCGAAACAACGTCGCTGAAGGACCAGGTCGCGTATGGCGATCGGTCGCACTACGTGACCTCGCTTCGCGTGGCGGTAGACGGGAGACCTTCGCCGGACGAATTTGGGATGACGTTTCACGTGTTAGCGCCGCTGCAGGATTTCGTGGGCACTATCACACCATCGTCGCTTCACTTCATTGGGACGCATCGCGGGTCGATCGTGCCCGATATCGATCCCCAGCAACATCGGCTGATGATTCACGGCATGGTCGACCGGCCGCTGGAGTTCAGCATGGATGATCTGAAGCGCTTTCCCTCGGTATCGCGCGTTCATTTCATAGAGTGCCTGGGCAACCATTCCAAGCCGGAAGACAAAACGGTGCAGGAGACTCACGGGCTGACGAGCAGCAGCGAATGGACAGGCGTGCTGCTTTCGGTTTTGCTCAAAGAGTGCGGCGTACAGAAGGGCGCCTCGTGGGTAGTGTCGGAAGGCGCGGAAGAGGTAAAGGGCGCCGGCAGTATCCGGCTGGCGAAGGCGATGGACGATTGCATCGTCGCCTATGGGCAAAACGGCGAGCCAATACGCCCGCAGCAAGGTTTTCCGTTGCGCCTGGTGGCTCCGGGATTCGAAGGGATTTACAACACCAAATGGCTGCGGCGGATCAAGGTCGTGGACCGCTACTACATGACGTACAACGACTATGGACATATTTCGAAGGATGAGGAAGTGGCCGCGTTGACGTTCCAGTGGGGGCCAAAATCGGTGATCACGTTTCCGTCGGGAGGGCAGAAGCTCCCTGGTCCTGGAATCTACCAACTGACAGGGTTGGCGTGGTCGGGCGGAGGCGCGGTACGGCGCGTAGAAGTTTCCATGGACGGCGGGAAAACCTGGAAAGACGCCGAGATCCGCGGGCCGGTCCATCCGAAAGCGCATACGCGATTTGGCATGGACTGGAAGTGGACCGGGGGAGAATGCGTGCTGCAGTCGCGCTGCACCGATGAACTTGGGCAGGTGCAACCTTCGCGCGCGGAATTGGCCGCGTTTTTCAAGGTGCCGCCGGACCATTACAAGACGCACGGCGTCCAAGGCTCGGACAACACGATTCAGCCGTGGCGGGTAGCGGGCGACGGGAGCGTGCACAATGCGATTTAAAGCTCTGCTTCCGGCGCTGATTTTGTGCGCGTGCGGCGCTAGCTGGGCCCAATCGCCGACCTATGGCGTCGGAAGGACGCCGACTCCTGAGGAGATTCGCGCCGAGGATATCACCATCAGCCCGGACGGGAAGAACCTTCCACCGGGGAAAGGAACGGCAAAAGAGGGCGCGGCGATTTACGCCCAGAAATGCGCAATGTGCCACGGAGCGAATGGTTCGGGCGGGCTTGCTCCGATGTTGATCAAGCCCGAAACGGCTGCGAAGAGCTCGACGCCATGCCTGGAGCCATGCATTGGACCGGGAGATGTAATGGCGTTGCATGCGCCTTACGCGACGATCATTTGGGATTACATCAATCGCGGCATGCCCTTCAGGCAGGAAGGCTCGCTGAAGCCGGACGAAGTGTACTCGCTCACCGCGTTCCTGCTCTACAAGAACGGTGTGATTCAGGAGGATGAAGTCCTCGCCGAAACTACGCTGCCTCAAGTGAAAATGCCGAATCGAGACGGATACGCCATACCCAACTGGAAGCCAGGCATGCCACGGCCGTTTCCGAACGGGCACTAGGCGGTGCATTCGTTTTTCGACGAGGCGCGCGGCCTGGCGAGAAATGGGGAGATGGGGATAACTATCATGGCCCCTTATCTCCTGAAAATGTCTACTGATGATCGAATCTAATCAGCACGGGCTTAATTTTAAAAAAACACGAGTTTTGGTTTCATTTTTGCGGCTGATTACGGTCGTGGCGATAGCAGTCAGTATCATCGCAGGGGTTCAAGTCCAGGGGCAGATTCTGCATGCGACCGGACCGTTACCATCGTTCGAGGTGGAAACGATCAAACCTGGCCAACCCGGCGCTACGGGTATCCGTGCCTTTGGACCTAAGGGTGCTGATAGATTCCTCGCGATAAATGTCACAGTGAAAGACCTAATCGACTTCGCCTATACGATCGACGATGATCGTCAAGTTGTAGGGCTGTCCGGCTGGATGATTTCTCAGCGATACGATATCGATGCAAAGGTCGGCGACGCCGAGGTTGCGGCAATGTCCAAACTTCCTCATTTGAGGATGATGGATCCATACCGATTCATGCAGCAATCCATGCTGGCTGATCGATTCAAACTTAAAGTGCATTTTGAAACTAAGGAATTGCCACTTTATGCGCTGGTGGTTGCGAAGGGCGGCCCGAAGCTAAAGGCAAGCGAGATGAATCCAGCTCACCCTGCGGAAACGGCGAAACCTGGATCTCTGGAGATCGGCGTAGGCAGCGCTGCCGCCACAGGCGCGACGATGGGAATGCTGGCTGAACTTCTTGAAAGACAGAACGAAGTCGGCAACCCACCAGGTGGCCGTGGGTGGAAAGTGGTCGATAACACTAATCTAAGAGGCCTGTACGATTGGACGCTGCACTGGACACCATGGCAAAACCTGAGCAGCGGCGAGTTGTCTGAGTCGAAAGGTCCCTCCTTGTTCACCGCCCTACAGGAGCAGCTTGGACTTAAGCTGGAACCGGCGAGGGGTAAGGTAGAGGTGGTCGTGATTGACCATATTGATTTGCCCTCGGAGAACTAGTGGCATGTCGCAGAGACAACGTTACTGCGGATGCGGCGGGTCGGATCGGAATATTTCCACTTGATCTGGCCGAGTTGCTCCATGATGCAGCCGACTCGGGCTAACAGGCCCAATGGCTATCTTCTCGGCTCATACCGCATCGCCACCGCCCCCGAGCCGAACTCCAGCCGGCTCACGAGCCTCAAGTCGACATGCTTCGATAGCCCCGCGAACAACGTCGGCCCGTGGCCCGCTAGCCTGGGATGCACCACGAACTCGTACTCATCGATCAATCCCGCCTCCGCCAACGCCAGCGGGAGCTTCACGCCTCCCACGAGCAGTCCCTTACCCGACTCCCGCTTGAGCTGCTGAACGGCCGTCCCTAGATCCCCGCGCACGAACTCCGCGTTCCAATCGACCCGGTCCAGGGTGCTCGACACGACGTACTTCTTTGCCGCGTCGATCGTCCGGGCGAAGGGTTCCATCCAATCAGGCCTCGCTCCCGTCCCAGCCGGCGGCCGGAACGCTGCCTCCATCATTTCGTAAGTCACCCGGCCAAAGAGGAGGGCATCGGCCTGGTCGAGGTTCTCGATCGCGTGACGATGCAATTCTTCGTCCGCGGGTATTGCACGATGATCGCAGCACCCGTCCAATGTGACGTTGATGGAATACCGAAGCGGTCGCATCACGCAAGAGTACCGCCGATGGGGTAGACCGGCAAGGTTAGCCCGCTTCAGGGCTAGGAGGCACTCACGTAAAGCATGACGATGACAATTTGAGAGCTGCTAGCGGCATGTCGCAGAGACAACGTTACTGCGATTCGTAATTCTCTAAACCAGATTCTGTCGTGACGCTCCTCCCCACAGTCGGGGCCTCTAGCCGGCTCATGGAACGAATCGAGTCGCCATCAGGCGATCCAGACTAAATTTTCCTGGACCGGAACAGATCAGCCACACAAAAAACAATACGTAAAGAACTTCGGGAAAATAAAGAAAATCGTCCACCCAATTAAGAGGGGAAATCGCTTTAATGTCGCCAGAAAGCTTAGTGGTCAGGATGGCGACCAGCATATTGACCAGCAACGCAAAACAAGCCAAGCTTGACAGTAGTCCCACAACCAGCAAGCAACCGCCGACGAATTCTACCGCCGACACACAATAGGTCATCGGCCGTGGAAACGGGATCTTGGCCGCGGCCAAGGTTTCATACATGACTTTCGTCCGGCTAGCGACAAACAGCTTATTTCCCCCGGAGATGGCGAAAAACACTCCTAACGCGACCCGCACCAACAAAATCGCCCATGGTTCAAGATTCGCGTCGCCCAGCAGCCCAAATCGAATCAAGCGTTCCCATTCCATCACGCTTCTCCTCTGAGGGAATCTGCTTCAAGGATACCCTGCGAATTGCCGTTTCGAGCATCTCATTGAGGGCGCTCGCTGGTGATCCATCGGAAGGCATTGTAGGGCAAAACTAACAGCTTCGTTCACACGCGCTTCTCGTCGCTTGGCCGAAAAAGTCGGCTATACGGACATGCGGCGGTTCGGCACTGCCGTCGAGTTCCTGTGAAATGGGGTTTTGAGTAAATTCAGCCCCCCGCCCGGCCGGGGCGAGACGGGGAAGTTACCGAATGCAGACTTTTCAGGCACATCGGAAAATCACATACGGATTGCTGGTGATCCGGCCGCAATTCAAAGTAGAAGACGTAAGAACGAACCGGTGATCGAATCCAAGTAAACGGATCTCGTGTCCCTCGAGGCTCAGGCCAGGTTTTTCCAGCCGTCTCCGATTATCGCTCGATCTAATTTATAGATTCCTGTTGCTGCCTTCAGCCCGCCTATAGTGCTCCATCTGTCCCTCCATTTTTCGGACAACGAATCGAGAAGAGACTGCGTTGCCCAGATTATCTCCTCGGGTGCCGAACTTGGCCGGGGCGACAAATGTTCTGTGCCGACTCAGGAGGCCTCCGTTGCGGAGAATTGACTACGATAGTCGGAATACGATATAGTCGGAGTCCGATATGGAATCCGCTGCCTCAAATTCTGAGGTGGACTTTCTGGAGATGACGATTGTGAACTTTATCGAGAAAGCGAGATCCTTGAGTCCCGGCCAAAAGGTGGTGTCAGCAGCGGGTTTGCTTGGAGCGGCCTGTATGGTCTCATTACTCTTCGGTACAGGAGCTTTGGTCGCACAAGCTACTACGAATCCAACCTCCTAGGTAGGGATATGGAAGATGACGGCCCAGGACAAACGAGTTGGTACGCTTGAATTAATGAACCATAACGGGTGACTAACAGGCAGCATTACCAATGCACACGCAACCATGGACAGCAAAACTGCTTGAGTCTCTCGCTATTCCGGGTGCGGCTCCCATTGTCCAATTCATGCTCGATGCCAAAACCCAGAGCATTACCTGGAGCGGGTTTAAAGCTTGGAACTTGCATCGGTCGTTTCGGATCAACTGAAACAAACTATGGGACGATTCGGATGCAGTCTTGCTGCAACTTGATATGAGCGATATTCGGGAACATTTTAGCTGCTGCCGACGTATGTAAGCTTGACACGCGCTTCTGATCGGCAACGGCGAGGATCGGAGCCCATATCGTCATTACTCGGTCAAATGTTGGCGGAGTGTTGTCGCTGAAATTTGTGCACGCGTTCAGATTCGCGGGCGCTTGGCGAGGCTGCGCTCTGCTCACGTAGCGAGCACGAATATTTGACAGGCATCTATATCGCATGAATGGAAAGACGGGTCGTATTTTGTGTGAAGGCAAATCTTCCTCAAGGAGGACTCCTCGATGCAATGCTTATTAAAGAAACCTGGCTACGCACTTCGTCACTCCAGCGAGCTGTCTGCGGCGGCGACTTTCTCTCGGGCTATGAGGATTTGTATTTGGTCCACAGCTCTTGCTGCTCTCGTCCTCCTAAATCTGCAAGCCGTCGCAGGAACCGCCGAACAGTCTCTACTGCTTCAAGCGCGGAAATTTAGTAAGCAAGGCGAAATAACGCAAGTTATCCGAATTCTTGAACCTCTGGTACATAGTGAGTCTGACGCACTCGACGATGCCAGCCGTGGATGGGCATGGGATATATTGGGCTCAGCCCACCAGGACTTGGGCGACTATGAGACTGCACGGCGCTGCTATGAGGCGGCGATCCACTTGTTGAAAGCACTTCCGTCCGCCAGCTCGGCGTACGCCTCTACGCTGGCCAACCTAGGTTCCCTTGAGACCTCTGTGGGCCAGTTGGAAGCTGCGGGTACCACATTACAAAAAGCTAAACGGCTATATTCAAAGGCTGGCGACCATACGGGGCTGGCGGAAGTCGCAACCAGCCTAGCGATGGTCGCGATCGCGCGTAACGACACGCATTCTGCCCGTGGCTTCGTGTCGGACGCAGTTAGGGAAGCGGATATCGTGAAGGGCTTGAACGACAGCGATCGAGCAGAAATGTACGGTGTCGAGGGTGCCCTAGCAGTGAAAACTCGTGACTTCACCGCGGCAATTTCTGCCTATCAACAATCCATTGATTTCTGGATTCGCGCTCGCGGGCCCAAGTATTACCTTGTAGCTATGGGATATGCCCTTCAAGGGGATGCCTATCGAGAACTCGGCGACTACGGCAAAGCATACAGGGACTTCGCCGCGGCGCTGGCCCTGGAAGAACAGACTGTGGGACGAAACACGCCTATGTATGCAGCGACGGAACTTATGTATGCTCGTTTGTTGAACGCCACCGGCGCAAAAGTGGAAGCCGCGCGAACAGAAGCCGAGGCGCAGGCGCGTTTGGATGCGATTCACCATCACCAGTGCGACAGCTGCTCGATCAGTGCGGCAGGTTTCAGATAATCGCCGTGCTGCATGCCGGATGAGCGCTGGCGAGTCGCCGCGAACTGGGTCTATCACCGATGCTGCAGCGTCTATCGAGCATGCGGCAGGAGCCGATCTTGAATGGAGACATGACAATCGTAGAGAACCGTGGTGGCTGCGGCCGCCAGCGCCATCAGTGTGCCGAATACATGAGACGGAGTAACTCCCGTAGCTAACGTTAGGGGTTACTCCGTCTTCAATGCCCCCACAGAACAGAGCCGGAAGGTGGGGCGCTTTTTCTTTGCGTGAGAGTACGATGGCAGGGTCTTAGCGAATCGAAGAACACTGTTTGGAACGGCGTTTGCCGGAGGGTATTTCGATGAAGAGGCTGCTGCTGTGCGTTGTTGCGCTGGCTGCGATTTTTGGAACGGGCGCGCGGGCGCAGGATCTTTCTGGCAACTGGCAGGGCACGCTGAAGGCCAGCAAAGACCTGCGCGTCATTGTCAACTTTTCTAAGGGTGACAAGGATGCGTGGAGCGCGAAGATGTACAGCATCGATCAGGGCGGGCAGGCGATCCCGGTCACGTCGGTGACCGAGCACGGATCGAGCATCAAGATATCGGTTGACATGATCGGCGGGACCTTCGAGGGGAAGCTGAGCGAAGACGGCAAGACGATGACCGGTACGTGGACGCAGGGGACGCAGCCGCTTCCGCTGACGTTAGTGCGCGCCACGCAGGAGACGGCGTGGGAGATTCCCGCGCCTCCTCCTCCACCGAAGCGGATACCAGCGGATGCTAATCCGACGTTTGAAGTAGCCACGATCAAGCCGACCCAAGAGGGGACGCACTTTTCAATCCATCCCACGGGCAGCGGCGAGCTCGTCGCAACCGACGCGTCTCTCGCCTACCTGATCAAGTTCGCCTATGAAGTTAACCCTCGCCAGATCACGAAGGGACCAGCTTGGCTTGATACGGATAAGTATGACTTGACCGCCAAGCCCGACATGGAGGGCCAACCCAGCCTGAAGCAAATGAGGGTGATGGTTCAGAAGCTGCTGGCCGATCGTTTTCAGCTTACTTTTCATCGTGAGAAGATTGAGCTGCCCGTGTATGCGCTCACCGTGGCAAGAGGGGGACCGAAGCTTACCGTGAACGACACCAATCCCGATGGCAATCCTGGCTATGGTGGCGGACCTGGGGGGATGCGAGTCGTGAACTCGACCATAGCGGAATTTATCAGCTTTGTTCTGAACGACTCTATTGGGCTGCCGGTGGTCGATCAGACAGGACTCGGTTCGGCGCGGTACAACTTCGTCCTGAAGTGGACACCTGATGCTTCTCAATCTCAGCCCGGAGGTATGGCCGCGGGTGCTCCGCCTGCAGGCAACGCGGACGCGCCCCCGGACATCTTCACTGCGATGCAGCAGCAGTTGGGGTTGAAGCTGGAGTCGACAAAGGCTCTTGTGGATGTGATGGTGATCGATCATGTGGAGAAGCCGTCGCCGAATTAGGCAGTCGAACTTCCTTGAAAACGGGGATTATCGGTCCGCCTGCCTCGGGCTCGGAACCGATCTTCGCGTGCACGGGCCTCCACTCTCTGAAGAGTTCGTTTACCGCGGGACTTCGGAATCAGCTGGGGTGTTCTCTCATGGCATTTTGAGAGCTATCCGCTGGTTCCAGGGTGCCACACTTTCCTCATACTCCATGGGATCGCCGAAACCTTCGGTTTGGACACCGAGTTGGCGTAAAGCGTCCAAGGCCATCAATCGGCGATGCGCGTTGAATGTCATGATATGTGCGAAGACGCCGCCGTACGTGAAGGTCTCCGCCGGTTCGCACAGCGCGTCGACAAACGTATCATCCCAGCCGGAGCGGTTTCGGATGTCACCGAGAATACGATGCAGTTCAGCATCCGTCTTTTCGAGCCTTTGCAGCAGCGCTTGCGGGGAGCGCTGCGATTTGGGAGGGCCGTTCACATCCATATCGGCTCCGGACAGCGCGGCGGCCCAGACTTCCTTAGTGAAGATAATGTTTTCTAACAGCTGCCTTAGAGTCTTATTCGACTCTCGCCAAGGAAGCAGCTCTACGACCGTGGGCAGCGGCCGATCCAATTGTTCCTCTGTCAAAGTACCCGCGTATTCCAGCAAACGCCGCGTGTGCCAGGAGTCGTTGCCTGCAAAACGATCGAATAAATCCATGTCTTTTTCTCCTTTTGTCGACGAACCAGGGGCAAAAAAGTGAATTTTGTTGGACGCAGGCAAATGAAAGTGCGGATCACGCATGCGCCGGTAGATGCTGGGAGAAGTCCGAAAAGCTTTTCGGAAAGCGCGAGTAAAGGCTTCCAACGAACCGTAGTTGGCGTCCAGGGCAACGTCCGTGACCGACATTCCGGTATGCCCCAGTTGATATGCTGCTCTTTCCAACAGTAGCCGTCGTCGCATGGCTGCCGGACTTTCTTCGACCACGGCTCGGAATAACCTGTGGAACTGCGTGCGGCTTTGATACGCTTGGCGCGCCAGATCTTGCGTTTTCACCTGAGTGTCCAGTGAACTCGCGACAATTGCGGAGAGGCGGTCTGCCGTGTCCTGACCATCCGCCTTATTCATGCGTCCGGTTCCTCATGTTGAACGAATCATAGACAAAAGAGGACGCCTCCCGCCTGATCGTACGTACCAATCTTCTACCTTAAAAGCCGGATCAAGGCGAATGAACATATGGATACTCGACGCCGGGATGGCACGATTCATCTCCACAAACGCGCTTCTGTTGCGTGATTTCTGGTTTGTCGCCCATCCGGAAGCTTCGATGCCGCCCGTAGCCGGTACTCCGGGCAGCACGTTTTTCGATGTTTGCCGGGCATTCTTTCCAATCGACCTGGTGGGGTGTTCCAACCCGCTTGGGCATGCGCGATGCTTGGGCATGCGCGATAATGTTTGATAGGGGTGCAGGTGGAATGAACCCAGACACCATCACGATCTCTCCTGGACCGCGCCTGCGCATAGCCCTCTTGTTGGCAATCGTCGCGGATACCTTCCAGATTGTTTTCTCCCCTTTATTTTTCGAAGGCGCTGCTTCGCCTGCTGATGACATTCTTGACCTCTGTATGGCCGGAGTCCTGAGTTATCTTCTTGGCTGGAACTGGGAATTCCTGCCATCGTTCCTTGCCAAGCTCGTGCCTGGGGCGGATCTGGTTCCTCTATGGACGTTGGCTGTTGCGAACGTCTACCGGCGATCGAAGCGGCTCGCGGTCACCGTGGAAGGAAGTCTAGGAAATGCAACGGAGAGACACGCGAGATCATGAGCGGGAGTCTTGACGTCTGCGCACGTCCTTCCTCTTGATCCCGCGCAGGCCTGGTGCGCGGGCGACGTGCCGGTGACAAGTGACTCATAAAAGAAACAGCAAAAGGCCGATTGATGTTGGTCGGTTTTGCGTACGAATTTAGAGTCTGTGGAAAAGGTTTAACAGGAAACGAAAACCGGTCCCTCAGCGGCTAAAGTCGAACAGATTTCTAATCACTTACGGACCGCCTGAAGTGTCTGCGTGAGAACTCGAAAATCAAGCAACATTCGTATTGCTTTTGGGCGCTTATCTTACAAAATCGCATTGATTTTGACCGGAAATCTTAGTTCTCGCGCAGACTCTGAAGGCCGTCCCCTGCAAAGAATTTGCTTTCTCCGCAACTTGTTTGGTGTGTGTCAAGCGCCTTTTTCGGATTGCTGATGTATAGTGTTCTTAGATCCTAAATGTTCGCTGAAAATACCTTCATCGGACTAGCTCCTTCTATGTTGTGTGTGGATCTACCGCTGAGTCTCGTGCTCGACTTGGCGCACTAGCTGTTGGGATGCAGACCTCCACCTCGGTTGCGGTGTGATGTGGTCCCTTCCCGACAAGACAATCCCGGTTCTTCGGACAACACCTTTTTCGCACGCCTACATCAGAGCAAGGCTCGGGCAAAAAAAACGCTGAGCAGGAGCTAACATCATGTTGACAGAGTGCTTTAATCCCACATGCCGCAAGAAGCTGGACTACCTGCGTAACGGCAGGGTCGTCCGGATGGTCCGAACTTCATCTACGTCGGCCAAATCTGTTGAACACTACTGGTTGTGCGGGAGCTGCTACGGTAAATTTGATTTTGAGTTCAAGCCCGACGGTACAGTGGCTCTCTGCACCACCAAGAGGCGGGCAGTCGCCGCCAGCATAAGTCCTCTCATCAATTACCTCGCTGGGTGACCGGCGCGGACCAACCCTACAACTGCACATTGCTGCTTAATTCGCTAGCCACCGCTCCGACGGTCTGCATAAGGTAAGGTGCGTGTAGCCCGTCACTCGCCCCAATACATTACTTCCGCAATGCCGACTTCTCGTTACTAATCCTGCTTTTGCCATCCAGTCTATTGACCAACTGGTAATTGCCGGGTAGGCGGTGATTCGGGCTTGAACAAGCGCCTCGAATGTCGATTGGCAAGGGTTCGTCCAGCACTAGCAGTTTTGCCAGTAGCCGATACACCCTTAACTCTCCAAAATGAGTAATGTTGAGCTGTCGCGGTTGCGGTGACGACCCGTCCCATTTCGCGAACTGAAATGTCGAACGATCCTCTCCGAGACATTGCCTTACATGGAGAAATCAAAATGCCTTCAAAAGTGGTTCATTCGGTTGCGCCCAGCGACCGACTCAGCACCGAGCAGGCGGTCAGCACCGCAATCGAAGCTTACGTTTACGGCTATCCGCTTGTGCTCCTAGACATGACTCGCAGGCAACTCACCAACGTTGCGACCGCAGGACCAACACGCGCACCTATGGGCCAATTTCGCCGAGTCCGGAGCTACATGGCAGTCGATGACCATTCGGTTCCCGCTCCTAACGCCGATACGCTCTATACCGATGCTTGGCTCGACGTCTCGAAGGAGCCGATGGTTTTGACTATCCCGGACATGGACGACCGCTATTTCATGATTCCGATGCTGAGCGGCTGGACGGATGTCTTCCAAGTTCCCGGAACGAGGACCACGGGCCAAAGGCCGCAGAACTACGTCATTACGGGTCCGCAATGGTCCGGCGCGGTTCCCCCTGGCCTTACCGAATACAAATCGCCAACCGGCATTGTCTGGCTTCTCGGCCGCATTTATTGCACAGGCACGCCGGAGGACTACGCGAAGGTTCACGCATTGCAGGACCAAATTTCGTTGATTCCATTGAGTCAATACGGCAAGCCCTACACGCCCCCGCTGGCTAGCGTAGACCCTGGCGTAGATATGAAGACGCTGCCGCGCGAGCAGGTGAACGCACTGAGCGTCGAAGACTATTTTAGCTACCTTGCAAAACTGATTAAGACCAACCCACCTTTGCCACAGGACGCGCCCATGCTCCCGGGAATGGCCAGCATCGGGTTAACGCATGGGTGGGACTTTGACCCGCGCAAACTCAGCGCATTCGATAGCGCAGCCGTCCAAGCCGTCCCCAAATTGGCGCTACAGAGAATGCTTGGGCGCTTTCAGAACCAAGCGACCATCAACGGGTGGATCTACTTTGGCTCAAGTGTGGCCAACTGGGGCACCGACTATCTGCTGCGCGCCTTGTGCAACATGCTCGGGCCGGGCTGGAACCTCCCGGCCGATGCGGTCTACCCGGCCTCCGAGAAAGGGGCCGACGGCAAGGAATATGAGGGGAACAACAAATACGTCATCCATTTCGAGAAAGGTCAGCTGCCGCCGGTCAACGGATTCTGGTCGTTGACCATGTATGACGGAGATCGTTTCTTCGTTCCCAATGCGCTCAACCGCTACACGCTCAGCCAGCGTGACAAACTCGTCCCCAATGCCGACGGCTCAGTGGACATCTATCTGCAGGCGGATTCGCCCGGCAAGGACAAAGAGGCGAATTGGCTGCCCGCTCCAAAAGCGAAATTCAGCGTCATGTTGCGTCTGTATTGGCCGAAGGAGAACCCACCTTCCATTATCGACTGCACGTGGAAACCCCCAGCGATTAGGCAATAAGCGAGCCGTATAGACCTTCGTGAGTGATCAGGAACCCCTCCGCTGTCAAGCCTGGAAGCGTACCGAGTTCCCCGTGGAAATGGTCTCACACGGCATTTCAATCGGCGCGAGCACACGATATTTCCCGGATGGTCGCCAACCCGGAGATTACACCCGTTTTGGGGGTAACTTCCGGGTGGGCGGTGAACCGTTCGGAACAGGTCAGTGAGCGAATCGGCGGCGATAATGCGCCAAACGAAGCTTCTGGATTCGGGTAAAACGAACGCTGTGGCCGGGTTAGTCCGCAGTCTCCTGCTCTTGCGCCCATCGCTGCTATTCAGACCGAAGAGCTTTCATCGGATCGAGCCGCGATGCGTGTCGAGCGGGAAGCCAGCTTGCGCCCGATGCTACTGCGAAAAGAAACAGGCTTGCTGCGCCAAAACTTGTCCAGCCGCTCGAACTGAACCCAAACAGCAATGAACGAGCACTCCGGAGGGCTAACATGGCCAAGAGGATGCCGGGCACCAAACCGAGGCAGACGAGCAATGCCGCCTCACGAACAATGTGCCAGGCAATGATTCTGCGCGATGCCCCGAGAGCCAGTCGGATTCCGATCTCGTTGGTACGGCCCGCAACCATATAGGCGATCAAACCGTACAACCCGATGGCTGCGAGTATCACCGCCAGAGCACCAAAGAAGCCAGAAAGCCCGGCCATCAGGCGCTCGCGGACAAGCCCATCCTCGACCTGCGATTCGAGCAAATCAAATTCAGTACGCATTTGCGGTGCGATTTGTCGGAGTTTGTCCCGTACTGCCGGGATCACAGTTGTCGGTGTCTGTCTGCTGCGTACAAAGAGGATTCCGCCCGGACCGCCCGCGGTGAACTGGCTTTCAGGCACGAATGCCTGCGGCGGGATCTCGTCTTTCAGGTCGGAATACCTCGCATCGTTCACGACTCCTATGATCTGGTAACGAGTCGCCGGATAGTTCGGTTCGGCGCGGCTCAGTACAGTCTGGCCCACGGGGTTCGGTCCATTGACGAAGTTCCGAACGAACGTCTGATTCACAATCACGACCGGCAGCGAAGTCGCGGAATCTTGCTCGCTGAAATTGCGCCCCGCAAGGAGGTGCATCCCCAGGGTCCGAAAATAACCAGAAGTGACCCACGTGTATTTCGACCATCCGTCTTTTTCGCCCACTCGGATTCCAAGTGACCAACTGCTGCCATCCAGCGGGACGTGGGTTGCTGCGGCAGCCGCACGTACTTGGGGTAGAGCCTGGACTGCCGTGACGAGTGACTCCAGGTATGCTTCGTAGCGCTCGCCCGGCATCGATACATGGGAAAAATCCACAGATGCAACGATCAGGTCGTCTCTGTCGAATCCGGCATCGAGCGTCATCAGGCTCGTGAAGCTGCGAACAAAGCAGACTGCGCCCACCACTAATACCATCGAGATGGCAATCTGGGCCGCAACCAACACTTTCTGGAGCGAGAATTTGCTCCGGCCGGCCGAACCGCTTTGACCACGCGATTTGATCGCCTCCACAGGAGTGGCCTGCGATGCCCGGAAACCAGGAATCAAACCGAAGATCAGGCAGGTTAAGGACGTTACCGACGCCAGGAATCCGAGCACTCGCCAATCCAGGCTCATGTCGAGATATGGAGCGTTCTTACCACCGCCAAGGAACAGGACGAGACCTTTGCTGAGGAGCTTCTCCACTCCCATCCCGACTCCGGCCCCAAGCAGAGCAATGAGCAGCGCTTCTGTAAAAAGTTGCCGCACCAATGCGAACCGCGAAGCGCCGATTGCCAGCCGCACAGCCATCTCTGTCCGCCGGGCCGTGGCGCGCACCAGCATCAGGCTTGCCATATTGGCGCAGGCGATCAAGAGAACAAGGCCCGTGATGCCCAACAGGAGCCAGAGGGCAGAGTCATAGGTCCCGCGAAGGTCGCTAATGCCGTTCGCGGCGGGATACGCACGCAGGCGAAAGTTCGTGTAAAAGTCGTGCGCGCCGGGCGCATATCCGTTAGGCTGAGTGGACTGGAAAATAGCAGGGCTGATGCTGCGCAACTGATCGGATGCCTGCGCGAGTGTCCATCCTGGACGAATGCGCCCCATTACCGTCAAGAACGAGAAATCGCTTCTGGCAAGCGCCGTGGACGCGGGATGATAACTCGTCAGCGAGCAAAGTGGCAGCGCAACATCGAAGCTCTTGCCGACTTCAATGCCCGCAAATCGGGCAGGCGTGACACCGAGAATCTGTGTCGGGTGATCGTCCACCATCACAACGGAACCAATCGCGGATTCGCTTCCTCCGAATTGCGCTTTCCAGAAGCCCTCACTGATCACCGCTCCGCCGATGCCACATCCGGGACGGTCATCTGACGAGGTGAACAATCTGCCGCGAACCGGAGTCACACCCAGAGTCGAAAACGTGTCGCCGCTGACCCACACGGAATGCGTGGATTTCTTGTCGTTGCCGGTTCCAATTTGAATGTTCGCATCGGCCCATGCAAAGACTCCGGAGAATCCTTCCTGGTGGCGTTCGAGTTCCTGCCAGACCACATAGCTCAGCGCATTGGAGTTGCTGGAAATACCGAACCCGTGATTCCCGCCGTCGACATGAATCAACACGAGTGACTGCGGGTTCTTCACCGGAAGGCTGCGCAGCCGCACTGCGTCGAGTAGTTGAAAGATGGCGCCATTGGCGCCGATCCCGAGAGCGAGCGTTAGGATAGCGGTTAGAACGAATCCGGGACTCTTGCTCAGCACGCGAATGGCAAGCCGTATATCGCGCACAACCGCTTCAAGCCACGCTATTCCCCTCGCTTCCCGGCACTCGTTCCGGATCTGTTCAATCCCTCCAAACCGCACGCTGGCTTCGCGGTGCGCTTCTTCTTCCGATAAGCCCGTACGCACGCTATCTGCGGTTTGACGCTCCAGATGAAACTCGAGTTCCTTCTGAAGTTCCGATTCGAGTTGCTGCTTATTGAGCAGCCGCGCAAGCCAGTTCATGACGCTCCTCCGCCCGAGAGTGCAAGGACGAGCTGTATTGCCTCCGCAAGTCGTATCCAGTTTTGCGTCTCATCTTCAAGCTTGCGCCGGCCCTTTGCCGTGACGTGATAGAACTTCGCCTCGCGCCCGGTCTCAGATTCCTTCCACGTCGAGCCGAGGTAACCCTTGTTTTCGAGCCGGTGGAGAGCCGGATACAGGGAGCCTTGGCGCACCTGCAGAACGTCGCGCGAAACCTGTTGGAGCCGCGTTGCAATGGCGTATCCATGAATGGGACCAAGTGCGGCAACCTGCAGGATCAACAGGTCAAGCGTGCCCTGCGGGATGTCAGTTTTGCTGACCATCGGAAGCATACCTCCCGCTTCGACATATATAGCACCCAATAGGTCGAAGGTCAAGGCGTCTGCATTAGTGCCAGCAGGCCAGGATAGCCCAGTGCACTACTCAGAAATCAGCTATCTCGAAAATGGAATGTGGGTTGACGCTATCAGACCAATGCTCATCGAGCCGGATAGAGGTCGATTTTCCAATTCCGGTCGGATCGTCGCCGATCCGGACAGAACCGCATTTTTTGGGGATTACTTCCGGATTGCCGGTCATCCGACAACAAATGCTAGCGATCAATCCGAGTTCCGTGAAGAGTCACAACTTTCTTGAAGGGGCCGCCGGTCTCGCCGGATTCGCCGACTTGCAGAAACGACGTGGGAGTGATGCTGGAGTAAGTTTCATGCCACTGGGACTTCTTGCCGGTGGACGAAGTTTGAATTTCATCGATTATCAGTTGCTTCCCATCCCATGTGATGGTGACATTGTTCAGCGCGGCTTTCGGGTCGCAGGCATGGGGATTCTGATTGACGCACTCCATGCCGTGAAACTTTTTCTCCGCGCTGTCCCACCACAACATTCCAAGAAGGTGAATATCTAGAGGCGGAACACGGATGTTCTCCTCGTCGATCAACGTCAAGCCTTGCGCGCCTGCGTGCCAAAACTCTTCGCCTTTTCCCTGTGCACCTTTGGGAGCATCGGGACTCGGCTCGAAGGTCACTTCCATAGCCCATCGGCCTGAGAGTGCCTGAATCACACTCAGCATCTCGGTCGAAGCCGCGGCTAAATCATTACCCGAGGAGCTGGCAGGCGCCACGGAAGCTTGGGGCTTAGGCGCGGACCAGGCCAGGCACGGAAGCATCATTAATACAAGAGGGATCAAAAACCTTTTCATCTTTCCTCCTTAGGACGAAGTCTCCATAACGGCGACACATCGAGACTGGGTTTATCCAGCGCAGCTCAAAATTCCGGACGATGATATGGGGGGGACAGCACAAATCTGTTGCGACCATTGTCGCAGCAGATTTGCGAGACTCGGCGATTTTATCGGAGAAACCAGGTATGGATCGATACGACGGTAGAACCTCGGAATGCGATCACAACAGGCACCTCAGGGATCAGCAACATGAGAAACCAGACACGGCTTATCCTGACCGTTTTGAACAACGCGTGGATCGTGGCCAACCCAGACATAACCCCATTTTCGAGTTGCGTCCGGATTGCCGGTGATTGCCCAGCGACCTCGGGTTGCGCCGTCAGCGTGTCAGTCGGTCGTATGCCCTTGGCCAGCTACTAAGCTGTCGAGGATGGAGGCGTCAAGTTCCTTACGCTTGCTCGGGTCAAAAATCACTTCGTCTACTGGAATCTGTCCAATGCAAGCCATTGGCGTATTGCTGAGGAACTCAGGAGAACACACCGGTCGCGAATCGTCAGCCGACTCAGGGACTATATAGACTGAGTACTCGCCGGGGTATTCGTCAAGGTTCTCATCAAAGGCGCTCTGCAGTAGGAACCGCCTTCCCCGGTAGCGAAGCGAAATGCATCGGGGCACATCGTAGAACCAGCCATAGTCAAATGGTGTCATTTCGGCCATGAATTATGCCCTCACATCTCAAGACAAGGTAGCACTGGCGAATCTCTGCGTTCCTGGCGAATTGTCGCCCACCCGGAAATAACTCAAGAGTAAACACTTGAGACCGAGACGGCCGCCCTCTTCCAAGATAGATACCGAAAAAGGCGCTTCTCGTCACTTGGCCGGTTATACGGCCACTTGAACCGGAACACATCAGTAAACACAAGCCGACTTTGTCAGGACTAATTAACACTTTTTCGCAGGCTCTCCAACAATAAATACTTTACCTATAGAAATGACTGCTTGCTCTCCTGTATTTTTGTAATTCGGAACCGGGAATAGGGCGCTCTCATGCTTGCACGATGCCCGCGTCGCCCGCCCTCCACTACAGGAGAACCCATTGAACTCTCGCATCCAGCGTCATTTTGCCTTCGCAGTATGTGCGGCCGGTCTCTCGGCTCTGCCCGCCTCCGCCCAGTTCGATATGGGCGCGCCCAACACCGTGGTCGTCCACTTCGACAAGACCCTGCTCGTCTCCAGGTCGACGCCCACCCTTCAGGTCGTCGTCAATCCTATGATCGCCAAAGGATCTTCCATCCATGACGGCACCTTCGCCGCCCTCAAGGAGCTCGGCGCGGACTACGTCCGCTACGTGCCGTGGAACCCCTATCCAAAGCTATCCGTCGCCGAGCTCGAGCCTCCCAAAAAAGGCAAGACCTCTTGGGACTTTTCCCTCATCGACCCCTATACCAAAGACTTCCTCGCCGCTACCGAAGGTCACAGCACGGTGATGAACTTTTCAACCATTCCCACCTGGATGTTCAAGATCGATAAGCCCGTGACCTATCCCTCCGACCCGAACCAGGTCGTCTGGAACTATACCCAGGGCGTCGAGCCGGTGGACCCCACCAACAAGCAGATCGGCGAATACATCGGCCGCCTCGTCGCTTGGTACACCAACGGTGGATTTACCGACGAGCTAGGCATGGAACATAAGTCCGGGTACCACTACAAATTTCCTTACTGGGAAGTCCTCAACGAGCCCGATATTGAGCACGGCACCACACCCGAGATGTACACCGCTCGCTACGACGCCATCGTTGAAGCCGTGCACAAGGTCAGTCCCGACACTCAATTTGTCGGGCTCGGCCTTGCCTTCGCCACCCGCAATCCTAAGTACTACGAGTACTTCCTTGACCCCAAGAACCACAAGCCCGGCATCCCGCTCGATTACATCTCTTACCACTTCTACGCGCAGCCGGACATGACGGAGAACCTTGAAAACTGGCAGTACACCTTCTTCAATCAAGCCGACCAATTCCTTGCCGGCATTCGCTTCATCAACAGCATCCGTGACCGCCTCTCGCCCTCGACGAAAACCGACACCGACGAGCTCGGAGTCATCTTGCCGACCGACATAGCTGAGATCATGTCCGCGATGCAGAATCCGAACTCGAAAGGCGCCCTGCCTGACCACATCCCCCACGCCTACTGGAACGCCGCGGGTGCCCTATACGGCTATCTCTTCATCGAAGAGTCCAAGCTCGGCGTCGATGTCATTGGCGAGTCGCAGCTGGTTGGCTACCCCTCCCAGTTCCCATCGGTATCGATGATGAACTACAACACCGGCAAGCCCAATGCCCGTTACTGGGTGCTCAAACTCATCAAGGACAACTTCCACCCCGGTGATACCCTCGTCGCCACCACAGCCGGTTCCGGCGCCAGCATCGACGCTCAGGCTTACACCACGCCGCAGGGCAAGAAGATCCTTCTCGTCAACAAGCGCAACACCCCGATCGAGGTCACCCTTCCCGCCGAAGCAAAATCCGGCTCGGTCTCCACCGTCGATGAGGCCACGGGCGACACCGCTGCCCGCGTCTCTCAGCAGTCCGGAGGGAAGCTCATACTCGCCCCATACGCCGTCGCCGTAGTTTCCTGGCAATGATAAGGGTGACTTGTGCCTTATCCATTGCGCAACGAATTCGAATGGAAGAGGTTCACAGATCATTGCAAGCCAGCTCTTTGGAATAAAACCATGGGATCCCATCACGTTCCTGGGCGCTTGCATCTTAATGGCCGTGGTGACGATAACGGCCAGTTATATCCCGGCTCGGCGCGCGGCATCGATCGATCCGATGCAGGCATTGCGAACTGAGTAGACGGATTCCGTCTTGACAATCTTTCTACACCTGTTTAGTCTAGGCATGTGGTGAACAAGCCTATGACGGAAACCAATTCACGCGACTTGTTTCCCGGCGCGCTCGAAATGATGATCCTGGAGTCGCTTCGCCGCCAGCCTGCGCATGGATACGCGCTGGTCCAGCACATCCGGCAGCGATCCAACAACCTGCTTCAGGTGGAAGAGGGTTCGCTCTATCCGGCACTGCAGCGGTTGCTGAAAGCAAAGGTGGTGAAAGCGGAGTGGGGACTCTCCTCGACCAATCGCCGGGTGAGAACCTACCAGATTACTGCTTCGGGTCTGCGTCGCCTGGAGCAGCAGATTTCCAGCTTCGAGCGCATGTTTGAGGGTATTTCGATGGTCTTGAACCCCGGTGAAGCCAGAACGAGCTGACGGGGCCAGCTGGAAGGGATTTCCAATGGACTGGATTCCGCAGATTTTCCGCCGTCGCAAGCTCTATAACGAACTCTCCGAGGAGATTCGCCTGCATATTGAAGAGCGAACCGAGCAGCTGATCCGCGAAGGCATGAGCGCCACGGAAGCTGAGCGGACAGCACGGCGAGCTTTCGGCAACCGGACGCTGCTTGAGGAACGCAGCCGCGAAGTGTGGCAATGGCCCACGGTGGAATCGATCGGTGCGGATGTCCGGTTTGCCTTGCGGCAGTTTCGCCGTTCTCCGGGATTCGCGTTTGCTGCGATTGTGACACTGGCATTGGCCATCGGCGCCAACGCGGTGGTGTTTGCCGTGTTGAATGGACTTTTCCTGCGCCCGCTGGATGTACCGCAGGCGCAAAGCCTATACGCACTCCAGCGCGGTAACGATACCTACATCATCCAGTCGTATCCTGACTATCTTGATCTGCGCGACCGTAACCGCAGCTTCGATGGGTTAGCGGCGTACACCATCTCGCAGGCCGGCATTGATACAGGAAAAGACCCATCACACGCGTGGCTCTACCAGGTGAGCGGGAATTACTTCGACGTGTTAGGCATTCATCCGTATATGGGCCGGCTGATTCACTCGTCCGACGAGCACGGGCCCAACAGCGCTCCGTATATCGTGCTCTCCTATGCCTATTGGCACAGCCATTTCCAGGACGACCGCGGTGTGGTTGGGCGCTCCGTTCTGCTCAACAAGCATCCTTTCACCATCCTTGGTGTCGCCCCGCCTGAATTTCGCGGGACGTTGTTATTTTTCTTGCCCGATTTCTTTGTGCCCATGGTCAACAGCGAGCAAATCGATGGGGAAAGCTTCTTGAATGCGCGCGGAACACGGTGGGTGTTTGAGGTCCTCGGACATCTGAAGCCGGGAGTGACGCGGGCACAGGCGACCGCAGACCTTAATTCCGTGGGCACTTACCTGGAGAAGACCTACCCCAAAGACGATAGTCAATCGACCTTTTCCCTGGTGCGCCCTGGCTTGCACGGCGACTTCGTTGCTCCTGCGATGCGAGCCTTTTTGGCCGGGTTGATGGTGCTGGCAGGGTTGATCCTGCTGGCCGCGTGTGCCAATCTCGGCAGCCTGTTTGCCGCGCGTGCCGCCGACCGCGGCCGGGAAGTTGCTCTGCGCCTGGCGCTGGGCTCGACCCGCACACGCATCCTGCGCCAGCTGTTGACTGAGGCTCTTCTGATTTCCCTTGCCGGCGGGGCAGCAGGACTGGTCGCGAGTGTCATCCTGTTGCACCGCCTGACTGCGTGGCAGGCATTTCCGCAGTTCCCGATGAACATACCGGTGCGCCCAGGCGCCGACGTATACCTGTTTGCTTTGCTCCTTGCCCTGGTGAGCGGTTTGCTTTTCGGCATTGTCCCGGTGCGCCAGGTGTTCAAATCGAACCCTTACGAGATCGTCAAAGCGGGTTCGAGCGCCAGGATTGGACGGCGGTTGACCGTCCGCGACCTGTTGCTCGTGTTGCAAATTGCCATCTCCGCAGTGCTCGTTACTTCTTCTATGGTGGCCGTGCGCGGTCTAGCCCGGTCGCTGCACACCAATTTTGGATTTGAGCCGCAGGACACGCTGCTGGTGAATACGGATCTTGGCATGGCCGGTTACCCGGCGGACAAGATGCTCGCCATGCAGAAGCGCATGATAGCAGCGCTGCAGGCGATTCCCGGCGTCACCTCCGCCGGGCTGGTGGATATCCCGCCCTTGCACATGGGTTGGAACCCCTCGTATGTTTTCAGCGACCGGGCGACAGACATGCGGCCGCCAAATGCCGTCGCGCAGGCAATCGAGTATCGAATCTCTCCCGAATACCTGCAGGCCGCCAGGACCGTCTTACTCGCCGGGCGAAACTTCAATTGGCACGACGACGCGAATGCGCCGCGTGTCGCTGTGGTGAACCGTGAGTTTGCCCGTAGAATCTTTGCCAATCGTTCCCAGGCGATCGGCGCTGATTTCAAGATCACGGACGGAACCCTCATCCAGGTGGTTGGTATTGTTGAAGATGGAAAATATACAGCCAACCTTGCCGAAGCTCCGCAGCCGGCCATGTTTCTTCCTATCGGTCAGTTTCCCGCGAGTGACACGTGTCTCGTGGTTCGTTCAGGGCGCGATCCGCAGCAACTGGTCGCAGCCATCCGCAGCACGCTGCGCGATCTTGACTCCGGATTGCCTGCGTTTATCCAGACGTGGAATGAAGAGATGAATGGGGCGCTGTTTGCTTCGCGCATGGCGACAGTGTCCCTGGGCGTGCTCGGAGTGATGGGCGCAATGCTTTCGATCACTGGCATTTTCGGAATGGCTGCCTTCTCGGTGAGCAAGCGGCTGCGCGAGTTGGGCATTCGCATCGCGCTCGGCGCACAGCGAAAGGAAGTGTTGCACGCCGCACTGGGGCGTCCGTTCAAACTGCTGGCGATTGGATCGGCCGCAGGGCTGGCCCTCGGACTTCTCGCCACTCGCGTGCTCGCCTACATCGTCTTCCAGGCAACGCCGCGCGACCCGTTAGTCCTTGCCGGCGTAGTGGTGGCGATGGTTTTTCTGGGTGTGGTGGCGACCTGGATTCCCGCGCAACGCGCGCTTTCGGTCAATCCTCTGATCCTGCTGCGCGAGGACTGAAGCAGCGGGGTTCCCCTTGTTAAGGCCGGGAAATACTGCTCCTAACACCCTGCTATTTCTCGACCACTCGGGATTCGAAGGCGATGGAATTAGGGACGGACAGCGCGACTTCTGTTCCGGCCGCGGCGCGGCTCCAAACTGTGAGTCTGGCACCCACTCTTTCCGCCCGTTCGCGCATACCCGGGAGCCCCAAGTGTCCCTCGCGTCCTGCATGCAGCACTCGAGGATCGATCCCGCAACCGTCGTCGCGGACGACCATCCTGAAGCACTTGGGGGCATACTCAAGCTCGACTTCAATGCAGCTGGCTCGGGAGTGGCGGAATGCATTCACCAATAGTTCCCGGCCGATGTGATAGACCTCGTCGCGAATGAGCGGGCGTAGTTTTCGGGCCGAACCTAACACAATGATCCGAAACTCCGTTTGCACTTCGATGCCCGAATCTTGCGGGATTCGGGAAAATGCCTGCCCTAGATCGTCGGAGTCTGAAAAAGATGTGCGGAGCCCTCGAACCGCGTTGCGGCCCCCTTCCTTGACGTATTTCATCAATTCGAGAACACGGCTTAATCGCAGCTTAGCGAGCGAATTCGCAGGTAGCTGGTCCACTGCAACATGTAGCTGCATAGCTGCGCTGATAACGCCTTGCAGCACAGTATCGTGTTGGTCCTGGGCAATTCGCGTACGCTCGGCTACGCGTTCCTCGAGGCGGGCACGCATCTCCCCGAACGTTGGCCGCAAACGAAACAGATAGGGGCTTCTATACAGAAGAGGCAATCCATCGAACCGCATGACATATCCTCGTTTTTGCACGTGAAGGCCGTCTTGCTGATTTCTTACGCTCACCAGCCTGAGACCCGGGCGCAGCATGCAGCTATCGAGAGCACCCGTGATCGAGCTTTCTACTCGTGAGCATGGGTAGATATTGTCAGGACGGTGCCAGACGGGTCTTGAACGATTTCGCTGCGGTCGGGACGTTTTTGCTCAATTGTGAGGAAACCGTTTCGCGATGGCCTGGGGTCGTGTCTCAGCTTCGAACGGTTCGGTGTATCGGCATTCTTGTTGCCTTCTCAACCGCCTTTTGACCCAATCCCGAAGCGCCCGAGAGGAGCGGGTGCTTCTCAACTGTAACGAATAAAACGACTTATCGTTGTTCCCAACGGACCACGCTGGGGGACATGCCGGTTATCCGGCGGAAGTGTCTGGCCAAGTGGCTCTGGTCGGAGAATCCCGCTGACAGTGCGATCTCCGACATCGGAAGATCAGTATTGCGAAGCATTTTCTGGGCGTGTTCAATGCGGCGTTGCAGTACGTAGCCGTGCGGGGGCAGGCCAACCGTTTGCTTGAATGCCCGCGCGAAGTGGTGTGTGGACAACCCGGCCATTTCCGCTAGCGCTTCGAGGCTTATGTTCTGATCTAGATTGGAGTTGATGTATGCGCAGATCCGGTGCGTACGCGCCGGCGATAGACCGCCCCGATTGGGAGGCAGAGACTCTGCTATTGGCGCGTTACGGAGCATGCTAATCCTCGGCCGCGCGTGAATTGCCACGTCCGTCGCAGAACGCCAACCCCTCGAGCCGCACAGAGGAGGAGTAATCAACACATGCCACCGCGCATCCGTACCGGCGCGCGTGAAGCGAGCCGCGACATCCAGTTCGCGGTTGCAGAGAAAAATCGACCGATCATGGTCGAAGACCGTTGATAGCGGCACGCCGCTACTCAGCCTTTCGTCATCCAGAGCAAAAGTCGTGCGCGCAACCCGGTCAGCACCGACGATCCGCAGGTCACCGTCGACAGCCAAGAGCAAAGCTGGACCGATGTCGTCGGATGGCACTGCCGCAATCGTCCACACCTTGCGAAACCACTCGCGAAATAAGCGTTCTTCGACTGCACGCGCGGCAACTTTTGTCGCAGCCAAAGCCAAGGTGTGCGACTGGTTCGACGTCATCGACGAAGCATCCAGCACCAACTCCAGCCTGCCGGTGGGGTCGAAGATGGGTGCACCCGCACAGCTTAGCCCGATGTGGCGCGTTCGAAAATGTTGGTCACGATGTACGAGAACCGGCCGTTGTTCCGCAATACACGTGCCGATCCCATTTGTGCCTTCGACGCTTTCCGACCAAACTCCTCCGACCCAGATGCCCCAGTATTTGAACTGTTCGGCCTGCGCTTCATCACCGCGGTGGTGAATAGCTATGCCATCGGTATTGCACAACAAAACGACATATCCCTCCTGGCGGACGATCGTATAAAGACGATCGACTTCTTCCTGGGCATACACAATTGCTTTGCCGAGCGGTTCGCGAGAAACCCTGAGTTCGCTGTCGGTTACGATATGGGGAGCCGCCCGGCCATCTGGATTGATAAGGAGTTCAGCCGTGCATCTTCGCCAGGAGGCTGACACTTCGTCGAGATTGGACGTCGAATCTCCACCCTGAACAACCGATTCGATTTGGTCAACGTGTGCCACAGGCCGCATCGTAAGCCTGTTTATGCGTAAAACTCAACATTTGCAATAAGGCTTCGCAAT
Organism: uncultured Acidobacteriaceae bacterium; assembly: GCA_963790935.1. GTDB lineage: Bacteria > Acidobacteriota > Terriglobia > Terriglobales > Acidobacteriaceae > PALSA-350. The sequence continues at coordinate 3,967 of CAWBRJ010000035.1, read as the reverse complement.
GAATTGACGCGAAGCGCCTCGAAAACGGGATTTTCGGTAATCCAGACCACAAGGCCGCAGTCGCGGGGCGTACTGCCCAATCATGTTCAGCTCATTCTCACTCCGACGCGAGCGGATGGCCAGGGCTGGCGGTCGGAGAAGCGCATACTCCGTCCCTTCAATGGTCCAGGGAAGTGGTTCCACCGTACACGGATCACATCTTCGGCTTGACTAGCGCCTGATAGACGAGCGGACGGCTAAGTTGCTCCGCATCGGGTTGCCCGGGACCCATCATTCTTTGCGCCATGCCTATAAAGATCAGATCGTTCGTGGGATCGATCCAGAACCAGGTGTCGGCCGCTCCGAGCCAAAAGAATGTGCCTTTGCCCACAACTTCGTCAGCTTCGAGCGGATCGGTGAAGACCGCGCAATCGTAGCCATATCCCATGCCCGGGCGGATAGTCTCTGGCCCAATGGAGAACTCGCCTGTCATCAGCCTGGGGGCAAGATGGTTTGCGGTCATGAGCGCGACCGAGGCCGGCGAGAGGATGCGCTCGCCGTCAAGTTCGCCCTGGTTCAGAAGCATCTGAGCGAAGCGCATGTAATCCTGCGCCGTAGAGACCAGGCCTCCGCCGCCCGAGGGCATGGTGGGCGGCGTCGCAAAACGGTCGTCCGGCTTGCTGGCGACCATCGCGCCTTTCTCCTCCCCTTGGTAGAGCGTTGCAAAACGGTCCCACTTCTCTTTGGGAACATAGAAGTCTGTGTCTTTCATTTTGAGAGGCCCGAATATATGCTGCTGCATGAAATCGGGGAAGGACAGGCCCGACAATTTCTCAACGATATAGCCCTGGATATCCATGGAAACGCTGTATTCCCAGCGAGTCCCCGGCTGGTAAAGCAGCGGAATTTTCGCCAGCTTGCCGATCATCACCTGAAGGGATTGGGATTGCAGGACGTGTTCGTCCTGGTACATCTTGTCGACCGGCGTGTGCCCGAAGATCCCGTAGGTGAAGCCCGCGGTGTGGCTCATCAGCTCACGCATGGTGGGAGCGTGGATAGGGTCTTCCAGAATCATCTTTCCGCTCTGATCGAAGCCCTTGAAGACTTTCAGTTGGTCGAACTCGGGGATGAACTTCGAGATGGGATCCGAAGGCCTCCATTTGCCCTCTTCGTAGAGAATCATCATGGCAACGCCTGTAACCGGCTTGGTCATGGAGAAGATGCGGAAGATGGTGTCCGCCGTCATGGGCGCGGCGCTGGCGATATCCTTCTTGCCATATGTTCGCTCCTCGACCACTTTGCCGTGGCGCGCAAGAAGTGTCACAACTCCGGCAAGCTCTTTCTGATCCACCTCGCGTTGCATAACTGCGTGAAGACGATCGAGTCGCCCAGAGGAAAAGCCCAGAGTCTCCGAGCTATTCCCAGGAAGAGGTTTGGCCTTTTCCGCCTGCTGCGCGTGGGTTTGGTGCGCGCATGCAACCCAGAGCAGTGCGGTCAGGCACGATACCGCGAAAGGTGAGATCTGTTTGTCTTTCATTTGTCCTGGTCCTTTTGTTGATCACGGAATGAGGCGAGGGAGCAATCAGGACCGAGTATAGTCTGTTCAGTATGGAATCACGGGGGATCCCGGGATACCGTCGCGACCTACTCTGCCGGCAAGTCCGTTGCCCCATGACAGGAAAGCGTAAGATATGCAAGCCGTGGATTTCATCTCACTCCGCTGGAGAAGTATCATCGGCTCGGTCTTGGAACCGGCCTTGTACACAACATGAAGAGCAGTCTTTTGTATTGTGCATTTATGCTCACGGCGTTCGCCGCCGGACTAATGGTTCTGCGTGGAAATTCTTCAGCGACGTTGACCAATCAGCCCCAGGAAGAGTCGTTCAAAGCAGGCAGTCTGCGTTCATTTGACATCGTTCCGTTGGAGACTGTTTCGGAGACTTCCGCCAACGCCAGCATCGGCGACCTCAACGGCGATGGGAATCTCGATATCGTGTTGGCCAAGGGCCGTCATTGGCCTGTGCCGAGCCGGATTTTTTTTGGCGACGGCAAAGGTCACTTCACGCCGGGACCCGCCCTTCCAAGTAAAGCTACCAAAACCTATTCGGCGTCTCTGACCGACATGAGCAAGAGTGGCCATCTGGATATGGTCCTGAGCAATGATGAGCCGGAAGCGAAGCTGGTCCTGCTCAACGATGGCAAAGGCAATTTCACCGTCGGCGGGACTTACGGCGACCCAAAGTGGTCTACCAGAAACGCAGCGGTTGGCGATCTGAACGGCGACGGGTATCCGGATATTGCGGTCGCGAACCGCGGCATGACGAGCTATGTCTGCATGAATGACGGCAAGATTCATTTCGATTGCCGTCCGCTGCCGGACTCGCCGAGCGCGGCGACTGTGGCCATTGCGGACATTGATGCGGACGGCGCAAATGATGTGGTTTACGCGTGTCGGGATGAATGCCAAAGCGCTGTCTATTTCAACGACGGCAAGGGAAGCTTCACTCGCAAAGTGTCCTGGGGACCGCCGAAGTCATCCACGCGCGCCATGGCGGTCGCCGACTTTAACGGCGATGGCCGTCTCGACATTGCGGCCTGCCACGAGAACCTGGGCTGCTTTGTCTACCTCAGTGACAGTAAAGGTCACTTCGGCGACGGTATTCGATTCGATAAGCCCGCGGCGGTGCCCTACTCCATGATCGCCGCGGATCTGAATCGCGACGGCCGGCCGGAGATCCTCGTCGGCTATGTCAACGCTCCGGGCGTGATTTATTTCAACGACGGCAGCGGGACCAAGTACCAGCCAGTGCCATTCGGCGACGGAAAAGGAGCGATCTATGGTATGGCGGCCGCCGATCTGGATGGCGACGGATGGCCCGATGTTGTTGTGGCGCGATCCGACTCGCCCTGTTTTGTGATGTTCAATCGTCCGCTCAAGAAATGAGGGCAATCGTCATGATTAAATACTTACTTCGGTATAGCCTCGCAGCGTGGCTGTTGCCAAGCTTGGCCGTTCTCTGCGTTAAGACTGATGCCCAGCCGTCAGCCGCTGCGCTGCAAGCCGCATCAACACCTTCCGCGGCTACGGAGATTCCCCCAGCAGAGTTGTTGCAGCCGGAAGAACTGGTGCAGCTCTTGCGCTCTTCCAGGGACGAGAAACCCCTGGTTTTACAGGTCGGTTCGCATGTCATGTACGCCGAAGCGCATATTTTCGGATCGGAGTATGGCGGTGCTGGTGGCCAGGATACGGGACTCCAGGCACTGCGGGATAGCGTGAAGGGACTGGAGCGCAATCGGTTTCTTGTCATCTATTGTGGGTGCTGCCCATGGAACAAATGTCCCAATATCCGGCCCGCGTATCGGGAGTTGCACACTCTCGGCTTCACTCACGTTCGAGTGCTCTATCTCGCCAATAACTTCGGAACCGATTGGGTAAATAAGGGCTATCCAGTTACGAAAGGCCGCTGAGAACCAGGGGATGCTACGAATCGTGCTTCGGCGAATCAACTCGAAACGCAAGGTTCTTCTACTACTGCTGCTGACGGCTTTCCCCGCCGCGGACAACCTCGCCGCAAAAACGGAAACTCCTGCCCCGATCGCCTACCGCAGGGCTCCCAGCTTTACCCGGATCGACTTGAACCATCGGCAAGTAAGTCTCGCAGATTATCGCGGCAAAGTGGTCCTACTCAATTTTTGGGCGACCTGGTGTGTACCGTGTCTCAGTGAAATGCCGAGGTTTGTTGCGTGGCAGCAGGAGTATGGCGGACGCGGGCTGCAGATCATCGGCATTTCGATGGATGATGAGGAGCAACCGGTACGCATCACGTATCAGAAATACAGATTGAATTACCCCGTGGTTATGGGAGACGAAAAGATCGGAGAAATGTATGGTGGCATCTTCGGTCTTCCCGTCACCTTCCTGATAGACAGAAGCGGCAAGATCCGCTTCAAGCACGAAGGCGACACTGACATCAAGACCATCGAGAGT
>CAWBRJ010000034.1:0-338327 GCA_963790935.1 uncultured Acidobacteriaceae bacterium | reverse complement strand
TGTCTCATGCATTCTCCTTTTCGGCTGAGCGATTCCGAGACTGAGTGTCCTGCTGATCAGCGAAGAAGAGCCACCAGAATCGCGCCGGTGCGCAGTAGCGGCATTGAACGCGAAGCGCGGGGATTGAGCGAGTGTCGTGGTGACGAAACTCGTTCCTCGCCTTCGACGGACCTTCGCGGACCGGTTCGGCTGGCTGTTTGTGTCTTAAGCCGCAATCGCAGCGCAGGAATCCGCGCCCAGCGGCGATTCTCCGCGTCTGCCTGGTTTTCCGGTGAAAACCGACAGTTGGCGGTATTCTTGATGCACGCGAGCGCCGCGTCTCGCCACGGTCCCGGTTTTCACGGGCGCCGCTTTTCTCGAGTTCAGGGGGCCGCGCGATCCATGTTCTCTGTCTCAATGTTTCCGAGCGCGATCGCGATTAACCTTTATCTCGCCGCCAGCCTCATCGGCTTCGCGACTGGGACGGCGATCAGCATTCTTCTTCTGGTTCTCACCGTGCGCGCGGCCAAACTGCCGGGCGCCAGCGCAGCCAATATCCTGTTCGTGACTTGCTGCCTAATATGGAATCTGGGCGGTCTCGCGCATTCCGTCGCCCTGACATGCGGCGCGCCCGAACAGGGACGAGCGGCGCTCATCATCCTGGCCTGTCAGTACACTGCAGCCGCGGCATGGCCCATCACCGTGTTAAGCCTGTGGAGCCCGCTCGCTACCCTGCATTGGCAAAGAATCGGCTGCCGGTCGCTGCAGGCACTGGCGGTGATCACCTGTACGCTGATCGTCATACCGCTCTGGCACGGCGTCTTAACCGGTGAGAACTCGTCACTGCTTTTCCTCAAGTTATCGACCCCATACAACGGAGCCATTCTGCTCACGCTGGGAATCGCCCTGTTCCGGGAACGGCTCGCATCGCGGGCGATGAGGCTTCCTGTTCTGGGATTGCTGGTGGGCACCTTCGGCGCCATGACGGCAGTTCTCATCACGCAATTGTTGCCGTTCGACCGTGTTGTTTTGGACCTGCTCCGCGTCGTCAGCGAACAGATCACACTCCTCGTCGTTCTAGGCGCGTTCTTCTTGTTCGCCCGTTTCCGGTTTTCCGATTTGTTTATCCGTCATAGCCTCAAGGTCGTGTTGGCGGCGCTCACGGCCGTGGCCTTCACGCTGTCCTACTACACCCTCTCGTTCTTCCGATTCGAGGGCCACGTGGCATATCCGGGGGCTGCCCGGGCATGCGTCGAGACCCTGACGGCGGTTCCCCTGCTGGTCCTGTTCACGTTCGTTGACCGTCGTATCGGCGAATGGGTGAACCGTTGGATCTTCCGTGCGCCGGACTACCGCACTCTGCTGCGGGAGTTGTCGGAAAAGCTGGCCCGCCTTCGGTCCGAGACAGAGATCGCCGACGCCGTGGAGACAACTGCCCGTCAATCGCTGGAGCTGAGAGCTGCCCAGCTGGTTACGCTCGAGAACTTGTCCAAGACGAGCCTGCCCACGTCGAATTGGGCGCACTCGCATGGGCCCGAGCCGGATTGGTTCAACGCGGTGAACGACGGCGAACTCGTGGAACTCGATTGCCAGCACCCAAGCCACGCGGGACACACCCAGGACGAAGTCGAACTGCTGGTTCCGGTTCGATCGGAGGGCCGGGTCACCCACATGCTCGCCATCTCGCCCGGTCCTGCGCGGCGCGGCCTGGTGACGCACGAAGTGAATTATTTGCGCAGCGTGGCAGCGCAGTTCGGTCATCGGCTCGACGCACTGCACATGGAAGAGCGGCTGATCGTGGCGCAGAGCCGTGAAGCGGTGCTGCTGCAGCAGGTGACCGAGGCGGAGCTGCGCGCCCTGCGCGCTCAGGTCAACCCGCATTTCCTCTTCAATTCGCTCAACAGCATCGCAAACCTCGTGGTGACCAATCCCGAGCAAGCCGAGACCATGACGCTGCGGCTCGCCAGAGTCTTCCGCCATGTACTGGCCAACTCCGCGCGCCCCCTCATTCCGCTGCACGAAGAGGTCGAGTTCCTAGAGACGTATCTGCAGATTGAAGAAGCTCGGTTCGGCAGCCGGCTTCAAGTCAAGATCGCCATCGACCCGGCGGTCGCCATGGAGCAGATTCCCTCGCTGATGCTTCAGCCCATTGTGGAGAATGCGCTGAAGCACGGCCTGGGACCGAAGCCCGGTCCAGGCCACTTGTGGATCACTGCGGAGGCGGACGGAAATCAGGTGCGTCTGCGAGTGGAAGATGACGGCGTCGGACCCGCAATCGGTGTCTTGAACCTCAACGGCAGCAATGGACGATCGAACGGAGTCGGGCTCGAGAATGTTGCGCAGCGGCTCAATGCGCTCTATCAGGACCAGGGCCGGATGACAATAGAAGTGCGGCAGGCGGGTGGAACGCGGGTCACAATTCTGTTGCCACGCGAGAGCGGAGCCGCGGCGTGATGCGGAGCCTGGTCATTGACGATGAGGCGGATGCTCGCGCGCGGCTGATCCGGTTGCTCGGCGCTCATCCCGAAGTCGCTGTGATCGGCGAGGCTCAGGATGGCCTCGAGGCGATTGAGAAGATCGAAGAGCTCCGGCCTGACCTTTTGTTTCTCGACATAGAAATGCCCGGGCTCAAGGGCTTCGAGGTACTGCGGTCGATTCCGTCCGCCATCGAGATCCCGCTCGTCATCTTCACCACGGGGTACGACCAGCACGCCCTCGCGGCCTTCGAGGCCAACGCGCTTGCCTATCTCCTCAAGCCCATCGAACGGGAGCGGTTGTCGGTTGCGATAGAACGCTCGAGCAAGCTTTGCTCTCTTTCCGCGGAAAAAGAAAAGGAGCGCGAGAGCATTCTGCGCGTGACAGGCGAGGCGCCGAAGACGCTCCGCAAAATCGTCTGCCGGAAAGACGGACGCGCCCTGCTTGTGCCTTCGGAACAAATCCTCTGGTTCCAGGTGCAGGATGGCATCGTGCATGCGACGACAGCGAAAGACTCGTTCTGGGTGAACTACCAGCTGGCCGAACTTGAAGCCGCCTTGCCGCCGGGGGAGTTCTTCCGCGCGCGCCGCGAGGTGCTGGTCAATATGTCGCGGATCAAAGAGATCAAGCCTTACTTCAAGAGCAGCTTTCTGCTTGTTATGTCCGACGCTGCGTCCACTGAGATCGCCGTGAGCGAACGGCAGGCCCGGCCGCTGCGCCAGCGCCTGCCGGGTCTCTAGAGCGCTTTAGTTACCGGTCTTCCAGAACAAGAACAGAGTCCTTAAAGTCAAAGGTCACTGTCTTGAACGAACTCAGGACATCCAGTCCGATCACACCGTCAGCGTCCCCAAACTTGAAGTCGCCAACTACAATATTCCGCCGGAAGGAGCAGTGCTGCTCCTTGATTTCCGAATCGCCGAGAGTGAATCCGGCCAGGACCACGAACGCCGGCACGCTACCTTTCGCCAGGTTCATCGTGATTTTATGGTCTGTGTCCATCGACGGCAGTATCTTGATGCTGAAAGCACTCAACGCGGCGCCGGTATCGAGAAGCAGCGTGGCCTGGCGGCCGTTCACCCGAGCCGGCACGAAAATATAGTCGCCCCGCACATGAAACGAGATGCGGTGCTCTCCCTTCGGCACAGGGGCTGCTAATTCCTGGCTTCGGGATGGCCGGGCAATGGCTGCCAGCAACACCATCATCGCAACTCCCAATCGCCTTCCCGCCATAATCCCCCCAGGTCAGACATCAGCTCGGAAGGAAAGTAGGCGATTAGGCCGGCACCGGGCAATGAACAGAGGGATTGTTCGTGGTAAGCGGTAGGTTAGGACATATGATGCTGAAAACAAAAAATGTTACGGGTGCCAAGTCCGGCCAGAACAGGTACCGTATGTTAAACTCGCCCCATTTCAAATCTTGAGCAGAGGGGTTTCTTTGCCCACGTCCACCAGGTTTCGCTTCAACGCATTCGAACTGGATGCGGCATCAGGTGAACTGCGCAAAGCAGGCCGGCTGCTGAAACTCCAACCGCAGCCATTCCGGGTTCTCGCCCTCTTGATCGAACATGCCAATCAGTTGGTGAGCCGTGAAGAAATCCAGCGCTGCCTGTGGCAAGACTCAACGTTTGTCGACTTCGAGCATGGCATCAATTTTTCTATAAACCAGATTCGCGCCGCCTTAGGAGACAGTGCCGCCAAACCCCGGTACGTCGAGACCCTTCCCCGCCGTGGCTATCGTTTTGTGGGCAAGCTGGAACCTGCACCCGCTCCACCGCCAGTCGAAACACCCCCACCCGAGCCAACGGTTCCTCCTCGTAAGAACATCCGGAGCCGGAGGCTTATCCTCTCTTTGGCACTTGTGCTCTGCTTGCTCGGCCTGCTGATTCTGGGTGCGTTTCTGTTTTGGCGGCGGCCGGCCAAAAGCACACAGACCAACGTCCGCAAAGCCGTGGCTGTCATCGAGATAGAAAATCATTCCCAGGATCCATCACTGAGTTGGCTGGGCGATGGCGTGGTCGACCTGCTCACCACTGACCTGGCACAGGCAAGCAATCTCGACACCATATCCAGCGAACGAATCCGGGATCTCATCGGCCGTGAGGTCAAGCCAGGACAGGAACTCCTCCCCAGCCAGGCCCAGGGTGTGGCCCAAAAGGCCGGGGCGGACGTCTTCATCAGCGGCGGCATTCTGAAAATGGGCCAGGGCTTGCGGCTCGATCTGCGGGTGCAGGATACCGCCTCCGGCAAGCTGCTGCTGGCTTAAAAAATAGAGGGGGAAAGCCCCCAGGCAGTGTTCTCGATGGTAGACCAAACGGCTGATCGTATTGTGTCGGGGCTATCGCCTGGAGAACCCAGGCCCGGCGGCGCGAGGCTCACCTCGAATCTCGGCGCCCTGCACGCCTATGAAGAGGGCGTCGACGAATACGACCGTTCGTCGGACGATGGGGCGGCGGCGGCCTCCTTTCATCGCGCTGTGGAATTGGATCCCCAGTTTGCCATGGCCTACTTCGAACTCGCCAAACTACTCCCCGGCTACAGGGCCAGGCACGAAGCAATTATCCGCGCGGCCGTGCTCGCCGAACGTCAGCGCCTGCCTGAACTGCAGAGACTGCTGATTCATGCCCGGCAATTGGTGATCGACGATCGCTTAGAGGAAGCTGTTCAGAAACTGCGGACGATCGTACGCCGCTTTCCCAAGGAGATTGAGCCGCGCGTGTACCTGGGCACGCACCTCACTGTCTTGGGCAGATTCAAAGAGGGGACGGCCGTTCTCGAGGAAGCAGCAAAACAAGACGATCCCAGCGAAAGCCTCGCCTGGAACCAACTCGCCTATAACTACGCGTTCCAGCAAGATTCGTCGCAAGCTTTGGACGCGGCCGATCGATATGCGGCATTGCTCCCGCCGGACGACCCCAACCCCATCGACACCCGGGCCGACGTTTACTCCATGGGTGGACACCAGTCCAATGCCCTCGCCGAATATCAAAGAAATCTAAGAGCACATCCGAATTTTAGTTACACGCGGGAAAAAATTGCTCTCGTCTATCTACTCGCCGGCCAAAATCGCGAGGCGGCAGAAGCAGCGCAAGCTGCCTATGAGAAAGCAGGGGATGCAGACCGCGGCGTCGCCAGAGAAGTTCAGGGAGATGTCTTGTTGCGCAATGGCAACCTTGACCTGGCGGCAAAATACTACCAGCAGGCCTCCGTCCTGTCAGAATCCGACCCATCGAGAAGCAGTGCACAAGCATGGAAAGCGGCGGAAATCTATTTTGAGGAAGGAAAACCGAAAGCCGCGCTCGACATGGCCAAGAGCCTTCCTGGTTTCGGCGCAGCGGAAGTTCGCGGTGTCGCCTACCTTCTCTTAGGCGACCACGTGGATGCCGAAAATGAATTTACCTCTGCTCGCAGCGCCATGGTTCCATACTTCAGCGACTATCGAGTGAATACCTTGATTGCGCTCGATCGCCTCCGCGCAGCCAAATTTGCCAGCCGGTGGCGCCAGATCATTGATGGCTGGCCTGCACTGACCGACGACCTCAAACCGCAGAACGGCTTCCTGGCCGGTCGAGCCTACGCGGAGTTGGCGCTTCCGCAGGCTGAGGCAGAAATGCGCACCAGCCAACGCTTTCTCTGTGCCGGTGGTCTCATTTCTGACGACATTAATTTCCTCCAGCTCGAACTGGCTGACTTCTATCTCGCGAAAGCCCTTGAGCACGAGGGGAAAAGACCGGAAGCGGTGAAATCCTACCGGACGTTCCTCAGTCACTTCGAGCATTCGAGCGCAGCCTTGCCGCAAATCAAGGAGGCGCGCAACGCCGTCCTGCGCCTACAGTAGCCGGACGCTCAGCCTTTATCAGCCGGCCCAAGCTCGTATTCGCTTTGCACCAGGCCACCCTGATAGCACCGCGTCGCAACGTGTCGAAGATGAATGTCACCTGGGACGGGACAGAACAACGAAATGCCTGCCCCGATCAATACTGGCACGCGTGTAATCACCATTCGATCGATCAGGCCGGCCATAAGAAAGCGCTGGATCGTATTGCCGCCGTCTATATAAGCATGTTTGAAATCGCGAGCTTTGAGCTGGCTTACGATTTCGGAGGGTTCGCCCGACATCTGCCCAACCACTCCACCTTTGACCGTTGAGAAGTCGAGCGGACGGCTGCTGAGCACGACCACCTGCTTCTTGCCATAAAACCACTTGCCGAAGGTAAGCACGACTTCGAAGGTTTTGCGCCCGATCACGACGACGTCGACGCTGTCGTAGAATTCTTCGAAACCGTGCGGCTCCTGCTCACCAGTATCCAAAAAATCGAGCGAGTGGTCGGGCCGAGCCAGAAAACCGTCTACACTCACTCCGCAGAATACTGAGAGCTTCATTGCGTGCCTCCTGTTTCAGATCCGTCAGTCTAGTTATCCTAAGTACCTTGGTCAACCATCCGATCCAGAGAGGGAAGGGAATCGATGCGCCCGATTGCATTTTCAAAGCTGCCCAAAGGCGAGCAGAAGGAATTGCTGGATGATCTCAACTATTTAAATGGTATGGAGATAAAGTCATATTGCAATCGTCACTCCATTCCATTCCGGATTGCCATCGAAACCAGAGACGGCGGCAGGAGAACGACGAAGGATGTCGATCGAAAGGGCGTGATGCTGAAAAGAATTCGACATTTCCTGCAAACAGGAGTCGTTTTGGAGCAAACGTGTTTTCCCGCAGCCGTCGTTTGTTTTGATCCGCTTCCAGACAAGATCACCCAGGACGATCGCTTGTTCTACGGCCATTATGACAAGAAAAATCGCAAGCTGATCGCCCTCTTGAAAAGCCTGACGAACGGTCAGTTTGAGAATGGCGCCATTGCCAGAATTCTGGCGCGAGAGTTTTGGAGCAAAGGTGAGGCCCCTACGATTGAGAGAATATGCGTCGGCGTGGATCGAGGCCTCGGGACAGCACACCAGACCAAACCCGGAGTGGGCGTTCCTGTCAGACAGGGCGAACAAGTTGGCAGTGTCCGATTGGAAGCAATTGCGCGCAAATAAGGCATCGAAAGTGATGAAGCTACTAAATCAAATCGATGCCGGTTGACATACATGTTGACAATCTACCTATGGATGATCCACTCTACGTGTAGATCACCAACAGGGAGTCCTGCGGGGACCCGGAGGCGGACATGGAGCGGTTACGGATTCTCTTGAATCAATGCGCATCGTTCTTCCGCAGACAAAAAGCTGGATAGGGACTCCGACGGAAGAGTTGCGTTCGCACATCGATTTCGCCATCGAAGAAAATCTGATGCGCGGTATGTCCAGAGAAGAGGCACGGACGGCTGCATTACGCCAGTTCGGGGGAGTGACGCAGACGAAAGAAGATCTCCGCAAGATGCGCGGATTACCGTTTCTCGAGGTCTCGGCACAAGACGTGCGCTATGGCCTGCGCCAGCTTCGCAACTCGCCTGGGTTCACGATCACCGCGGTCATCACCCTGGCGCTGGGCATCGGCGCCAATACTGCGATCTTCACGCTTGTTCACGGTGTTCTCGAACGGTCTCTGCCGGTTGCTGACCCGTCTCATCTGTATCGCGTCGGTGCTGGGGACACTTGCTGCTACTATGACGGCTTCGAAAACGACAACGGCGACTTCGATCTTTTTCCCTACGACCTCTACCTTCAGCTACAGCATTCCTCACCAGAGTTCGAGCAGCTGGCGGCTTTACAAGCCGGAGGATCTGCCGTCAGCGTGCGCAGTGGATCGTCTCCAGCCAAGCCGCTGCGCTCGGAGTATGTCTCCGGCAATTACTTTTCCATGCTCGGCGTGGGCTCCTATGCGGGCCGGCCGCTCCTGCCGAGCGACGACAAGCCTGGAGCCACGCCTGTTCTCGTTCTTAGCTACCAAAGCTGGCAGTCGGACTTCGCGGGAGATGCCAGCATTGTCGGCTCCACGGTCGAGGTGCAGACCCATCCCTTTATCGTTGCTGGTATTGCGCCGCCGGGCTTCTTTGGTGACCGCGTCGTCAGAGCGGCCGCCCGACATCTGGGTGCCCTTGGCCAACGAGCCAATGATCGAAGGGCCGAGCACTTCGCTGTGGCCCCAGGGAAACGAGGACACCGCCTGGCTCTATCTCCTGGGCAGAGTGAGGCCGGGGACAAACATCGCCACACTCCAGGCGAGGCTTTCCGCAGCCCTGCGTCAATGGATGGAGGCTCACGCTTCGTTCACGGCCAACGGCGGCGCGGCGCGGATTCCCCGCCAGCATGTGGTCCTGGTGTCTGGCGGAGGCGGCATCCAGAGATTGCAGCAGCAAACTGGCAAGGGACTCCGCATGCTCATGATCCTTTCCAGTGCGGTGTTGCTGATCGCCTGTGCCAACATTGCCAACCTGCTATTGGCGCGCGGTACCACGCGCCGTGCGGAACTGGCTTTACGCATGGCTCTGGGAGCGGCTCGTGAAAGGCTCATCCGCCAGATTCTCACCCAGAGCGTGCTGCTGAGCCTCATCGGTGGAGCAGCCGGTCTGTTGATCGCCTACGCTCTTTCTGACATGATTCTCGCCCTCGCCTTTCCTCAGGCGCGACACATGCCAATTCAGGCCAGCCCATCGCTGCCGGTGCTCGCTTTTGCGTTCATGGTTTCGCTTGTGACAGGAGTGATCTTCGGTACCGCTCCTGCCTGGCTATCGTCGCATACCAAGCCGGCTGAAGCTTTGCGCGGAGCGAACCGCTCTTTCGGTGACCAGTCTTCCGTTCCCCAAAGCGCGCTGGTTGTTCTTCAGGTCGCCCTGTCGATGGTTCTGCTTTCGGGAGCCTTTCTCATGGCGAAGTCGCTCGCCAGCCTGGAGCATCAGAACTTCGGCATCGCCACCGCTCATCGCTACGTTCTGGAGTTCGATCCCAAGGCGGCAGGCTACACAGTCGACCGGCTCCCTGCGCTTTATCGTCAAATGGAAGACCGCCTCGCCGCTTTGCCCGGCGCAGTCAATGTCAGCCTTGCCCGCTACACTCCCCTGGGCGGTAATATCTGGGGAACTTGCGTCGTCCAGCAGGGCCATCCCGCGCCAGCCTCCAATGAGAATTGCTTCTCCTCGTGGGTCCGGGTCAGCAACCGCTTTCTCCAGTCCATTGGAGTGCCCATGGTGCGTGGGCGTAACTTCACCGCGCAAGACACTCAGGCCTCAACCCCGGTGGTTCTCGTCAATCAATCGTTTGCACGGCGTTTCTTCCCCAACCAGGATGCCATCGGCAAGCATTTCGGCCTGGTGTCTCCGAAAAATTCCGATGCCTTCGAAATCGCCGGGATCTTTGCCGACTTCAAAATGTATGACCCACGCGGCGAAGTGACTCCACTCTTTCTGCGCCCGCTCTCCCAGCAATACCTTGGCTACAGTGATCCCGAGGCGATCTCGTCTGAAAGCAGCTCCATGTTTGTCGGCTCCATCATCATCCAGTTCTCAAGCCCGCAGCAGGGCGCCGAGGCCCTGCTGCGCCGGACACTGGCCGAGATCGATCCCAATCTCACTGTCTTCCATTTCGATTCATACGATTCCCAGGTTGCCGCGAACTTTAACCAGGACCGCTTGTTCGCACGGCTCACGAGTCTCTTCGGTGTCCTTGCTCTGACTCTCGCCTCGGTCGGGCTATACGGCGTGGTTTCGTTCTCTGTGGTCCGGCGGACCAGCGAAATGGGTATTCGCATGGCGATGGGCGCGTCCCGTTCCGACATCGTTTCCATGGTGCTGCGCGGTGCGTTCTGGCAATTTCTGCTTGGAGTCGCTTTGGGGATCCCCGCCGCGTTCTATGCCGGCCACCTCATCACCAGCCTGCTTTATGAGGTGAAGGGTAGCGATCCAGTGGCGTACCTGGGCGCTACCATGGCGCTGGCAATGTGCGCAGCCGTTGCTGGATTCGTCCCTGCACGCCGGGCCGCCTCGATCGAGCCGATGCGCGCTTTGAGGTCAGAGTAAATTACATCCCGGCATTTTTGCATCCAGCCGAGGGATCTGCAGTGCGCCTCGCCTGGACGCAAAAATCCCCGGGGAATTCTGGTTAACCCGGCAGGGTTTCGAGTGCCAACTTGATCGCCTTGACTCGATCGACCACGCTTCCGGGCTCTATGGAGACAATCTCGAATCCCAAGGTTCGATATGTCTCTTCATGTATTTGTTCGAAGCGTAAAGACTCCTCGAAGCTGATTCGTCGTGCTTCGGTAGGCTTGATGAAGCCGAGGTTGCGAACAAAAAAAACCTGTTTCCGATAGATTTTCTCTGCTTGAACGCGTTCCAGTTCGCGCGAAAGCGTCTCCGAACGAGGATAGCCGAGATAAGCCGCCAGGGCTGCCGTGCAGTTGACGGATCGATCATGAAACTGCACTTCTACGGCCTCGGATGCCGATCGAACCTGCCTTTGCTTTTGCAGGCCGGCGACCGCATCAATGAACGAACGATCCATCCACGGCTGCGCAATACCCTGTGCTTGCCACAGCGCAATTACATCCGTGGCTGCCTCTTCGATCACGCTAAAGCCTTCGAGCTCCAGTAGCCGTAGAATCGCTGTCTTACCGGCGCCGGGGGCACCTGTCAGGATGAATCTTTTCATGGCTGTGTCGCTGAAGAATTGGTGGGTGGCCCAGGTCTCGTATTGAGACCTGGGTTCTTGGGGTGACTATTTAGCGAGGTGCGGCAAGGAGCTTCCGGAGGAACCGGTACGAGCTGTTTGGGGTTGTGAAGCAGAGACGCGAAACTCTTCCGGCTCAACGATTGCGACGATCAACGCGCCTGCAGAATCCATAATTTCGGCAAATTCTCGAGAACTGCCGAGTTTTTCCTCGTAGTTCATCAAATCTTCCCTGAGCTTGATCGCCAAGCGGACTAATTCCTGTTGCGAAACGGAGCCGTTGATCGAAGCTTCCACTGCGACGCTCCTTCTTGGGGGAGGTAATGATCAGATAATAGACTTTTTAACACGAATCTAGCCAACAAACCGTTTCCGATCCGGGACAGGCAGGCTCGTTAGCTATGATTTGAGGGTCTTTTCGTGGCAAACCAGTTCCTGGCCTCTATTGCAGAGGCGTGACCCCGATTTGCAGGCGGCTGGCGACAGGACGGCCGTCTTTGAACGCGGGCACAAACTTCCAGCCTGCGGTGGCATCCAGCAGGTCCTTTTCCTGCTTTCCTTCTGCCTTTGCCGACCGCACTTTTCCGGCGGCATCGATCACCAGGTTTACCGTCACCTGCGTGTTAAGCGCGGCTCGGGTAGCATCCGGTGGAGGGGGCCGTCTCATGAGAATCGGTATTGGGTAAGTGTCAGCCTCGAATGTGTGCTTACCTTTTCCCGGTCCGCTCATGCCGTTTGCGTAAGCCCACCCCAATTCGTTGCTTTTGTCCGGATCAGTGTCTGCGATTCGATCGTAGATCATCGCATGCTTTTTCTTGAATTTCCCGGCGGATGATTCGTGGGAAACACCATTCACCTGGCTGCGAATGCCCTTGGCTCGCACATTCAGCATGGCAGCGCGAATACGGTCGAAATCGCTCTCGGGCCACATCTCGGCAAGAGCTTTCCATGCCTGCGGTTCACGGTCGCTGTAAAGATAGCACCACACCATCTCCAGCACCTTGATCTTTGTGGTACTTAGGCTGTGTGCCTGATCCAGGGGCAATGAGGACTTGTTCGATAACGTGCCATCGCTGTGCTTGAATTCGCTCAACTGTTGGTCGTTCAGTTGGGCCCGCAGGGTCGCAATTTGACGATCAAAATCCGATCGAAACTCGGAACCTACGTCAATGAGCTGCTTCTGTTCGAACCTCAACACGACCGGCGGAGCAAAATCGAGTGCATCCAGGGGAATGTTCTCGAAACCGTTGATCGCCTCGGCATCATTGGTCCAGATCTCGATTCGCCCATCGAGATCGGTATCGGCGGCACTATAGTCGGAGCCGCCCGTGATTGTCCGAAGCAGCCGCGGCGGCTCCTTCAGTGAGTAGATTTCATACTTAACCAGCCGGTCGACATCACTTTTTCTTAGCTGAAAAGCGACCACTGGGGCGCCCAAGCCCAGATCGATGCCCATTGCATCGACGTCCACTTGCCAGGCCTTGGGTTCAACCAGCAAGTCTTTCTTACCCCAGCTGATTTTTGCTTCACAGATCCGCCCAGCGAATTCTGTATTTCGCCTGGCATCGACGGAGACGGTAACACCGGTGGCAAACGTTGACTTGAAGCTGCCGAACCCCCCGCTGCACACCACGTCCTGCGCCTCGATGCTACCAACCATGGCCACTGCGCAGAAAGACAGGACCATCCATGTCCTGGCGAGTTCGCTATTCAGCGGACGAAGCATGGCAGGGTCCTCGAGCTGACCTGTATCCGGCCGATTCACTTTCCCAACATGGCCGGATGATTCTACTACCAAGACGAAACCTGAGATTTGGTGCCGGATTCCTGTTATCGTGTTTGCCTCATGGAGGTGCCGGAGCCACGGTGAAAGAGCTAAGTGAGAAGCTGCGAACGCTGGTTGAGGCAACCGAGCCGAGACTGCACCAGATCAGTGAGGCGGAGAGTATGCACTCCGCGTCGCCAGGGGGCTGGTCTCGCAAGCAAGTTCTCGGCCATCTGATCGACTCGGCGTCGAACAATCATCAGCGATTCGTCCGGGCGCTGCTCCAGCCATCATTGGATTTCCCGGGTTACGATCAGAACGGAAATGTGCGTGTGCAAGCGATTCACGAAGCTGAGTGGTCGCTGCTGGTCTCGCTATGGGCCGGGTACAACCGGTACCTGGCGCATCTCATCGCCTATATCCCCGCGTCCAAGCTCGATACTCCATGCCGCATCGGAGCAGGCGAGCCAGTTACTCTTGCTTTCCTGGCGTCGGACTATCTCACGCATTTGTCCCATCATCTCGCATCAGATCGGTGTAACGGATAAAGGAAGTAGCTAGAGCCACCCAATATGTCACCGCGATGGTGGCATAGGAGCGTCGAGGAATTCGTTAATCATGGGCATTAGCCAGGCGGTGCGGGACGTGAGTGCCATGTGAGCAGTACCGGGCAGAACGGCCAGACGCGAGTGCGGGATTAGCCGGTACTCTTCGACAGCCTGTTCGGGGCGCATCACATCCGCGTCGCCGACGATCACCAGCGCCGGCGACCCGATGCTGCGCATCGTGTCGGTGGAAATGTCTTTGAAATTGCGCATGCGCTGCACGCACTTGTCGAAGAACAACTGAAAGTTCTCAGGATGGGGCGCCGCCGCGAGATACGCTTCCCGCAGTTCTTTTGGCATCTGTCCAGACTGGGCGTGTTCGAAGCCGGCCCAGAAGGCAGGGTCAGCGCCGTCGTGATTGAAAAAGCCAGATGCGATGATCAGTTTGCGAACCAGGCGAGGGTGCCGGATCGCCACCTGCAGCGCGATCGTGCCTCCATTGCTGAATCCAAAAACATCTGCCTGCTCGACATGGAGGTATTCGAGAAGAGCCGCGGTGTCATCGGCCGATCGTTCGAAGCTGAAGGGCCGGTCGGGAATATCCGCAGTGTGCCCGAATCCCTGCTGCTCAAAGGCAATCACTTGCCGGTTGCGGGCGAGCTCCGGAATCAGTTTGCCGAAAGAAGTCTGAATAGTATCGCCGCCGCCATGTATGAGTACGAGGGGTGGACAGTCCGCATGCGCGGAGCCGTGAATTTCGTAATACATGCTGAGGCCGTCGACCGGTGCATAGCCTTTTTGGAATTCCATACCATTCTCCTTTCCGCCCTGGTCCACAGTAGGACTGGCGGAGGCCCCCATGGGCCGGCTGAAAATAAAGGCCGCGAGAACACTCACGGCCATGACCCTGGTGAAAGTTCTTCACCGGCCGACTCATCGCCCGGTGACCTTTGCACGGCGGAGCTCACTCTCGCGAATCATGTCATTGAGATCCGCTGCCGGCCGTATCTCCCAGGGCCCATACTTCACTCCCGGATGCTGGGAAATGAGTTGAATCGCGTGGTTCAGATCCCTCGCCTCAAGTACCAGAATTCCGCCCAACTGCTCTTTGGTCTCCGCGTAGGGTCCGTCGGTCACGGCGACCTTACCGTTCTTCCAATAGAGTGTCATGGCGGTGCCGGGAGGCTGAAGAGCCTCGCCTGCAGCAAAATGCCGGTTGGCCCGCAGCTTGTCGTCGTATTCAAAGCATTCGTCCAGCATGGCGTGGCGCTCAGTTTCCGTCATGTTCTCGAATTTGCCCGCCTGGATGTATCCCAAACAGATGTATTTCATAGAATGTTCCTCCTGATCGGTTGTAATGTTTAGCGCGAACCGCATCGTTCGCTCACCCTATAGTCGTTAGGAAGAGAACAAATCGACAGGGCCTGGAATTTTTATTTCAGGTGGCGCAGGCGCTCCTCCAGGAACCGGCGCTCCGGCTCCTGCTGCGTCAACGTCAGAGCTTTTTGGTAGGAGGAACGGGCCTCCGCGGTTCTGCCCAACCTGCGGCACAAATCCGCCCGGGCGGAATGGGCCAAGTGATAGTTCGCCATTTCGCCGCGTGCCAGCAGACTCTCGATGAGCGTCAGGCCGGCCTCAGGTCCCTCGCACATGGCGATCGCGACAGCCCGATTCAGTTCCACCACCGGGGAAGGCTGGATTTGCGCCAGCCGGTTGTAAAGCATGACGATCTGCCGCCAGTCCGTGGTAGCAGCCGAGTCTGCCTCAGCGTGAACAGCCGCAATCGCAGCCTGCAGTGTGTAGGAGCCGAAGCGGTGAGACGTGAGAGACTTCTCCACCAGACCGATCCCCTCCGCTATCTGAGCTCGATCCCAGAGGGCGCGATCTTGTTGCTCGAGCAGAATCAGATCACCTGCCGGAGACGTCCTCGCCGCACGACGGGACTCCTGCAAGAGCATGAGCGCCAGCAGGCCCATGACTTCTGGCTCCGGCAGAAGTTCGCAGATCAGGCGACCCAAACGAATGGCCTCGCCGGTCAGCTCGGCCCGTATGATCCCAGCTCCGGCTGCGGCTGAATAGCCTTCATTGAACACCAGATAAATTACCTGGAGCACGGGGGACAAACGCTCAGGTAAATCCTGCGGCAAGGGCATCTGGAAGCCAATGCCTTGCTCTCGAATGGCAGCTTTGGCACGCACGATGCGCTGCGCCAGTGTTGGTGGACGGAGCAGGAAGGCTCGCGCAATCTCCTCTGTCGTAAGCCCGCACACCTCGCGCAGGGTGAGCGCTACGTGCGCTTCCGGTGGAATGGAGGGATGGCAGCAGGTAAAAATCAGCCGCAGCCGGTCATCCTCAATGCCTTCGTCTTGCTGGGACTCCGGGGCTGATTGAGCCTCGAGATGCCGGATGAGGTCCTGCCGCGAGGCATCGAAGTGTGCCCGCCGGCGCATGGTGTCGATGGCTTTGAATCGTGCCGTCGAGATCAGCCAGGGCCGCGGGTTTGCCGGGATGCCGGTCTTGTGCCAGAGGCCCAGAGCTGCGGCAAACGCTTCGTGCATGGAATCCTCGGCAAGATCGAAATCACCGAGCAGGCGAATCAGAGTCGCCAGAATCCTTCCCGAATCCACCCGGTATAACAATTCGATCGATTCACGTACCTGCTCCAGAGCAGACTCCGGCATGTCCTCGAATCTAGCAAACCGGGCTTGCTCAATCAATTGAGCGCGATAAGACAGGTGCCGGTGCTTTGTGATGTAATTCCACCAGGGTTAGTTCGACACAAAATGTTGTCAAGAATGGAACAGCCGCAGAGCGAATCGGCCCTTTTCTCCAGCGAGCGAGTCCTTAACATCCTGAAGTTGATCCTGGCTGGATCACCGCTGTCTGAAGTGCTCACGATCATCGCTCGCCTGGTCGAGTCTCAAGGCGAAGGCACGATATGCACAATCTGGCTTCCCGATGAGGACGGAAAGCAGCTGCGTTGCGCCGCCGCACCCAGTCTTGCCGGATTCAGCGCTCATGTGGGACCCACGTTGGTTGGTCCAAAAGGCGCATCCTGTGGCACCGCGGCCTACCGCAGGGAGCCAGTATATGTAACCGATATCCTCAGCGACCCCCTTTGGGATGATTATCGGCACCTGTTCGAGCCTTATCGCATTCGTGCGGTGTGGTCGCGACCGCTGGTCACGATCGAAGGTAAGGTTCTCGGAACATTCGCTGTCCTTTATCGAGAAGTCCGCAGCCCTGCCGCCCCTGACCTGCAGTTGATCGAGAATGCCAGTCACATTGCCGGAATCGCCATTGAGCGTCACATCAATCAAGAGAAGTTGCGGCTGGAACGCGACCGGTTGCGCCTGGTTCTGGAGATAACCAACAGCATGTCGTCAAGGCTGGACCTCCGCCGTCTGGTAGAGGTCCTCTCCAGCAGTCTGCTGGGCGTCACGCGCTGTGATTTTTGCGCCTTGCTTCTACCGGACGCTGATAGTGGGGAATTGCGTGCAACCATTCTCTACAATCCGGACGCGCGCGGTTCCCTGTGCGACGGAGCGATCGTCCCGATCCATGGTTCGGCCTGTGGCAAAGCTTTCCGGACCGGCAAGACGCAGCACTTTGATCACCTGGAAGAGGTACGAGACGACCCTGAAAGCTTCGGCAACCAGGCAGGACGGCAGTTCTATGAACGCGTCATGGCGGAAGGCCTGGTTTCGGGGTGTGATCTCCCGCTTATTGGGAGAAGCGGTGTCGTGGGCGTGTTGACCGCCTTGAAGCGCTCGGAGAGGGCATTTGAGCGGAGCGACGTCCTCTTTCTTGAACAGGTGGCCCGCCAGGTAGCAATGGCGGTGGAGAATGCGCTGCAGTACGAAAAAGCGATCAAGGACAGAGATAAAGAGACAAAACAAAGACTCTATCTCGAGGAAGAAATTCGCGCCGAATTTGGCAACATCGTCGGAGAGAGCCCAGCTTTAAAGACCGCGCTGGACCTGGTTTCAGTCGTGGCGCCTACGGATTCGAGTGTGCTGATCCTGGGCGAGACGGGAACCGGTAAGGAGCTGATTGCGCGCGCAATTCACCGTCTGAGTGGCCGCCGGGAACGGTCCTTCGTCAAATTGAACTGCGCGGCCATCCCGCTGGGGCTTCTCGAGAGTGAGCTGTTTGGTCACGAAAGGGGAGCATTTACTGGCGCCATTGCGCAAAAGACGGGGCGCTTTGAACTCGCCCACAAGGGCACGCTTTTCCTGGACGAGGTCGGCGACATCCCTCTGGAACTTCAGGCAAAATTGCTGCGCGTCCTGCAAGAGCAGGAATTCGAAAGGCTCGGCAGCAACCGTACGCACAAGGTCGACGTCCGCTTGATCGCCGCCACCCATCGTGATCTGGCGGCCATGGTGAAGCAGACGACTTTTCGCGAGGATCTGTATTACCGGCTGAAGGTATTCCCCATCAACGTTCCTCCCCTGCGCCAACGTACTGAGGACATTCCAAAACTCGTTAGCCATTTCACCGAGCTCTACTCCCGGCGTATGAACAAAAGAATCGATGAAATTCCTACTGGGACGATCGATGCGCTGGTGCGCTACAGCTGGCCTGGAAATGTGCGGGAACTGCAGAATTTTATCGAACGAGCCGTGATTCTTTCTCCGCACACAGTGTTACGCGCCCCAATTTCTGAATTGGAGCCGTCGAACGCTCACACCAGATCCAATGTGTCGATGCCCATGACTGGTCTTGCAGAGGTAGAACGAGATCATATTCTGCGTGCGCTCGAGGCCAGCAATTGGACGGTGGGCGGTCGAAATGGCGCAGCGGCGCGATTGGGGATGCAGCGGACCACGTTGGTCTACAGAATGCGAAAGCTTCGCATAAATCGTCCGGCGCCCCTGCCAGGCCGCTGAAAATCCCCTGACAAGACCTCGTCAGTGGCGGGCATTTGTCACAAATCCGTCAGTGGAACCGGATTCAGTCAATCAGCGAACTGCCTCTATCCCTCGATAACCGAACAGCCTGGCCCACCCGTTCAAGTACCGCTGTTTTTTGGCAGCCTGGATGCTTTGTGAAGTCCTGTTTTCTTTGCGCCTGGCCGGGGGGCTTCATGTCTGGTCTCGCTTCAAAATTTAAAGCCGTGCGGTCGATGACGGCTTCTCTCGCCGCGAGTTTGTCTGCGGAGGATCAGATGGTCCAGTCATGCCCTGAGGCGAGTCCGGTGAAATGGCATCAGGCTCACACCACCTGGTTCTTCGAGACGTTTGTGCTTCGTCCATTTTTCCCGGACTACAAGCCCTTTGACGAAGAGTTCCATTGGCTATTCAACAGCTATTGCATCTCACTCGGTGATGAGATTGGGGAAAAGAAGCAGAGCGCTTCTTTTTCCCGCCCTTCGCTTGAACAAATCCTTGATTTTCGCGCGCACGTTGACCACCAGATGCTGAAGCTCTTCGCCCGCAATATCAATCAGGATATGTCGCGCCGCATCATGCTGGGCCTGAATCACGAACAGCAGCACCAGGAACTGGCGTTGACCGACATCAAGCATGCGTTTTTCTCAAATCCCCTGCGTCCTGCGTATCAATCTTCCCCTCTTGCGGAAGAGTATGGTCATCCTCTCCCCAAGCTTCGCTGGTACAGCTTTGAAGGGGGCCTGCTTGAGATTGGTTATCGGCTGAATGCCGGCGATCCTCTTGATTTTTGCTTTGGCAATGAAACCCCTCGTCACAAGGTGTACCTGCCGCCTTTCCAGATCGCAAACCGCAAGGTCACGTGCCGGGAGTATCTGGAGTTTATGTCCGATGACGGATACGCCCGGCCCGGCCTCTGGCTCTCTGACGGCTGGGAGATGGCAACCGAGAGGCCGTGGCTGGCCCCGCTCTACTGGGAGCGGGATGCTCATGATGAGACTGGCTGGCGTGTCTTTACCCTGAGGGGCTGGCATGGACTCTCCGCGTTGCTTGATACGCCCGTGTGCCACATAAGTTATTTCGAGGCCGATGCCTTTGCCCGTTGGCGGGGTTGCCGCCTGCCAACGGAGGCGGAATGGGAACATGTTGTGGGCCAGGAACCGCCGCAGGGAAACCTGCTCGACTCAGGGAGACTGCACCCTGCAAGGGCGAGTGGTGAGGCCGTTGAGCAACTCTTCGGGGACTGTTGGGAATGGACTGCCAGCCCGTACACTCCTTATCCCGGATTCAAACTTCTTCCCGGAGCGCTGGGCGAGCACAACGGCAAGTTTATGTCTTGTCAGATGGTCTTGCGGGGAGGCTCTTGTGTCACCCCAGCGGGTCATGTGCGCGCAAGTTATCGCAACTTCTATCCACCCGCAACGCGCTGGCAGTTTAGTGGAATACGCTTGGCGGTCTAAGAACTGCTGAGGCAGGGGAAAATTCCGAGGGTGTGTGAGTATCGGGGAAGAAAACCGCAGGTCCCTCCACTGCGCTCCTCCGGAGCGAAGCGCAGTGGAGGGACCTGCGGTTTCTTTGCCGTTACCCGCGCGACTGAAACCCGTCAGTGTTGGACATTCGTCGCGGATTCGTCAGTCGCAGCGAGAGCCTGTCCACTCCCCTTGAAAGAGATCTTGCCGGTCCAGAACAACTTACCTCTGCTCCAGGTTCGGATTGAAATGGTTTCACTTTGGCATCTCGGGTGCACAGCGCAGATAAGGAGGTTTGACAATGAATCCCTCTCTTCAAAACGGCACGGTGGTATTGGTTCACGGAGCGTGGGCTGACGGATCCTGCTGGAGAAACATCATCCTTCCGTTGCGACGTCACGGTCTCACGGTAACGTGCGCTCCCATTCCCCTCACATCCCTCACCGATGACGTCACCACTCTCCATCGCGTACTGAAGAGAACCAGCGGGCCTGTGATTCTGGTAGGGCACGCCTACGGAGGCGCTGTGATTGCCGCGGCGACAGAAGAACAGGTGAGGGCCCTTGTTTATATAGCTGCGTTGGCGCCCGACGAGAACGAATCTGTGGCCGATGTGTTTTATCGCGCCGATCCACATCCTGAGGCCCCGCACCTGGCCCCCGACGCGGACGGTTTCATCTGGATGCCGGAAGAGGGCTTCGCTCGGGCGGTTTCTCACAAGGCCTTGCCGGACGAGGCCTTGATTATGGCGGCTGTACAGCGGCCCATCGCCCTGAAGTGCATTCAGGAGAAGTCTCCTGTGCCCGCGTGGAAAACGAAGCCATCGTGGTTTCTCATTGCCGAAGAAGATCGCATGATTAGTCCCCAGACGCAGCGCTTCATGGCGGATCGAATGGGTGCAAAGATCCGGTCGAGCAAGGTAGACCATAGTCCAATGCTGACAAAACCGGATCTAGTGGTTGACGTGATTCTTGAGGCCGTGCGCGAAACAGTTTCGCCAGTAGGGAGTTCCGCAGTCCAGGCTCAGGCAGCCCACTGATGAAGGCTGACTCCGTTGCCATCGTTACCGGGGCAAGTCAGGGTATCGGCCAAGCCACCGCTTTACGGCTCGCGCGTGATTTCTCTGCCATCGTCATGACCGCGAGACAGGAAAGTGAGCTTCAGAAGACCGCAGCCGCAGTGAAGTCAGCCGGCGCCGAACCACTGGTGTATGCACTTGACCTGCGCGAGCCTTCGTCTGCCGAAGTCGTTGTTAAAGGGACCCTTGACCGTTTTGGCAGAATCGATGCGCTGCTCAACATTGCCGGTGCTGTACCCCAGATTGATCTGTTTGAAATGACGGATGCGCAGTGGGAGGATGGCCTGGCACTCAAACTTCACGGCGCGCGCCGGCTGACCATTCGAGCCTGGGATTCCTTGAAGGCCTCGAATGGGTCTGTGGTTCTGATTTCAGGGAGTGCTGCCCTTGATCCCAAGCCTGGGTTCGCTGCGGTTGCTGCGGTGAATGCCGCCATCATTGCCCTCGCGAAAGCATTTGCAGAACAAGGGATCAAGGATGGCGTACAGGTCAATAGCGTGGTGCCCGGTGCTGTGATGACCGGACGCAGGCAGTCGTTCTTTGCCAAGTGGGCGCCGGCACACAATATGAGTGTGGAAGAAGCGATAAAAAAGTTCCCGGAAGAAGCCGGCATCAGTCGCTTCGGTAAACCGGAAGAGATTGCTGACCTGATGGCCTACCTGGTTTCACCTGCAGCGAAATGGATGACGGGCTCCTGCGTACGCATGGACGGCGGGGAAGTCAAAGGCATATAGAGCCTGGGTGAGGGCCCGTCGCAAAGATCCCGTGAAAGCAGTGGTGGACCTGCGGTTTCTCTCCCCGGTGCAAGATTATTATATTGACTATAACTTTATAGTCAATATAATTTTTAAATGGCGCCGGTTGGGCTTCGGGAACGAAACAAGGAGAAGATGCGCACCGCCATCTCCGATGCGGCGACACGGCTCTTTATCAAGCGCGGCTTCGATAACGTGACGGTTGCAGAGATCGCAGAAGCCGCCGGCGTCTCCACCATGACGGTCTTCAACCACTTTCAAAGGAAAGAAGATCTCTTCTTCGATCGTAAAGGTCAGTTGATAGCTCTTATTCGAACAGCCTTTGCGAAGCGCCACGAAAACGAATCTCCCGCATGAGGTCCTCGAGCGGCTCTCTTACGACTTTCTTACGCAAACACTGGCGCCTCAAAAGGAATCACTGGACTTCTGGAACGCAATAGCCCAGAGTGCGTCTCTTCGCGCCCGTGCACGCGAAATGCGGGATGGTGCTGTGGAGAATCTTGCCGGCGCGCTGGCCGAGGCCGTCAAAAGAATGACTCCAGATATGGAAGCCCGCCTGATTGCGTCGCTGTTTGTGGCAGCATGGCAAACGGTTCTGATAGAAAGCATCAGTCTCTCGCCCCAGGGTGCAAAGACTCGTCGGACCATCCAGCATCTTCTGGGTCGAGCGCTCAAAGCCGTCTCCGTTGCCGCCGAGGGAACGCCTTACGGTGAACGGTCATGACCGTTGCAGTGTCCACAACGCCAAATATCGCCATCGTCGGAGCGGGTCCGGGAGGATTGACACTCGCTCGTATCCTGCATGTCAGAGGTATAAGAAGTACCCTCCGAGCGAGATTCGCATGCTCTCGCCCGTCCCCAGGGAGGCACACTGGACCTCGATGCCGCCTCAGGACAATTCGCTTTGGAGCAGGCAGGGTTAATGGGGGAATTCCATCATTTCGCTCGTTATGAAGATCAGGGGATGCGTATTCTCGACAAACATGCCCACGCTCATTTCGACCATCCCGGAGACGCCGCGGATGGCCGCCCCGAGATCGACAGAACGCATTTGCGGGATCTGCTTTTAGCCTCGCTGCCTCAGGATTTCATTCAGTGGGGTCACGAACTTCAGGAGGTGCGCCCGAGCGAAGAGGGAACCTACGACCTTCTCTTTGAAAATGCAACCGCTGGGCCTTTCGACCTCGTAGTCGGTGCAGATGGGGCATGGTCCAAAATCCGTCCCCTTGTCTCGTCTTATACGCCACAGTACACCGGTCTGACGATCATTGAATTCGGGATCGACGATATCGACGTGCGTTATCCATCCTTGTCAGAGCTTGTCGGTCATGGCAATTTCGCTGCCTATGGGGACGACGCCAAAGCCCTCATAGCGCAGCGCAATGCCAATGCGCATGTCCGCGTGTACGCTGCCATGAGGATGCCGGAGGGCTGGGCGGGACAGCACTTCAATTTCTCAAATCCTGCCGAGGTGCGCGGAAAACTCCTAACTCTTTATAGTGATTGGGCGCCTGAACTCAAGGATTTGATTCGGTTCAGCAACGACCGAATTCAACCGCTCCCGCTCTATGCGCTTCCAGTGGGGCATCGCTGGACGAACCGGGCGGGCATCACTCTTCTGGGAGATGCGGCGCACCTGATGTCGCCCTATGGTGGCAGCGGGGTCAACAACGCCATGCGGGACGCAGCCGAGTTGGGGCGCTTGTTGTCTGAGTCCGACGACTGGAAGGAGGGCGTCAGTATTTATGAGTTGGAGATGTTCGAACGCGTCCTTGAGTCCGCCAGGGATGCTTCTCACGGCATCGCTACGGCCCTTTCCCACATGCAACTCGAGATCGCAGTCGAAGAGATGAAGGCAGTCCTCGGCTAGCGGCGTACCACGATTTGCATCGCTAGCCGATGCTCGACTAGAGTGAGGACCGTGCCGGGAGGGTCAACTTGAAGCGTCTGCTTTTCCTCTTATTCCTGCTCACCAACCTGCCGTTGTTCTCACAGCAAGCCATCGAGTATAGTGCAGTCGAAAATTTTCTAAAGCTCCCCCCGGACCGCTACCTGGGAGAGATGGCCGGCGTGGCCGTAAATTCCAAAGGCCACGTATTCGCCCTGTCTCGTGGCAACACGACCGGGCCTGCTTACGGAGCCGCTGCATCGCAACTGCTCGAGTTCGGTCCTGACGGAAAGTTCCTTCGCGAAATCGGTCACAACCTCTACGCTTGGTCCTTCGGTCATTCGGTAAAGGTCGATCCTCAGGACAACATCTGGGTTGCGGACAAAGGTTCTGACATGGTCATCAAATTCGACCCGGAAGGCCGTGTCGCGATGGTGTTTGGCCGTAAGCAGGAAGCGTCTGACGAAGGCACCGAGCCGCTCAAGCACCCCAAGCCGCCGCTGCCCCCGGTGGACGGAATGTTTCGCCAGGTCACCGACATGGCCTGGGACCAGGCCGGCAACACCTATATCAGTGATGGTTACATTAACTCACGCATTGCCAAAGTCGATAAGAACGGCAACTGGCTCAAGTCCTGGGGTGAGCCGGGGGACAAGCCGGGTCAGTTCAGTGTCCCGCATAGCATCGCGGTTGACGCCAGGGGCAACGTCTATGTAGCCGACCGGGGCAACCGCCGGATCCAGGTGTTTGATGGCGAGGGCAACTTCCTTCGCCAGATCACCATCGACGTGCCTTTCGATCCCAACGCCCGGCCCGCGATCGGTCCCAAGCCAGTGCAAAGTCCTTCCGCCAACGGAACGATGCAAGCCGGTTCGCCCTGGGCGATCTGCATCACGCCGGGACCGAACCAGGTCCTCTTTAGCTCCGACGCCTACCCCGGCCGGATCTACAAGCTGAGTCTCGACGGCAAGGTACTTGGCTACCTGGGCGAGTCTGGTAAGCAGTGGAAGCAATTCGGATGGATCCACGAAATTGCCTGCCCTTCAGAAAACGAGTTGTACGTCGCGGAGTTACTGAACTGGCGGGTGCAGAAGTTGATACTCAAGCATTAGAGCGGGATGGGTCCGGTGCGGGTCCAGTAAGATCGCCGCTCTCGCTGACCCGATCGTGAGTGCAATCGATTTCAACAATTCGGCATCCTGACAGGAATCTCGTGAAAGACCGAGATGAACCTGAAGTCCCGTCTCCAGTTTTTTCCCGCAACGAGGTCGCCCACATTATGGCGCAAAAAAGAAGCCCGACCCCCCGTGTTTTAGGCCAGGCTTCAAAGACATCGTCGGTTATTTTCTAGACGCCGGTTCGCCAAGGCCGGCTTACAGGCCGCGCAACAAATGACGGCATGGTCTAGCCGAGCTGAATTGGTGGCTCGGAGCGCCAAGTAACCAAAACTGACCCGGCATTGTTTGTCATGTGCGCTATGGTTTCTGAGCCGTAGCATCCGGATTGGGCAGTCGAGATTGCGGCAAACCACGAGTCACAGCCGGTTGGCTGCGGCAAACAATATTCTCGATCGCACTGAACGGATCGGCTGGAAGTGTCGATAGCAGAACCCGAAGCACGTTTATGAGGCTCACCCATGTCATCGGTTTCGGCTATTTCAAGCATTAGCAGCAATCTGCCGTCGTTGCCATCAACGGGCAGCAACCCTGCTGAACAGATCGGGCAGGAAATGCAGGCTCTGTCGACAGCGATCCAATCCGGGGATACAACCGCCGCGACTACGGCGATAAGCGCGATTCAGAACGCGCTCACGGCGTCTAATCCGGCGTCTGCCGTGACTGCCAATAGCCTTCAACTACAAGGTGATCTTTCGACCATGAGCCAGGCCCTCGGCTCGGGCAAATCGGCCGCGATCAACAGCGCGTTCACGGCCTTGCAACAGGATTTGACTGCTCCGGCTACGCCGGTATCGTATGCAGCTTCGGCGGCAACGCCTGCTTATGTGTTGAGCCTTCTAAACACGCTGCCCGATAACAACTCCAATTCAAGTAGTGCGACCACCGACGTGGGGTCGAATCTGCTTTCGACGCTGAGTGCGCAGGAAACTGCCGACAATACGGCTAAGGCGAATTTGTATGCATGAGTGTGGACGGTAATTAAGATTCAAACTCGGTGCTTAGCCGCGGCCGATGAACGGCTGTTTGTCCTGCGGCGATCACCATGTGATGGTAGGCCTTGGGGCATTGAGTGGTGCGTGGCGACCAGTAGTTGAGCCGCGAAATCGGGTTGTCCCCCCACGCCTGGACGGCAGTTACACTGACCTGGGCCATTCCCGCAAAGGCCGCAACCTCCGCGCGCAGGGCGCCAACGACGGCCTCAACTTGGGAATGCTCGCCACCGCGCTCCCATCCGCACTCCCGCCCACCTCGTCTTTTGAGCGCAGAGCCCTCGTACACTGCCTTACCACGCATACCACGCTTTCCACGCACATTTTCCGGTTGAAGATCTATGAGGCCTGCGGATAGCCGTCGCTGAATACTTACGAGAGACGTTTTTGTTGATCGGCGGATTGAAGCTGATCTAGTATTGAGCCTCCCCCCGGCAGACGACCCCAGGCAACGATTCCGGTACTATACCTTACCTTTGGGCGATGAGGACCGAATGGTCACGGGCAGCGCCAGTCCCAGTACCGCAACAGTAGGGCCGCCTGGGCCCCTGGATGACGCCGGTTACAACTTTTTGCCACCACGGCTAAGGGCTCAGACTCATCGTTCTTCCCAGCTTGATGCGCAATCCGCCGGAGTACTTTGCCCAGACCGCCGGCAGATATGGAAGGGTGGTCACGCTGAGCCCCAACCGCGCCTATCTGGTTACGGATCTGGACGGGATCAAGCACGTTCTGCAAGACAACCATACAAACTACATCAAAGGCCCCTGGTACGACGTGCTGCGACCTTTGATGGGGGATGGATTATTCTCCATCGACGGCGATGATTGGAAGCGGCAACGACGGCTGGTCCAGCCGGCGTTTCAGCGGAAGCATCACCCCAGGATGGCCGCCATTATGGTCGATTCCACGTCTCGAATGCTCCAGCGTTGGGAAGGGAATGCATCCCGAGCCGAAGCTTTGGATGGGCGCGCTGAGGTCATTCTGCTCACGCTCGAAATCCTCTTACGCAACATGTTCAGTGGAGATTTGATCGGTTCGGAGCAGGTCCTACGAGATGCCATTCTCGATTGCTCCCGTCACATGGACCTGATTGGCGCGGTGAAGTTAGTCAAACTCCTGACGTGGTTTCGCTTTGCCAGGAGGCGTCGCTTCCAGCGCGCCGTTCGTACCTTGGATCAGTTCGTTCTTCGCGTTATCGAGGAGCGAAGGCGAAATCAAGTCGACAACGGTGACCTGGTGTCGCTGCTTCTCTGGGCCCGCGATGAGCAGACCGGGGAGTCAATGAGCGATGGCCAGCTCCGCGACGAACTCAAGACCATGTTGCAGGCGGGGAATGACACCGTCGCCGATGTTATTGCATGGACGTGGTATCTCCTGGCCAAGCACCTAGAGGTGCGGGAACGGCTCGAACTGGAAGTCGATGCGGCGTTGAAAGGCCGGGCGCCCGGTTTCGAAGATTTGCCTGCTCTCCATTACACCCGCCGCGTAATCATGGAGGTGATGCGGCTTTACCCGCCGGGCTGGGTTTTCGCCCGCAGCGCGGTGAAGGACGATGTGATTGGCGGATACCGAATTCCTGCCGACGCACTCGTCATCATCAGTCCGTACGTGATGCACCGGCTACCGGGCTTATGGGAAGATCCGGACAAGTTCGATCCCGATCGCTTCTTGCCGGAGAGGTCTCAAGGGCGGCCGCGTTTTGCCTACTTCCCCTTCAGTGCGGGGCCGCGCCAGTGTATCGGGGCCGATATCGCGATGATGGAGGCGCAAATGATCGTCGCCATGGCCGCGCAGCAGTACCGGCTTTCGGTGCCGGCAGACTTTTCCCCTGGACTCAAAGCCCGCATCAGCCTGACCGCGGATTGTCCCATCGCGCTTACGCCCGTCCCCGCTCGCCAGGCTTCACCCCGGTCAAAAAGATGAGAGAGCTCATCGCTTCAGATGGACAAGCGTGGAGGGGGGGGGCACGCTGTTTAGCCACTGTGGTCCGGACATTGCAGGCGAGTTCATCTTCGATCCAAAGGGACGAGTCGACGAGTCGATGATCGTGCCCATGGTTTCGGCGATCCGCCATCGTGGTCCCGATCAATGGGGGTACTATCTCGGCTGCTCGGGCTCGGTTCTGCTCGATCAACACGCGGTTGTCCATCGTGGATCTCTCGAATGGCCGTCAGCCGCTCTCGAACGAGGATGGCTCCATCTGGGTAGTCCTGAATGGCGAACTTTACGGATTCCAGGACATCGCCAAAGATCTCGAGTCGAGAGGCCATCGTTTTCGCACCCGCAGCGACACCGAGATTATCGTTCACCTGTACGAAGAATACGGTGAAGATTTTGTGTCTCACCTGCGTGGCGAATTCGCTATCGCCCTCTTGGACCAGAGAAATGAGGTCTTGTATTTCGTCCGTGACCGCTTCGGCATCAAGCCTCTGTTCTACTCCCGGCTGAACGACTCGCTGGTGTTCGGCTCGGAAATCAAGGCTATTCTGGGCCATGGGAAGGCGCGAGCGCGGCTGGATCACGTCAGCCTGTTCTATATGCTGCACGGGTTGCTGCTGCCCGAAACGACTTGTTTCGAGAACATTCAGACGGTCGAGCCTGGATGCATGTTACGCATCTCGCGCTCGGCGGTAACCCGGCGCCGCTACTGGGATCTACCCCTGGGCAGCGAGGTAGCACCCGCCAGCGAGGAAGAGGCAATTGAAGAGTTCCGGCGATTGTTCTACGAAGCCGTGCGTTTGCGCTTGCATGGCGACGTAGAAGTCGGGGCCTATGTCTCAGGGGGGCTGGATTCGACTTCGGTCGCCGCGACGGCCGCCGAGAGTCGGTGGGCGGCCGGTCAAAGCCTTCACTATAGAGTTTGACGACAAAAAGCTAAATGAGGGAGAGGCAGCGGCCGAATTCGCACAAGCCAGAGGTTTTGCGCACCACACGATCCGGATCGGTCCGGGAGATCTGGCGCCTCACTTCGAGCGCGCCTTGTGGCACAGCGAAATCGCGGTGAGCAACAGCCACGGAACAGCCAAGATGATTCTGTCAGAGTTGGCTCGGCGCCATGTGAAGGTTGTGCTTACCGGCGAGGGCGCTGACGAAGCGCTCGGAGGCTATAACGTTTTTCACCACATTGCTCTACTTGAAGAAGTTCGCGCCCATCCTCAAGACCGGGAACGGCGTGCCGCGCTCGAGACCCTCCTCAGCAAAGAACATTCAGGGATCGCGCTCCTCAACACCGGGATCTTACCGATACGAGCGTTGCCAGAATACGATCGCATCACCGGCTTGTTTGGCGCTTACCCCTATTCCATGGCTCGCGCGCTGCGAACCGCGAAAAAAGCTCGATTTGTCATGTCCGGCGATTTCCGCCGGGAGGTCGCCGGGATCGATCCCATCGCCGAAATGGCGGAGCGGATCGGCCGTGGCAAAATGACAAGTCCCTCTCTGGCGGTCGCCGCGCACCAATACTATCTTTTCAAGGCCGACATGCCGTTCTACAACCTCAACTTCCTTGGCGACCGGGTCGAAATGGCCCACTCCATCGAGGGCCGAGTGCCATTTCTCGATCACAAACTGATTGAGTTTGCGTTCTCGCTTCCGGTGTCGTTCAAGCTGCGG
Source organism: uncultured Acidobacteriaceae bacterium (assembly GCA_963790935.1). Taxonomy (GTDB): domain Bacteria; phylum Acidobacteriota; class Terriglobia; order Terriglobales; family Acidobacteriaceae; genus PALSA-350. Next base: position 309,095 of record CAWBRJ010000034.1, on the reverse strand, counting down.
AACGGGCGCGGCAAGTACATCCTGCGCCGCGCCCTTGAAGAGAGGCTGCCCTCCGCGTTACAGGTGAAGAAGCGGCCGTTCGTAGCAGCGTCGAGTGAGACGCTGGGACTGGACCGGAACTCTGAACTTGCTGCGCGATATCTGGATAGCCGCGCCATTCGTGAAACCGGCTTGTTCAACCCGCTGGTCCTGGAGGGGCTGCGCCGCAGTCTTCCCTACCTTCCGCGTGGCTCCCGGCTCTTGAGCCTGACGGAGACGCTGTTAACTGCCGTGGTCTCCATTAACGCTATCAACGAAATGTTTTGCGAGCGCTTTGAGGATTCAGCGGCTCGTTTTAATCTTGCCCGGCCCGACTCTGCTTTGGCCGATGGGCGGATCTGATAGTTTCCGGGGAAGGATGAGATTTCACAGGTTTTGATCGACTAATATAAGCCGATTCACTAATATCTCTCTGTCTGCCGATCCCATGCTGCAACGTTGGCAAGCGCCCTCTGCCAGGCGTGAGCTGTTGCATGCGTGAGGGTGGAGGATGAGATGACGAGAACGATCAGCACCGAAACTCCTCCGTCGGTGACATCCACTTCAGAGACAAACACGCCCGGCGTCAACGCCCCGCAGCGCCGCAATCCGTTACCCGTAGCCGCCAAGGTGGGTATTGTGGCGGCGGTGGTATTGGCTGGGTACTTCATTTGGAGTAACTTCGTCGCGCCGCCGAAGATCCCTCGTAGCATGGTGGCCCTGAGCGGCCGCATCGAGGGAGACGATTCGGCGGTTGCACCCAAGACGACGGGACGCATTCTGGAAGTCCGGTTCCGGGAAGGGGACTCGGTCAAGGCCGGAGAAACGATCGCGGTGCTTGACGACGAGCAGGTTTTCGCCCGGGAAGATCAGGCTCGTGCCGCGGTGACGGTGGCCGAGGCGCGCTTGAAATCTGCACGCGATCAGATCGCCGTGCTTCAGGCGCAACTGCAGCAGAACGACTTGCAGACGGAGCAGGCGAAACTGGATGCGAGTGGCCGGGTGCGGCAGGCCGAGGCCGACGTGGCGGCTGCGGAATCGGACCTGGCGAACCAGGAAGCTGCCTTCCAAATCGCCGACTTTGATCGGACCGCTTATAACAAGCTACGCAAGACCGACGCGGTGTCGGAACGCCAGGCCAGGCAGGCCAATGCCACGGCCGAACAGCAGGCGGCGGCGGTGGCCGCGGCCAAGCGCAGGTTGGAGTCGGCGCGGGGCGTGCTTGAACATGGCCCAGGCGACGCTTTCCAATCCAGGGATTCGCGGGTTCCAGGCGTCTACCGTACGCAAGCAGCTCGGCACAGCAAGCGATCGGAGATTGCCTACGCCAAGGCATTGGCGGACCAGGCGCGCTTCCAGCTGGCCGAAGCCCAGGCGACCCGCAGTGACCTGACGGTCAAGGCTCCCTTCGATGGCACGGTGATGACGCGAGCGGCGGAGCCCGGCGAGGTGGTGCAGGCGGGCACGGCCATCGTGACGCTGCTCGATCTCAGCAAGGTCTATCTACGGGGTTTCGTCCCGGAAGGGCAGATCGGCAAAGTCAAGGTCGGGCAGTCGGCACGTATCTACCTTGATTCCGATCCGAAAAAGCCGCTCGACGCGTATGTGGAGCGGATCGATCCGCAGGCCACATTTACGCCGGAAAATACCTACTTTCGCGACGACCGCGTGAAGCAGGTGGTGGGCGTGAAGCTGCGGCTGAAGAGCGGCATCGGATTCGCCAAGCCGGGCATGCCGGCCGATGGAGAGGTTCTGGTTGAAGGCAACACCTGGCCGCCCGGCCGGTTTAACCGATGAGACGCCCGTGGTGACCTTAGCGCCTCCGGTGCCCTTGGGGCCTGCGGTTGCCCTGGGCGGCAAGTCGCGATCCGGATCCATGACCTGGTAAAGCGCTACGGCGTCAGTGGAGGCGGTGCGCGGCATCAGTCTCGACGTGCACGAGGGCGAAATCTTCGGCCTGATCGGGCCGGATGGAGCGGGCAAGACCTCAACCTTTCAAATTGTCGCCGGCGTCATGGAATCCACCTCAGGCGGGGTTGAAATTTTCGGCATCCGGCGCGGGAGGCGCGTGCGCAAACGGGTTATCTCACACAGACTTTCAGCCTGTATCCGGATCTCACGGTCGAGGAAAACATTCGTTACATCGGGGATCTTGCGGCGCGTGCCGCCGGGCAGATATCGCGACGCGCGGGCATCGCTATCTGCGGATGTTCGACATGGATCGCTTCGCCGCACGGCTGGCCGGACATCTAAGCGGCGGCATGAAGCAGAAATTGGCGCTGGCGTGCGCGCTGGTGCCGGAGCCGAGCGTGTTGCTGCTGGATGAGCCGACGACGGGCGTCGACCCGGTTTCGCGGCGTGAGTTCTGGGACACCCTGGCGCACCTGGCCGCGGACGGGCTCACCATCGTTGCTGGCGACGCCGTACCTGGATGAAGCGGAGCGATGCCATCGCGTTGCGCTGATGCATCAGGGGGAGATCCGACAGACCTCGGCACACCGGAGGAATTGCGCGAGCAAGCTTGGGTGCTCGGCGAATGGAGGTGCGGGCCGTCGAATCTTGCGGTCGCGGAAGAGCTTCTTTCACCGTTGGCGGAAAGCGACGGGAGATTCTCGACGTACAACGCTTTGGCGACCGGCTGGATCTGCTGGCGCCGCATGCCGGATGCGGCGCGAGTGATCGTCGAAGGCAGTCTGCAGAGCGCGGGGCTGCAGATGCAGGATATCCTGCTGGATGATCCGACACTCGAGAACACCTTTGTGGCGCGGCTGCGGGCCCTGGGAGAGGAGATGCACGACGAGCCGTTTCCCGGCGCGCCATGACCATACGGAGCACATCGGGTCAAATTGCCATCGGCGCCTACGCATCTGACCAGACAGTTCGGATCCTTTACCGCCGTGCAACGTTGAGCCTCGAAGTCCATTACGGCGAGATCTATGGACTCCTGGGCGCAAATGGCGCGGGAAAAACCACCACGATCAAGATGCTGTGCGGCTTGCTCGAACCTACTCGGGGGGTAGTGCAACTGGCCGGATGGACGAAGCAATCTGCGATCGACCGAAGTACGCCAGAGTATCGGCTACATGTCGCAGAAATTCTCCCTGTATAACGATCTCTCGATCGAAGAGAACCTGGAATTTTTCGCCGGGGTATATGGCGTGCCCGCGAGGAACGCGAGGAAAAAAAGCGCTGGGTGCTCGAGTTTTCCGGGCTCGAGGGCGGAAGAGCAGCTCACGGGCAGCCTGCCGCAGGGCTGGAAGCAACGCGTGGCCTTCGGCTCGGCGATCATGCATGAGCCGAGCGTGCTGTTTCTGGATGAGCCGACATCGGGCGTCGATCCGCTGGCGCGCCGGTCTTTCTGGAAGATGATCAATCGGCTGGCCGATGCGGGCACGGCGATTCTCGTGACCACCCACTACCTGGAAGAGGCCGAGCAATGCAACCGGCTGGGCTTGATGGTGGCGGGCGAACTGGTGGCCGAGGGTACTCCAACCGCGATCAAGAGCGGCGCAGGCAGGCCAGCTGATGGAATTTATCACCGACCAGCCGCAACGCGCGCTGGACCTTTTGAAGAGCGACGCGGAGCGTTGGGCAATTTCGCTATTCGGCGACCGACTGCACGTCATCTTCAACGAGATCGGGCTACCGGAGAGAGATTCTATCGCGACAAGCTGGAGGCCGCGGGGATCAAGGTGATTTCCGCCAAACCAGGCCGCTTCTCGCTGGAAGACGTGTTCATCAGCGTGGTGGAAAAGGCCCGTACCAAGGGCAAAGTGGGTTCGGAGGACTAACGCCCTGCGACGAATTCTCGCCCAGGCCCGCAAAGAATTGATCCAGCTACTGCGCGACAAGCGGGCGCTTGCTCTGGCGCTGGTTCTGCCGGTGATCCAGCTCATCCTGATGGGCTCGGCCATTTCGCTGGACGTGAAAGATCTGCCCCTGGCGGTGCAGGATTTCGACAATTCCCCGGCCTCGCGCCAGCTGATCGATGCGTTCCGCGAATCGATCACCTTCCACGTGGTTCCCTTTTCCGTGGACCAGCGGCCGGAAGAGGCGTTCCTCAACAATGAGCCCGTGCCGTGCTGATCATCCCGAACGGTTTGGCCGCGACATAGCGCGCGGCGCGAACACGCCGGTACAGGTGCTGGTGGACGCCTCCGATTCCAACACTGCGCGGCTGATCGACGGTATGCTCGCAGATCACCGCCGCGTTCAACACGGGAAACGGAGGGGCGGCGAAGCCGCGCCGGTACAGGCCGCCATTCGCTTCTGGTATAACCCCGGCCTTTCCTCGAAGAAATTTTACGGGCCGGGAATTTTCGTCCTGGCGCTCTCGCTTTTTCCTCCGCTGCTGGCCACGCTGGCCATGGCGCGCGAAGGAGAGCAAATGACCATTCTGCAGGTCTATGTCTCCAGCATCTCGGCGCATGAATTTCTGCTGGGCAAGATCCTGGCCTTTATGGTGGTGGCCTTGGTGGACTGCGTTCTGCTGCTGACGCTGCTGTTCACCTATTTTGGACTTGAGATCGCCGGCGACCCGACGCCGTTTCTGGTGGCGACGGTGCTGTACGCGTTCTGCGTGCGGCGTTTGGAACCATGATCGGCGCGGCCATTCCGAATCAGGCGGCGGCCATGCAAGCGGTCGCGCTCGGCGGGTTCCTGCTGGTGTTCATGCTGTCCGGCCTTATTTTTCCCATCCAGAATATTCCCGTTCAGATTCGCTGGCTTTCGAATTTCATCTGGGGCCGCTATTACATCGACATTGTGCGCGACTTTCTGCTGCAGGGCGGCGGCTGGCCCGCGGTGTGGTGGAAGGTCATCATTATCGGTATCTTAGGGGGCGTTTTTTACATCCTGGCGTGGCGCAAACATGCGCCGCATGCAGCTGGCGGTGTAACGATGAAAGCAAGCTTTCAGTTTTTTCCAGTCATCGGCTTGCGCGCGCTGCTGCGCAAGGAATTCGCGCAGATCCGGCGCGACCGGCGGCTCGCCATGTCGCTGATCACTGCCACCGATTTTGCAACTGCTGCTGTTCAGCGTGGTACTGAATGCCACGGTGTCGGATCTGAACTGGGCGTCATTGACGACAGCCGGACGCCGCAGAGCCGCGATCTGGCGTCGACCCTGACCGAGAGCCGCAGCTTTCAGCTGGCCGGTTATTACTATTCCGTGGATCAACTGGGCGAGCCATCAGCCGGGGAGATATCGATGCGGGCGTCGTCATTCCGCGGGATTTTGCACGCGACCTGGAACGCGGACGGCCGGTCACAGTGCAGTTCCTGCTGAACGCGATGAATGCCAACACGGCCACGATCGCTCGATCGCTATGCGCAGGGCGTGATCCAGACCTGGAACCAGGGGCTGTCGGGGAACGGATTGCACGCGCGCTTTTCGCAGGTCGACGCGTCCCCGGTGAGCCGCCGCGGGCTGGTCACGATGACGCGAGCTTTTCTTTTCAATCCGGGCCTGATCAACAGTTGGTTTGTGGTCACCGGGATTTTTGGCCTGCTGCTGATCCTGAATGGCTCCATTGTTGCCTCGGCCGCCATGGTGAAGGAACGCGAAGCGGGAACCATCGAACAACTTGTTATGTCGCCGGCGGAGACGTCAGAAATCATCGTGGCCAAAATTGCGCCGCTGTTTTTGCTGCTGATGCTCATGGTGATTTTCGCCACCGGCTTCATGAAGCTGCTCTTCGATGTTCCGTTTCACGGCAACCTCTTCGTCGTGTTCTGCGGCGCGTCGCTGTGCATATTGTCCGGTATTTCGTTGGGAACGGTGATTGCGACGTTTTCGAGGTCGGCACAACAGGCGCAGCTCACCAGCTTTTTTGTCAATCCGCTGCTCACCACTGCGTCGGGCGCGGTCACGCCGGCGGAGGCTGTTCCGCACTGGCTGCAGCCGCTGGTGTGGATCAATCCGATTCGCCATTTCAGCGTGATTGCCCGCTCCAACATGATCAAGGGCACGGGGTTCGCTGGGTTGTGGGAAGACTTTCTGATCCTGGGCGTGTTTACGCTGATCCTGGTGGTGCTCAGCGTCTGGCGGTTCCGCAAAATGCTCAGCTGAGCTGCTGTTCCGGCACGGCGGCACCGAGAATGTACTCCGACGGCATCAGGCGGCGTGTGTCTTTCCAGTATTGGGAGGACAGTCCCGGCCATAGGATGGTGCCCTTGCCGCTTTCGTCCAGATACCAGCTCTTGCAGCCGGATGCGTAAACAGTGCGCCCCATGCGCTGCTGCAGCCGCGCGTTGAAGCGCGCCTGTTCCTCGGGACGAGCCTCGATGGAGTGGGCGCCGCTGCGCCGCATCAATTTCAGGCACTCCAGGATGTAGCTGGTCTGCGCTTCAATCATGAAGACGATGGAGTTGTAGCCTACGCGGCTGTTGGGCCCGATGAGCATAAAAAGGTTAGGGAATCCGGCTACGGTAACACCGCGAAAGGCCTCGGCGCCGGAATGCCAGGCCTCGTTGAGCGAGACCCCGTTACGTCCACGGAACAACACCGGGGAAAGAAGGTCGGTGGTGCGGAAGCCGGTACAGAAGATCAACGCATCCACTTCCCGTTCCTGCCCATCCACCGTCAGCACACTTCCTTCGCGCACCTCGGCGATCCCTTCTGAAACAACCTCGACGTTGGGCCGGCACAGCGTCTTCAGGTAGTCATTGGAGAGCAGCACACGCTTGCAGCCGATCTGGTACTTCGGGGTAAGCTTTTCTCGCATCACGGGGTCGCTTACGCTATTCAGCAAGTGCCGCCGGGCATATCGCTCCAGTAGCCGCATGTATTTGGGCTTCACTGTATAGCCCAGGCCGACAAACTCCTGTCGGAGATAGAGCCGGCTGCGGAAGAGACGCATGTACCCTGGCAGCCAGCGAAACAAGAAGCGTTCAATCCCGAGGATGTTCCGATCCAGTTTGGGAACGATCCAGGGCGGAGTCCTCTGGAAGACGTGGAGGCGGCCGGTGTCCGGTGCAATTTTGGGCACGATCTGGATGGAACTGGCGCCGGTGCCGATCAGGGCTACTCGCTTGCCCTTCAACTCCGCGGTGTGATCCCATTCGGCGGAGTGGAAGACGCGGCCGCGGAATCGCTCCAAACCCTTGATCTTCGGGTAATTGACGCGGCTGAGGCCGCCCATCGCGGAGACGACGATACGCGCCGTAAATGCGTCCCCAGTTTGCGTGCGGACCTGCCAGAACTGTCCTTCCTCGTCGTAGCAGGCCTCGCGGACTTCTGAGTTGAACCGAATCCTGGAGAGGACGTGGTACTTTTTTGCGCAATGCTGCAGATACTTCCAGATCTCCGGCTGGGTCGGGTACATGCGCGACCACTCGGAGTTGAGTTCGAAGGAATAAGAGTAGAGGTGGGAGGGGATGTCGCACGCGCACCCGGGATAGGTATTCACGCGCCAGGTGCCGCCGACGTCAGGGCCACTTTCCAGTACAAGGTACGAGCCTAATCCGGCCTGCTCCAGGCGAATGGCGACACACAGGCCGCCAAAGCCGCTGCCGATGATCAGAACTTCAAAGTCAGGAGTCACGGTAGACATCAACACGTCCTTGGAGCCTTTACTGCGAGGACACTGGCTCAATCCCGCCCGGTGCGGTACGCATCAGCGAATACGATTCTCGCAAGACTCTCCACCAAAGTATGGGGAAGCCAATTACGGGAGTGATGAGGAATTGCTTGCGTTGGCGAGGTGTCAGCAGGCTAACGACATGCCGGTGCAATATTAGCTGCTGATACCAGGGGATGCTGGCCACCAAGTGGTGCTCCCAGTGACAGGGGGTTCCCCATGGGCCTCCGCCAACGAGCATTCCCCAGAACCCGAAGCCGAAGCTCCGCGACCCGTTGAGATTGTCCAGCGGCATCAGGTTATGCTCAGTGAACTGCCGCAACCGATCGAGGTAGAACCCGAGTTGAGTGAACAACAACAGCACCAGGATCGTGAACCAACCTCCCCACAACTTGTAAGTCAGATACATATAGGGCACGTGGTACGTAAGTGCCACTGCGAGTGTGATCCAACGGCTCCTGGTGTAATTGGCCGGACGGTGGAGCACGAAATCAGAGAAGTTGATCACTACTGCAAAGGGAAGGAAAGTCATCCAGTAGCGGCGTGGGGTAACGAAGTTCAGGAACTCCGCATCTTCCGCCGTGCCGAACTTGGCGTGGTGGATCATGTGCTTCTCGGAGTAGAAGTCGGGGACTCCGCCGGTGATCCGCGCAAGATGGTAGGTGGCGAAGTTGCCGAAACGGCTGAGTGGACCGCGGGGCGGAAAGATGTTTTTGTGAGCGGCACCTTCGTGCATGGTGAATACGCCGATCGAATACATAAGCCAGCAGTGGAGCAGCCCGGAGACAAGGCCGGCAACCACGATTGGACCAGCCGCGTTATGGCTTCCCTCTGCCAGCCATACACCAGGCAGCTTGAGCAGGGCCAGATAGTTACCGCCCAACAGAAATACCAATACCAACCCGCTAATCAGGCCGTGGGTAAGGTGATGAGACTTATACCAACGGTGCAGCTCCCGGCCTCGCTCCATGATGGAACGGACCTGGTCTTTGGAGAGCGGTTCAAACGGCAGCTGTCTTTCGTTGACTTGCGCCCAGCGGACTTCTTCCAGATGAATATGCATCGGCGTCTCTCCGTTATGCCTTACCCGCCAGCTTGGCGAACCACCAGCTCAGGCCGACAAACAGAAAGCGCCAGTCTTTGAAGAACTCAGGCGGTTTGCCCTCAAAGGCGTGGCCGACAAACTGGAACACCCATCCGACCACGAACAATCCAGCCACCCCCCACCAGACTTGCGGCCACCATATGGTTAGAGGAATCATGAGTAAAGAAACGGCGATCATGGGGATGCCGACGGTATGGCACGCGCGATTCACCGAATTCTGATGGCTGGTCGAATACTGCCTGATCCATTCGTCCCGACTTTTGCCCAGCATGTTGTATCCCTCGCTATGTTGTTCTTCCGGTAGCTCTGGAGAATGCGTTGGCGTCCCGCAGGACGCGCCACAGCAACTGCGGAAAACCCAGCCCTGGTGGCAGCAGGAACTGCTGCTTTTGTTTCTCAGTAAGAAGCCCGGCCATGAAGCGATGCAGAGCGATTTGCTGATACCAGGGGATGCTTGCGACCAGATGGTGAGCCATATGGCACGGCTGCCCCCAAGGCCCGCCACCGACCAGCAGTCCCGAGAAAGTCGCGCCGAAACTTCGCGCGCCGCTCTTGTTTTCCAGGGGCATCAGGTTGTGCTCGGTGAACTGCCGCATGCGGTCAAAGTAGAACCCTACGTGTGGCAGCAATAGCAGCACGACGAGGGTAAACAACCCACCAAAGCGGCGGTAGACCAGGTAAGCGTAGATTCCGTTGTAGAGCGCGGCAACCAGCCCGGAAATCACGCGGCCGCGAGTGTAGTCGAGCGGGCGATGGATGACGAAATCGCTGTAGTTGAGGAAGGTGCCCAAAGGCAACAACATGCGCCAAAAACGGCGAGGCTGGACGAAGTTGAGAAACTCCGAATCCTGCTCGGTGCCGAACTTGGCATGATGCGCCATGTGGCAGGCCGCATAGTAGTTCGGTTCGGCAGCCGAAAGGCGGCACAGATTCACGGCCAGGAATTGCGCGGCCCGGCTCAAGCGCCCATTTCCCGGGAAGATAAGCTTGTGCGCTGCGCCCTCGTGCAAGGTGAAGATGGCCAACGAGTAGAGGAGCCAACTGTGGAGTGCGCCGGTTAATACCGCCGCTGCCACCAGCAAGCCCCCTCCAGGCCGCCCGGCCAGAATCCAACGGGGAAGCTGCAGCAGGACCACCCAATCCAATCCCAGAATCCATGCGATCACCAGCGCGTTGATCGTCGCGTGGGTGCGCGGGTGGGCTTTGAACCACTTATACAGCTCTCGCCCACGGTTCAGGATCAGCCGCACTTGTTCGCTGTTGAGATCCTCAAACGCATGTCCCTGCGTGTACGCCCGCGCCATTCCCAACTCTTCGAGATGGATTTTCATGGCCGCCTCACGAAGGTACTGCCCTGATTTCGCGAATTCTTTCGCCCAGGGTACCGTTCAGACCTTCAATTTTCTCCATGGTATGGCGGTAGCTGTGGGCGACAATTTCATCCGCCAGGTGCCAATCGGTCCGCTTGAACCCGAGCATTTCCGGTTGCAACATTAAATCGGCTGAGCCCTCGCGTGTCATCCGATAAGAGATCCCGCCAAATTCGAGCGTTCGCATCAGGATCAGTGGGATGCTGGGCATGAAAGACTTCTTGGCGCCCCACAATCCGAAGCGGCTGCGCAGCGCCTGAAGACCGCTGACGGTGTACCCGTAGTCCTCGACGTCTTCCAATTCGTGGGGAGGGGAAACATCCACTCCGATGGTGATTCCATTTCCGCAGAAGACCCGCATCAGATCCACGGGCACGTTGTTGATGGAGCCGCCGTCAACGTGCAGTTCACCACTGATAGACGATGGGCGGAAAAATTCCCGGCGCCCGGCTGCTGGCCAAAGTTGCCTTAGTCAGGCCGCCGCTTTTGTGCAAGGTCAGTTCCGCGCGGTTTAAATTGGCCGAGACGCAAAAGAACGGATGCCACAGGTCTTCGATACGGCCTTCCCCGAAGAAGCGAGCGACCAGGTCGCTGAATTTCCGGCCGCTCTTGAAGGCGATAAAGGGCAGCGTCATGTCGTTGAAGGAATCGCGGCATCCGGTTCGGATCTCTTCGATGATGCGCTCGTTCGACCAACCGCTGGCCCACAGGGCGCCGATCAAGCCCCCCATGCTGGCGCCCCCCACTGCATCCAGAGGAATGTTGCAATCCGCGAGTGCGCGGAAGACACCGATATGCGCCAAGCCACGGGCAAAACCGCCGCCTAACGTGAGGCCGACGGCGCGGCCGGTGAGAAATCTCGCCACCCGGGTGAAGTCGCCCCGGTTGCCGAGCCGCACGTGATGGTGACGGTCTACGTTTCGCGGAGTCAGCCATCGCTGGGTGCCGGACGGCTTGTCATTTTCCTGGATCAGGACCAAGGTCTTCGATTGGGTCGCGTCGGCGGGCAGGCGGGCAATGAGTTCTGTTTCAATTTCGCCTGGCGAGGGATCCTGACTGGCATGCCCGACGATCACCCCTCGGTCAGCCTGCCGCACGCAGCGCTCCGTCCAGGGGGTTAGCTTGTCGTCTGCTTCGTACACCACGTAGTTGTATTTGTTTTCCAAACCGCTTAGCCACTCGATGAAAAGAATGCGGTTGCCATCCCAGTCTGAGGTCTGCGCGAACCCCTCGGTGCCGAAGGCCGCATCCACGCGGGCGCTGGAAACCCGCACGACCGTCCCATAAAGAGCGAGAGCTTCGCAGAACTGGTCGCAGAAGGTTTTGAAGGCCGCACCTGGGGAGGCTGGGATCAACGCAATATTATTGATGCGGGACGAGGCCATAAGCGTGCCCGCGGTAACCTGCTGCACTCTGCGCGCCACCCGGGAAGCAAAAATGCGCATCACTTCCTGGGGATACCTGGTCAACAGCTGGTCGTAAGCGGCAGAAGACAACCGGCCCAGGTAGGTATCGCGGACGGCGCAAATGGATTCCGGCCGTGGCTCGCCGGTAACCAGCCCGAGCTCACCGATCGTTTCACCCCGTCCAAGTTCGACCAGCGGTGTTTCGTGAGCGCGATCTTCCGGCAAAACACGAAGCCGTCCGCTGAAGATGATGTACAGCGCGTCGCTCGCGTCTCCCTTCCGGAACAAGAACTCGCCGCTGTACAGCGTCACTAGGCTCAAGTTCGGCTTCCAACGCCTGTCGAAAGGCCTTACTGAATGGACCGAGCAGTTTTTCGTCTTTCAAAGAAGCGCGCAGCGTGTCGCGCTCCAAAGTCGAGTGGATCAAGCCGGCAAAGGTAAGGCGGGAATCGTGATTTCGATCCGCAATTTCCCCCAGGGCTTTTTTGGAGATGATGCCGACCAGAGCATCTCCGCGGCTCGTAAGGTGAACGGGAGGCGCCTGGACTGCGGGATCCCTATTCAGGAACACAGTGGCCTGCGGTTCCAGTTCTCGAACTGTTTCTCCGGTATTGCCGGAGATAAACACTTTTCCCGACAAAACAATCAGGACGGCAGGTTCGGTCGACTCCGGGAGAACGAGGGAATTATCCTGCAGGCTGGTCAAAGAAAGCTGTGCGACGAATTCTTCCAGAGCGGGTCCCGCGACCCCTCTGAGAACTGGCAGAAGGGAGACCATCTGGGCAATTTCTAAGCGGTTCGGAAACATTGGTAGCGATGCTACCACTCTGCTTGCCTGCAAGGGGCGGATTTGTAATTCACCCACTTACCGGCCGCTAAGTCTGGGCAGCCCAGTACCCAGTTACCTATGACCATAAGCCCGGTGAGAGGCCGGCCGGGATTACCCGCGGACTATGTCCTGGGGTAATCCCAGTGGTTTTGTGGAGCTGTCTTTTTGGGCTAAGGCGTACCGGGGCTTATCCGCGTCCGATGAATGGCATATTAGTCGCCATGACGGTCATGAACTGGACATTCGCTTCCAGCGGAAGGCTGCTCATGTAAACAACCGCGTCCGCTACGTGTTTCAAATCCATTCTTGGTTCCAGGACCATTTCGCCATTCGGTTGCAGAGCTGGGGCCGGAGCTCTTCCGCCCATCTCACCGGCGTTGCCAATATCGATCTGGCCGCAGGCAATGTTGTGTGCGCGGCCATCGAGCGAGATGCACCTGGTCAGCCCTGTGATCGCGTGCTTCGTGGCAGTGTAGGGCGCCGAATGCGGCCTGGGGACATGCGCGGAAATCGATCCATTGTTGATAATGCGCCCGCCCTTCGGCTGTTGGGACTTCATCTGCCGGATCGCCTCCTGGGCGCAAAGGAATGCTCCGGTGAGATTGACGTTGACCACGTCGGACCACTGTTCGTAGCTCAGCTCTTCCATCGGAATCGCAGGCGCATTGATCCCGGCATTATTAAAGAGCACATCCAGGCGGCCAAACTTCTCCACCGTGGCTCGAAACAGCGCGCGCACAGAATCGAGCTCGCGAACGTCGGTGGCGACGGGAAGCATCCCACCCCCCGCTTGATTCGCTTGCGCCGCGGTCTGTTCTAACTCCGCCAGCCGGCGGCCAGCCAGCGATACCGAATATCCGGCAGATTGCAGCGCCAGCGCGACCGCCCGGCCAATGCCGCTTCCCGCTCCGGTGACAATAGCTATCTTCACTTCATCCTCACTTGGCGAAAAAGCGATAGTGAATGTCCCAATGTGCTGTTTGTCCTGGTGCGATCACCAGGTGATGGTAGGCCTCGGGGCATTGAGTGGTTCGCGGCGACCAGTAGTTAAACCGCGAAATCGCGTTGTCCCCGGTCTGCTCTACGCCCACACCCGTTTTTGTATTCTCGGTCACGATGTCGTAGTCCGAAGGACTGTCGGAATAGCCGGTCAGATAGCTTTCCACGTACTGCCCCGGCTGCAATTCCTGGTTGTAGACAATCTGCTTGCCATCGATGGCTGCCTGGGGCTCGAGCGATTTTTCGGCCTTGGGCGTGAAGGGAAAGCGGACCACAATGCCCGGTCCGCTGGGAGCCCCATCCAGCATGAAGAAGTCGTGGTCATACACCTGCGTGTCAATTGTTTTGGTCCCAGTATTTTTCAGGGTATGGTGCAGCGTAAGAATCGGTTGCCTGGGGTCGAGCGAGACAGTTTTCTGGTAGTCGTACGCGATCCCGATGGGCGACTTCAACTGTTGCCGGAAAGAGACCTGGCGTCGGCTGGCGTGAATGGTCCACTTGCCGCCATCCACCAGGGGATAGGTGTACATGAACTTGTAAGGAGAATCGATGGTCTTGCGCAGCACCCCAACTCCAGGCTTGACGAACAGCTCACCCTGCTTCGCGTGGTCATAGTCCAGGGCGCCGTCCTCGGAGCGGAACTCCTCCACCGGCCCGGTAATGGCGTCCGCCAGCATCGGATCGTAGTGTTCAAACCAAACACCGAAGTAAGTGTGCCCTTTATAAGCCAGGCAGGGGATGACCCCCGACCAGTCGAATCGCGAAGCCCGGTAGTAACCCTTCTGCGCATCCGGAAGGTAGAGTACGGCCTGTACGGCGCCGTTCGAGATCTCTGCCTTTGGGTAATCAGCCTGCATTGCCTGAGAACACCCGGCCGCGGTGGTCTCTGCTGCTGCGCCGAGCGCCATGGTGAGGCCGGCACAAGTGAGGAACGCGAGCGAAATAGCTTTCAAATCAGTTGTCTGCCTTCCGGACGATCAGGGTGTCAGCAGTATTTTAGACCGGCTTTCAATTCCCCAAGATTCGCCGTACATCCAAAGTCTGCCAGAGTGAATCTTCCTAATTGTTTAGGTGAGATAAAAGCGGGTTTACGGCAACGTGAAATGCGGGCGCCGTGGCCCTTTACAAAGCGCTTATTGAGGTAAGACGCGGACGGACCTCGCCGCAAAAGGAGAACATATGCTGATTCTATTGATTATCCTGTTGTTGGTGTTTGGCTTTGGTGGTTATCGCCTGGGACCCGGACTCGGTTATTACGGCGGGGGCGGCATCAGCCTGATCATCCTGATCGTGATCATCCTATTGCTGTTGCGAGTCATTTGAGCTGCACGCAAGCAGAAAACGGTGATTCTCCGCAAAAGCGCAGCCTGGATCCCTCCCCCGAGGAACAAGACAGCAATCTGCAGATAATCACCGTTGGGGCAAACTGTACAGGATTCCGGGTTGGCCTGTGATAAATCAGTAGTAACCATGTCGTAATCACCCTTAGGGTTTGCTCTCTGTTTCTCCTCAGGAAATGCCATTGTTCCCGGCGAAGAGTGATTCCTTTAACAAGAACGCGTTAAAGTTAGGGAATGGCAGAAGCAAGCTCCTCCCTCGACCAGCCGTATTCCGATGCACTGGTGTTTTTCGGTGCCACCGGTGATCTCGCTTACAAACAAATCTTTCCCTCCCTGCAAAAACTGGCCAAGCGCGGCAAACTTGCCGGCCCGGTGATCGGCGTTGCCAAGGCCGGTTGGAACCTCGATCAGTTCAAGGCGCGGGCGCTGGACAGCGTAGAGAAGCACGGCGGCATTGACCCCGTCGGCTTTCCCATCCTGCTCTCGAAGCTCCGCTACGTGGATGGGGACTATAAGGACCCGCAGACTTTCATCAACGTGCGCAAGGAACTCGGCGCTGCGAAACACCCCATACACTATCTCGCCATTCCCCCTTTCCTGTTCGGCGAGGTGCTCAACCAGCTAAAAGCCTCGGGATCGGCGGAAGGCGCCCGCGTCGTCATCGAAAAGCCTTTTGGGCATGACCTGGATTCTGCCGTAGCGTTGAACAAAGTAGTGCACGCGGTTCTTGACGAACAGGACGTCTTTCGTATCGATCACTACCTGGGCAAGAACACGGTGCAGAATGTGATCTTCTTTCGCTTTGCCAATTCCTTCCTGGAACCGATCTGGAACAGCCTCTACGTGGAGAGCGTTCAGATCACCATGGCGGAGCAATTCGATGTATTGGACCGAGGCAGCTTTTATGACTCCGTAGGAACCGTTCGCGATGTCGTGCAAAACCATTTGCTGCAGGTGCTCAGCAACATCGCTATGGAGCCTCCGCCGACGCTCAGCATTGAAAGCTTGCGTGATGAGCGGGTAAAAGTCTTAAAAAGTGTGCAACCGTTGTGCGATCAGGATGTAGTCCGCGGCCAATATAAGGGCTACCTCGCCACCCCCGGAGTCAAGCCGGATTCGAAAACCGAGACCTTTGTGGCTCTGCGGCTGACGATTAATTCCTGGCGCTGGAGAGGGATTCCTTTCTTTATCCGCGCGGGTAAATCGTTACCGAAGACCGAGACGGAAGTGATCGCGAAGCTGCGGCGTCCGTGCGCGATTTTCTCCGCGGAAGCTCCGCCGCAGAACTATGTACGCTTTCGCATCAGCGGCGATCCGGTGATTGCCATCGGGGCCTCGATCAAAACCGCTGGGGACCAGTTGCGGGGGTGCTCCATTGAACTGGTTGCCGATCAGGAATGTGGCGAGGACGTCATGCTGCCCTACGAGGAACTGCTGGGCGACGCGATGGCCGGCAACCAGACCTGGTTCGCGCGTGAGGACTATGTCGAGGAAGCGTGGCGCATCATAGACCCGATCCTGGATAAGGGGAACCCGATCGAGTACAAGCCCGGCAGCTGGGGTCCTGCGGAAGCGGACAAACTGCTTGAGGGGCATGGAGGCTGGTGGGATCCCAAATAGCGCTCAAAGCAGTTTCGCAATTACTGTCGTCTGGCAAAGATCGCCAGGAGTGGTTTTCCTTGAGAGAAAACCACAGTAAGACCTGTCGCTTCGGTCTAGACCAATTGCGAAACTGCTAGGCTAGCGCATCCTGCAGGCGGAAGAGGGAGCCTACCCGATTCGAGGGCTTGTTGCTGAGGCTCTGCCAGTCGCCCGATTCCGCCACCCGGCCGTTTTCTATGACGTAGATGATTTCTGCGCGCTGGATGGCGGAGACGCGGTGGGCGATCAGCAGCACTGTGGCGCGGCCTTGCAGGCGCTCGATGGCGTCAAGAATCCGCTTTTCGTTGTCGAAGTCGAGGCTGCTGGTGGCCTCATCCAGGATGAGCAGCCCCGGTTTTCGCAGTAGCGCGCGCGCCAACGCGATGCGCTGGCGTTGGCCGTGGGAGAGGAGCATGCCGCGATCGCCTACGGTGGTATCCAACCCCTGTGGTAATTCAAAGACGAACTCGGCGGCGGCCAGGCCCAGACTCTCTCTCATTTCTTGTTCTGAGGCATCGGGGTTCGCCCAGCGCAGGTTGTTGCGCACCGTGTCGTGGAAGAGCACCGTGTCCTGGGCTACGTAACCAACGTGGCGGCGCCAGGCTCTGGCGGTTTGCGGGGTAAGTTCGACGCCATCGATGAGAACCTGGCCGGTGACGGGGGCGAGCAGGCCGTCGATGAGGTCGGCGACGGTGCTCTTGCCGGCGCCCGAGGAGCCGACGATGGCGGTGACCCTTCCCGCCGCGATCGTCAGTGATAAATCGTCCAGCACCAGGGGCCGGTCTGGCTCATAACGAAAGCCGACGTGTTCCAGACGGATTTCATGGGCTGGGCCCGGGCCGGGTCCGGCAGCGCCGGGAACTTCCGCGTTGGCTACGCACTCCTGGTAAATCGTCATCAGGTTTTCAAAGGCGGGGAGCTCCGTAAGGAACGCCTGCATTTGGGCTTGACCTGCTGTCAGGCGGGGGAAAAGGCGGGTAAACACGGCCAGTAATAGAAGGATGGAAGCCGGGGCCACGTTGAGAATCTGCAGCGATGCGAAGATGATCCCGCCCAGCACGAGGAGGGAACCGGCTTCGAACCAGAACGCTGCCGCTGCCTGGCTGCGGGTGTTGTGCAGGCTCTGCTGCAGGGCGGAGGACTGGAGCGACGAGAACATTTCCAGATCGCTGGTTTGTGCGTCGTAGAACTTCATTGCTTTGAGATTCTGCAGGTGTTCGGTGGCTGCCGAGTAGACCTCGCTCACGCTCTCGGAAACGGCGGACCCGCCCTGGTGGACGGCGCGCATCCAGCGGCGGGACAGCAGCAGGAGAACGGCTCCCGTGGCCAACACGAGCAGGGTCATGCCGGCGGAGAGCTTGAGGGCAATGGCAATGTAAACCAGGGCGAGGATGGCGTTCGCCAGGGCGCCGATCAGCAGGTAAGTGCAGGTCGCCACCCGGGCCAGCTCGGCGGTGAGGGCGTGGGTAAAGTCGGAGGAGCGGCGGCGTACCAGGAACAGCCAATCAGCGCTGATGATGGCCTGGTAGAGGCGTCGGCTTAAGGCCAGCTCGTAGCCGAGCGCGGTGCGAAAGGTGAGCACCGATTGAACCCGGCTGAAGAGCGATCGCAGGGCCATGAGGAGCATGAAAATCAGCAGCAGGGTCGCCAGCCACAGGGAGGGTCGCAGTCCGCTGAGGAAGAGCAGGTCGCGTACCTCGCCGGTGTAGTGGCCGACGTGGCCCTGGTTGGCGAGGTTGAAACCAGCTACCTGCAGGATAGGGAAGAGTAGGGCTACACCCAGGCCTTCGGTCAGCGAGGTGAAGGTCATGATGAGCACGGCGGCGAAGAGCTGCCAGCGCGCTGTCTGGATCAGGCTGGAGAGGTATTGCAGAAAGGGACGTTTGGAGGCCGCCAGCTGAGCAGCGGAAAGCGCGGCGAGAGTCCTCTGCCCGTGAGGAGTGGCAGTGGATTCGCTGCTGGGGACCGGCATGCCTCAAACGATAGCAGAGCCAGCGTGGAGTGGAGATTGGCAAGAGGGGAACAGGGCGGGGAGCGCAGATGCTTACAAAATACAGCTTCAACCTCCAGAGCTCCGAAACGTCAGCCTCCAATTTTACTACGAGCGGTAAAGTGCGTCCCAGGTGTCGCTTTTGCAGCACAACTGAGTTGTCATCCTCGCAAACGGAGTCCTAGCCGAAGCAGCCCAGGTCTCAAAAGCGTGACCTGGGCGACCCAGTCGAATGGGGACCTGCGGTTTATTTTCCCCGTTACTCGCAGATTCACTTTGGCGTATGCCGCGATTGCTCCCCAGATATATTGGAAAGATGACGAAGTTGAAGCCTGGCTCGATCGTTTGCCACATGCCCAATCCGGTGGCTGCGGATGTGGCAGGGGAGACGGTGCTGATGAGCCTGGAGCGCAGTCGCTGTTACGGACTGGGCGAGATCGGCAGCGACATTTGGAGCAAGCTGGCCTCACCGGTACGGGTGGAAGACCTGATCGAAGATTTGAGTGCCCGCTACCAGGCCCCTCCCGGGGTGATCGAACGCGATGTGCTTCATCTGCTCACCCAATTGGCCGCCGAAGGACTGATCAAGATCAGCTGATCCCAACTTGACAAAAGAGTAACGGGGAAGCAAAAATGCCCGCTGGCTCGGCTTTTTCAGTAAACGGCATGGCATCTCATAATGTGGTACACGGCGGCACCGGAATTTACAAACTCCAGGCGCTGGATCGCGCCTTTGCAGTGCTCGATTTGCTCTCCACCAGCGCTACTTCACTTGGCCTGGCCGAAATCGCTCACGCCCTCGGATTGCACAAGAGCACGGCGCACCGGTTCCTCATGGTGCTCCAACAACACCGTATGGTGGAACGCACGCCGGCAGGAAAGTTTCGTCTGGGCCTGCGGTTGTGCGACTTTGGCAGTCGCGCCATTGAGCAGTACGACCTGCGAGAACGCGCCCAGCTCCACCTGAAAATGCTGGTTGCTGAGGTCGAAGAGACCGCCCATCTGTGCATTCTGGAACAGACGCGCATGGTGTACATCGACAAACAAGAGCCGGAGCGTACCATCCGCATGATCTCGCGCGTAGGCGCGAGCAGTCCAGTGCACTGCACTGCGGTGGGGAAGGCTGTCCTGGCTACCATGTCGCGCGCTCGGGTCGAACAGTTGTTACCGGAATTGCAGCTCGAACGGTTTACTCGAAGAACCATGACCAGCAGGGAAGCATTGCTGAAAGAACTTGATCGCACCAGCCGCCGCGGATACGCAGTCGACGACGAAGAACGGGAAGAGGGCGTGCGCTGCGCCGGTGTGGCTATCCTCGACGGTCGAGGAGAGGCGGTGGCCGCGGTAAGCATCTCCGGCCCTGCGTTTCGTGTCACCATGCAAAAGATCCCACAGATTGCAGGTAAGTTGATGACCTGCGTGCAGGGGATTCAGAAGGATCTGGGATATGTTCGGCTATCACGCTAAGAGGAAGAGAGAATGGAAGAGCTAACGATAAAGAGCGCAGAGAGCAGTCGCTGGGACTGCGTAAGTTTAGGCGAGGTCATGCTGCGTCTCGATCCGGGTGAAGGCAGAATCCACACCGTGCGGCAGTTTCAGGCCTGGGAAGGTGGAGGCGAATACAACGTGGCCCGCGGACTGCGCCGCTGCTTTGGCCTGCGCACCGCGATTGTCACTGCGTTCGCCGATAACCCGATCGGCAGGCTGGTGGAGGATCTGATGCTTCAAGGGGGCGTCGATACTTCGCTGGTTCGCTGGGTCCCCTACGACGGCATCGGCCGCACAGTGCGCAACGGTCTCAACTTTACCGAACGTGGTTTTGGAGTGCGGGCTGCGGTAGGCTGCTCCGACCGGGGCAACACTGCAATTTCCCAGGCGAAGTTGGGCGATTTCGATTGGGAGGCGATTCTGGGGCCGGCCAATGGGGCTCGCTGGCTGCATACCGGAGGTATCTTCGCGGCGCTCTCGCCCTCGACCCCCGAGGTTGCAGTGGAGGCGCTGGATACGGCGCGCAAGTATGGGACGATTACTTCTTTCGATTTGAATTACCGCGATTCTCTTTGGAAATCGATTGGGGGTAAGGCGAAGGCGCAAGAGGTGAATCGAGAGTTGGTGAAGAAGCTCGACGTTCTGTTCGGGAATGAAGAGGACTTTTCCGCCATGCTGGGAATCAAGCTCGAAGGGGTGAAGGAAGACTTCGACGAGTTGCCGGTGGCCAGCTACGAGAAGATGCTGCGCGAGGTTGCCGCTTCCTACGGGAATCTGAAGCTGGTGGCGACTACCCTGCGTACCGCGCAAACTGCTTCGCGCAATGCCTGGGGCGCTATGGCGATTTACAAGGATCAGATTTTGTATGTGCCGCAGCGCGAGATTGACATTATGGATCGAGTGGGCGGCGGAGACTCGTTCGCTTCCGGGTTGATCTTCGGAATGCTGATGGGGAAGCCGGCGCAGTGGGCCGTGGCTTGCGGTGTGGCGCATGGCGCGCTCGCCATGACCACTCCAGGAGATACGAGCACGGCTTCTCGCGCAGAAGTGGAGCGGGTGATGCTGGGGGGCTCCGCGCGCATTGCTCGTTAAATACACGCACATTAAAGGAAAAAGAGAATGTCTGAGGAAGTGAAACGACAGCTGGAGGCAGCGGGGATTATCCCTGTTCTCAGGGCACGATCGGCCAAGGAAGCGATCGGCGTGGTGGAAGCGATGGTTGCCGGCGGCATCACCGTCATGGAAGTAACCATGACGGTTCCCGGTGCGATTGACGTATTACGGGAACTGAAACGGATCTACGGCAACAGGCTGCTATTGGGTTCAGGTACGGTTACCGATAGAAAAGAATGCGCCGACACCATTGAAGCGGGTGCGGAGTTCGTGGTCAGCCCAAGCCTGCACATGGACGTGATCCAGGAAACGAAGGCGCGGGACAAAGTTTCTCTTCCCGGCGCGTTGACGCCTACCGAGGTGATCACGGCCTGGCAGGCCGGTGCAGACTTCGTTAAGGTGTTTCCTTGCTCAGCCATGGGAGGGGCCAGCTATCTCAAGTCGCTCAAGGCTCCGTTTCCGTTTCTACGTTTGGTGCCGACCGGCGGGGTTACGCTCCAGACCGCGGCCAGCTTTCTGGAGGCCGGTGCATCGGCCCTCGGCGTGGGCGCGGATCTGGTCAACGTCGCCGCCCTGGCAGAGGGCAAGCCTGAAGTCATTACCATCGCAGCACGCGCGTATCTCGACATCATCGCCCGCACCCGGGCGGCAGCGAAAGCATAGAAAGAACGAGGTGATCCAATGAAGGTAACGGTGATTGTGTTAATGGCCATGGCCATGCTTGGTCGCGCGTCCCTGGGGCAGGAGGCCATGCCTACGCCGGATCAGTATTCACCCGCTGATCTGACGGCGATGGAGAAGACACTGGAGCAGAAGGCCGACGCTTCCGGGTTGGCTACCGAGACGCTCAAGAAATATGCCTCGGACTACACCATGCTGGCCTTTCGTAGTAAGAGCGGAAAGGCCGAGCTGCACGAGAAATTCGCCGACTTTTATTTTGTCGTCGGCGGCGAGGCAACGCTGGTTTCCGGTGGTCATATCGTGAACAGCGCGACCACGGCTCCGGGCGAAGTGCGCGGCGACTCGGTACAGGATGGCAAGGAAACCAAGCTCAAGAAGGGCGATATCGTTCACATACCGGCCAATATCCCGCACCAGTTGGTGCTGGCCAAGGGAGCTACCTTCCAATACTTCATCGTCAAGGTGCAGGAAATCAATTAGCGCCCTTGCATGTCGTTTGCCATCATGTAAGTAGCTGCTTTGGTCAAGAAGTGCTCGCGATGCTGGCACACATTGCTAGTACAATTCGGGCCAGGAAGCCAAGCATTATTGGGTGAACAAATGGGCAACAAATTTCTTCGCAAAAAAGGAAAGACACAAAGATCGGTCTTTACCGCAACCGAACAGGGCGGATTGCGCTACAAGGTGAAAGAGATGGCGAGAAAGATTTCAACGTTAGCAATTAGTTCCTGGCACTTTCCAAAATAGCGTCTGCTAATAGAGGTCTCACCGCCGCGTTGCAGGAAATCAATTAACCGTTAAGGCCCGATGGTAGACTTCGACCGTGCGCGCGGCCATCGTGCCGGCCGTGAACTGTTTGCTCCAAAGGTGCCGTCCCGCGCTGCCGAAGGTGACGCGCAATGCGGGCGCACTGATCATGCGAGCCAACGCATACCTCAATCCCTCGACATCTCCCGGCGGCGCCAGCAGACCGGTCTCTTCGTTGCGCACCGACTCGTGAATGCCGCCCACGTCGGTAGCTACGACGGGTAAGCCGGCGCGCATGGCCTCGAGGATGCTGATGGGGAGAGCCTCGAAATGCGTCGAGAGAACAAAGATCTGCGCTTCCATGAGTAAACGGTCCACGTTCGTTTCCGGGGGCAGTATGCGCACCCGGCTGCTCATCCCAACTGCCTCGACTTGAGCGGCCACGCGCGGCTCCAGTTCGCCTGCGCCTACCAGCAGCAAACTCCACTTCATGCCGAGCAAACCGGAAAGCGCCTGGATTAAAGTGCGGTGATCTTTCTGCAAGGCGAAACGCGCCACCATCACCATCACCGGCGGTTGAGCGTCGATCGGCCGTAGCCTCACCTGCGCAGTCTCGGCAATTCCGTTGAGGACCACATCCAGGGTAGCTGCCCGGCATACTCCGAGTTGTTGTGCGTACTGCCGCTCAAACTCGCACACGTTGATGATCCGTGTGCCCAGCCGTGCGGCCAGCGACTCCGCCCAGCGGCAGAGCGGATTCGGGTGCATCGAGGTGCGGTCGAGCATGGACCATCCATGCGGAGTAAAGACGCTGGGAAGGTGATGAAGGCGCGCCGCCGCACGTCCCAGCGAGCCGGCCTTGGCGGTGTGAGCGCACACCAGATCAGGTTTCAGCTCGTCCAGGGCACGCCACAGTTGGACCAGAGCAGCGACATCGAGATGTGGCCGCAGTGGACGGACAAGGCTCCTGGCCTCACGCCAGGGGATTCCCGCGTGACGGAGCTGGTCGGTAAAAATGCCGGGTGCGCCGGTGATCACGGTAACCTCGTGGCCCAGCCTGCGCAGCTCAAGGGAGAGCTCGCGCACGTGAGTCTGCGCCCCGCCAAGAACGTCCCCACGGGTGAGCACGTGAACAATTTTCATGCGCGGCCCTGCTTGTCTTTTGCTAACAGTTGAGACGGGAGGAAGGTCTCGTTGCTCGGCCGCCCATACCATGCGGAGAGCAGATTCCAAACAATGCACCACTCCGCCAGCTCTGCCGCAGTGGGCGCCTTGGCGGCCTGATGACCGAAGGGGTGCTCAAAGCCTCCGACCAGAGCGAGGCAGTTGGCAGCAAACCTGGCCGCAGTGATCAGCAAAAGCTGGATCTTCTGCCAACTGCCCGGAGCAGCTCCGGGCTGCTTGCAGACATATTGGATGTGTAGCAATTTGTAACGGAATAGCTTCTTAAGGGTGACTCGCTCGCGCCGGTATCCCAACAGAACCTGGGGAAGATTGGCGAATCGGCTCAGGCGGTGGCTACGCAACAGCAACTCCTGATCCTGCGCCAGCCAGGCGCTCTCTTCGTAGCGCCAACGGCGAAACCACTCGATGTGCCCCATCCATAGCGGGTGCCACAAGGGAAAGCCGCGGAAAGGCGAACGGGTTATGGCGGCATGTTCCAGAGCGGGACTGAAGCGCCAGAGCGGCCGCCCCTGTTTGCCGAAGACCAGGGCTCCGGCACTGCACAGATCTACTTCCGTATGGTTGCTGAGGAAAACCAGTTGTCGCGCGAGCCGATCGGGATAAGCGATATCGTCGGCATCCATCCTGGCCAGGTAGTTGCCCCGCGCGCGGTCGATGCACTGGTTCAGGCGTGCGGCGAGCCTGAGCCGCCGCCCGTCACTCCAGCAGATCACCCGCGGGTCATCGAAGCTGCGCGCGATCGCCAGACCAAGATCGTCCGAACCATCGTCGCAGAGCAAGAGCTCGAAGTCGCCATAGGTCTGGTTCAGGAGCGATCGAATAGACAGCTCGAGAGTGGCCGCGCTGTTGTAGAAGGGCATGGCGATGGTGATGATGGGGTCTGACATGGGGTCTGCCGTTCGGTCCGCCATTCGGTTTTTAGACTACGGGGTTTGGGATGGGGCAACCCGGGGCAATTCTCCGCCCAGGGACTGGAAGACGGCCGCATATTGGCTGCGCCAACTGTTGCAAGCTAAAACGCTCCTCGACCACGGCGCGTCCGGCAGCGCCCATGCGGCGGCGCAGGTTGGCGTCCTCGAGCAACGCTATGAGTGCGTCGATCCACTCTGCTTCGCAGCCGGCACTCAAGCCAACGTTGCCCAGGGCGAGGACCTCGCGATTCATCCCCGCGGCGGTCACGACGACCGGCAGCCCCGCGGACATGTAGCAAAGCATTTTGTAACTGCACTTGCCGTTGCACCAGTCGGTATCAGCCAGAGGCATCAAGCCAATGGACATGCGGGTGAAGGCGGCTTGCTCAGTGCGCGGTGTCCAACGTTCGAACTCCACCCGAGATTCAGGAAGCAACTTGAATTCTGGGGGCCGATCGGCGACCACGAGCAGTTTGGCGTGGCTGCAGTGCTGCATTACCCGCATCAGTGCCCGCTCGATCGCATACAGGAAGGGAAAGTTGCCGCTGGTGCCGGTCCAACCCAGGAACAGGGTGGGCGGGTGATCGGGACTTTCTCCGGCCGGGGCCAGGCGCGGCCGGTACCAGCAAGTGTTGACCGCGGTGGGGATTACGGTGATGTTGGTGTTCCAACGGGAAAACTGGTGGGCCAGGAAATTGTTGCCGCACACCACCAGGTCGCTGGCCCGGGCCAGATCGCGCGCGCGGTGGCCGCCGGTGTTGAGCCACACCGCGTCATCGATGTCCAGGATTATGGGATGCTTCGCCATGGCCTGGAGAGGTGCGAAAGCGGGCAGCAACTGACGTGATATCCAGGTTACGTCGGCCTTCCATGAACTGGTGAGAGTGGCGGCGCGAGAGGCTGCTGTCGCGGCCATCCACAGCGGGCGGAGGGCGATCTGCCGCGGCAGGATGTTGCCCCACGGCAGGGGATATTCGCGCACATCAATGTCCAACGCGCTGAGCGGTCCAATGTATTGCCGTACTCGTGCCCGGGCGCTGGGCACCATCACTCCGCCGGTGTAGGCTGCGACTCTCATGGTTGCGGCTCCGGCTCTGCCATGGGTGGCCAGCGTCGACCCAGGCGCTGGGTGAGGCTGGGAGTGAAATAGACCAGGGTAGAGACTCCGCCGGCCTTGATCCAGAACATGACCTGGGCGAAATACTCTTCGGAAAAGACGGTCATGACGGTGGCATAGACGAAAGCGCCGAGGGTGAAGACCGCCCAGCAACTGCCATGGATCGCGCAACGGTAGACATAGGTGCTGAGAAAGCCCACCAGGAACATCAGCCCAATGGCCCCGCGCATGCCGCCATGATCCATGTAGTAGGGCAGGAAGGCGGTGTAGACGTTGGTGATCTGGGTGGGAGAGATTTTGGTGTATTCGAGATTGCGGTCGCGCTCGGAATAATGTGCGCCGAATCGATTGGCAATCCGTTTGGCGAACTTCCCCAGATCCCAGCCGTAGCGTAACTCCGGATTCTGGCGGTTTCGGTCGAAGGCGATGATGCCGCCAAGCCAGTAGGTTCCAATGCCCTGGGCAACATGGGGGAGGTTGTCAGCCAGGGAGGCGCCCGCAGTAGCGCCATATTTGCTCATGGAAATCTGGCCGGCGGAGAAGACGAGAAGAAACGCCAGGCCCATGATGGCCATCAGTCTTGTGGGTGCGGCACCTCTGCTGAGCCAGAGGATGACGATGGAGCTGACTAACAGCAGCAGCACTTCGGAGCGGGCTCCATTGAGTAATTGATATCCGCCGGCCAGCAGGACAAGCAGCAGAGTGCGCACCGCGCGTCTGCCGGTATCGGCGTATTCATACACCGCGATCAGCGCAACGATGGTCAGGAAGGGCAGGATGAAGGACTCGAGCGGAAGATCGCCCTGGCCAGATATGTTGGCCTTGCTGGAGGCGATACGAATCTGTCTCCACAGGCTTTGGCGCGGGGCGATGGTTGCGCTGAGCTGTTTGAAATACAGGTAGAAGAAGGGAATGTTCAGCAGGAAAAGTAACCCTGCGCCGGTCAACCATCGGTCGACCTGTATACGCCGCCTGGGGGAAACCGTGGCAAGTGATCTCGATTTCCATACGGGAGAGATCACGGCGCAGATGCCGCCGACAGAAAAGGCTACGACACTGGCCAGAACGATTTCATCGGCAGTGCTGGTCAAGGGGTAATAGATGTCTCCGGACAGCCAGACCGCCAGCAGCGTCAAGGTCCAAACGGTTCCCAGTGATGCCGGAGGGAACAGGATGGAGCGCCCGTAACGGTACATGGCCAGGCTCCACAACGCCAGCAGTGCGATCGTAACTGGCAGGGTCATTCTGTGCTCTCCATGGTGTAGTCAACTTCGTTCGCGGCCCTAAGAGCTTCCTATGGTGGTGTAGTACCTGGCGTAGGCTTTGTGGGTGGCGTCGGCGGCAATGGCCGACTCATTGAGAACAATTCCGGCGATGGGTACGTTGACCCGGCGGAGAGTCTCTACGGCAGCAGCCAGGGATTTCATGGGAGTTTGTCCGCTGCGCACAGCCAGCACAGCGAGGTCGGCCGCTGCGGCCAGCTCGAGTGTTTCCGCGCAGCCCAGCAGGGGAGGGGAATCGAGAACGACTAAATCAAACTGCTGGATTGCCTGGTTCAGAATTCCCCGCATCTGCGGTCCAATCAGCACCAAGGCGAGGGGTAAAGGTAGACCAGACCCTAACACGGAGAGGTTGGGACGGCCCGGCACGGAGCGGGTGGCTGAACTCC
Organism: uncultured Acidobacteriaceae bacterium; assembly: GCA_963790935.1. Taxonomy (GTDB): domain Bacteria; phylum Acidobacteriota; class Terriglobia; order Terriglobales; family Acidobacteriaceae; genus PALSA-350. Next base: position 281,907 of record CAWBRJ010000034.1, on the reverse strand, counting down.
AGTGGCTTCTGTGAGCAAGCACTTCAGCCAGGCCGGCATCGGGATCCAGTCGCACCAGTCTTTCTATGGCGGGTTGACGCAGGTCAGCATCGATCAGCAGGGTGCGTTTGCCTTGTTCGGCGTGGGCCATGGCGAGCGAAAGCGCGACGGTGGATTTTCCTTCGCCGGGCAAAGCGCTGGTGATCAATATGCTCTTGGGGGCATTCGACAGCTCAGAAAGCATGAGATATCCGCGCAGGTGGCGAACGCCCTCGTCGAAAAAGCCGCCCTGCAGGCCGCGCCACCGGCTGCCTGCGATGCGCATGCCGTCCGGGCCTAGCGCGAGGCGAAGCTCCATGCCGGAGACTTTGGGCAGGGAGCAGACTACCGGCACGCCAAGCGCTGCTTCCACAGCCCCGGGTTCTTTTGCCGTCGCGTCCGCCAGTTCCGCCCAGATCACGTAGGCTGAACAGGCAAAAACAAAGAAGGCCATAGAGAGGCAAACGATTTTCACCCAATCGGGAAAGATCGGCTTGGCTGCAGGACGGGCGGAATCTGCCAGGCGGACGATGTTGTTTTGCAATTCGGAATTGATGCCCGATTGTTTAATCTTGGCGAACAGATCGTCGTAAACTTTTTCTGCTGTCTCGGCTTCATGCTTCAGTTGCAGGTAATTGAAGGACTGCGAGGTCAGGTCGTCGACCTGCTGTTTGGTTTCGCTGACCGCCTGCGAAAGCATCTGCTCGCGAACCAGAGTTTGGCGGTACTCCACGCCGATGCGGGTGGCAACATTGACGCGGCTCTCGTCGAGCGCGAGTTGGGCTTCCTCTACCTGCGCCGCCGCCTTTTTGTATTCCGGGTGCTGATCTCCATAGGTTGCGCCTACCAGGGCCAGGTTCGCCTTGGCTACCTGCAGCTTCTCTACGTCTTTGGTGAGATCGGTCGATTGACCAGACACCTCGACCTCGGGCAGGGTTCCATCCCTGGCTTCGCGATAGACGGCCTCCTTGGCGATGCGATCCGCTTCGGCCGTGCTGCTTTCCGTATTGAGTGCCTGTAGCCTGGCCACCAATACGGCGGTTTTCTGCTCCGGATCGGCGGTACCGAGGTTCCGTTGATAGACCATCAGATCGCGGTGAGTCGACTCCATTTTTTCTTTCAGATCGATAAGTTGCTGTTCCATCGAAGAGGTGAGGCGTCCGGCTTCCTTGACCCGGGTGTCGAAAATGTTCCGCAGGTAGGAATCAGCAATTCCGTTGGCGACGTCTGCGGCTAACTGTGGGTGTTGATCGCGATAGGTGATGGTGAGCAGGTAGGTGTTGGGCTCCCGCTCAATTTTGAGATGTTTCAGTACGATGGGTGCATTCCTGATCGCATTCTGCTTTTCCGCCGAGTAGTACCAGAAGAAGTAGCGGCGCAACTGGTGTTCTCGCTGGAGCAGGTCGTAGCGCTCCGCTACCGGACGCAGGATCGTGTCAGCCTGCAGCAGACTCTGCTGCGTTGCCATGAATTGGTCATCGCCGGTGGAGAGGAGACGATTGTCGCCAACCGTTTCCGGTGAAGCCTGCCTGTCGATAGCGATGATTGCCGAGCCCGTATTGATGGCGGGCAACAAGGAACACCCAAGCACGACCAGGGCAGTCAGCACCATGCTGAGGAGCGCGATGGTAAACACATGCCGGCGTAGGATGCCCGCGTAGAAGGTGAGCGGGCGCTGAGATTCAGCGGGATCGCTCAGCCTGTGCGGCTTGGGGACAGCAAGGAAACCGGGCACGCAATTCGCTCCGTTCTAGTCATAGGCCTTGTGTACCCGGCAGGCGGGTGCTTGGTTGAGTTAGTGCGCCCAGATGGCGGCTGAAACGGCAGTGTTGCCGATCCCGGTGACATGGTTTACTACGGTCGCGCTGTTCTTGAGCTTCCCATTGGTCGGCACGTAGAGAATGTCGTTGGCCACGAGCCTTACGTCCTCGGCTTTACGATCGAGAATGCGTCGTAAGGGGATTTCTATCTCTGTCTTTTGCGCGCTACCCTGCTCCTGGCGATAGATGTAGGCTTTGCTGCGGCTAAAGGAATCAAGACCTCCGCTTAGCGCCAGTAGCTGCAGCACGGTGGTATCCTGCAGGCTTCGGAAAGGGAAAGCTCCCGGGCGTTTGACGTTTCCCACCACAAATACCTGATCGCATGCCGGCACACGGATTTGCGCGCCGGCGAGTATACGGATATTCAGTTGAGGATGGAATCCATCGAATATTTCGCGCACCGACAGACGCTGCAAGCTGCCGTTTGCCTGCTCAACGATGATCTCCGGGCCCGCTTCGGGCAGGAGGCCACCCGCCTGGCTGAGCGCGCCTAACAAGCGCAGGTCCCCAACCTCCTCGAGGGTGGTGGGTGTTTTCACGGCGCCGGCAATAGTGACATCGCGACTGCGGTACTCGACAACGGAGACATCGACCACCGGGTTTACCAGCAGGTGTTGGGTTCTCAGGGCGGCTACAATTTCATCGCGCAGGGCGTCCGGCATGAGTCCTTCCGCGCGTAAGGGGGCTCGCAGGAGCGGTAAGTTCAAGTTTCCTTGCTTGTCGATGCGGAACGATTGAGATAGTTCCGGAGAGTCGTAAACCATCAGGTGAACAAGGTCGGAGGCGCCAATCTGCTGATAGGGCAGGTTGACGCCTCCGAGGGAAGCAGGGGTTGCAGGAAAAGCTGGCCCAGGGGATGGGGACGACAAACGTTGCGCCATGGTGGCGACAGAGAGCACTGCGAAAGCAACTACTATTGCCACACCAGGAGTTTTCATGGGGCCACGCTTGTATGGCGCAACAGTAGAGTGCGGGGATTAAACGAAAGCCCAGAGCAAAATTAATTAACGTATTCTGGCTCGTGAAGGTCGGTATCGGGTCGGTTCTGTAACGACGGCGTTCTCCAGCAGGCGATAGAAGAGCATTCCCCGGCGCCGCGATTTTCGACGGTTGAAGCGAAACGCAAACTCGTCCAGATACGCATCCAGATGGGCGGCGGTGACAGAGCCCTGATGCGTTCCCAATAGCCAACGTTTCAGCAGAGCAGCAACCGTATGGACACCGGGCATGACGACATGAGCTGGATCGCCACTGGCCGCGAGGCAAACCGGGCGGTGATGGTAGTTTTGCTTGGCCAAGCCCTTATAGCCCTTCCAAGCGTCGGTACACACATCCGACCCCGGTTCGACAGCGTACTGGATAAAAGGGATCAGGCTGGCCGAAGAAACATCTTCGATACGCCGGAGCCGCACCCGTCCGAAGCCCTTGGGCACAAGCAATTCAATGGCGATGGCCACGATGAATTTACATTCCCCGCCGCGTCCCTGCTTGGCCTTCTCTATGCCTCCGATTTCTCACGGGATCTACGGACGATAGCCGATGACTCTCGCAGGCACACCGGCACAGATCGACATCGGGGGCAGATCGGTGGTGACGACGGCTCCTGCGCCTACGACAGCGCCGTCGCCAATCGAAACTCCTGCAGTTACGACTACGTTGGCGCCGAGCCATACGTCATCGCCGATCGAGATCGGTGCGTCGTTACCAGGCTGATTGCGAATCAGTTGACCACGAGCGACCCCGTGGTTGGAGGAAATGATCGACGCGCAGGGGCCCAGCAGTACATTGCTTCCGATGGTGATCGGGCCCCCGGGGGAGGCCCATACAGAACAAAGATGGTTGATGAAGGAGTTTTCCCCGATCTGGATCAACTCAGGGTATTTGAAGAACACGGTGGGCAGAATCTTTGCTCCTTTTCCCAAACGCTGCAGTCTTGCCTTGCGCACATAGTTGCCGCCTGTGACTAATGCCAGCAGGTAGAACCAGCCCTTGATGACTTCTGCGGCCGTGCGGATCATTTTGCCCCCGGGAGGCAAACATAGCATACGGGGCAGAAACCCTGGGCCACCCACTCAACATTCGTCCGCGCCATTTTCAGCTTGGAAGGCGTTCTTGTCATTACAACCGTAATGCACACCAAAGGTAATTGTTCGCATCAAGTGGCGGAAGGATATTGGCCCTACCGGTTACTCGCGGAGGGTTGTCGTGAACAAGATGTTGGCAGTTCTTGCCCTTGGCGTGAGTGTACCAGCGCTGGCCACTACCTATACCGTAACCCCCGGCTCCAGTGCAGCTGCTATTCAGGCAATCATTAATATTGCCGGAGCTGGCTCCGGCAATACGGTACTATTTTCGGCCGGCCTTTACAGCCTTGCGGCAACAGTCACGTTGCCGTGCTCCAATGGCACCATCTATACCGGCCCTAATGTGGGTGTCGTAACCCAGAGCAACTTGCCGACGGCTGTCCTGACCAGCACAGTGCCAACTAATTTTGCCCTATCTACGGACAGCAATGGTATCTCCCTCACGGGCGGCCAGGGATGCACGATCGAATATCTGCGCTTCAGTGGTACACAAGGTGGAGTCCTGGTGTACTATCCGGCGTCCGGTATCACCATTCAGCAAAACGCATTCGATAATAACAACCCTCCGGCGCTCAGCAATAGCTCGCAGGCAAATATCTATCTCGACGGCCAGAACGCGGGCTTCACGGCAGCCACGGGCGTCCAGCACATCACCATCGTGTGGAATACGTTTTTTAATAATTGTGCTGCCATTCGTTCTGTAGCATATCCGGACTCGGGTGGGGGCTGCAGCGCTACCTGGGTCAACGGATTTAATAACTACCTGGTATGGTCAAATAACACCATTAACCTTACCGAAGAGGGATTAAAGCTCTCAGAACAATCCTCGCTCGGGATATCAAGCCTAAATGCCGATGTCGAGAATAATAATATGCAGGGAAACTCTCGCATATTAATTGAGACACAGCAGGATACGAACGGCATTGGCAACTATAGTCATAATGCTTATTACCAGCCCTATAACCCAAGCTATAACACGTTTGAATTATCGGCTCCGGAATTCACCCCATCCGTATCGCCTACACACACCGTGACGGATAATGTGTTTATCGGCAATGTACCGGTCACTCTCACGGGTCAGGGCGGCCACTACGGGATAGGGCTGGAGCTGTGGGGCGCCGGGAGCATCGCTACGTACAACCTGTTTCAGGGGGGAAACGGTCCCGACACCTGTGCTGCCGGCTGGGGGTGTTCGGGATGGGACATAAGTGTCGGCGAAGCGTTCACCAATGCAAATATCAGCAATAACTATTTCTCGGGTACCGATGTCTGGGGACAGTCGGCGGCGGACCTAAGCCATGCGGTTACTTACGAGGATGGTGGCTCTACATCCAATCCCGGCCTAGTGCTAAGCCCTAACACCGTAGTTCAGACCAGTACGACGGTAGCGACGGTAGCTCCTGCCATCTCTGCGGCTTCCTCTTCCACGGGGGCGACGATTACGTTGAGTGACAGCGATACGAATCATAGACTGTCTCTCTTCTACACTACGGATGGAAGCGTGCCCGGTATCTTCCCGCCTGGCGGGGCTTCCGGGACGTCACAAGTGTACGCAGGCCCGTTCAAGGTTGCAGCTGGGACGACAGTTAAGGCGATAGCCTCCTGGGGGCAGGGAGCTAACCAGGGCATCGTGTTTCCTGCCTTCGGCTACGTGCCCAGTAGCGTTACCACAATGGTGACGATCGGCGCGCCCGCGGTTGCTCCTGGCACAAGTGGAACGAGCACCCCTGCGCCGCCAGCGGCCACCCCTCCCCCGGCGCCGGTGGCTCCTCCGGAACCTGTTACTCCGGCACCCAGCACTCCAGTGCCCGCCAATTCTGTGTCTGCTGGCCCCGTACCCGCGGCGGCGGGGCCGGCGCTGGCGGACGGATTTACCGGGCCGTTCTGGAGGTTGCAGACCCCGGTCGGCGGGTCTGCGTCGATTTCCAATTCCCATCTGTTTCTGGGGGTTCCGGGCGGAGCCAACCACGACCCGCTGCAACCGTCGAATCAGGCTGTCCGGGTGGTGCAGGCGATCGGCAATCAGGATTTCGATGTATCGATCAAAATCGATTCTCCCCTCGTCGCCGCCGATGCCGACACCAGCCAGGGTCTCATGTTGCTGGCCGACAACGAAGATTTTGTCACCTTTGCCTTAACTACAGACGGAAACAACATCGGGCTGAGTGTGCATACGGTCATCCGCGGGGTGGCATCCACGATACTGGAAGATACCGACTTCAGCCAGTATCAGAATCCGATGTACTTACAGCTAATCAGGACGGGCAGCGCCTATGTGGCCCAGTACTCGGTCGACGGAGCTAGCTGGACGCAAGCGGCTAGTTTCACTTACCTTACGCCTCCGACCGCGATCGGTCCCTACGCCAGCAACTACAACCAGAATCCAGTGAATGCTGTTCCCGTTGTGATGTCGGTGAACTGGTTCGATGTGCAACAGTAGAAGCCGTTCCTTCAGGTTGCACGCGCCTGTGCAATATGTTTCTTGTGAATGACTTTACTTCGGTAATGCACAGCAATGGCAATTGTTGCAGGAAGCTTAGTAGCGGATGGTGGGTAGGAGAAGGCGAAGCTGTTTCTTCATTTGCTCAAGTGCCTTGCGGGAGTAACGAAGATGTCCAGGAATAGATCGCGATCCCTAAGTTGTGTTGTTTCATCTCTGGTTCTCGTGCTGGCTGCGCGATCGACCGGCGCACTCGCACAGGCTGTCGCTCCGGGGCCGCCTCAGGCGAGCAGCTTTCCCGGCCCTCTTTGGGAAGTAATGACGCCTGTAGGTGGAACTGTCTCGGTAGCGAATGCTCATCTGACGATCAACGTTCCGGGTGGAAGCAACCATGACACCTTGCTTCCCTCGAATCAGGCTGTGCGCGTAGTGCAACCTGTCGGCAACGAGAACTTCGACGTCTCCATCAAAATCGATTCACCCATCACGGCGGATGACGTAGGCACCAGCCGGGGACTGATGGTCATTGCCGATCAAAAGGACTTCATTACCTTCGGGCTGTTTACGGACGGAACCAATATTTCGATGACCGCGAACAAAGTCACGGGCGGGGTTGCCGCCACAGTATTCAAGATGGCCAGCTTCAACGACTATCACAATCCGATGTATCTGCGGCTTGCGAGGAACGGAACCGCCTACACCGCTTATTACTCCGTGGATGGAGTGGTGTGGACGCAGGCGACCAGTTTCACCGATACGCGGGTGCCGACTTCGATTGGGCCCTTTGCGGGCAATTACAACAGCACGCCCGGCAAGGCCATTCCCGTGGTCATGGCGATCAACTGGTTCAACGTCCTGTGATAACCCCCGGGGAGTTGGCTGCCACGGTGCAAGAAGCGGGTGCCGAAAAGAAGGCGCTGCAGGTGCTTCTGGTTGAAGATAATGCCGGCGATGCCCGCTTGCTGCGGGAAATGTTCAGTAAAGAAGAGGAAGGTAGTTTTACTTTAACCCACCTGACACGCATGTCGGAGGCGGAGACGCGGCTGGCGCAGGGCGGAGTCGATATTGTTTTGTTGGACATGGGCTTGCCCGATGGACACGGGATGGAGACTTTGCGGCGGGCCCGCGCGGCGGCTCCGGATGTGGTGATGATCGTGCTCACCGGTCTGGAGGACGAAGCGCTTGCAGCCGAATCTATCAAGGAAGGTGCGCAAGACTATCTGATTAAGGGGCAGATTGAGAATCGCGCTCTTCCCCGGGCGCTTCGCCACGCGATGGAACGTCATCGCATGCAGGCGGAGACGGACGCCATGCGCAAGCACCAGTTGCAGCTGAAAGACGAGTTCCTCTCGCACGTATCTCACGAGCTTCGCTCGCCGCTGGCATCGATCTACTCTTTCACCACCATCATCTCGGATGGTTTGGCGGGGGAGACGAACCCGCAACAGAATGAATACTTACAGATCGTTTTGCGGAATGTGCGCCAGCTTCAATCCATGATCGAGGACCTGCTCGAGGTTACGCAAGCACAGGCGGGTAAACTCAAGGTCGATTTGCAGCCTTTCAGCCTGGACGATGCCATCGGGTATGCCGTTGCCACCCTGGGGGGCTCTGCGAAGGAGAAAGAGATTGCCCTTTCCTACCAGTCGTCCGCGGATCTGCCTTTGGCTTATGCCGATGCGATGCGCGTTCGGCAGGTGCTCACCATCCTGATGGATAATGCGGTGAAATATACGCCTGACGGCGGTTTGGTGAATATTCTAGCCGGGGTGTGCGCGCAGGATCCAGGTTTCCTGCAGGTGGAAGTGTCCGATACCGGATGCGGCATCCAACCCGACTTGATCGCACGCGTTTTCGAACATCTTTACCAGGTGAGTGACCCGGCCATTTCGACAGGCCGGGCGGGGCGCAGGGGCCTGGGCCTGGGACTGCACATTGCGAAGGAGCTGGTGATACGGCAGGGCGGGGAGATCTGGGTGACCAGCGAACCACATCAGGGTAGTCATTTTTTCTTCACGATTCCCATTTTCTCTTTGCAGGATCTGATTCGTCCCATTCTGACGGAGGAAAGAACTGCCGGCGAATGCATCGCGGTGATTACGGTGGGGGTAACTTCGCGGGACGGCTCGCTCGAATTGCCTACCAGAATACTGGCTGCAGTGCGCGGAGTGCTCAAGGATTGTTTACGCCCTGACAAAGACGTGCTGTTGCCAGATCTAGGACCAGGCGGCGAGCACGGGCTTTTCTTTGCCATCGCGTCTACGCAAGAGCAGGGGGCGGAGATTATCAGCAAGCGGATTTTCGGTCAGCTCGAGCGCCACGAGGATCTGCGAACAAACGAATTCAACTTTGCCATTACGCACAGCTACCTTCCTCCCATAGTTAGGTTTGCCAATGAACCGATGGAGGAGTTCGTGGAGCAGGTAGCGGCGGGAATACAAGCTCACATTCACAACGTAGTTTTGCGGGGAAAGGGTTAGCCATGAGCCAAAAGAAAATTCTTGTTGTCGATGACGACCCCGATATGCGGCTGGGATTACAACTGCGCTTAACGGCAAACCACTACGATGTGATTTTCGCGGCGGATGGAGTGGCCAGTATCGCGGAGGCGAGGAAGCACATGCCGGATTTGATGATCCTGGATCTTGGCCTGCCGGCTGGTGACGGATTCAGCGTTCTGGAACGGTTGAAGGTGAACGAGAGTCTTTCGGCGATTCCGGTGATTGTGCTTTCGGGACGAGACCGCGTAGGAAACTGGGATCGTGCGATGAAGGCCGGGGCAAAAACCTTTCTGCAGAAGCCGGTGGCGAACGATAAGCTTTTGGCGGTGATCCGGTTGGTGCTGGCGGAATCGGAACACACCGCGACTACGGTTTATGATTTGGCGGGTCCCGGAGGGCCGAACTGAGTGGGCCGCCCACTCAATATTCGTCGGCGCCATTTTCATCTTCTTAGGTGAGCCGCTTGCCCCATGCTGCATAATCGTGCAGCATGGTCGCTATGCCTTTTCAGAAGATTGTCTGTTGCATCGGTCTGGTGTTTGGAGTTGCCGCATGCGCGCCGGCGCAGGAGACGCGGGTGGTGCTCGATCGCGGCGGCAGCACAATCGTTCTCGAACCCTACGCGCCTAATATCATCCGAGTCACGCTCAGCCTGCTGAAACAGCCAGCCTTGGCTCCTCCCGGATACGGCTTTACTGCCACACCTTCTGCCACGGGCTGGACCCACGAGGGAAATACCTACCGGTCCAATCGCCTCACCGTTACGATGGTTGCCGACAAGCCACGCCAGCCGCTGGCTACCGAACTGGATATAGGCAGGTACTTCAACGGCTCGACACCAGGTGCGCACATCCTTTTCAGCACTGCGGAGGGAACCAGGCTGCTCGAATTAGAGGGCTGGGAAATGGCTGTGCCCAATCACAAAGACGGAACAGCCGGCGTGTTGAACGATAAAAGACCCGGCGATCAAGATTTTTATCAAGTGGGGGCTACATTCGCTTCGCCAGACGACGAACACTATTACGGCCTGGGACAAAACCAGGAGGGTTACCTCGACCATCGTGGCCATACCGTTGAGTGCTGGAATAATTACACCGCGACCGGCGGACCTACCTTCTGCGTGCCCCTGTTGGTTACCAACAAGGGGTATGGCGTGCTTTGGGACAATCCCTCGCAAACCACCATCCAGCCCGGCTTCAATGAACGAACGCAGTGGACTTCGCAGGTGGGCGACCGCGTCTCGTTCTTCGTGATCGCGGGCAGCAAGACAGACGAGATCTACTCCGGCTACCGGCTGCTGACGGGGTCCACGCCGATGCTGCCTAAGGCAGCCTACGGATTCATCCAGTGCAAACAAAGGTACCGCACCCAGGACGAGGTGATGGCGGTCGCCAAGGGCTATCGCGAACGGCACCTTCCGGTCGATGTGATCGTCGTGGATTGGTTTTACTACTCCAAGATGGGACAGATGGATTTCGTGCCGGCGAACTGGCCCGATCCGGCGGCCATGAACAAGCAACTGCATGCCATGGGCTTTGAGACCATGATCAGTGTGTGGCCGCGGTTCGAGCGTGGGACACGCTACTACGACCTGGTGCGGAAGAATGGCTGGTTTGAGCATCTCGCCGATGGAACGCCGATGGATGGGCTGCCATATGACCGGGCCGGCTCCGATATCGACACCACCAATCCGGCTGCGGCTCGCTGGTTCTGGGATGTGGTTCGGGACAACATCATCAGCAAGGGATTCGACTCGATCTGGGCGGATGAGACAGAACCAGATTTGCCGCCCAATGGCGGTTACCTTTCGATTGGACCGGGCACGCGATACTTTGACGTCTACCCGCTGTTTCATACGGCGGCGCTTTATGACGGTTTCCGGCGCGATGTGGATCATCGTGCGCTGATCCTGTCCCGGGATGCTTATCCTGGCGCACAGCACAATGGAACGATCTTCTGGTCTTCGGATATTTACCCTGACTGGGATACGCTGCGGCGGCAGATTCCTACCGGCCTCGATGTGACGGCTTCGGGGATTGCTTATTGGGGAAACGATATTGGCGGCTGGCAGTATCTGCCGGCGGAGCATCATCCCGCGCATCCACCGTTGATTGATCCCTCCGATGCGCGCGAGAACGTCGGTGGATACGATGATTATCCAGAGTTGTATACCCGGTGGTTCGAGTATGGAGCGTTTCAGCCTAATTTCCGAACCCATGGCAGCCGCAGGTTTAACGAGGTCTGGTCCTATGGAAAACAGGCGGAGCCGATCCTGGAGAAGTATCTTCGGCTGCGTTATCAGCTGATGCCTTATATCTATTCGCTTGGCTATCAAACGAATCAGACGGGTGCTCCGTATATGCGGGCGCTGTTTATGGATTTCCCCCAGGACGAGAAGGTCGCCGACATCCGGGATGAATATATGTTTGGGCCGGCGTTCCTGGTGGCCCCGGTCACGGAACAGGGCGCGACCAGCCGTATGGTTTATCTTCCCGCGGGCGCGGATTGGTATAACTACTGGAGCGGGGAGCGGGTGAGCGGCGGTAAGCCGGTTCGGGTGGATGCGCCGATTGATACGCTACCGCTGTTCGTTCGCGCGGGATCGATCCTGCCGTTTGGGGAACCGGTGGAGAATACCGGTCAGGCACAAAAGTTAGCGAAGATCCGCGTATATCCCGGGGCTGATAGCGACTTCACGCTGTACCAGGATGATGGCAAGACCTACGCTTATGAGAAGGGGAACAGTAGCGTCACTACGCTGCATTGGGATGATGCGGCGGGTAAGCTTACCCAGGCTGGGGTTGCAGTGGGTTCGGTGAACGAACTGTTGGAGGTGGTGGGACGTTGAATACTGATGAGCTGAATGAACAATTCGCGATCGCTGGGGTAGCGCGCATCACTGAGGGGAATGGTGGGTTTCCGCGGGTGACCATCAGCGGTCCTGCCGCGACGGCTGAAGTGTACCTGCATGGCGCGCACCTTACCTCGTGGCGGCCGGCGGGCGCGGAGGAAGTGATCTTTTTAAGCAAGCATTCGCAATTCGCACCGGGACGCGCGATTCGCGGCGGCATTCCTGTCTGCTTTCCCTGGTTTCGTAACAAGGCGGACGATCCTAAAGCACCTGCGCACGGATTCGTGCGCACCAAGGCCTGGGAACTCGACTCGGTCGAAAAGCTTGGCGATGCCGTGAGGGTGAGCCTTTCGACCAGCAGCGATGAGGGGACACGGGCCTGGTGGCCGTACGATTTTCAGCTGACGCACCAGCTGACGATTGGCGCCGAGTTGAAGCAGGAATTGGTGGTGAAGAATACCGGCAGCAAGGCGCTGCGCTTTGAAGAGGCGCTGCACACGTATTACCGGGTGGGCGGGGCGGATGCTGTTCGCATCAGCGGCCTCGATGGTGTGGCGTATCTCGACAATATGGATGACAACCGGGAGAAACGGCAGCAAGGCGATATTGCTTTCACCGCTCAGACCGATCGGGCCTATGTGGATACGACGCATCCGGTCGAGATCCTTGACCCGATTCTGCGCCGGCGCATTCGCCTGGAGAAACAGGCGTCCCGCACCACAGTGGTTTGGAATCCATGGAGTACGGGTGCGCAGTCGATGGCAGATTTGGGCGACGAATGGCGCACGATGGCCTGCGTGGAGGCCAGCAACATACGCGCGTTCGCGGTCGATCTAGGACCCGGACAGCAACACAGCATGCAGACCCTGATCAAAGTCTCAGTGGATTAGGGTTCATCGCAGTTTCCGTAGATGGCCTCGATCAGAGGCGCTTCCCAACGGCGTTTGGAGAACATGTACGGCTGCTTGCCGGTAGAAAGGCGCACGTCCGCGTTGTCCAGTTCCTTGGCGGAGGCGAGTCCGAAAACGCGCATGCTCTCACGCAGAAATCTCCAGGAGGAAAAAGAAAAAACCTGATCCGACTCTTCCACCGTAGAGGGTTGAAGAACGAGGATGACCCCGGGGAGAGGCCGGGAAGCGCCTCGCTCTGATTTCGGTTTGATGATGGCAGTGTATTCGGCAGCGGGAATTCTGGTCGCGGTTTCGTGGATGGGCCTGCTCACGCTAGCGATATCGGCAGTTATAGGGGATCGGTATCTCCTGTGTCCTGAAGTCAAACATTTTTCTGCAGCCGGGACACGATGGCGTCCACGTCGTAGACACATCCTCCCCAAACACCGCCGCTGGCTTGCACCAGTGCCGCCCACAGGCGGGTATCGGCGGGAAGCGCCGGATGTGGCCGGAGATCTGCGCGCGAGGACCGGGCGGCTAACTTGCGCGTGCCTTCTTCCGCGCTCAATGGTCCGGCCGCGTCGCCCACCAGGTTCACTGACCCGGTCAGTTTCTGCTGGTCGATGATGATTTCTATTTGATCTCCGTCCTGCACTTTGCCGATGGCTCCGCCGGCGAGCGCTTCGGGAGAAATATGGCCGATGCAGGCGCCGGTCGAGACTCCGCTGAAGCGAGCGTCGGTGAGCAGGGCCACGTGTTTGCCTGTGGGGAGCCATTTGAGGGCGGAGGTGATCTGGTAAATCTCCTCCATGCCGGCGCCTGCCGGGCCGCCGCACACCAGCACCATGACGTCGTTTTCCCGGATTTCGCCGTTCTTGATGGCGTGAATGGCCGCTTCCTCGGAGATGAACACGCGAGCTGGTCCGGTGTGGTGAAAGATGCCGTTGGCGTCGATCAGCGCGGGATCGATGGCGGTGCTCTTGACCACCGAACCTTCAGGGGCGAGATTGCCGACCGGGAAACACACGGTGGGGGTGAGGCCGTTGGCGCGGGCGCGATCCGGAGACATGATTACGTCGTCGGGGTCGATGCCGTCGCGGTTGAGCAGGTTCTTGCGTAGTTCATGGCGGCGCGCGCTCGATTCCCACCAGTCGAGGCAGGTGTCGAGGGTTTCTCCGGAGACGGTCTTCACTTTGGTGTTGATGAGGCCGGCGCGTCTGAGGTGGAGCATCACTTCGGGCAGTCCTCCGGCGAGAAAGACTTGGACGGTAGCAAAGTTGCGGGGACCGTTGGGCAGGGCGTCGACCAGGCGGGGAATCTCGCGGTTCACTCTTGCCCAGTCTTCTGCCACTGGCCGTTTCAGGCCGGCGGAATAGGCGATGGCCGGGAGATGCAGAAGCAGGTTGGTCGAGCCTCCGAAGGCGGCGTGGGCCACCATGGCATTTTCGAGCGAGGCCTGGGTCAGCACATCGCGGGTGCCTATTTGTAACTGATGCAGTCGCAAAATGGCGGTGGCGGAACGGCGTGCGGCATCGAGCCAGATGGGTGCTCCGGAAGGGGAGAGAGCGGTATGGGGCAGGGCCAGTCCCAGGGCTTCGGCGATGACTTGTGCGGTGGCGGCGGTTCCCAGGAATTGGCAGCCGCCGCCGGGGGTGGCGCAGGCGCGGCAGCCCATCTCAGCTGCTGTTTCCAAGGTGATCTGGTTTTGCGCGTAGCGGGCGCCGATGGTTTGTACTTTGCCTGCGTCTTCGCCTGATTCGGGTAAGAGGGTGACTCCGCCGGGGATGAGGATGGTGGGTAGCGGGCCGGCTGCGGCGAGGGCCATCATCATGGCGGGGAGTCCTTTGTCGCAGGTGGCGATGCCGATGACGCCCATCCTGGTGGGCAGAGAACGCATCAGGCGGCGGAGCACGATGGCGGCGTCGTTGCGATAGGGGAGGGAGTCGAGCATGCCGGTGGTGCCCTGGGTGCGTCCGTCACAGGGGTCGGTGCAGGCGCCGGCGAAGGGGATGGCGTTGAGGGATTTCAGGGTGATGGCGGCTTCGGCTACCAGCGCGCCCAGTTCCCAGTGGCCGGTGTGGAAGCCGAGCGCGATGGGGGTTCCGTCGGGGGCGCGCAGGCCGCCGTGAGTGCTGAGGATCAGGACTTCTGAGCCTATTAATTTTTGCGGTTCCCAGCCCATGCCGGCGTTTTGACTCAGGCCGAAGAGATTGCCTGAGGGCGCGTTGAGCAGCATTTCCGGCGTGATGGGGAGAAGGCCGCGCGGGCCAGGGGCGTGGGTGGCTACCTGGTCCAGCTGGAGGGTGGTGGTTTCGAGAACGGACGATAGGGAAATGGTGGGAATGGGTGTCTCCTCGCTCTCGATTGTAAGATGCCCGCATGGTTTTGGGATTGGAGCGGTATCAGCTGGAAGGGGATTTGCACTTTGTCACGTTCAGCTGCTATCACCGGTTGGGTTATTTGAAGTACTCCGGGTTCGCGGGATTTGTTTGAAGATGCTTTGCAGAAGACTTCTAGCCGGTATCAGTTTCGAAGTGGTTGGGTATGTTGTGATGCCGGAACATGTTCACCTGCTGGTGAGTGAACCGGAATGGATTTGCTCGCGGTGGGCTTGCAGGGACTGAAGCTTTCAGTCGTGAGGCGGGCGAAACAGCGTCCGTTCTGGCAGCCGCGCTACTATGACTTCAACGTCTTCACCGAGGCCAAGCGTATAGAGAAGCTTGGATTACATGCATTGGAATCCCGTCAAGCGTGGACTGGTGGACAGGCCTGAAGATTGGCTCTGGTCCAGCTGCCGGTACTACCAGACCGGGGAAGTGGGTCGAGTCTCCATGATTCCTCATGGAGAGATCCATCCAAACCGGTCTAAACAACTCTGTCGGGGTGCCCCATGTTCGCACCAGCGTACATGGGCCGAATACGTCTTTTTCGATTGCTTTCAGCTGCGGCACAAAGCGATCGTAGGGCTTCGCCCATCTTTTTCGGCCCACGTACGCTGGTGCGAACATGGGGCACCCCGACAGAGTTGTGACGGCCGTAGGATAGGTTGCTGAGGTGACGGTTGAGTGACGACTCTGCGCGCGTGCTTAAGAGTGCGGGTTGGACGCTGTTTCTGCTGACAAGCTTGTGGGCGGTGATGGCGCTCGCGGTCGATTGGCATGTCATCGGATTCTGCTCAACGGCAAAGCAGATGAGATGGCTTACCAGCGAGGGATGATCGCTACCGCCGGTTTGCCCTTCAAGGAATTGAAACAACGGGCGTGGATCAATCCAGCCGCCCGTGCAGCCAATGATGATCCGGATTTCTCCCAACGCATCCGGGAAAACCGGCCGGGGTTCTAGCCATGGAAAAGCCGATCGTATGCACACTGCCGGAAGGGGCACTCGCCCAACGGCGAATCGAGATACACGCGTTGTTTCAAACCCGGACGGCCCTCACGCACCATCCCGACGGGCTGGAACTGGAATGGCTGTTCTCTGAGGAAACTGCACGCTGTCTGCTCGACTTCATCCTCTTCGAGCGCGCCTGCTGCAAGACATTCACGTATGAGCTTCGTTCTTCGCCACCGCATGAGCGCATCAGCCTGCGGCTGCGAGCACCTGCAGAGCAGGTCGAGGCGCTGCAGGCGCTCTACCGTTGAATCTGCGTATCCGCCTTGGGCGGGGTCTGCGAGACCTGCGCCGGAGTGGGCAATTGCGAGGTATCCCAACCGCCGCCTAAGGCCTCCACTAATTGCACCGCGCCGGTCATCTGCTCGATCTGCAGGCTGTACACGGTCTGCTGGTTGCTCAGTACCGTGTTCTGCAGCGTCACCACATCGATGTAGGGATCGACGCCGGTTTCGTATCGGCCCATCTCCAGATTCAAAGACTCCTTTGCGGAAGCCGAGCGCAGCACGCTGTTGCTCGATCTGTTGAGAAAGAATCCGTGTCTGTGCCAGATAGTCTTCCACCTGCTGGAAGGCAGTCAGAACAGTTTGCCGGTAGGTCGCGACATCCGCGTTATAAATCGCTACGTACTGGTGGAGTTCTGCTTTCAGGGCGGCGTTGAAAATGGGCGCGGAGAAGCTGGGGCCGACCGACCAGAAGCGGCTGGGCCAGTCGACGAGGTGCTTGAACAAATAGCTGTCAAACCCGCCCGATGCGGAAAGCGTCAAGGAGGGGAAGAACGCCGCGTAGGCGACGCCCAGAGTTGCGTTCGCCGAGGCCATGGTCCGCTCCGCCGCCGCCACATCCGGCCGGCGCTGTAACAGAAGAGAAGGCACGCCGATGGGAATCGGCGGCGGCGCAGTGGTGAGGGCGCGCTTGGGCAAGGAAAACCCAGAAGCCGGCTTGCCCAGTAGGACGGCAATCGCGTGCTCATATTGCGCCCGTAAAATACCCAGGTTGGTCAGCGAAGCCTGGGCGGATTGCAGGGTCGTCCGCGCCTCGACCACGGAGATCTGATCGCCGACGCCGGTGTCGTATTGCGCCTGGGTCAAATCCAGAGACTTTTGATAGGTGGCAACAGTCTGGGTGAGAAGGTCGATCAGCGCGTCCTGCCCGCGGATCTCAAAGTAGAACTCAGCCAGGTCTGCCTGTTCGGCCAACTTCTCGTTCTCCAGATCCGCCGCGCTGACCTGGGCGGAGTATTGCGCGGCCCGCACCTGGTTGCGGATTCTGCCGAACAAATCCGGCGTCCAGGAAACTTCGAGCGGCAACGAGTAAATCTGCGAAGTTTTTCCCGGGTTGGCCGTGGTGCTGGTCGGTCCCAGGTTCGCCGAGGAACGCTGCCGGTTGTAGGACGGGCCAAAGCTCACCGTAGGAAAATAGAGAGCGCGCGCTTCTCCCACCAGAGCACGGGCTTCCATGTAGTTCTCAAAGTAAAGCTTTATGTTTTGGTTATCGATGTTCAGTTGCGCTTCGAGGTCATTTAACTCCGGCTCATTAAAGACAGCCCACCAGTCCCCGCGAATCTTGGCATCGGAGGGTTGGGCGACGGTCCAGGTGCCAACGTCCTGCGCCTGGGTGTTGGGCGGGTTGGCCGGAGGCGTTCGCCGGCGGCGCTTCTTTGAAAGCCGGAGGCGGCTGAACCACGGGCGGATGATATTTAGGGCCGACGGTGCAGCCGGTCAGGATTGCGCACAGAAGGAAGGCTGTTGTCTTCTTCATTACACCGCTCCTTCAGGGTTGGCCTGGAAAGTGTCGTGATGTTTGCCCATGGCTCTCAGCCGCAGACGGTCCATGTAGAGATAGATGACCGGCGTGGTGTAGAGGGTAAGCATCTGGCTGACGATCAGGCCGCCCACGATGGTAATTCCCAAAGGCCGCCGCAGTTCTGAGCCCGTGCCGGTTCCAAAGGCCAGCGGGACAGCCCCAAAGAGCGCAGCCATGGTGGTCATCATAATCGGCCGGAAGCGCAGCATGCAGGCCTCGAAGATAGCGTCATTCGTGCTCTTGCCGTGCTCCCGCTCGGCCACCAGGGCAAAGTCGATCATCATGATGGCGTTCTTTTTCACCAGGCCGATCAGGAGCACAATGCCGATGATCGAGATGACGTTGAGGTCATTCTTGAAGACCAGCAGGGCCAACATGGCCCCGACGCTGGCCGGGGGCAAGGTGGAGATGATGGTCAGCGGATGCACCAGGCTCTCGTAAAGGATGCCGAGAACGATGTACACCGCCAGCAGGGCGGTGGTGACCAGGATCGGCTCAGTGGCCAGCGATTGCTGATAGGCCTGCAGGGTTCCGGAAAAGAAGCCGCGGATGGTCGACGGCAGGCCCAGCCTGGTCTGCATCTGGTTGACCGCGAGCGTGGCATCGCTGAGTGAGAGGCCGGGAGCCAGATTGAACGAAACCGTTACCGAAGGAAACACGCCGGTATGGTTCACCTGTAACGGGGTGGTGCTGGCCTGGGCAGTCGAGACCGCCCGGATGGGCGTGAAGCCATTGGCACTCGCCGCGGGATAGATGAAGTTGAGCCCGGCAGGCGATTGCCAGTATTGAGGCGCCACCTCGAGCACCACATAGTACTGGTTCAACTGGGTGTAGATGACCGAGGTTTCGGCCTGGCCGAATGCGTCGTAGAGAGCAGTGTCTAACGAACTGGGAGTCAGTGCCAGGCGGGCCGCCGTGACCCGGTCGTAGGTCACATATTCTTCCAGACCGCCGTTTTGCTGATCGCTATTCACATCCTGGAAACCTGGGAGCTTTTTCATCTGCGCCAGCAGGATGGGTCCCCAGTGGGCCAGGTCCTGCACGTTGTCTGCTTGCAGGGTGTACTGGTAGAGCGCGTTGCTGCCTCGACCGCCGATGCGCAGATCCTGGGCTGCCTGCATGAAGGCGGAGGCCACAGGAAGGCGGTTCATCTTGGGGCGCAGGCGGTTGATCACTTCCATTACGCTGACTTTGCGCTACATTGAGGGGTTTGAGCGCGGCGTAGATAAACCCGCCATTGCTGCCGCCGCCGCCACCGCCGCTGTAGGCATTTACGTGGGCTACGGCCGGGTCCGACTTAATAACATTGACCAAGGCCTTGATCGAAGCGTTCATCACGCCGAAGGAAGCGTCCTGCGGGCCTTGCACCCCGCCCACCATGGCCCCCGTGTCCTGCTGGGGAAAGAAGCCCTTGGGGATCTTGACGATCAGCACCACGTTGAGGGCGATGGTCAGCAGCAGTACCACCAGCATCAATCCTGAATTGTCGATCACCCACGATAACGAGTGGCGGTAGATGTTCAGCATCCCATCGAAGAACCGCTCGCTGGCGCGGTAGATGGCTCCGTGCTTTTCACCGTTGTGCGCTTTCAACAAGTGGGCGCACATCATCGGGGTGGTGGTTAAGGAAATCACCATGGAGACGATGATGGCCGTGGACAGAGTCACCGCGAACTCGCGGAAGAGCCGGCCGACGATGCCGCCCATCATCAAGCAGCGGAATGAATACGGCAATCAGCGAGGTGCTCATGGTAAGCACGGTGAAGCCGATTTCTTTGGCGCCCTTGAGCGCCGCCTCTTCCGGACGCATACCCATTTCCAGGTAGCGGGAGATATTCTCCATGACCACGATGGCGTCATCCACCACGAAGCCGGTGGAGATGGTCAACGCCATCAGGGAAAGATTGTCCAGGCTGTAATCCAGCAGATACATCACGGCGAAGGTGCCGATGAGCGAGACCGGGACGGCGACGCTGGGGATCAGGGTGGCGCGTCCATTGCGCAGGAAAACAAAGACCACCAGGATGACCAGCACGACGGAGGTGATCAGCGACGACTCAACGTCGTGCAGGGAGGCTTTGATGGTGGTGGTGCGGTCCAGAACAATGGTGGTTTTAATGCCCTGGGGCATGACTGCGGCGAGAAACGGGAGCTGGGCGGCGATTCGGTTGTTGGTCTGGATGATGTTGGCGCCGGGCTGGCGGAAGATGATCACCGTCACCGAGGGAATTCCGTCCAGGTAACCGGCGGTGCGGATGCTCTGGGCCGAATCCTGCACATTGGCGACGTCGGAAAGGTGGACGGCGAGCCCGTTGTGATAGCCGACAACCAATGGCCTGTATTGCTCGGCCTTGGAAATCTGGTCGTTGGTGATGATGTCGGCAGTCACGGCGCCGTTGGTGATTTGCCCACGGGCGATGTCGGAATTCTGCAGGCTCAGCAGTCGCTGAATCGTCCCCAGGGTGATTCCATAGTGATTCAGCTGCGGAGGATTGACATCCACACGAACCGCCGGGTAAGACGCGCCCCCGACCACCACCTGTCCCACGCCCTGGATCTGTGACAGCTTCTGCTCCATGATGGTCGACGCGGAGTCATACATGGCCTCTTTGTCGTACTTGTCCGAGGTCAGGCCCAGGATCATGATGGGCGAGTCGGCCGGATTGACTTTGCGATAGCTGGGATTGGACGGCAGATTGGCGGGCAGATAGGTTCTGGCTGCGTTGATGCCCGCTTCCACGTCCCGCGCGGCGGCATCGATGTTGCGGCTCAGGTCGAATTGCAGAGTGACGCTGCTGCTGCCCAGCGAGCTTGACGAGGTCATCTCGGTGACGCCGGCAATATGTCCGAACTGGCGCTCGAGCGGGGTCGCCACCGAAGACGCCATGATCTGCGCGCTGGCCCCAGGCAGGCCGGCGGAAACCGAAATGGTGGGGAAGTCCACCTGCGGCAGCGGGGAGACCGGCAGCACGTTGAAGGCGATGCCACCGGCTATGGCAATGGCCACCGTCAGCAGGGTTGTAGCCACCGGCCGGCGAATGAAGGGAGCGGAGATGTTCACGCTTCACCTGCGGGCTGCGGCTCAGGGCCACCGGCGGTGCGGCGGGAGCCGGAGAATCTCTGCGACAGGTTGTCGAAGAAGATGTAGATCACCGGCGTGGTGTAGAGGGTGAGCACCTGGCTCAGTAACAAGCCTCCCACCATGGCGATGCCCAGGGGGCGGCGGAGCTCGGAGCCGATGCCCGTTCCCACGGCCAGCGGGATGCCGCCCAGCAAGGCGGCCATGGTGGTCATCATGATGGGGCGAAAACGCAGCAGGCTGGCTTCGTAGATCGCCTCGGTCGATTCCAGGCCGCGCTGCCGTTCTCCCTCCAGGGCAAAGTCGACCATCATGATGCCGTTCTTTTTCACGATGCCGATCAGCAGGATGATGCCGATGATCGCCACCACGCTCAGACTCTGGTGGAAAAGGATCAGCGACAGCAGCGCGCCTACACCGGCCGACGGCAGGGTGGAAAGAATGGTGATGGGGTGGATGAAGCTTTCATACAGCACCCCGAGAACGATATAGACCGTGACCAGGGCGGCGAGGATCAGCAGCGCCTCATTGGACAGGGAATTTTCAAACGAAGCCGCGGTGCCCTGGAAGCCGGTCTGCACGCTGGGGGGAAAGTTCAGATCCTTGGCCGCTTTGTTGATATCCGTGATGGCCTCACCCAGGGCGGCGTTGGGCGCCAGGTTGAAGGAGACGGTGACGGACGGGAACTGACCCTGGTGATTGATAGATAACGATTCGGTTCCGGGTTCCATGTGGGCGAACGCACCCAGGGGAACCGCGCTGGTGTAGGTAGAACTGGTCGTGGTGTTGGCCGCGGTGGTTGCGTTTGCGCTGGCGGCGAAGGCGTTGGCGGGCGGTGTAAGCACTCCGGAAGAAGGGGTATAGACAGCGCCTTCGGTGCTGGCATTGGTTCCGGCCGTGGCCGAGGCGGAGGCGGAGAAGGAAGTGCTGGCCGCCGCGCCGGTGGCGCCCGAAGAGGCATTGGACTGGATGTAGATCTTGTTCAGCTTGTTGGCATCGGTGGCAAAGTTCGGTTGCGCCTCCATGATCACGTGGTACTGGTTGAGCTGGGTGTACATGGTGTTGATCTGGCGCTGGCCGTAGGCGTCGTAGAGGGTTTGATCCACGGTGGAGGGCGTGATGCCCAGCCGTGATGCGGAGACCCGGTCGATGGCCAACGATACCGTCAACCCGCCGGTCTGCTGATCCGTCGCTACATCTTCGAGCGAGGGCAACTGCTTCAGCTTGTCAACGAACTTGTTGGTCCACTCGTCTAGTTCATTCACGTCCGGATCTTCGAGCGTGTACTGATACTGGGTTCGGCTCACGCGGTCATCCACGGTGATGTTCTGGACGGGCTGCATGTAGAGCTTGATGCCGTTGACCTGGGCGAGCGAGTTGTTCAGACGGCGAACAACGTCGGAAGCGCTGAGATCGCGCTGGTCCAGCGGCTTGAGATTGATCGAGATGCGGCCGCTGTTCAGCGTGGTATTGGTGCCGTCGGCGCCGATGAAGGAGGAGAGACTTTCAACCGCCGGGTCCTGAAGAATGATTTTCGTCAGTTCCTGCTGCGCCTTGGTCATGGCAGCGAAGGAGATGGACGCGGGCGCCTGCGAGATTCCCTGGATCACGCCCGTATCCTGCACCGGGAAAAAGCCCTTGGGAATAATGATGTACAGAACGATGGTCAGAACCAGTGTGCCCAACGCCACCAGCAGGGTAAGTGTCTGGTAGCGTAAGACCACTTTGAGCGTGCGTCCGTAGAAGTCGATCATGCGCTCAAAGACACGTTCCGAAGCCTGGTAGAACTTGCCCTGTTTCTCTTCCGGATTGTGGCGCAGGATGCGGGAGCACATCATCGGGGTCAGCGTCAGCGAGACCACGGCGGAGATGATGATGGTGACGGCCAGGGTCACGGCGAACTCGCGGAACAGGCGGCCCACGACATCGCCCATGAAGAGCAAGGGGATGAGCACGGCGATCAGCGAGACGGTCAGCGAGACGATGGTGAAGCCGATCTGCTCCGCGCCGACCAACGCCGCCTGCATCGGCGTGTAGCCTTCCTCCAGATAGCGGGAAATGTTTTCGATCATGACGATGGCATCGTCCACCACGAAACCGGTGGAGATGGTCAGCGCCATCAGCGACAGGTTATCGAGCGAATAGCCCAGGGAATACATGACGGCGAAAGTGCCGACGATCGACAGCGGTACGGCCACGCTGGGAATAATGGTGGCGTACAGGTTGCGCAGGAAGAGAAAGATCACCATCACCACCAGGGCGATGGTCAACATCAACTCAAATTCCACGTCGGCCACCGACGCCTTGATGTCCGTCGTGAGGTCGGTGAGGGTGGTGATCTCGATGCCCGAGGGCAGATTGGCCTGCAACTGCGGCATCAGCAGCTGGATGCTTTTCACCACGCTGATGGTGTTTGCGCCCGGCTGGCGCTGCACGTTGAGAATCACCGCCGGGTTCAGATTCATCCAGGCTGCCTGCTTGGTGTTCTCCACCCCATCGACGATTTTGGCGACGTCGTGCAGAAAGACGGGCGCATTGTTGCGATAGGCGACGACGACGTTTTTGTAATCGCTGCTGGTGATCAGCTGATCGTTGGCGTCGATCTGATAGTTCTGCCGCGGTCCGTCGAAGTTACCTTTCGCCTGATTCACGCTGGCGGAAACCAGCGCGGTTCGGACGGATTCGAGGTCGATGCCATAGGACTGTAGCTGCGCCGGGTTTACCTGGATGCGCACGGCCGGCTTCTGACCGCCGCTGATGCTGACCAGGCCCACTCCGCTGAGCTGCGAGATCTTGGGCGCCAGGCGGGTATCGACCAGATCTTCGACCTGCGAGAGGGCCAGGTTCTTCGAGGTAATCCCCAGGGTGAGTACGGGAGCATCGGCGGGGTTGGTCTTGCTGTAGATCGGGGGTGCGGGCAGGTTCGCGGGCAGTAAGCTTTGGGCGGCGTTGATGGCCGACTGCACTTCTTCTTCCGCGATATCAATATTGAGCGTGAGGTTGAATTGCAGCACCACCACCGAGGTTGCCCCGGAGCTGGTGGAGGTCATCTGGCTTAGACCCTGCATTTCGCCAAATTGGCGTTCCAGCGGAGCGGTCACCGTGGTGGCCACTACGTCGGGGCTGGCCCCGGGATAAAACGTAAGCACCTGGATGGTCGGGTAGTCGACCTCAGGCAGCGCGGAGACCGGCAACTGCGTGTAGGCCACAATGCCGACAAGCATGATGGCGGCCATCAGCAACGAAGTCGCGACCGGCCGCAGAATAAATGGGCGAGACGGGCTCACGGTGCATTGCTCTCATTGTTCGAGGGAAGAATTTTGGCTTTCGAAACGACGATTTTGGAGTTGTCCTGCAGCTTCTCGAAGCTGCTGTCGGCGACGACATCTCCGGCGTTGAGTCCCTGCACCTGGGTCACTCCAGCCTCGGTGACGCCCGGTTTTACGTTATGGATGTGGGCGACGTTGTCCTGGATGAGGAAAACATACGACTGATCCCCATTGTGCTGGATGGCAGAGGAGGGGATGAGGACGACGTTTTCGAGCGTGTTCAAAAGCAAACGGGCATTGACGAACTGGTTGGGAAAGAGCGCGTTGGTCTTGTTTTGAAAGAGGGCGCGCAGTTTGAGGGTTCCGGTGGTGGTGTCGATTTGATTGTCGGTGGCCTCGAGCGTTCCTGAATCCAGCTTGGCCTCATTGGAGCGGTCCAGTGCATACACCGCCAGCGCCTTGCCATGCAGCATCTGCTGTTGCAATTGGCTCACGTTGTCTTCGGGAATGGTGAAGACCACGGTAATGGGTTGGATCTGGGTCACGACAGCCAGCGGAGTGGAACTGGACGCTGTGGCCAGGTTCCCCGGGTCGACCAGGCGGAGACCCACGCGGCCGGTGATGGGAGAAGTGATGTTGGTAAAGTCGAGCTGCACCTGGTCAAATTGCAGGGTTCCCTGGTCGGCTTTGACGGTTCCCTGATCCTGCAGGACGATCTTTTCCTGGTCGTCCAGGGTCTGTTTGGGGATGGCATTCCGCGCCCAGGCGTCCTGGTAGCGTTTCAAATCCATTTGCGCCTGGGCCAGCAGGTTGGTGTCCTTCTCGAGGGTCCCCTGGGCGGTGAGCACGTTGGCCTGGAATGGGCGGGGATCGATTTGGATCAGGGGCTGGCCACGATGTACCAACTGCCCTTCTTTGTAGCGGACCTGGCTGATGACCCCGGTAACCTGGCTGATGATAGTTGTTGTATACACAGGGGTTACGGTGCCGATGGCATCGAGGTAGACGCCGATGCTGCCTTGTTTCGCGGTTGAGGTGGTCAGGGTGACGGTTCCCCCGGCCGCGGCACGCCTGCCGCCTCCGGTGGCCGCCGGGGCCTGGCGGTGGTGCATGACCCACCAGAAGAGCAGGGCAAAGAGGAGCAGGATGACCACCCACACCAGGATGCGAACTCCCCCGGAGCGCTTCGGGGGAGGCAATTGATGCTCAGGTCCGATATGTTTTTCGCTAGCGCGTGGCTCTACTGTGTCGTGCCTGTCTCGGGTGTCGCGAATGTCTTGCATCAATTAACCTGGTGTCCTCTTTCCTTCGTCTGCGGCCGTACTGGTTCGGCGGGAGGGGGTTTCATAGGCACAGCGATCCGGGGGACGGCGCACATGGAGCTGATGTTGGCAGAAGATTTTGCATGATCACCCAAGGAAATTCCAACCGCCTCGAGTACAGGCGGGAATCCGTACGACACATTTGTCACAATCCAAAGAATAGACGAAGTCGAAGCGTTGTGAGACGCATGAACGGTTTTGTACCGTGCGTCTTTCTCTTCCTGCACTCCTCGAAGATAACGCAGGGTTTCATCTGCGGAAAGAGGCGGCGGGCTGATGCATCTCTGCCCTAGGAATCCAGCATCTGAATGAAGTTCCCCTAGCTGGCAGCGGATTCCTCCTTGGCTTCCGCGGCCGGGCCGTCAGACTTCTTCTCTCTTCTCACTTTTGCCCACCGTTTTCGTTGTGCGTCTGCAATGGCACGACGTGCTTTCGCGCTGAGCTTACGGCGCGGTGTGGGAGAAGTCCCGACTGACTTGCTGGTGGGTGTTGCCTGGCTGCTCCCGGTGAGGAGCGCGCGTGCCTGGCGGAGTCTCGCAAGTTCTTCATCAATAGCATTCAATATTTGGTCGTTCAAGGGTGATCCTTTTCGTGCTGGAGGGGGGCACAAAACGATGACGCTCCCTGGGGAAAGGATAGCAGCATTGACATTCTGGTAAATGTCTGGGTTTGTCGAGGTGAAATCAGGCTCGACCCGTTTGTGGTATACGGCACTATGAATGTTACGTTTTAGTGGTCACCAGCACACTGGTTACCCTTGGGCGTTGCGGTAATGACGCTAACGTGACACCACTCGTTCGCCCCGCTACCCGTTTCGTAAGCTGGTGTTTTTGCTGAACTCGATTAGTCTCACTCTTGCAGGAAGTCGCACTCACACGGGGGAAACAATGAATCGGTTTAGCAAGTCAATTCAGGTGGCAATGCTGGCAGCGGCGGGGGCTGTGCTGGCGGCCGGTTGCGGAGATACGAGAGTGGCGAGCAAGGAGAACCTGGCCTATGCGCTCAACCACGATTACCAGGCGAACCATGATTGCCTGTTCGCCAAGCCTATGCCTTTTCCTTACGAGGTAGCGGTGGATGACAAGCTACTGGGCGAGACGCGCAAGCGGCTGGACGCGCTGTCCGAGGCTGGATTGCTGGAGCGGGAACAGAGCCAGGTGTCCGGGAACACGATCAATCGCTATGTGCTGACGGCGGCCGGTAGCCAGACGGAAGGTAAGGGCCGGTTCTGTTATGGACGCCGCGAAGTGACCAGCGTGGAGAAGTTCACCCAGCCGGTCGATTATCAAGGTATGCCGCTGACCAAAGTGGAATACCACTTTCAGCTCAAGAACGCCCCCAGTTGGGCCAAGCAGGATGAGGTGCGCAGTGCTTTTCCGTCGGTCGCCAAGGCGACGTCGGAGCAGCCGGTTGATGATGCCACTCTTGTGTTGACCCATGATGGTTGGGTTTTAACTTACTAACAAGCTCCCCGGCGCCCTTATCTGGCACGATGTTTGTGGCATGATTCGGGCGCCTTTTTTATTTTGGCGAGGGTGGTTATGGCCCGGAGCATCGGTTAAGGAAAGGGACATACACTGCGCTTTTGCAGATTGCCAATCCGTGGTGCCAGCCCGGGACTTTAGTCCGGGGGAGCGGGTTTTTAAACCCGCGGAAATGCCCCGTACTCTCAATTCAGGGCTTTAGCCCTGGTGGCGGGGCGTCCAACTCCATCCTCAGAGTCGCCGATGACCAGGCAAACAGCTCCGGTCTCTCGCTCAACCCCGCTCTGACCGGATTTTCCAAAATGTACGTGTGGTGGTGTTGGTAATCCTCTGCGTCGCGAATGCGGTGATTCACGAAACTTGCTTGCCATATTTCGTAAGGAAAAGAATTTTCCCGTTTTGCGCGAAAAGAGAAACCGCCCTTGATGAACTGCAGTGCCTTCTCCAGCGGTATTTCCGCTGCGGGTGTCAGCAACAGATGAAAATGGTTGGGCATGATCACAAAGTCATGTAGGAGAAACCGCCCCTTTCGTCGATTCTCCGCAAGAACATCGACCAGAAGCTGAGCCATGCGATCGGATTGCAGAAGCGCGCGACGTCCGTCTGTCGTCGAGCTCACGAAGAACGTACGGGTTGATTGGGCAGCGTGGAGCATTCTCACCAGGGCTAAAGCCCGGGAATGGCAGGATAGAGGGTTAAACGCGGGTTTGAAAACCCGCTCCCCGGACTGAAGTCCGGGGCTGGCACCGGGCCGGCGAACGCTGGCACGGATTGGCCAGCATTGACACGTATCAAATGGTAGCCCCTACAAAATATGGGGCGGGAAAATGTGGAAACTCCGGATGAGTTTTTCTTAAGGAAACCGCATGCAGCTCATGAACGCCACGGTTCCCGTCAGGACATCCGTGAGCCCGAAGTGGAGGGATCTGCAGTTGCTCTTACGGGCTCAGCAGGATTCGTAGATCACGCAGGTTGTTGTGGGTGGGACCGGTGATCAGGGTGTCGCCCAGGGCGGCGAAGAGTGGGTAAGCGTCAAAGCGGGCGAGCGCTGACTCGGCGTCGATTCCCAGTGCTTGTGCGCGGGTGACCGTGGTTGCGTCGGCGATAGCGCCCGCAGCCGGGCTGTTGCCGTCAATGCCGTCACTACCGGCACTCAGCACGACTACATCCCGTCCCGAAAGCGCGCAGGCTAAAGCGAATTGCTGGTTGCGGCCGCCCGCGCCGTGGCCGCGGTTCAAACGCACCGTTACTTCGCCGCCCGATAACAGACATAGCTTCGTATGCCTGCTCCTTAGTTCGTCGAAGCGGCCCAGCAGATAACGGGCCGCATCGGCGTAATCCCAATCGTCACATTCGTTATCAATCACTACTTCGTAATCCAACGAAAGCGCCACCGCCCGCGCGGCGTCGAGCAGATCGTCACTGGAAAGCAGGATCTCCACATGATCCGCTGGCAGCGATGGTGTCTCCGGTAAAGCCGGGTCATCGAACCAGGCGCGCACCGTCGCCGGAAAGCGCTCCCGAAGTCCATAACGATCGAGGATGCCGCGGCATTCCGCCACCGTGGAGGTGTCCGGCAGCGTGGGGCCGGAGGCTAACGCATCCAGGTAACGAGGCGCGACATCCGAGAGCAATAAGGAACAGCGCCCGGAACCCGGAGCAGCCGCAGCCAGACGTCCGCCCTTGACCGCGGAGAAGTGCTTACGCACGGTGTTGATCTCGGCGATGGTGGCTCCCGAACCGACCAGCGCCTGGTAGAGGACCTGGGTTTCTTCGAGCGTGATCTGGGCATCCAGCGGGAGCTCGAACATCGCAGAACCACCGCCGCTGATGAGAAAGAAAACAAAATCCCGTGGGCCTGCGCCCTGTAGCAGCTTAAGCGCCGCCCGCGCGGAGCGAAACGAATCCTGGTTCGGCAAGGGATGGCCGCCAGAGTAGTAGTCAATGCCACGCAGCCGATCCGATGGGAGCAGCGGCCCGCAGCACACTCCGCTTGTTAAGGAGTAAGGCAAACGCGACGCGAGCGTCTCCAGCATGGGCAGAGCTGCTTTGCCCACAGCGATGGCATAGATCCTTTCATATTGATCCAACTGGAGCGACCCCATTGGATCTTGCGGTCGAAGGCAGCAGGAATGCTCGACGCGGTCAGCGCGCCGTGGAAGATGCTGCGCGCTGTTTCATGGGGAGTCATGGAGAAAATATTCTTCAGTCCAGGAACGCAAGGCCAGCTGCATCTGCTCCAGCTTGCCGGCGAAGAAATGGTCCGCGCCTTCGACCAATACCAGCTTCGCCGGCGGAGCTGCGCTGGCGACCACGGCTTCGATCGCTGCCCTGGGGCCATACTGATCATTCGTCCCGCTGATAAACAGTTTGGGCTGGCTGCAGCCAGAGAGGAAGGTGTAGTGGTACTCCCGCCCGCCGGCACTCACCGGCAGCCCCAACGCTGCCATCCCGCTGACCACGGGGATCGCCACAGCAGACACGCAAGCCAACGCTTGAGCCGAAGGAAAATCCGGCGAAGAGAATGGGACGGCTGTACTCCTTCTGCATCCAGTCAAGCGCAGCGCGCAGGTCATCCCGCTCTCCGTGTCCGTTGTCATGCGTTCCCTCGCTCAGGCCGGCGCCGCGGAAATTAAACCGCAGCACTGGCAGCCCAAAGCCCTGGAAGGTTTTCATGGCGTGATAGACCACCTTGTTGTGCATGGTTCCGCCAAAGAGCGGGTGCGGGTGGCATACCACGGCAGCGTAGGGCGCATCCTGCCGGCCAAGGTTGAGCAGCGCTTCGATCCGGCCCGCCGGCCCGCGCAGGTTGTCCACACTGCGCAGCAGGGGAGTGTCCATGGCCGTATCGTAATGGATTTATGGCGGCTCGGTTATCCTGAACAACGATGAAGACCCTCGATCCTCTCGACCTGACGCGCCGCCTGGTAGACATTGAATCGCTCACCTATAACGAGGGCGCGGTTGGGGAATATCTCGACGGCTTTCTGCGGGAGCGGGGCTTTACGGTGGAACGGACAGCAGTTCCGCAGCCGCCCCAAAGCCACTACAGCGGTCCGCGCTTCAACCTGTATGCCGGCACAGGCAAACGGCCCGACGTGGTGCTTTCCACCCATATGGATACCGTGCCGCCGTTCCTTCCCAGTCGCGAGGACGACCTCTACCTCTACGGCCGGGGCACCTGCGATGCGAAAGGGATTATCGCCGCGCAGGTAGCCGCCGCGGAGCGGCTGCGCGAGGCGGGGGTGGCGGTCGCGCTGCTCTTCGTAGTCGGGGAGGAACGCGATTCGGCAGGGGCGAAACTGGCAAATCTGGAAGCCAAGGGCAGCCGTTTCCTGATCAACGGCGAGCCCACCGACAACCGGCTGGCGCTGGCTTCCAAAGGAACACTGCGCGCGGAAATCCGCGCCCACGGGAAGATGGCTCATTCTGCGTATCCGGAACTGGGGGATAGCGCCGTGCACAAACTGGTGCACGCCCTGGAACGGCTGCTGGCGGTCGAGCTACCCATGGTCGACGGCATTGGCCCGAGCACGCTGAACATCGGGCTCATCACCGGCGGTCACGCACCCAACGTGATCGCGGATTCCGCCGTGGCCCAGGTGCTGGTGCGGCTGGTGGGCCCCTCGGAGCAAACCCGCCAGGCTATCGAGCAGGCGGTCGCCGGCCTGGCTGAGGTGGAGTTCACGCTCGAGATTCCGTTCATCCGCATGCGCCAGGTGGAGGGAATCGAAACCATGGTGGCTGCCTTCACCACCGACATCCCCGCGTTGACCAACTGGGGGGAGCCGCTGTTGCTGGGACCGGGTTCGATCCATGTGGCACATACTCCGTTTGAGAAGATCGCCAAGCGGGAACTGCTCGAGGCGGTGGATTTGTACTTCGATCTGGCCCAGCGGCTCGTCCGATAAATGAATACGTTCGGCTGGCGGCTCCGGCTGAAATACGCGATGGTGGCGGGAGGAGTGGGCTGGCTGGTGGGCTGGCTGGTCAGCTTTCCCTTTGAGCTTTCGCTCGCCTGGCGCTATGTGGATGGCGACGCTCGCCGTCTGCCCCAGGTGGTGGCGGAAGGATTGGTGGTTTGGGGCGGCTTCAGCCTGTTCATGGGTATGGCAGGATTTTTCGCCCTGATGCTGCCGTGTTTCCTGCTGATACCGCCGCGCTGGATCGTGCGCTGGCGCGGCCTGCTGATCCCGGCAGCAGCGCTGGCCGGCTTCCTGGCCATCTACGAGCGGATGGGGTTGTTGCACATCTACTATTTGCGTCACCCCGAGGCCGTGCGTGCATTCTTCTTTACCGCACCTAATTTTTTCGTGATCAGCTTTGCCCTGGTGGTGGTTTGGCTCTACTCGGCGCTGGCCAGGCGACGGCTCGCAGGAGCGACAAATCGGTAGACTGAAACGTAGATGACACACCCGGAAACAACTCACACTGCCAACTCGCTTGCTGCAGCCTCGTCTTCTTATCTGCGGTCCGCGATGCACCAGCCGGTGGCCTGGCATGAATGGGGTGCGGAGGCCTTTGCGCAGGCTGCGGCGGAAGATAAGCCGATCCTGCTGGATATCGGCGCGGTGTGGTGCCACTGGTGCCACGTGATGGATCGGGAAAGCTATGAGGATCCCGCACTGGCCGAGGTGATTAACCTCCACTTCATCGCGGTGAAGGTCGATCGCGACGAGCGTCCCGATGTGGATACACGCTACCAGGCCGCGGTGGCTGCCATCAGTGGACAGAATGGGTGGCCGTTGACGGCCGTGCTCACTCCCGATGGCAAGCCTTTCTTCGGGGGAACCTATTTTCCCCGCGACGATCGTTATGGCAGGCCCGGCTTTGCGCGCGTGCTGCTCACCATGGCGGACGCGTGGAAGACGCGCCGCGACGAGGTATTGGAGTCGGCTGGCAGCGTGGTCGAAGCGATCGAGTACAACGAGAATTTTGCCGGGCAATCGGGCACCCTTAGCTTGAGCATCGTGGAGAAGATGATTCAGTCAGCTTTGGAAAAGTTTGATCGCCACCACGGCGGGTTTGGCGCCCAGCCAAAGTTTGCTCATCCTTCGGCGATTGATCTGTTGCTGGATGTGGCGGGACGTACCGGCAACGAGGCGGCGCGCGAGGCAGCCACGGTGACCCTCGAAAAGATGGCCCGGGGCGGAGTGTACGACCAGCTGGGAGGCGGGTTTCATCGCTACTCCGTGGACGAGGCGTGGGTGGTGCCGCACTTCGAGAAGATGCTGTATGACAACGCTGAGCTACTGAAGAATTACGTGCACGCGTTCCAGAGTTTTGTCGATCCGGAGATGGCCAGGGTGGCGAGAGATATGATCCGCTGGATGGATGCGTCGCTTACCGACCGCGAGCGAGGCGGCTTCTATGCCTCGCAGGATGCGGATATCAATTTAGATGACGATGGCGATTACTTTACCTGGACGCGGGCAGAAGCCGCGGCGGTGCTGAGCAAGGAAGAGCTGGAGATCGCGGCCAATTATTTTGATATAGGCGACCTGGGTGATATGCACCACAATCCGGCGAAGAATGTGCTGCATGTGAAGCACACGTTGGACGCAGTGGCGGCGCGCGCGGGCAAGTCTCCCGAAGCCGCTCGGGAGCTGTTGTCACAAGCGCAGGCGCGAATGCTCGCGGCGCGTGGGGAGCGGCCTGCTCCTTTTATCGACACCACGATTTATACCAACTGGAATGCGCTTGCTGTTTCTGCGTATCTCGAAGCGGCGCAGGTGTTGCGCTTACCGGAGGCCAAGGCTTTCGCCTTGCGGACCCTGGACCGGTTGTTGGGTAAGGGTCTGCATGCGCAGCGCGGCCTGGCGCACGTGATTGCTTATGACGGCAGCGGCGAAACAAAATGGGTGGCGGGGATGTTGGAGGATTACGCCTTTCTCACCCATGCCTGCCTGGATGGCTGGTTGGCCACGGGAGCGATGAAGTATTACCAGGCGGCTCTCGATTTGGCGGAGCGCATGATCGCCGGGTTTTATGACTCGACGGGCGGGGGATTTTTCGATGCCGCGGGCGGGGAGTTGCTGGGTGTATTGACGGCACGGCGAAAGCCTTTGCAGGATTCGCCTGTGCCGGCAGGGAACCCGGCCGCCGCCGCGGCGTTGCTGCGCCTGGAAGCACTGAACGGCCGCGCGGATTTGCGTGAAAAGGCTGCGGACACGTTGGAGGCGTTTGCCGGCGTGGTGAGTCACTTCGGGCTGTACGCCGGGACTTACGGGCTGGCACTGGAACGGTTGCTGTTGCCGCCGCTGCAGATTGTGGTCATTGGCGAAGATGCGGCCGCGGATGAGCTGGAGGCCGCCGCAACGGTAGGGTACGCGGTGAACAAGAGCGTGATCCGCTTAAGCCCGGCCCAGGTTGCGGGTGAATTGCCGCCGCTGCTGGCGGAAACCCTGCCTCATCTCAAGTTGGATCGGAGTGTCGCGGTGGTTTGCAAGGGAACGTCCTGCCTGCCGGCGGTTTTTGTGCCCCATCAACTGCTTGAAGTGCTAGCCGGTGGGGCGAATAATTGATATATATGTCAATTATTGGTTGATTTTGCCAAATAGTTGATGTATAAATCAATTTATGAGAAGCCTTCAGGAGGTCGGTCAAGCCGTGGCGACCACGCGGCGAACACTCCGGCTCAAGCAGAAAGACGTTGCCGCCCAGGCTGGAATCACTCCGGAATCCCTACTGCGCTTCGAGCGAGGGCAAGCCGCTGAATTCGGCACCCGGAAGCTGCTGGCCGTGCTCGCAGTCCTGGGCATGGAACTGACCTTCAAGAAAGCCGGTACATCCGGCACGCTGGACGAGCTAAGGCTTGAACGGGGCGGCGCGTGAAGCTCTCCGTTTATGTGCTTGGCCGCGAGGTCGCCGTCCTCGAATCCGTAGGCGACTTCAAAAACGTGCTCACCTATCTCCCGAATACGGCCACGGACGATTTTGTCTCTCTGACCATGCCGGTGCGTACCGAATCTTACGTCTGGGATGACCAGCTTCCTCCCGTCCTGCAAATGAATTTACCGGAAGGATATCTGCTTCAGGTACTCCAGGAGCAGTTTGGGCCGCATATCGGGGCAGATCCAATTGCACTTCTATCGGTCATCGGCCGCAATATGGTGGGGCGGGTTCAGGTGGCTGCGGCCGGCGCCGCACTGGATGAGCCCGCCAAGCCTATCGAAGTAGCCGAACTTCTCGCAGGCGACAACTCGGAAGAAGCGTTTGCTGAGTTAGTTCGCCAACATGCCACCAGCGGTGTGTCGGGCGTTCTGCCGAAATTTCTCGATATCGAAGCAGAGACGGTGACAGATACGGCCTCTCCGGCGAAGGAATTTGGCCCCCATCCCAAGGCCACTTTGCTGACTCGCCGGCACATCATCAAAGGTTCATCGGGCAGGCTGCCGTTTGCCGCGCTCAATGAACATCTTTGCATGCAGGTTCTGGCTAAGGTTCTTCCCGACTGCGAGAACCGAGGTATCGCGTGATGGCAATGCCCTGGTGGTGTATCGCTTCGACGTAGATGGGGAAGGGCAACCTCTTTGGGGCATGGAGGACTTCTGTGCCTTGCTAGGCCTGCGTCCCGCAGCGAAGTACGAGACGACATGGGAACGAATTGCCCGTGCTGTCCGGGATCACGCGCCTGGCGGCCGCCAATACGAGACATTCCGGCACCTGACTGCAATTTTATTGCTCACCTATGCTTTGCGGAATGCCGACTGTCATGCAAAGAACATAGCTATGCTCTATACCTCGCGTGCCGATGCGCATCTTTCGCCGGCTTATGACTTCCTCACGACCAGTGTTTACGCGGGCTACCAGCTCAATCCGCCTGGAATTGGATTTCTTGGCAAAAAGACGTGGACGCCAGGCAAGAACCTGATGAAGTTTGTGACCGGCACCTTCGGCGTTCCAGCCAGAGAACAGGCGATCATCGTGGAATCCATCAGCGACTCGATTGCGGAGACGGTACCCCTGGTACGCGAAAAGATGGCGGAACACCCTGGTTTTCGAGACATAGGAAAACGGATGCTGCTCGCCTGGCAGGAGGGAACCACAGGCCTGCGTGATCGTCGTGTGTATGCCGTCGGAGACTGGCCGGCCAACAGGGTCTTCGAAGGAATCTCTGACCCTCCAAAGCTGGAAGCGCCTCGATCCGTTGTCGGCCGATCACCCCTGTTGAGCGATCGCTCCAGGCGTGCGTCCCAGAGAAAATAAATTCACTCGCCCGTAAACGGATTGATCTCGTTGGGCTTGGCCGTGGTGGGGTCGGGAGCTTTTGCTGCTTCCACCTCGCGCGACGCGGTCCCCAATTGTCCCGAGCCACTGGTAATCCGGTAGGGACTTCCCGGCAGCAGGTTGTGCTCCTCGAGCGCCAGGCGGATGCGGCGCTGCATCTCGCGCATGGCTTCGAATTGTTTGCGCGGCAGCGTCCTGATCTGGATGGGGTAAATCACCTCGGTTCCCTTGATGGAATCCACCCCGAATACCTGCGGATCGGTGACGAATACATCTTTGAAAGCCGGCTCGTTGCGCACTTCGAGCGCGATCTTCTTCAACAACGGGATCACCTCGTCGGGATTTGCAGAAAAATCAACCGACACATTCAGCGTGGTCACCGAGTAGTCGCGGCTCTGGTTGGCTACATTGGTGATCTGGCTGTTGGGAATGATGTAAAGCGTGCCGTCAAAGCCACGCACCTGCGTTTTGCGCAGGGTCATGGAATCGACCGTGCCCGTCATCCCCGCCAGGGTCACCACGTCGCCCACGTTGTACTGGTCTTCAATCAGGATCAGGATGCCGTTGAGCACGTCCTTCACGATGGTCTGGGCGGCCAGGCCGATGGCCACGCCGGCGACTCCTGCGCTGGCCAGCAGGGGACCCAGGTTGAAGTGGAGAACATTCTCCATGATCTGCAAAAAGGCCAGGAAGCCGACGATGCCGATGCCGGTGGCGCGAATGACGGTGGCCAGGGTGCGCACCTGGGCTCCGCGCGCCGGTCCCAGGCTGTCGCGGTGCTCGGCAACCTTGATCACCCGGCCGGTGATGAAGTTGACGATCAGGATCAGCACCCAGGCGTAGAGGGCAATGAACAGCAGCTTGGGCAGACCTACATGGAGAAATTCCTGCACGTCGGAGAGCCATTCCTGATTGAGGCCGCGGACAAACGAAGAGGTGGGATCAGACCGCTGAAGGAGGGAGGCAATTGGCAAAAGGGTGGCGTACACTGGCACCCTATGATGCTACTCGAGCGATGGGCAGTTGCGGTGGCGGTGGGGATGTGTTTGGTCTCAACGTCCGGCGCCCCAGGCCAATCGCAGGCATCGCCGGACAGCCAAAACACTCAGCAAACCCAGCAAAACCAAGATCAAAATCACGATAAAAATAACTCGGACACGGACGATGCTGAGCCGGCGGAATTCCACCCGCCGGCGGAGATCGGGGAACCGGCAGTGCCCACTCCGCCGGTCGAATCCCATCCGGCGCCGAATCCTCCGGTCGCGGCTCCTGCGCCCCCTCCGGTCGAATCGCCCGCTCCAGCCAGCCCGCCGCCCAGGTTGTTCCGGCCCCAGTTGCTCCGCAGCCCGCGCCTCCGCCGGATCCTCCACTCTCTACCGATCCAGAAGAGCGGCAACTGCAGATCGATACGGCTCATTTGCTGCAGCTGACCCAGGAGCTGAAAGCCGAGCTGGATAAAGCCGGCAACAACACCTTATCGTTGGCCGCCCTGCGTAAGGTCGATGAAGTACAGAAACTAGCCAAAGAGCTCAAGGAAAGAATGAAAGATCGGGGGCAAGTGATTCAAAGCAAACCGTAAGTGCACGACGAAACTACCCAGGGGATGAGATTGAAGTGAGGGACTTTTCCAGCACCGGTTGGTGGGCCGTGAGAGTGAGCCCGGTTTTATTGGCCGCCGCATTTGTCGTCGCCTTCGTAGCGTTTGCCGCTGGCCCGGGCTTCGCGGCGCCGCAGTTCACTCCGCAGACCACTCCGCCGCCGACTCAATCTATTGATCAGCTGGACCGCTCCCACTTGCCGGATGACCAATCTTACGTACCCCGGGAATTGCAGGCGCGGCAACTCAAGCGGCTACGGGAAGAACACCAGAAGGAGGTCTTCAGCGACGCTGCCCGCCTGGTGCAGCTGGCCACCGCCCTCAAGCAACAGGTGCAAAAGGGCGATAAGGTCTCCGTAGATGCGATGAAGGACGTAGACGAGATTGGGAAGCTGGCCAAGCGGCTCAGTGACCGAATCAAGACGCAGTAGAGAGAATGGCTTGAACCTTTCCGCGTGGACACCGAAGTCAATACTTGCCCTGGGAGATTACAGCGGGAGGAAACTCGGCGCTGACGTGACGGCTGGGGTCACGGTGGGCCTGGTGGCGCTGCCGCTTTCTATGGCGTTTGCCATCGCTTCCGGGGCGCCGCCGGAGGCTGGTCTCTACACCGCGGTGGTGGCCGGATTCGCAGTCTCCGCGCTGGGTGGTTCGCGTACCCAGGTAGCCGGCCCGACGGGCGCCTTTGTCGTCATTGTTGCCGGCATCCTGGCGCGCTATGGGTTCGATGGCCTGCTGCTATGCACCATCATGGCCGGCTGCCTGCTGATTGCGCTGGGAGCCACCGGCCTGGGAGCGGCGGTCAAGTTCATTCCCCGCCCGGTGATCGTGGGTTTCACTAACGGCATCGCCATCCTCATCGCCAGCACCCAGATCAAAGACTTTTTCGGGCTCGAGACCGGGCCCGTGCCTGGCGATTTAGTAGGGCGCATGCGGGTGGTGCTCGAGCATGCGCGCACGGCGTCTCTCTCGACGACGGTGCTTTCCTGTTCCGCGCTGGTGCTTATCCTGGTGATTCGCCGCTTTCTGCCGCGAATCCCCGGCTACATCGTCGCCCTGCTGGCGGCGACCCTGGTGGTGTACTTCGCGCACTTGCCGGTCGAGACCATCGGCACGCGGTTTGGCGGAATTCCCTCTGGCTTTCCCCGCTTCCATGTGCCGGTGTTCCATTACTCCACCATGAGGACGTTGATCTCGCCTGCGATCACGGTGGCTCTGCTGGGAGCGATTGAATCGCTCATGTCGGCGGTGGTTGCTGACCGCATGAGCGGCGACCAGCATAATCCGAACGTGGAGCTGGTGGCGCAGGGCTTTGCCAATATCCTGTCTCCCTTGTTTGGCGGATTGCCGGCGACCGGCGCGATCGCCCGCACCGCGACCAGTATTCGCTGCGGAGCGGTGTCTCCCGTCGCCGGCATGGTGCATGCGCTGACCGTGCTTGCGGTGTTGCTGTTTGCCGCCCCGCTGGCCAGGTTCATTCCGCTGGCGGTGCTGGCCGCCATCCTGGCGGTGGTTTGCTACAACATGGGCGAGTGGCCGGAGATCCCGCAGATTCTGCGGCTGTCGAAGTTGGAAATTGGGGTATGGCTCACCACGCTGCTGCTTACCGTCTTTGCCGATCTGACAGTTGCGGTCGAAGGAGGAATGATTCTGGCGGCCCTGGTCTTCATCCGTAAGGTCACCCTGACCACCACGGTGACCCGGGTGACGGAAGACGATGTGGAGGATGGACGCGTGCATGTGCTGCAGGGGAAAGATATCCCTTCGTACCTGGCTATTTTTCGCATTCACGGGCCGTTCCTGTTTGGGGCTTCGGAGAAGGTAGATGAAATTCGCCGCGAGCTGGCTTCGCTGCCGCCGATTGTGGTGCTGCGGCTGCGTAATATGACGGCGCTCGACTCCACCGGCCTGCAGGCGCTGGAGAGGCTGGCGCTCGAGGTGCGCGCCTCGGGGCGAACCTTGTTGCTGTGCGGAGCGCGGGAACAGCCGGCGCGGTTGATGGCTCAGGTTTCCTTTGCGCGGCATGTGGGTGAAAACAATATTTGCCCTCATGTGACTGCTGCGCTCGAGCGGGCGCGTGAGATTCAGACGCAAGTGCCGGCGCTCTCGTGATGGAGAAGGTTTATCTCGGCGTAGATGTGGGTGGCACCAAGACGGCGGTGATTCTTTCTGCGCGCCCTCCGGAGGCTCTTGCAAGGATCGAGTTTGCGACGCTCCCGGAGCAGGGTCCGGAACGGGCTTTGCAGTTGATTGTGGAATCGGCGCGTCAGTTTGCTGGCGCAGCATGGTCTGGGAGTGAAGGCCGTCGGTGTGAGTTGTGGCAGCCCGCTCGATCGGGTGAAGGGAATTATCCAGGCTCCGCCGAATCTTGCTACCTGGGTCGATGTGCCTATCCGCAGTTTGCTGGAAGAGGCTTTCGATGCGCCCTGCCAGGTGGAGAACGACGCCAATGCAGGTGCGGTGGCGGAACACCGATTCGGTGCGGGCGTGGGCACGGACCATATGGTGTTTCTTACGCTGGGCACAGGGCTGGGTGCGGGCATCATTGCCAACGGTAGTTTGTACCTGGGGGCTCAAGGAGATGCGGGGGAGATAGGTCATGTGCGGCTTAGTCCTACCGGGCCGGTGGGTTACCACAAGGCGGGTTCGATTGAAGGATGGTCCAGCGGTGGCGGCATCGCGCAGCTCGCGGCGCGGGTGTTAACGCGGCCGGGGCGGTCGAGTCGTTTGCATGCAGTGGAAAATGTGACGGCGCGCGATGTGGGAATTGCTGCGCAGGCGGGAGATGCGGTCGCCCGCAGTATTCTGCGCCGCTCCGGAGAGCGGTTAGGACAAACTCTGGCCATGCTCATCGATGTGTTGAATCCGCAGCGTATCGTGCTGGGGGGATTAGCGTGGAGGATGGGCGAGCCGTTCATGGCGCCGATGCGCAGGGTGATGGAACGCGAGGCGTTGCCGCAGACACTGCGCGCGTGTGAGGTTGTTCCCGCGGCGTTGGGAGAAAAGATTGGCGACGTTGCGGCGATGTGTGTGGCCATGGGGCTTGAAGGAAAAGGGCAGTCGTTACCGGGCAAGTGAAACTGCAGATCCCTCCACTGCGCTCCTGCGGAGCTCCGGTCGGGATGACAAGGGAAGAGGGGTTACTTACCTTTGATCTTGCTATTCGGATGGGGAGACCGCAGATCTCTCCGCTACGCTGCGCTCCGGTCGAGATGACAAAGGGAAGGGCAGTGCTTCCAGCCAGGGTGGTTGCTGAACAAGACTCGTTTTTGTTCCCACCGGACAGGTCATCGCCCCGGAGACAAACAGCGAAGTTTGTTCAGCAACTACTATTCCTGGAAGCGTCCCCTCTCCCCTTTGTCATCTCGACCGGAGCGAAGCGCAGTGGAGAGATCTCTGTGTGGATGCTCTTTCTTGGAAATGCTTTTCTTGCGAATCGCAGTGGGCACTGGAGGGATCTGCAGTGTGCTTTCACGTTAGAATCGACAGATGAGTGGACGGTTAGCGGGCAAGACCGCTGTGGTCACGGCTGCAGGGCAGGGCATTGGACGAGCAACCGCAATTGCATTTGCGGACGAAGGAGCCACGGTGTGGGCTACTGATATCAATCAGGACGCCCTGAATATGCTGGCTCAAGAACATCCAGAGATGGTGTGCCGGCGACTCGATGTGCGCAACCCTGAGGAGATAACAAACCTCGCCAGCCAGCTTCCAGAGCCGGACATTTTATTCAACTGCGCAGGCTTCGTACACCACGGGACCATCCTCGACTGCAGCGAACAGGATTGGGCGTTTTCCTTTGACCTGAACGTCGGCTCCATGTATCGCACGTGCCGCGCATTTCTGCCCGGCATGCTGCGCGCCGGGCGCGGCAGCATTGTGAATATGTCGTCGATAGCGTCCAGTATTCGCGGGGTGGCGAACCGCTTCGTCTACACCAGTTCCAAGGCAGCGGTGGTGGGTTTGACGAAGGCGATTGCGATTGATTTTGTGCACCGGGGAATTCGCTGTAATGCGATTTGTCCGGGCACGGTGCAGTCGCCTTCGCTGGAAGGTCGCATTGCGGCGCAGGGGGATGTGGAGCAGGTGCGGCGCGAATTTGTGGCGCGCCAGCCCATGGGAAGATTAGGCCGCCCGGAGGAGGTTGCCGCCCTGGCGGTCTATCTGGCATCGGACGAGTCCAGCTTCACCACCGGGCAGACACATGTCATCGATGGCGGATGGAACATCTGAAGAACGATTACAACTGGATGAAGAAGCCGCCGGTCTGGTTAGACCGCTGCCTTTCTTGCTTTGGCCCAGCGCTTACGCTGCGCGGCGGCAATCTTCTTCCGCGCTTCCACGCTCAACACACGCTTGCCTTTGACCTTAGGGGCTGCACCATTCACCGCGCTCCGGCTATGACCATTGCTCGAGCCCTGCAACAATGCCTTCACTTGCTGTAACCGGGAAATTTCACCATTGATGTGTTCTAAGATCTCTTTAGTATTCAAAACGCTCGTCTCCGGACGCATAAAGTCGTCCCAGATAGAATAGCAAATCTCACTCATGGCAGATACCGCAGTGCTGCAAGAAATGGCTATCGAGCCCACACCCAAGTGCCTAAGTGGAACTGGAGCCTGTGCTTGTTCCTGAAAACGTCACTCAATCGACTACGTGGCAGGTCAATTCTCGACCCCAGTGCTCGCTCGGCAGAGCAGTTATTTCTCGCGCCGCCATTTAGTGAAGAAGTAGTGGCGGCCATTCGCCTTATCTCCACCCGCCTGCCGCTGAAGGCCGATGAAGCTTCACGCCTGCTATGGCAAAACGAGAGTAATGCCGCCTGCGCAGCGGAGTACGAGGCTCTGCAGCCCCTCTTTGACAAACGAGAAAACCCGGGCCGTGTGCTCGAAATTGGTCCGGGCTTTGGACGTTCCGTGGTCTTCTTTCAAAAGAAAGGCCTGTTCCGGGAAAGCGAAATAAGTCTCTACGACGCCAACGGCACCAGTACCCGGTATAAGCAGAAGTACTACGAGCAGCCTCCCCGTTGGCCCGACACCTCGTCCTTTTGCGGCAATCTGTCCCTGTTAGAGACCATGCTGACCTATAACCAGGTACAGCACTTTCGCATCTTGGATGCGCAGCAAATGCCTCTGGCTGCTTTGCCCGGACCCTTTGACTTGATCTACGGCTTTTACAGCATCGGCTTTCATTGGTCGCTCGAATATTACCTGGACGATCTGGAACCCTTGTTGCACCAGAAGACAATTTTCATTTGCACCCTCAACAAGAGTTTCCGTACCTTCCCCCGCCTGCAGCAATTTTCTACGCGGGTGGTGAAATGTCGCGAGGTAAAGAAAAATGCCACCCCGCTTCGGCTGCTGATCCTGAGCAAAGGACCGTTGCCGGAAGTGGGCCAGTCGCTGGCCGAGGCATTCCCAGGGAGTTATCGTTAACGATATGTGCGGACGTTATGTGCGTAAGTCAACCCGAAGAGAAATCGCTAACTGGTTTGCGGCGGCCGATGACGCGCAGGGGGTGGAGTGGGGCCCGAGCTACAACGTCGCGCCGCAGACCTTTCAACCGGTGGTGCGCCTCAATCGCGATACCGGGCAGCGGGAAATTGTGCTCATGCGCTGGGGCCTGATTCCTTACTGGTCAAAAGAC
Organism: uncultured Acidobacteriaceae bacterium; assembly: GCA_963790935.1. Classification (GTDB taxonomy): domain Bacteria; phylum Acidobacteriota; class Terriglobia; order Terriglobales; family Acidobacteriaceae; genus PALSA-350. Next base: position 239,481 of record CAWBRJ010000034.1, on the reverse strand, counting down.
TCGAAGATCGGCTACTCCACCATCAACGCCAAGGCCGAAACTGTCGCCACGGCGCCGGCCTTTCGCGAGGCCTTACGGCGCCGCCGTTGCCTGGTGCCCGCAGACGCATTCTATGAGTGGCAGAAACTGGACCCCAAACACAAACAGCCGTTCGCGATCGCGCTTGCCAGCCGCGAACCCTACGGGCTAGCCGGATTGTGGGAACGGTGGAGAGATCCCCAGACCAGTTCCCAGACCAATCAAAAGACCAGTGAGTGGCTGGAAACCTTTTCCATCATCACCACCGATGCCAACCAGGTGGTTGCCCCGCTGCACAACCGGATGCCGGTCATTATCGAGCGCAAGGACTACGCCCGCTGGCTGGGTGGCGATGCTCAGGCACTGCCGCCGCTCGATCTGCTGCGACCCTTTCCCGCCGAACAGATGACTGCCTGGAAGGTGGATAAGTCCGTAGGCAATGTGCGCAATGACGCCGCGCATTTACTCGAAATTGCAGCGGATGAGCCTCCAGATGAGCCCATGTTGGGTTTTGTTGCGGATCCGCAACAGTGACGAAACCGCCCCGGCCCAAGATTTGACGCCGCCAAGTTCCCGCCCAGCATCGACTTCGCCGGGATCTTCCCCGGATCCGCAACAATGCTCGCGGTTGATCACAGGGAGCCCGCCGGGGGTTTCTGAATCAATAACAGACAAGGTTACGTAATTAAAAATTTCTAAAATACATTACTTACCCTGCAGCAAAAATAGTGCTTAACGCTGTTGATCAATCGCCAAAACTGGGTCATACTTTTAATTAGTCAGTCGTAACTATTGCTGTATGTAGTTATGTTTTGAAGGGTGCCCACCTCCCCGGCCCTGCCCTTCTTTTTGCCGTTGGTTCTCCCCCGAAGAAGACCGGAGAAGTGCTATGAGTCCTCTACGGAGACATGGCGGCGGACGTCCCCGCTCCGCCCATTCCATCCTGGATCTTGCAGAGAGTTGGGGTATTTCAGAAAAAGCAGCTCGCCGTTTGGCCAGGAGAAATTTTAGCGATGACCTGATGGTCCTCATGGTGAACGAGAGCCTGCGGCAGGCTGCTGCGCAGCGCCGTGATATTCCCGCCATTGGGAAATACACCGGTGGGATGCGGTCCCTGGGCATGCGCAGCCGGATTCCAGCAGGTCGCGCATGAGCCGGGATTATGCGATCCAGTGGCCGGCGCGACGGCAACTGGTGAAGGAGTGCGCCTTCTCGCGGCTGGGACTGGACGTCGGCAGACAAGCGCGGCAAAGCATGATTCGCCGCGTCCGCAAGGGCGACGTCAAGTATGCCCGTAAGCTGACCAATTCACGCACCGTGATTGTTCTTGACGACGAAGGCCGCGAGTGGGCCTTTCTCTACAGCAGCGCTACCAAGGAGATCATCTGTTTCCTTGGGCCTGACGCGCCGGAGATTGCTGACTGGGTCAGCGGGCAGGCTGCAGCGGATACCGAGTTCGAGACAGAGGCCCTTACCCGCGGGAGCCGCACTGCGCCGCTGCCACTGGTTCATCCTGTCTGGTTTCGGTTGCACGGCGTGCGCAGATGAAAAACACGGCGACACTCCTTTGCCCGCAAATCCTCCACCGGCGAACCTGGCCGCGGAGATGGCGATCCTGGGCGCAATCCTGCTGAACAATGGCCATTACCAGGAGGCTGCCGGCCGCATCGAGGCGTTTGACTTTTCGCTCGATTCCCATCGCCGCGTCTTTGCCCGGATGGGCGAGCTGATCGGTGAGGGCGCCGGGGTCGATATCGTAACCCTGGCGGAGCAGTTACAGCGCCACAAGGAGCTGTCGCTGGTCGGCGGAGTCGCCTGGCTGGCCACGCTTACCGAGGGTCTTCCGCGGCGGCTGTCGATTGAAGACTATGTCCGCATCGTGAAAGACAAGTCTTTGCTGCGGCAGGCGATTGCAGAAAGCGACCGGGTAGGAGTGTTGGCCGGCGATCAGTCCGGCTCCGCCGAGGAGGTTCTGGCGGAGGCGGAGTCGGCCTTCCGCAGTATTGCCGGTAAGACCATCACCTGCGGACTTACGTCGGTGGCAGAGTATGTTGCAGACCACTATCCGTCGATCGATCGCATGTTCGAGCAGAGTGCGCGGCTGAGCGGCATTTCGTCCGGCTTCGGGGATCTGGATGATCTTACCGCCGGGTTTCAGCCCAAGGAGTTGACCATCCTGGGCGCGCGGCCCTCGATCGGCAAGACAGCGGTGGCGGGAAACATTGCCGTACATGTTGCCATGTCAGGAAAAACAGTAGCTTTCTTCAGCCTGGAGATGCCCAGCAAGGCGCTGATCGATCGCATGTGCTGCGCGCGTGGCCAGGTCGACTTACAAGCTCATCGTCACGGGAGGTTAAGTGAGATACAAAAGGAACACTATCTGCACGCGCTGGCCGAGATCATCGAGATGCCGTTATACATTGACGACCAGCCAGGACAGACCGCGGCCTCGATTGAGGCCAAGGCGGCACGACTGCAAGCCAGTAACGGCCTCGACCTGGTGGTGGTGGACTACCTTGGGTTGATGGCTGCGGAGCGTAAGGCGATGGAGAACCGCGAGCAGGTGGTGGCGGCCATCAGCCGTGCCATGAAGGGGCTGGCCAAGCGTCTCAACGTGCCCGTGATTCTGCTGTCGCAATTGAACCGCGAGCTGTATAAGCGAATGGACAAGCGACCGATTCTTTCCGACCTGCGGGAGTCGGGCGCCATTGAACAGGATGCGGACGTAGTGTTGTTTCTGCATCGCGAGGAATACTACGACCGCAAGGACGCGTCGTTGACAGGGAAGGGGGAATTGATTATCGCCAAAGCCCGCAATGGGCCGCTGGGGACGGTGCATCTGCATTACGACGCGCGCACCTGCCGGTTTTCGAGTGAAGGCAGGGAATGAGTTACGGGCGGCGGCGCTGGGTGGTTTTGATGGGGGCTTCCTCCTGGTCAAGCTCTTCGGACCTTTGCTGCCAGCGCATGATTGCCGAGCCCACGTCGAGCCCGCGTACGGCTTCCCGCAAGAGTAACTGCCGCGGTTGTGTTGCCTGCTGGATAAAAGTGTAAAGTGCGTACCTGGTCTCATCGGCTACGTCGTCCAGGGGATCGCCGGGTATCTTGCGAATGTCTCCCGGGCGCGCGTCGTCGTGCATCCGGGTACGCAGGGCTTCGTAGGTTCTTGGGGCTACGTCGGTAATTTCAAACTCCCCTGTGCGCAGCATGCGGTAGAGCAACTGCCATCCGCCCAGCCGGTCGTTCGAGGCTCGTTCGCAGGTGATCTCCCACGGGTCGAGCACGTCGTTGATTTGATCGGCGATGGTGTGCCCGTCGCCGATTTCTTTGAAGTTAGACGGGTCGAGATAGGCGGCCACAATCCTTCTACGCTGTCCGTTTTCATCGGGCTTGATAAACGCGTCGACAATCATTTCCGCCAGTTCGTAGGCGGGGACGTGAGGAACCACCAGCTCGCCGATCTTGCGAATGCGTCCGTTAGGGAATTCCGGGCGCTCCTGCAGGCGTTGAGACTCGATACCCTGAATTTCTACCGGATGGTGAACCTCAGCCGGGCCGCGCACGTAGAGGCCAACGGACGAGGAGGACTTACCGTAGCCGTAATCAATCGAGAGGAAGTGGTTGTGCCACCACTCCACGCCTGCTTCAGCCAGGGGACGGATCATGCCGGCGTTGATGAAAGGGAAGTAGGCTCCTTCGAGCGTGCACCAGCAGCCCTGCTCCATGGCGGCCGCGGCGCCGCCGGACATCATGTGCAGGCGCCGGGCATAATTCGCGTCCAGTAATTTGTGGTCGGAGAGTTTGCCCGGGATGAAGGCTACGGAGAAGGGAATTGCCTCGCCGTCGGAAGGCCAGGAGCGATCGCGGTAGAGCTGGCCGGATTGGGCCGCTTGCTGGCGGTTGTGCACCGGGCAGTGACCGCGAAGAAACAGCGACTGGTGCCAGGCTGCGCCGACATTGCCGGGGTTGGAGGTGAGGCGCATGCGCAGTCTCAGGGTGGGATCGGTCGAGCTCAAGCGGCCGAGGATATTGCGCACCTGTTTTTCTGTATGCAGGGTGGATTCGTCAAAGCCGATGAACGAATAGCGTGGGCCGAGGTACTTCCACACATCGTCATCGGTCTTCATGTAGGCGAAGCGGATGGTTGCTCCGGAGGGAAAGCTCCAGGTGTATTTGGGGGGACCTACGAAGACTCCGCCCAGGGGCGCGTAGAGGCGGCGGGTTTTGTCGATGATGTCGGTCATCTCGACGAAGGAGGAGCGAAAGACGATGGCGCGCAGGTTGGGGTTCAGGAATTCCTGCACTGCGTCCATCAACATGGTTTCGGTTTTGAGGGAGCCGGCAGAGCCGCCGAACAGCAGGATGTCGGCTTGAGAATCGAGCGCGGCTTGCTGCGCGGCGGTCGCGGGCATCCAGGGGTCGGGGTCTTGGGTCATGGGAAGGTTCCGTTACGAACCGGAAAAACCGCAGATCTCTCCACTACGCTTCGCTCCGGTCGAGATGACAAAGGGGGGAGTGGCTGTAGACCGGGATGTTTGCCAGGGGAATGGCGCGCCCTGCAGATCGCTAGGCTTCTGTCCAGCAACTGCTCTCGCCGGAGGCGCCCCTCTTCCCTTTGTCATCTCGACCGGAGCTCCGAAGGAGCGTAGCGGAGAGATCTCTGTGTGGATACTCTCTCCTGGAAATGTTTTTGACCTACATCTCCCGGTCCGGGGTTGGTAGATCCATCCACGCGGACCGGTAGAAGGGCACCACCTTGGCGGTGGTTGCCGGCTTCGCAGCCAGTGCTTCGAGCAGCGAATCAAGCGCATTCAACTGCCCGGTGATGGTTCCTTTGGTGTCCTTGGGATCCAGGTTGGCCAGCTCCCAGTACCTATTGAGTATTTGATCGCGATCAAACTTCATACAATGCACCTCGTTTTGGTTGTGAGTTCGTGTATTATCTGGCTTCATGGGAAGCAAAGATAAAGGCAAAAAAGAGACCAAGAAGGCACCTAAACCCAAGCCGAAAGTGGAACCCGGCCGCAAACGCGGAGAGGATACCCGCCTGGGAGGGCCGCCCCCCAAGATCTGATTGATCTGATCAGGAGCCCAAGTCCCTCTTCAAATCTTTATGGCGCACAGTGATGTTGCGTCCGTCCTGGGTGCGGACGCGCGCGAACCGCATGTTCGGATCCGCGTAGAGCACCCTGCCCACCGTGCCATCCGCCAGCCGCACCTCTGAACCCTTCATCACCAGCCCTTTTACGACTCCATTTTTGGAGTTAAACCGCTCCATCGCTGCATCATTGATCGCCCTCGCGGCAGTAACCGCCGCGGGAGCGCTCCGGCCCGCGAGCGCTGCATTGCGCGCCTTCTTGTAGTCGTGGTGCTCCTGCCGGTTCGCCTCAAACACCTGGCGAGGAACAATCTGCAGCTCCTCCGACGCTCCGTTGGGCATTTGCAACTGCAGCGAATCGCTGCGGTAGCGATATTGCTGATCGCCGAGGGCGAAGTTATCCTGCTGCCGCAACACCGTGAAGTGCTGTCTCACCGCGGCGACGACCGCATCTTTGGCTTGCGGGGAATCGACCGCAATCTGGGCCGCTCCATAATCGCTGACAGTCTCTGCGGGCTGACCCTCTTGTGTGATTTTTTCCTTGAGGCGGTGCGGATTCTTGGCAACGCGGCTCGCCACCAGGCTGGCTCCGGGAATCTGCCGGATCACCTCAGCCAACCGCGCCTTGTATGCGGCCATCGCTTCGCTGGCCAGGGCCTGGTTGATGGCGGGATTTTCCGTTGGCTGCACGATCTTGCGGCCAGACCTGGGTTCCCGCATCCCCACCGGTAACTGGGGCTCGAATCCCAAGTCAGCCAGTGAGGCCACGGCTTCAAAGCCAAGAGAGTGCAGCGGATGGGGTGACATATCGTTGACCAAAAGGTTGCCTGGAGTAACCGTTCACGCGAAAAATTATGAGCGAAACCTCTCGCCCACAGTGGGGTTCGCATCGTATGTAAGGTTGTTGTAAGGAGAGAAAGATGAAAACCAAATGGCTTGCAAGTCTCATCCTCGCTTCAGCAGTAAGCGCTCCAGCTTTTGCCCAGGTTGGTATCTACATTGGCCATGAGCCGCCACCCCTTCGTTACGAGGTGCGGCCTGCGATGCCGGGTCCTGGATACGCCTGGGTCGATGGATATTGGAACTGGTCCGGGGGCAGATATGTCTGGGCCCCTGGAGTGTGGCGCAGACCGCCCTATGCCGGCGCCTATTGGAGCCATTCCCACTACGACCACTATGACCGTGGATGGGCCTACCATGAGGGCCACTGGGATCATGAAGATCACGGCGCCCACCACGAATGGGAACACCACTAAATTTCAAGCGAGGTTCAACCGGGCCCGGCCTGGAAACTGGCCGGGCCCCTGTTTCTTAGCCCTCACTTAATACTTTTAGGTTGCTGTCTATCTGTTGGGCTTTTAACAGATTAGCCTTGGGCAAATAGCCAACCTGTCCCCTCGAGTAAACCTTCACGTACAGCGGATCACCGCTCCGATCAGCTGGGGACGCCGCCGCCCCTGAACCAGTAGATGGACCAGCAAAATATCCAGCCAGGCCTTCGCGTGCCGGGGTGGCCTGCGAAGGCGGTTTGGCCAGATTGCCGGTCAACGGTGTGGAGACGCCCGGTCCGCTGGCAGGAGGATGGTCTGGTGGCGGCATCACCAGGCTTTGCGCTTCGGCCGGCGACAGGATCTTCTTCAACAGCCTGCTGGACTCGTCTTCTTGATCGTCTGCCATGGTTACAGTTTTCCAATCTTGCCTAAGTTGCCGGCAACGCCGCTACCCACTTCATCCCAAAAACTCGGTGTCTTGGCCGCCTGGGTTTCGTCGCCCAGAAGGCTGTCGGCAGCATTCGAGGATGTAGCGTAGAGCGACTGGTTGGCGCCGATCGGTAAGGCCGACGCGCCCAGCGCGGCCTGGTTATAGCCGGCTTCGCTGGCAATGCGGCTCTGCTGCGCCTGGGCCAGGTCGCTGGATAGATTTCGTGTATTCTGCTGCGCCCCCGCCGCGGCTGTGGCTGCATCGGCGGCGCTGTTCTGCCCTGTCCGCCGGGCTTGCGACTGAAGAGCCCCGGCTAGCGAATTCGCACCCGCGTCGGATACGTTTGAAAGGCCGGTATTGATGGTCTGGTCGTACTCGCCTCCCTTGGTATAAGGATTGCCCGAGACATACTTCGCCAGCTGGTTGTTGTAGTTGCCGATGGCATCTTCGGTGCCGCCGAAGGCCGACTGCGCGTTGCCGAAGTCGGTCGCGTTCTCATTCGATGCGGTGTTGAATGCTTGCGTGGATTGGCCTCTGCTCATGGTTTTCCTCTCAGGTCTCGGGTAAAGTGCGCGAGCTCGCGATCGACACAAGTGAATCCTGCTCGCTCAAGCGGTTTCTGGATCATCTTTTTCAATTTGCGGGGGACAAAGCATTCCAACCAGCGAAAGCCCATCCGCTTCAACACATAAACGAAGCCATCGATCTCGCCGCGGCTGCAGGCGGTGGCTTTCGCATCACATCCCACGAAGCGCAGCTCGGCCACGGCTTCCACGTAGATACAGTTGCGGATGCTTCCCTCCTCGTCCACGCCTACCAACGCGAGCGAAATCGACGGGCCAAAGAGCCACGGCAATTCATAGCTGGTCTCTTGGGCAGCCTGGTGCTCGCGGTGCAACTCCACAACGCGAGGCCAGTCGTCCTGCGTGGCCTGGCGCAATGTAATGCGCTTCATCGTACGGTCAGGCCGTGCTTGCCGGCATAGGTAAGCATCTGTTGCTGTGACGCATTCAGCGTTTCAGCTACTTGATCAACAGCGGCTGCCGGGTCCAGGTCGTCCAGGTTGTTCTTGGGGTACACCGCCCCGCATGCCGGGCAGGCATCATGGCCAACGGCCAGCTGGACCAGGTGCCGGTTGCCGCGCTCATCGCGCAGCTCGATCACATGAAAGCCGCTCCCCAGGTCAAGATGCTGCTGGTGCAAGCTATACATTTGCGTATAGCCTCCCGCCATTGTTTCCGTTGGCCCCGCCGCCACCGGCGGCTCCTCCGCTGACTCCACCGGATGCGGTCACTACCGGGGTAGCGGAGTAACCACTGCCCGCGCTACCCGGCAGCACCTGGGTGACCGCGCCGGCCGAGACCACCGTGGTGGCGGTGGCGCCGCTGCCCGAACTGTCGGTAATGGTGAGCAACGGTGCGGACGTGAGCCCGTTGCCCGGGTTGACGATCTGGTAGGCGACGATCGCTCCCCCCGTCACCACGGCATGGATTACCGGCAGTACCAATCCACTCGCATTGGCAATCACCGAAACCTTGCCCACCGGTACCCAGGTGTCGGGGAACGTTTGTGCCAGTTGCGGTTTCATTTGATACTTCTGCCCATCCCATACCACGAAGCCATTGGCCGCGTAGGCAACATTCATGATGGTTCCGGAGGGAATGACTTTGGAATTGGCGCCCAGGACCGAAGCCCACGAAGTACCTGCTCCGCCCGAGCCATAAACCCGAACCGTGGCGGTGGCGCCGTTCGCTACGGAATCTACCGTCGCGTAGTTCGATTGGTTGAGCGAAAGATTGCTTGCGGTAGCTGCCGAGCTCACCAGGCCCGCGCTGACTGCGCCCGGCTGCACCAGGTAGCTGCTCCAGTTCTGCTGGTTGTAACTCGACCGCAATCTCCAATAGAGGGTAACGCCGGGGTTTGGCAAAACAAAACTGGTATTGGTGTTGACCGGGTAAACCGTAACTCCGGAAACAAAGTTCGCCACCGGCGAGCTGGAGAGTTCGTTGTAAACGGGCGCGTTATTGACCTTGGTGTTGGGGGAATTGGTAATCGCCACATTGAAGCTTCCATTCGCCCCCGTGACACTCAGCTGCGAAGGGGACGGGGGCGCAGTGAAGGTGGCCGCGCGGGTATCGACCTTGGTAATGGGCGCGCTGCCCGTCTGCGCGTACAGCGACTGCAGCGCCAGGTGGATGCTGGTGAGCGTCTCCCTTAGATCGCTGTTGCCTTTGGCGGCCGAATTAATCTGTGCAAGATTTACGCTAAGTGCCATCGCTGGTTCTTCCGGTATAGAGAGGACGGGTGAACAGGCTGCAATACTTGAGCGCGAACCAGGCGTTCGGGGCCGTCCCGTTGGTAAAACGCATGCGGAAGCGCTCGTTTTGCCCGCGGGCGCCTCCGTCGTAGCCTTTCCAGTTTTCCGGGGTCAGGGGGAAGGGGGCAAGCTTGATTTCGTTGGCTCCGGGCTGGGGTGAGTTGGCGAAACTTCTTGCCACCATCACGGATACGGTCATGGATCCCTGCCCCAGGGCGTTAATGGTGACCCCGCCCAGCATGGAGATGTCCATCAGGTCCTGGGTGCTGGTGGTTTCGTACACGCATTCAATCCCACTGCCGTTGTCGTTATAAATGCCGGTGGCGATCATCTGCACGGTGCCGTCGGGAGAGGAGGAGCCGATCAGGACTTGCGATTGCCTGAGCGCCCCGAACGGTGAGGCATTCGCCGGCAGCTGGCGCTCACAACGGATAGCTAAAGATCCGGCAATGTCGTCGACACTCCATTTACGCGCCGCGCCCATGGCTACCTCGCGGCCGGCATACTGGCTGAAGTGGATGGGCCCGGTAAGGCCTTCCATGTAGTTCATAGTGAGGGTCTGGTTAGGCACGGTCGCGTGGCCAACAGGCACGCCAATGCGGATTTCTTTATTTTCTTCATCAACCGAGCACCAGATCAGGTGTTGATAGTCCCAGTTGATGGTCTGCCACAGGGTAGGGATTTCTTTCGACAGCAATTTTGGCTGTGGCTCGGAAGGAGCATACGCGTAGGCTCCGCTGCGATGAACGAAGAACAGGAATTCATTGGTGACGCAGACCGCGCGTGGTCCGCAGGGACCTACTCCCTCCCAGCGCTGTTGCACCGACCAGGTGGAAGGATCGGTGGCGGTGGGCGAGATGGTAAACCCGGAGCGCTCTTTGAGAGAAAAGAGTGTCCCTTGAAATTCGCGGGCGCAGATGCAGCGCTGTCCATTGCCGTTCGCGACCTGGATCGGGCTGGTGTCGCCGTAGTACGACTCTGAGTCGGCGGCGAGCGAGATGTAATGGCCTGAGCCGTATCCATCGACTCCGCTCAGCACCACGCGATCGTTTGAGGGCGAATAGTACACGTCGACGGCTGACGGAGGCTGTATACAGCGCAGCCGGTCCGTCATATCGGTCGAGGTCTCTGCTTCCAGAAACTCGTCGGTAAAATTAAAGAAACCGGTAGTGGTTGTGTTATCGGCGATCACCGTTGCCGTCATAGAGATGCCGGCGCTGACGGTCGCCGTGGGAATGTAAAAGAACGGGCCCACGTTGGTGCCGTCTGCTACCGAGAATCCAATGGTCCGGTTGATGATGTTGGCTGGGCCCGTGGGGATGTTCGCCATGTAGAGCTGCTCGCCTGGTATATCAACATCGATTGACGTGAACGCTGCGACTGTGGGGCTCAGATTTCCGTTGCGATTGGTGAAGGCGATGCTGGCATAGCGCAGGCCGCTGCCTGCATCGGGAGCGATGTTTCCTCCTGGCCCAGAACTGTTGGCCAGGGGAGGAGGCGGCCCACTCGCCGAGGCAGTAATCGTGGCGGTTGTAAGCGGCTGAAATGATCCCACGAGCGCGTAGCTGTTGGTAGCAGGCGCGGCGGCTCCAGTGGCGACATCGGCTTCATAAAGATTCACTCCCGTAATTTGATCGAGCGTTGAGGGAATGGGGACCTGGATGGCATCATCGAGCAGGGTGTCGCTCAGCATGCCGGCGAGCGAGGGGAGGGTCTCGCCAGTGGCGTTGGTGAAGGTAGCAAGGATGTAGACATCGCGTCCGGCAGCAAAGGTACCCGAGCCCGAGGCGCGTTCTACCGTGGGCGTGGCCGGGGCGGTAAGGCCGCCGGGCGTGACCCGCGCGGTGTTCACCGAGGGAGGGCCGATGCCGGCGGCGGTATTGGTCACCGTCACGGTGGCGCCCAGAGCAAACGTTCCTACCTGGGCGAAACTGGCTGGGGAGGGAGCGGCGGTACCAGTGGGTACATCGGCTTCGTACACGTTGACCGAGGTTGGCTGATAGGCAGAGGCGAGACCCCTGATCCATCCGGCCAGGCTTGCGAGCGTGGGCACGGTAAATCGCGCAGCGTCGTTCGGGTTTGTATTGACCAGGATGCCGGCCGCCGATGGAATGGATTCTCCCTGCGGATTGAGGTAGGTGATCTGCAGGTAGACATCGCGTCCGGCGGCGAAGGTTCCACCGCCTGCGAGGCGTGTGGGCTGCGGTCCGTTGGGCGCGGGCAGGCGGTTCACCAGCACTGGAGTCAGCTCTTCCCAAGTCACGCCGCCATCGGTAACCGTCGCGTTTTCTGTGAGCGGCCAGGTGGGCTCGGTCGCTGTAGTGGAGCCCGCGACAGTGCAGCGATAGAGGTGTCCGTTGCCTCCGGTGGCCGTGGGCTGCACATATTCCCCCACCAGGTAGGCGGTGGAGGCCAGCCAGGCGGCGCCCAGGGGCTTTTGTCCGTAGGGATCCAGTTGCTGCGTGCTGAGCGAGTAGACGTTGATGGGGGCTTTGGGTGTTTTGAGGTCAGAGTAGCTAATCAGCGCGCGGTTGTAGGCCTGGGTCATGAGGGCATGCGCGTTGGTGGGTTGGGTTACCAGCGGCCCTTGAACGCGCACCAGGTGACCGCTTCCCACTGGTTTTTCGATGAGCAGAAAGCCGTCGGTATCGAAGACCATGGGAACTTGAAACAGCGTCTCGCCAGGATTTTCGGGAGTGTAGATCAACCCGGCGAGGCCGCTGATGGCGGCCTGGTTTGGCGATTGCAGGGCAGTCTGCAGGCCGTACCGCGTGGCCACGGTCGTGAGCTGAAACCTGCAATTTCTGCAGACAGCCGCAACTCCCATAGGCAGCACGGTTGGGTCGTCATTGTCGACGAGCCCACCAAAGCGCGTGAACTCGTGCGGAGTAAAACCGTCAAAATTCATATTTGAAGTTTCGGTCTAGACTTTTGCCCTACCACGAACAGGGGTGCCCCATATCCCCGAGGCTTGGTGCCAGCCCCGGACTTTAGTCCGGGGGAGCGGACTTTTAGCCCGCGACTGTCACGCAGTTACCGGGCTTTAGCCCTGAGTGTGCTGACGCTGCCCGTCAGCACCGCTGCCACCGGGCAAAGCCCTCAATTTATATACCGGAGCGTTCCGTCGGGTTTGAAAACCCGCCTCTCGCAAAAAACGGGGCTGGCACCAACCCGAGCGGACCTGTGGGGCAGCCTATGTGGGCAAGGCCCTGAAGGCATCCGCTATACGCGGCGCTTCTGCACGGTCAGGATCACGTTGCCACCGGTCACCGCCGAGTTGTAGGCCCCGGAAACGACCGCATCCGCCCGGAGCATAGACGTTGATGAGAAAAGCATTCAACGTCGATCCGGTGACCTTCGGCTGCACATAGTACCCGCCGATATCTTCCAGATACACTGCCGGCGCGAGCGATAGCGGCAACTCGAACAATCCCTCCACGTCGAGCCCGTTCGGGTTAGCCAGGGTGGCTAAGTTAAGTGGATCTCCACCGGCTGTGAAACTGCCGCTGAACGTAAGCTGGATGAAGAGGGTAAAGTTGCGATCCCCGGCCCCAGCGGTGTAGTCGATGATTGCGCCTGAAACTGCCATGTGTTTCTCCTTGAGTAAGAAATGAAATTAGCGAATGCCTGAATGGTTCCGGGTTTGCCTTCCAGCCCGGCGCACCTGGCCCTGTTCGGCGCGGACGAGCTGCTCCATAATTTCGTCCATGCCTTCCATAGCTTTTTGTTCATACTGCCTGGTCCACGCATCATTGCCGCGAACCGTTGCCACCAACGCCGCGGTGCCATAGGCGACCACGTAGCCGATACGCGGATGAGACAGCAGCACACTGTCATCGCTGTTCAACGCCGGCGGCGAAAACTCTCCCCGGATACGAAGATCCACGGCGATGGAACAATTGCTGAGCCAGATCACCTGGCTGCGAAATTCCCATCCCGTCATGCCCTGGCGCGGCTCGAGGTCAGGCAGCACCTCGTAATTGCGCACCAGACGGTAATACGAAGGGTCGTCTCCAGCCGGCTTCCAATCGATGCGCAGCGGCTGGTCGGTGAGCGATGCCAGGGGCCCGCTGCCGGTTTGGTAGGTCGCCAGGTTCGGCGTGCCCGGCGGAATCCCCGGCACCTCGACGACGGCGATATCCCACGAGGACTGCGTCGACGCCAGTTGTGAGTTGGCATCGTCGTAGACCTCGCAGATGAGGGGCACGAGAAAGCTGTCGGTCAGATACGATCCCTGGGGATCATCGAGCAGGTTGCGGACCCGCGCTTTTACCTGCCCTAGTGTCCAGCTCACGCCGTTGCCTTGCCTCTCGCCTTATCGCGTTCCGCCTTGATCCGCTCGACGATCTTCCACTCCTCCGCGGTGAGGCGATCCATTTCCACGGCCCCGTACGCGATGCGGGTATTCTTGTACGCCTGAAGCACGTCGAAGACATGGTGGCAGTTGGTGCACAGGATCGCTCCGAACTTGGGAGTGACCGCACAACTGGGGCACGGCTCGGCGTGTTTTTCCATTAGCGTGTTGGCCTGCATCACCCAGCGCGGCAGTTCTGGAATGAGCTTTTCGTCCAGAGCCAGTCGAGCCAGGTCGCGGTGGGTGTCATTCACGTTCATACGCTGGGAGTCGTTCTCATACCACGCATTGGCGGATTGCAGCCGCTGCAGGATGGACGAATTGCGTTTGCTGCGGATGGCGGTGAGGGTCTCGTGAAAGTCGCGCTCCCGCACCTCCACATAAAACTCGCCGCGATCGCTATAGGCCACTTCAGGAACGCGGATGGTGCCGCCCTTCTTGATGGTGGCCGGGTCATGATCGCCGACATAGCAGAGGACTCCGCCGAAGCCGCCATCCTGCTGCACGTATTCGCGGATGTACTCAGCGGCCAGCACCAGGGGGATCGCCGGCACCGGCTCCATCTGCATCATGTTCTGCGCATCGCAGCCCAGGTCTTTATGGCCCCAGCGCGTCTCTCTGATCACGTGGATGGTGTAGGGTTTGCCTGCCGGGCAGGCAGCAATCTCTTCAGGGAAAAAGACACCGCCATTGATCTTGAGAGGAAAGGGGTTGAGGTTGAGGATGGTGACGGGCTTGTCGGCCTCAGCCTGTTTGAGCAGGCGCTGAATTTCCGCGTAGCGCTTGACGGTCCAGCGCTGGCCAGGATCGCGAAACTTGCCGGGATCTTTTCCCAGCAGCGCCTCAGCATTGGCCCGCTGCATTTCTGGGGTAATCACAACTGTTGCCATTGGTAGAGCTCCTTATAGGGTGAGAACTGAATCCCTCCCGTCGGTCGGGATGACAAGGGCAGGGCCGCTATTCTTATGAACGTTGATACTGGGATGGGTAGAGTACTTTCGCTGTGTCATCCGTGCCATCCCACTGACAGAATCCAAGGGGTGCCACAGCCCTTCCCTTTTCATCCCTGCCATCCCACTGACAGAATTGAGGGGCGCCACAGCTCTCCCCTTGTCATCCCGACCGAACGGGAGGGATCTGCAGTGTTCCGGCCCCCTAGAGAATGCCGATATGCTCATTACCATTGCCGGTGCGCCGGGCCAAATCCTGCCGCCATCGGCTCGCAGCCAGGCTACTGCTGTGCAGGGGCGAGATATGGTCGCGCATCATGGCCTCATACTCAACCTTGCGTTTTTCTTCAGCCTGTTGCTCCTCGTACTCGATATCGCAGCAAATACTCCTGAGCCCGCGACTCCGGGCTGCCACGCCGGCCGTTGATCCCCGCGCTGTACTTGGCAATCAAGCCCTGCAGTGCATCCGTCGCCGGGATCCTGATCCAGGGGCCAAAAACCATCTCATAGTCGCCGCACTCGGGATACGGGCCCAGCATAGGAGTAAACCCGTCAACGGCTTTGTACGAATACCATTCCGCCTGCGTGCCGTAACTCGAGGCAGGGAACCACCGCTCCAGAATCCATCCCTCGGCGTGGGGATACTTCTTCACCTCGCGCATCTCGGTGACCACGCGAATGGGCTTATTCTCATGGCGAGAAAAATTGCAACCCCTGAAAATTCAACCCGCCCTTCTCGGCCGTGGACAACCCTTCCGCCCAATCCCGATAAACCCCTGACTCCTTAACCAATCGATCGGCGCTCACCAGTAACCGCCAATGTGGCTTACCAAAAGGATTCTTGCCGCCATAACCCGTCAGAAACCGCTGCACGGCGCCCGGCACGATATGGTTCATGGCCGTCCGCCGCTATAAGTAAACGGGGCCGTCTTTCTTCCGTACCAATTCGCTGACATGGAGGCATCCGTGCTCTCCAGGTGATAACCCACTACCTCCGGGATCAACGCGCGCATCGCCCGTGGCCACATCTTGGCGAACACCATATCTCCGCGTCCTGCGTCGGTGTGATTGACCGGATAACAGCGGATCCCAGTGACCGCCGGGCACCACATCTGGAAAAACCCGATCGGGATATACCCGCCGCCGTCTTTACTGGTGACGCGTGTGCCCAGAGGAAACGCATTCAAATGAACATACGCGTCACACTCATGCTGCAGCACGGGCATCTCGAGAAACTTATCCCACTCCGCATAACCCTTCACGCAGAACCGGTCGATCCCGTAAAGCATGCACGGATCAAGGTTGGCATTCTGCAGCAGGGAACGCGTCTGTGGCGGCAGCCAGATGTCTGCATCCAGGTGCACCACCCACGCATCCTGATCTGAGCCGGGCCAGGCCTTCATTGATCCCCGCTCCCTTGCAAAACTTGTTCCAGCGGGAATTCAGGGCATCGGTCTTGATGCACTCCACGTGATGAAACTCGCATATCCGCTGGGTATCACGGTCCTCGGCGGAAGTGACCACAACGATGCGGTCGAAGATATGCTTGTTGGCCGGAAGCGTACAGCGAAGAAAATCGGAGTAGTGGTCACACACCAAAACCGCTTCTAACTTGAAGTCAGGATTGGGTGGGTTCACCACGCCTCCGGGACAAGGACATGGTAAGACATCGCTGGCTCTCCAAAAATAAGGGGCTGAGATGGTTGTCTCAGCCCCCTCCCACGGTTAGTTGTAAACAGGAACCTTCAAGCCGGTAACGGCCGAGATAGCCTGCGGATTATCCACGGCATACTGCCGGGCATCCACGTAGTAGCATCCCTCGTTCGCCGTCGGATTACCCGAAGCCGGATCGTAGATTTGAAACACCCATTGTCCGCTGCGGTTCTTGAACCAGAACGGCGCCTTACCCCACACCACCTTGAGCCACGAACCGAACTCCATGAAGTCGATGCGCGAGTTATCCGCATGGATATTGCGCACTACTTCACGGCCGGCGATGGTGAACTGGCCCACATTCGCAGTCAGTCCGTCAAACCCTGGCATTTTGCCATTGGTCATCAGGATTTCCTGCTTGGCGAAGCCCATCTCCTCATACGCCTGGATCTGCGAAGGATGCGCATGCCACACCTGCGTCTTCAGCGCATCCGTGCCCAGGCTCTGTTCCACACGGCTCAGCGCCGCGCGCAACATAGGCAGAGACAACGGAGCACCGCCCGCAGCCACACCGTTCGCGACTACATAATTCTGCGTCCGGTTGATACCGAGATAAGTACCCGTGGTTGCCGTGTTATGGAAGTAGGGTATGCCGTACAGGAACACTGGAGTGGTCGCCGCCACGCCCGCGACCATGATGAAGTCGCCCGCCACTGTGCCCGCCGGCACCGCGTCCACGGTTATGGACTGCACCGACCCGAGCTTGTTGTTCACGTTGTTGACGTAGCAGGTGCCGCGCAGAGTGTAGGTGTTACTCATCACCTGCAGCTGCTGGCCCTGCGAGATAAGCCTGGCGCCCCAGGGAGACGAAGCCAGCACGATGGGGTTTGCACCGCCGCCGGCATAACTCGGATCCACCTGGGCGATCTTTGCCGTCACCGGCCTGCTGCAGGAACTGGTCCCGATTCTTCGCCATCTGTACCGCCACATCGGCCAGCGTCTTGGTGACCGGGTTTTCGGAAACAACCTTGGGTCCGCCCTCGCCGATAATGTCGACCAGCCGCGAATACTCAACTGGAATGACGGTGGCGAGAGGGGTGAGTGTTCCCTGGTCCCATTGGCTGAAGTTACCCGCCGGCAGAATACCGCCATCCAGGTTGAACAGGGCGACGTTGCCGGGGAACGCGGTTTGGAAGCGCAGACGAAAGCTGCGCAGGGAAACCGGAGTAATGGACCCGCGCTCAGAAATGCGGGTATCCAGTTTGGCTTCTTTTTCGATGAGCAGCTTGATGACCTCGTTCAAGGCCTCAAGCTGCAGCTGCTGTGTCGTTGATGCAGTACCGATTGTGTTCGACATGAGATTCCTTATGTGCGGCGAACGCGTGAATCCCTCACCGAGACGTCATCAGCTGCAGAACGCGAGGAAGAATCAGTTCCCTCGCCACCTTGTCAAAGGGTTTGCCCGGATTGGCTCGTTGCCACTCCGCCTGCGCGTGGTCGTATGCGGCGCTTGAGCTCATCGCTGCGCTTCCACTGCCGGCTGGTCCGGTCGATCCCTTTGGCTCAGTCTTCCTGGTGCTGTCGATCTGGGCGTCTACCTTGGCGCGTTTGGCCGCGGAGGCATTGGCGATTTGCACCCCTGCCTCGCGTAGTTCTTCGCGCGCGACTTCGGGAAGATACTGCTGCACGGCCCGGTCAATGGCCGCGAGTCTGCGTTGGCGTGAAGCATCGCCGATGGGCAGCCGTTGCAGGGAATGCATCTGATCCTGCAGCGCGGGGTTCGCCTGTATCTTGCGAATCAGCTTGGCGCCGATGGCTTTGGGGAGAATGTTCTTCAAATAAGGACTGACCACGCCGCCCTGCTTCTCCACGTTGGCAATGATCTTGCTGATGCCATCGTGAATCCGCGTCTGGGCTTCGGTTTGCAGTCCGCTTTCGAATGATCGTCTCTCTTCCACCTTCTCGCCATGCTGGCGAATGTTGAGTGCGCGTTCCCGTCGGTCCAGCTCATCTGCCTTACGCCGCAGTGCTTCTGGCTGTGCCTCTAACGCGGGGGAAGTGGCCGCGGATTCTTCCCTGAGGACCTCCAGTGCATCTTTCACGCGTTGGTCGCGTGTTCGTTCCTCCTCAGAGCGATAGTTATTCGCTCTTGAGGCGTGCGGATACATCCTGTGCGCGGTGTTCCAGGTCGAGCGACACCACGTTATCGACAAATCCAAAAAAGTCATCGCCGATGACCGGCTTGCCATTCTGCATCACCACGTTGCCGTCGCCATCGCGCTCGTAAGAGAGCTCGGCGATCTTGTTCAGCGAAGCCATGGTGCCTTCGCGGGTGGTCGATCCCAGAAAGGTCTCGCGTACGTCCACCCAGGTGGAGGAATGGTCCAGTGCCGCTTTTGCCGAATCGATATCGGGAAAGATCTCCCGGTAAGGCTTCAGCTCCGCAGCTTCGCGCGCCGTCTTATAAAGTTGTCCTTTCAACCGAGAGTCGGCCTCGAGTAACTTGCCGAAATCAGGATTGTCAGTGACCATCTGGCTGAGAACTTCGGGCGTAACGATGGCCTCCAGTTCCAGCGAAAATCCTCTTCTTCCGGGGGCTCAGCACCGTAACACTTCGCTCGCCGGAATCTCACCGCCGGCGCCTCGACCACGCGGCTCATCGCAGGCCGGCTCTTCAGGATGCGGGGAATCGCGCCCAGCTTCTCCGTGAGCAGCGCCGCAGCGTAGTCTTCGCGAATAGGAAACTTGCCCGGGTCAACATTCGAGGTTGGAACCGACCCACCGCCAAACTAGGTGAAGGACGCGGAGCAGGAGCCGGAGCAGGAGGTAGGAGCAGGACTGCCGCCGGAGCGGGAGCCACAATTGTATCTTCAGTCATAAGTCTTCTTTCGAAGTAGTCTAAATCTGTAACAAACGACGGGTGCCCCACATCTCGCTCGTTTTTCGCGAGATGTGGGATACCACAAATCTTGATGGGCTTTTGTCTGGCGTTAAGAGCTATAGGATTACAGCAGTGGTATCCCACATCTCGCGAAAAACGAGCGAGATGTGGGGCACCCGGCATTCTTTTAGGAGAAAAATCTTAGCCCTGCAACTTGTCCGCAATCTTGATCAGCGCATTGGCCGCCTGCACCTGGCCCTGAATATTTCCTGACGTCGCGTGGGAGGAAGATGCATCAACCCACCCACCGTATTCACCACATCATCGATCTCATGCGGAGGAATCTGCGGCGCCGCGGCGAGCCCGCCTGCGCCACCACCGCCTTCTGCTGGACCACCTCCGCCATCTGCTGTGTCTCCAGGGCAACGGCCGCGGTAAAGTAAGCCAGCAAATTCTGCCACCCCGCGGGATTATTGTCTGGAATATCCGAGTTCTCCTGGCAATACTGCCGCACCACTTGCTTCAGCACCGTGAAGTCATCAATTGCCTTATCCGGCATAATCGTCGGCCGCACTTGGCCTGTCGGCCGCCCCGTTCGCCGGATCAACCAACGGCACCGCCTCCGCCTGCAGCAGCTTGTCGATAATCTGCAGCACCTTCGACCGCATCGCCGCGCCGGGAACCACCATGTTCGGCACGCCCAGCGCCGTCGCCGCCTGCTCCTGGTTCGTAGGATCATCGAAGATCGCCTGCGCCAGCGGATTGCTCGCCGCCGCCTGCATCAAATCCATCCAGCGCTGCCGCAGCTCGGCGGCGGTGACGGGCAGACCCTGGTCGGTATCCGCGTACGCGTGCACGCTGCCCTGCAGATCATCCAGACGTATGTAGTTGTTTCTGAACTCTGAGCCCCGCTCCAGAACCACCTGCCGCAGATCGGCGGTCAGGTTGTCCTTGGCGCAATTCACCGCCAGCTCGTCCGCTTTGGCGTGCTCCTCTTTCAGGTTCTCCCAATAAATATTCAGCTTGCCCAGCGCAGAATTCAATTGCTGCTGCTGCCCGCCAAAGGTCTCAACCGATGGATCTCCCGCGCCTCCATACACCTGCGGCGGAATACCGGCGAACATCTGCGCATTGTAGGCCAGCTTATCCAGGTAGCTGAAGGCTTCTTCATGCATCTGAAACTGAAACTGATACAGTGCATCGGCCAACCGGACCGAACCCGGAGCGCCCGTCCGCTTCAACTTCACCAGGTTCAACACC
The DNA here is from genome assembly GCA_963790935.1 of uncultured Acidobacteriaceae bacterium. GTDB lineage: Bacteria > Acidobacteriota > Terriglobia > Terriglobales > Acidobacteriaceae > PALSA-350. Next base: position 219,249 of record CAWBRJ010000034.1, on the reverse strand, counting down.
CCGGGCAGCATCGGCTTGCCCTGCATCGACTTGGTATCGATCAGGTCCGCATTGGCCAGCGTCACTCCCGAGGAGCAGCGGTCCATGAACTCATGCAGGATATTCGCCATATCGTTGTAGCGCTTTTGAAAGGGCACAACGATATCGCCAATCGACGGCGGAAACAGCCCGAAGCCCTCATGCGTGCCCGCCCACGTCCACTCCTTGGTCAGAGCGAAGCTTCGCGTGCCGAAAGAAAAGTAGCGCCGGTGCTTACCAGCAGCAGCCCCGTAGGATACGCCGCCCGCATCCGCTCGCCGAATTCGCGATCGTCCTCGAGATCGAAGGCCCAGGGCTGAATCCACGTTCGCGACAAGGTTGGCCGTTGGTCCTGCAGGATGCTCGAGGCCGCGCCCGTCTGCGCATACACCTGTTGCCGGGCGATGCGGTCGATGCTTCCGTTGGAGGAAAGCTCGCTCGATGGGCTGGCCGCGATCTGCTCATACATATCCGGATACGCCGCCCGCAACGCCCCCAGGTGCACCTCGACCTCAAGATTAAGAATCGGAGTCTGCCGCAGGTTATTGGCCGCCGGGTCGCAGTCCACTTCCAGCGGGCAATAGAGGTTCTGCGCGACCATCCCGTTGGGTACTTCCTCCTCGCCGACTTTCTGGATGACCGGACCATACTCGGCGGGAAAGAACGAGTCCTCTCCCAGCGGCCGGGCGCAATTCGGGCAATGGCGCTGCCACATCCATCGCATCCGCCGGTGGTGCGCCGCAATGGAAGCAATGGTAGCGATCGGGCGCCAATTGCGTCTCGGTTTCGTTGAATACCGGCTCGCGTGTCGTGCCTGCGCGTTCCCCATCCACCACATAGCGGGTATGCCGGAAAACCGCCCCCGTGGTGTAGAGATACAGCAGCTGTTGCTTGAGCAGCGACTGTTCCCTGTTCTGCTGCTCGATAATGTCGATCAGTGTCTGCGCCGCTTTGGCGGTCGTCACATCCGATAGCTGTTCGGCATCCTCCGGCATCCATTTCGATTTGGGCACCTGCGGAGCCAGTGCTGCCACGAAACCCGTCGCCAGCATCTGGTAAAAGTTATTGCAGTACTGGTACAGATCCTTATCGTCGGCATCCTGCGCATGGTCGCCCTGGTTCATCCAGTCGACTGCGTTGAAAAACTCCGACTCGCCCGGCCCGAACGAAATAAACTGGTTCCCCTTGAAGAACTCCAGGTTCTGCAGGCATCGCTGCATCAGCACCACGCGATCCTGCGACCACTGATCTTTATAACTGCGCACCAGCGCGATCAGCCGCTGTTGATCTTCTTCGCTGAGCTGGGCGCTATTCTGCGGTTCATCCGCCGTGCCCTGCATCGGGTCAGACGGCGTATGTTCCATTCCACGCTGCGGGTAAGGATTTGCGCTCTGGAAGTCGGGTGATGGCAACGCCGGGGTATGTGGCCATTTACGCCTGTTTCTTTCCTGATGCTTCCGCTTCATCGAGCGCCGCGGTCATGGTCTCAGCCTTCGGAACCCACTTCACGCTCGCCCCACTCCGCACCCGGTTGTAATCCCGATAGGCCTTACGGGTCAGCGCATCAGCCAGTTTCGAAGGCCGCCGCCGCGACGTCATCAGTTTCTCCAGCTCTTCCGCCTCGGGGTCCATCGCTTCCCTCTGTCTCGGAGGAGTCGGCCGAGGAGATCGAGCTGAACAGAGGTCCACCCAGCCCAAGCGTAGCCAACCGGTCGAGCAGGATTTGCCTCTCCGCTTTCAATTCCCCAAGTTGGGTTGTGAGCAGGCCCATCATCTCCGCGTGCGAAGATCGGGATATCCAAGGCAGCCTCACTGGGTACACGTATATCCCCACGTATAAAGCGTGGTCGCCGCCAGGGCCGTCGTCCCCGACGAAATCGTGAACGCCGTATTCGATCCCACAGGAACATAAGCCATCCCCGCCCCACTCAATGCTGCAGTCGCAGCATTGGCCGGAGAGAGCAAACACTTAGCCAGCGTCGAATAAGGCGTCCCAAACGTCAAAGTAGCCACGGTCGCACCAGCCGCCGGAGAAGTCCCGGTAGTCACACTAAGATACCCAGACAAATCATTCGAGTTAGCATTCAGCGAAAGCGTGGGAGCCGTGCCCGCCCCGGTCCCCGCCACCGCCGTTGGCGCCGAAGTCGACATCCCCGAGAAATGTTTTCCCGAGATAATGGTCGCGTTGATGATATTTGCCAGCATCGACGAAGCGTTGGTCACGTCGAAGGTCAGCGGAAAACCGCACCCGCCAGTCTGGTTAATAGCCAGGGACTCGGTAGTCAGTGTCGGATACAAATCCAGCCAGCCAATCGATTCCGTTTGTTCCGCGCCGCTGGGCGTCACCCGGCACTTCGATTGGTAGTATTCGACCGCACCATTCACCTGGCTTGTCGGCGTGGTGCCCGCGGTGGGTAGCAGGTATTGGTTCGGCGGCGCAAAGCTCAGGATCTGGCCACCGTTGCGCAGGACATAACTGTGCGTCGGGTCGGAGTAGGTGAAAGTGGTGCCGGAGTTGTGCTGGTGGGCCCGGTCGGGGTCACCACGCCCTGCGACCAGATACCAAAGATGCCATGGTTGCCGGCCGAGCTGCCATCGTAGATCGAGCTCGAGTAGACGCTCGCATTTGTGTCTTTGACCGATACCCCATTGATGTTCACAAAGCCCGAGGCCGTGGTCGATAAATAGATGGACTGTGTGCCGCTCATACCTGCGATACCGCACTGAAGTTCAGTGTTGAGCCCGTCAGCCGCAGAGTGTTGGTGTCGTAGAGGCCATAGGTTCCCACATCCGTACACTGAATGTTGTTCAGGTTGACCTGGTTTCCTTCCGTCTGCAGGCACCCGCTGCTGTTACCATTCCCCACATCGTAAAACTCCAGGTTCGACAACTGCAGGTCCGTATCCTGCAACTCGGCCATCTGCAAGCCCCAACCACTAATGTGGGTGGCCACAATATTCGAGAAAGCAACATGCGAAACCAGGCTGCCCGGCGATGTGCCCACGTTGATGATCAAAGCCGGCGCCGTCGGAGTATTATTCGCATTGGATCCGTACCCGGCTCCATAGATCGTGCCGTTGCCGATCTCGATGCGGTCTGGCCAGTGCGCCGTGGTGGTGGTAGGGTCCTGTCCCACCCACACGCTTTCCTTGCCGGAATTGAGCGCGCTAAAGCCATTGACCGATACGTTATTACAGGCATTGATCAGGATCGCCTCAGTATCCGTATTGCTGGTAATATTCGTCGCCGAAATATTCTGGCAAGGAATTCCATACGCGCTGTACTGAGAATCAAACCACGACGTCTCGAAGCACGCATCCTGATTGTTGTAGCAGGACTCGCCATCGACCCGCAGGTCCTGGTTATTGATCGAAAACAGCCCATTGGCAAAAAAGTTGCTGATCGCTATGTTATGCATCTGGGTATGCACCGAGCTGGCCAGGCGGATTCCGCTAAGGTCACCATTATTCAGCGTCAGCCCTTCCAGCACGCAATTGGTGCAGGACTGAATATCGATCGCATAGCCGGAGCTCCGCGTGGTGGCCGCAGGTCCAAAGCTGATGGACAGGTTCCTCAACCCGAACCCCGTGGCTCCGGTGGAAGCGATACAGTCATTGGTGCCGACCGTCTGGCAGGCAAGCGAAGAGGAGGGACCATCCCCATAAATCAAAACACCCTGTGCCCCGGAGAGAGCCGCGGCGGCACTGTTATTCAGCAGATAATTGCCCGACGGTACATACACTGATTTGCCCGAGCCGCTGGCCGCGGCCACCGCCGCCTGGATGCCGGCCGTATCCGCCGCCATATGCGCGCCGTCGCCCACCGCACCAAAATCCTTCACGCTCAAGCTCTGTTGCAACTTACCCGTGACTGTCTGCGTCACTGCCCCCGTCGACCCCTGATTATAGTTCCCGGTAGCAGCGGCCACCACCGTGTACTGTGATCCGTTCCACTGATAAAACGTATAAGGCGTGGTGGTGATGTCTTCCAGGCCAAGGTCAGGGATGCCATGAACCGCGGCGATAATGCTGGCCGCATTGCCCGGGGCTATCAGGCTGTACCAATTCGTATCGAGCACAATGTTGTTTGGCCCGTAGACGGTTTGATTCGCAGTAATCGCTTCCTGCAGTCCGCCCGTACCCGAAGTAAGGTAATAGGGCGGCACATGGTTGTAGAGCGTCACCATGTTCACGCTGCAGGCGCCCACATACACTGAGGTGGGCATCGCGATTTCCGTCAGATTAGGATTGCTATCAACAATCTTGATCGGCGCGCCGGCAGAGAACGCGGCAAAGTTCCTGCCGCCCGCGCTCACCTGGCAAGTGGCGGGAGGAAACGAGAACCCGCCGGCGTTCAAGCCGCTCACCCGGAATTCACCATATTGTGCGGCAATGATCTGGCCGTTATTCTGCCCCGCGACGCGCAGCAGGCAGGGAACGAAGACCAGAACCATCAGTAAAGTTTTCTTCATATTGCTTAGTCGAATTCCGTTACTCGTACGATAGTCGTATTTGTGCTGGCTGACCGTAAGTTAATAAGCAGGGTGGCGGTCAGTGCGTATCCACCGGAGTTATCTGCCGGGATGCCGACCACCAGCGCAAAACCTGCCCCTTGCGGAACGGGGGTGCCCAGCACAATCGGTTCTTGCTGCGGCTCGATGGTATAGGTGATGGTGAAGGGGGTGGCGGAGCCATCGTTAAACTGGTAAGCGAGCCCCTGGCCGGTTCCGCCATTGGCGCTCCCGTCCTCGATAATCTCCACCCGCCGTGTCACCTGCGTCGCAGAGACTGTGACGAATGCGCCGGCACTGCCATTCAGGGTAATCAATCGTGTGTGCGCCATGGGTTAGGTCCTTCTCTCTTTCCTCGATGTCAACAGTGCCTCGGCCAGTCTCGCCCGCTTGCCGATTGAGTCTTTCGGCTTCCGCCTCGGGTTTCTTGAGTGCCTGTTCGATCCAGTCTTTGCTTTTCATGTAAGCGACTCCTTCTTCAGCATCTCGTCCCAGGCGACCAGCGCATCCCAGTCTTTGTGCAGCTTCGACACGTATACGAGGAATGACTGTTTGACCGGCTCTTTCTCGTCGCTTTGCCGCGCCATCGCGATATCGGCCTTGACGGTAGCGATCTGCACCCGCTCATAGCGCGAGATGGCATCTTCATCCCACATGGGCATCTTGTCGGCCATTGCGCCGACGAAGTCTCTGCCTTCTGCTATCTCCGCATCGGGAACGGCGTTGAGCAGGATAGGCCCCGTCGTCGAGCGGAAGACGTGACTGGCGCAACCTAACAGCAGCCACAGCAGTGCGCCGTGGATCAGGCACGACATCCGCAGGGCCATTTACTTGCTCTTGCCGAATGCCGCCTCGACCTGGGTCAGGACCTCTGGAAAATCCGTGATCAGCTTTCTCACTTCCGCGATCACCGAAGCATCGAAGCTGACGTTGATGCCGTTCGCGCCGGCAGCGGTTTCGGTTGCCTGCACGGCTGCGACCAGTTCGCCCAGCGCGCCAAACGCAATCTGTTCCACCGCCGCCGCCTGCGGACTCACCAGCGACGTAAGCGATTCGATCAACTGGGCTTCGTTTTGGATACCGCCCAGAGCCGTAACTACCTTCTTTGAAACCGTGACGACATCCTTAAAAAGGGACGCGAATGCGTGCCCGGCCGACTGCCAGGTGAAAGCCATGGGTAATCTCCTTTGTTGTTTTACCGATTCGTAAGTGCTGGGATGGGACTGTTCTTGAGGTACGCGAATACAGCCAACAACGCGGGCACGGTAGCCAGCTTGGCCATATTGACAAACCCGTGGGTATCGAATGTAAACACGCTCGGCAATGCGATCGCGCCGCTTGCCGCTGAGGCGAAGGCAGAGATCGCCGCCGCGGCCAGGCCGTGCAGCCATACTTTTATGTTGTTCACTTGTTTACCCCTTTGCTTACGCCGAAGCCCGTCGCAGCCAGCCGCGCAGAAACACTTGCTTGTCGGGATCCCGCGCCGCTAGCTCGTCGTAATAGTTGGTTGCCTCTGCCCGCAGATCCTCCATCACTTTCAGCGGATCAGCCAGGTCCAGTGCATGCAGAGTAAGTGGTCCGATGCGGCCGTCGCCGGCCACGGTGACTGCATCCTGCAGCATCCTGGCAGCGTTTACCACGCCCACATTCACTCCCAGCGAGAGAAGTTTATTGGCGATCTCCTGGTCATCGATCTCGGCGATGCACAGTGGCTGGCAATAGTTGACGTCATAGATACTCCGGGCGATTTGCAGAGCTGCGACTGAGCCCATGGAACTGTAGTAGAGACAATTCGTCAGCTCCGGGTGCCAATGTTCGTCGATTCCGAACCTGGTCCGCTTGCCATCGGGCGCGGTGGTAATCACGCCTGAGAGGCTGGCATCTTCCCACCCCAACACATAGTCAATTGCTGCTTCTACATTTGCCATAGCGAGCTTCCTTAAAACTCTGACCCATTTCCAGGAAAGTGCCGTTAAACCGCAGATCTCTCCACTACGCTCCTTCGGAGCTCCGGTCGAGATGACAAAGGGTGGGGCGGCTATGGCACGCAGCAGCGGTTAGGGGAAGCGGCCGATACAACGCTCTTTGTTCAGCAACATCTCTCTCTGGAAGCACTGCCCTCCCCTTTGTCATCTCGACCGGAGCCCCGAAGGGGCGTAGTGGAGAGATCTGCGGTTCAGCAGTCCTCTCGTGGAAATGTGTTTTTAATCCACCACTAATGCATCCCCATCAAATGAGCCAGCAAAGCAATCAACGCCCCACCCGCCCCACCGCCAAGCAGCGCCAGCGCGGTGCCAACCAACTTTGCTTTACCGGTCGCCTCGCTACTGCTAATCTCCAGCCCCTCGACCCGTTCTTCACTCTTTTCCATCCGTGCTTCATGCCTCAGCAGCGTCGCTTCGACAATCGGCAACCGCCCATGCTGGCCATCCAGTCCCAACTCCCGGCGAAGCATTTTCAAATCGTTCCCGTTTTCACGGCCTTGTTGCAGGCTCTCCTCCACCTTGCCCTTCAACTCCATGAGTTGCTCCAGGATCTGGGCTTGGATAGTGCTCGAGCCGGTTCGCTTAGTGGAAGGAGTCATTAAAACTGCACCGTCCCGGTAATCTGCACCGGGCCTGTAATGGTGATGGTGTAAATACCGCTGGGGATTGCCATCACCGTCAGCGGAATCGCCGGACTCGTCAACGTCCCCGCTTTCGCCGTGATGGTCGTCGCCCCAGGCGCCACACCTGTTGCCAGGCCGCTGGTCGAGTTGACCGACGCATGCCCAGGCGCCGTGCTGGTCCACGAAGTCGCTACGTTGCCATGCACGTCCGTGTTCGTGCAAAAGTCGCTCGAGCCATCCGAATAGGTGCAAGTGGCTTTCAGCTGGTTGCTGGTGCCGACCAACAGCCCCGTTACTCCCCCGGTGGTCGCGAGCGAAACCGCGGTCAGCGTCACGGAGGGACTGCTCACCGTCACCGTCGACGCGCTGCTCGCAAGCGTGTTGTTAACAGTAGCGGTGATGGATGCACTTCCCACCGCCACGCAGGCCGCCAGGCCAGGGTTGGCCGCGCCCACGTTCTCGACGCTCACCAACGATGAATTGCTGGAGTTCCAGGCCGTAACCGCATCCCCATAAATATCCGTTACTGTGCAGTCTTGATCGGTGCCCGTCGTGTAATGACACCTAGCCGCGAACTGGATTGTGGCGCCAGAGACGCAGCTGCTTGCTCCACTCAGGTAGGCGCTTACCAGCGTATTACTCGAGGTAACGGCGAGCGCCAACGCGGGGCTCGAGGTGATCCCCGCAACCACGGCCGTCAGGTTCGACGAGCCAACCGCGGCTCCCGTCGCCACACCCGTGCCAGAAAGAGTGACATAGGTGGAATTCGAGCTGGCCCATGAGCTCACGGCATTGCCATGGCTATCCGTGGTGTTGCAGGCAGTCGTGGAAGAGTCCGAATAGTGGCACGTCGCCAAAATCTGATTAGTGGCCTGATAAGTGATCGAGCTAACGCCACCGGTGCTGGCCAGCGTTACCGACTGCAGCGTGGGCGGCGGGGTCCCGGTGCAGGTCCACCCCCAAACGTTGAGGTTCACCCCGCCAGGCGAGGAGACCACCTGAGAGTTAGCTGTCCCGGCCGTAAGGCAAGACACCTGACCGGACCTTGTTACCTGCAGGACCACACTGTTCGACGAGGACCAGACGGGGGTGTTCCCGTAAATGTCGGGGAGAGTGCTGGTCGTGCTGTTGGAGTAGGTTCCGTAAGCGATCTGCTGCACTTTCGGCGCGCCGACTGCGAGCGTGTTGACGCTGCCATTGTTCCCCTGATAGCCGCCGGTCAGCGCCGGCGCGGTCCCGCCGCATCCAGGAGTCACCAAACCGGCAGGAAGCGCCACACTGCAAAGCCACGCCGGATACAGGGGATCGGTGATCGAGGGAGTGCTGGGTATCTGATATCCGTAGCTCGTGGCCCCGCCGCCAGGCGTAAAGTTCGCAACCATCGTGGCCATGCAGTTCGGCACATTGGTTTTGCCGCCGCAATTCGGCGCTCCGGGATTCGCCGCATTGGCATAGCCGGGATTGGTGCCGATGATGTTGTGCGACCCGTAAGCAAAGCCGCCGCCGCTGTTGATGACCGTGTTGTTTCCACTCACACCATTGCGTAGTTGTAGTCGAAGACAACCGAAGCGTTAACGGTCGAAACAGCCATCGCATACTTGGCCTGCGGACTGGTACACATCGTCGCCTGGTCGGTCTGGACGAGGTTATATTCCGCCGTCACGTTGAGCGCGTTGTAGTCAGCCAGATCGCCATTCCCAGAGCAGTACCCTTGAGTCAGCTGCTCATTGTTGGCGTACATGGTGTTGTATTTGAAGTAGATCGTCGCGTGCGTCGACCCGGCCGCATTGTTCTCGGTGTAAACGCCGCGGCCGCCGTTGAACACCGCGATGTTGTTCTCAGCCACCGCTTGCTGGGTATAGGGTGTGCCTGAGCCCTGCGACCAATCGAAGGTGTCGAGATTAACGCCTTCGCCGTCCGTGGGTGCTGTGCCGGCGCACGGGTTTCCATCCACGTTTGCGTAAGAGAAGTTCCCGGCGACAAACAAATGCGTGCCCGCGTTGCTGTCGGACGCGATCGGCTCGTAGATGTTCAGCCCCGAGTAGCAGGCTGTCGAACCCGCGGCTGCCGCGTAGGCGATGTTCCCGATATAAGCCAGGTAATCGACGCTGGCTGTGTTTGACGCTTTGTAAGCATTGAACCCGCCTCCCATGCACCCATTCGCCACATCGTTGGCAAAAATGATGTGATGGATGGTCGAGCCGCGCGAAGGCCCAGCATGGAAGCAGGCTCCGTCTGTGGTCGAGTTAGTCGAGTTTTCCCAGCCCTGCACGCCCCAGTAACTCTGGTCTACCCACATCGCGTCGGAGGCGGTTGCCGTGATCTTGCAGGCATCGAAGGTGGCGCACTTCAGCCAGGCCACGTTGTTGCCGGCGCTGCACGTCACCGCCCCCCACTTCCCGGATTGGAAGTTCCCAGACGAGTAGGTGCCCGCCGCCGCGGTGATCGTGTCGCCGCAGTTCACGGCGTGGTTCGGGCTGAGCCACGCGGCGCTGGTGCTTAGGCCGCTGTTCGAGTCGCTTCCCGTCGGCGAGAGGTAATACTGCGCGCCCGAAGTATAAGTGGCTGTGACCACCGCGCTCGGCAGGTCGCCATACCCGCCGCATAGCTGGTGGGCTGATTGTAGGCGCCCCACATGCCCACTGCCTTGACCGTCGCCGGACTGGTGACGGCAATGGTGCCCCCGCTCGCATTGAATTGCGCGCTGCCCAATCCAGGGATCGGCGTGCTTCCATCCGTGGTGTACCAGATGCCGGTCTTGGCATCGCGGCCACCACCAGGGTTGGTGAACGTCACCGTCACGGTGCCCGAAATATTGCCGCTGGCCGGCGAAATGGTGGGCGTAACCGAAGTCTGCACGCAGGTTGACATATTGGTGAGCGACGACCCGGTAGCCGTAGCCGGACCCTCGGGCATGGGGTTCTCGGTTTCGTTCGCGAAGTAGACGCCGCCGGCAGTCCCAACCGGGGGAGGGGAACTGGCTACCACTGTGCCCGAGATGCAGAGCGTGTTGTTGTTCGAGACGAAGCCGCCAGGGCTTGAGTAGTCCAGAGGATTGGCCCAGTAGCCTTGGATCAGGTTGTAATTCTGCGTGGTCGAGGACCCAGGATTCGATCCCCAGATTTCGATCGCGCCCGGAGTATACCCGCCGCCGGCACTCGCCGCCTGGACATTGTTGATGATCACATTGTCGCTGGTCGTGGTATTGCACCCGCTGCCACACCCATTCGCCGCCGAGAAGCCCCAGGACCCGTAATTCGGGTAGTACTGATCGTGGATCGAGTTGAAGGCAATCGTCATCGACGTGGGCTGGCTGCCGCCGATGTTGGCCTGCGTCTCGAAGCTGATGCGATGAATGTTGTTGTAATCGTTGGCCTCGATGACGCAGTTGACGCACTCGCCCTGCTCCTCGAAGATCTTCATTCCCTGTTCCATGAACTGGAAGATGTTGTTGGTCACCGTGAGGCCATTCATCCCGTTATGGATGCCGAGCCCCACACAGTACCCGCCGTCTCCGCCAAGGCCCGCGTAGGAGTAGTTCTGCATGATGTTTGAGCAATCGCCATAAGAATTCTTGCCGACGATGTTGTTCTTGACGAGGATGTTGCTGTCCACGGCAGAACTCGAGCTTCCGTCGAAATAAATCAGGCCTGCGTTCCAGTATTCGCCGCTCGTATTGCCTTGGTTGCCGTGCACATAATTGTTCTCGACGGTGACGTTCGATACCCGGCGGGGAAGTAGAAGCACTGGCCGCCGTTAGGCGACGGCTCGTTTCCATTGCACTCCAGGTATTCCCAGATCTGAGAAGCAGATCCCTAGCTCCCGGAAAACATCGGTCCCGCGAATCCGCTCCCAAGCGCCAGCACCGCCGTCTGGTTGTGGATGGGCGAATAACCCACCACCGGGCCCGTCATAGTCACGCCGTTCGGCACGGTGATCGTAGAAGTGATCGTCCAGCTACCGGCGGGGAAAACGGCCGTCTGTCCGCTGGAACAAGCGCTGATCGCCGTCTGCAGCTGCGACGTCGTCATGCCGGACGTAATCGTTCCGCAGGTAGCGTGCGCGCGAGCGCAGGCGAGCAATGCCATGATGACAACCGCAGCGGATACCGCGCGAGAGACAGATGCTTTTGCCCGCGGGACCCGCACCGCAGCCTGACAAAGCCGCTGAACTCTTGCGGACAGAACAGAATTGTCATCCCGACCGGAGCGAAGCGGAGTGGAGGGACCTGCGGTTTGTTCCGCCTCATGGGACAGTCACCGCTGTCCACGTCGTGCCGGCGCAGGAATAAACCGACGTGCTTGCGCCACCGTCCTGTCTGAGCCAGAGCGATCCGCTGCCAATGGGTGCCGTGCCGCAGGTCGAGGTGGGGGCGCCTGTTCCGGTCGAGATGTTGGTGAGGCCTAGCTGTATGCTTGCGTTGCCGGTGCCCGCCACCGAAATGTGCGGGTTCGAAGCGTTGGAAACCGGTGGTGTCCCCCCGAGGTCCCGCCGCCAAAATCACTGGTTGAGAAAAGCGGACCCGCTCCGCTGGCAATCAAACCCTGCGAGCTTCCGCCCACCGTGCGGTAAATCTGAAACGTGTTCACTCCGGCCGACAGTGGACATCCCACCGTGATCCCCTGGGGATACGTCCACGCCGCCGCCACGCCCGTCACCGTCGTCGTCGTGCCGGGAATAAGGTTGCCGTCGAAATCCGTGCCCGAGCAGACCCAACTTACTGTACTGGCCCCGGAAGGCAAAGCCCCGCCCAGGTAGGGTGCTCCGATAGCCGGCGTCTGAATCACATTGAGCGACCCGGCATGGCCACCGCCCAGCGTCTGCGGCTGGTAATCCGTGCTGGCAAGGTTTGTTTGCCGCACGTACCCGGTGTCGTAAATGGGCGGCTGAAAGTTGAGTGAGGAACCGATCAGGACGTTGCCCTGGAAGTAGCTCTGCACTCCGGTATTCAGCTGGTGAATGCCGCCGGCCGTGTCGATCCATGTGGTGTTGCCGCCACCATTGACTTCAAAGACCGCCGCCCCGCCGTAGTTATACGGCGTGGGATTGTTGACAGAGAAAATGTGCGCTTCGCTTGCGCCGTACGCGAGACCTCGGACGGCGTCTGCTGGATGCTGCCCAGCACCAGCTATACTGAAACCAGCGACACGCCGCTGTTATGGGTAGTCGCCGTGGTGACATAGGCCCCGCGGGTGAGTCCGCACGTGCTTACCGTCCGCGATCGACGTGTAGCACTCTATTCGCCATCGACGAAGAAGCATCCCGAGGCGATAACCCGCTGCTAGTGCGACCGAGATTGTGGTATCGCCGGCTCCCTGGTTGCCGGTGAGCGTGCTCGTCCCCTTTAGTTGGGCAAGTGTAACCGCCATTGATGCCGGTGATGGGCGACTGGACGCATCCATTCAGCGTACCCCCGGTGGTCCCGGCTGGCAGCGTAATGTTCGTGGTGTAGATGGTCTGAGCGTGGAGCTGTTCGGCCACCGGAGCGAAATCCATATACCCCACCTGGATCTGGTCCGCGGTCGTCGCCCCCCAGAACCTAATACCAAGTGTGCATCCCGGCCCGGCCGCCGGCGTTAGATCGATTGCGTTGTGAAACCTGGCCGCGGTAGAAGGCCACGCGTTGGTGATGGGGATATTGTAGCTTTGCGAAAACCCACCGCATCCCGAGACACGCTGATCGTCTCTGTGTTGCTCGAGGTGACCGCATCTTTCATCGAGATATAGAGCGTGTACTTACCACCTACCAGGCGCTGGCCGGGGCCGATCGGAATGTTTTCCAGGTTAAATTGCCCGGTAGCGCAATAGATTGATCCCCGTTGTTCCCCACATTACAACCAGTGTAAGCATTGGTAATGGGCGACGTAGGATCGTAAGTCCACCCCACCTACATTGCCTGCGATTCAAACCTAAATCCGCGTTGAACTCTTCCGGAGTAATGAAGCCCCCTTCCGAACTCATGTACGGCGCCGTCAGGTTGCCGGTGTTGAATGTCTCGCTGGTCTGCGCGCGGATAGGTTCACGGCTGTTACCCGCCTGGAACGCGCCATAGGGTCCGTAGGGGAAGAGAATCGTTGCGATGTCGTTCCCGAAAACCTGCTGAATGGACCAAAGTTGAGGAACGAATTGACCCCGTAGACGTTTCCTTTGGGTTCGCTGCCCAGGTTAATCACATAATCCGACGTGTTGCCGGTACCCCAGTTGATCGTAGGTGTGAATGGCGTTGTTGAAGTTTCCCCCGATCCAGTGCTGCTCGCGCCTCCATATAGACCTCTCCCCCCCCCGCCCATATGCTGATCTTCGATCTCTGAGTAGTACGTGTCCCTTCCCATGGGCATCTGCATCGTGCGCCCCGCCTTCCGGCTCGCAGTACATATTCTTGAAATGATCGAGCGAAACTACGTCGAAGTAGCCCCCGGTCTGGTCATTCCATTCCGGGCTGAAGTAATGCAGGTGTCAGCCCCAGCGCCGACCCCGGAGTCCGTGCCCTCACTCGAGTACACGTTGAAGTTTGAGAATCTGTTTTGGTTGCCCAACGGGATATTCACCGGGTTCGCCGCATAGATCGTGATCCCATCCCAATGGGCGCCATCGGCCGTAGGTTGGGAATTGGCGTAGTTCCCGTTTTCGATTGAGGGGGCGCGATGGCCACGCCATAGAACAGGTACAACGTATAGAGTTTGAGACGCGCTGCATAGGAGGGCGAAACGAAATACATCATCGCCGTGTGGTTCTCCGAGTTCCACGACGCACCATTAATCTCGTTAGGGCACGGGAAGAACGTGAGGTTCTCAATCTTGGCGTTCGCGTTCCAGGAACCACAGAAGATCCGGAACCTTGGCTGATGCCGGTGGCCACCGGGAAAGCGAAGGCCGCGTTGCCAACATTCCAGCCCGGAAAGAAACCGGCCGTCCCCCTGGGCGTGGTGTCCCCGGTGTTTAGGTGGGAGTGACCGGCCACGGTTCGTGGGCTTAAAATTATTTAACGGCACTACGGTTGCCTCGAGCCGAGTGTGGGGCGCGCGTGGTGCCGTTCTGCGCACACTGGATGTTGTAGAAGCGTATTAGCCGGAAGTGGTGTTGGCGGCAATCGACCGCCCGAAATAAGTGAACTGCTCCCCATCAATTTGAACCAGGCCGAAGGGAGCGACGTTCGACTCATAGCCGGGTACCGGCGCGATCGAATTCGATAGGGTGATGGTGGTGGGGCGGGTGCCCGAGGTGATCGCGGTCGCGAGGTTCTGCGAGAAGAGCTGCCGGCAAACCACTCCGCCTGGTTTTCGTCGCGCCCGCCGGAGGATGGTCAGGGTCCGCGGAGTTGCGCAGCGGTGCAGCTTCCCGCGGTAGAGCTCACCGTAGGCCGTAAATACTGGCCAGGTAAGGGAAGACCATCAGTTTAACCGATGGCGCCGTCTCTCAGTGGGCACGCAAATCACCTACCGATGACTGGGGCTAAAAGACATAACGGCATTGATATCGCCACCCGTAGCGGGACGGTCGGGTTCGGCCCCTGGAACCAACCCGGCGCCGTGGGATTGTTGGTCACCCCGGAGCGCATGGGCAATGGCCGGTAATTCGCCGGCATGTACCGTCGTGCCCGAGTCGTTGATGGTTTGCCACACCTGGGTCGGGACGTGCGCGCGTCGACGTCGAGGCTCAGGTCGTGGATATGCGCCGCGCCCTGCGAAAGGCCTCCGCCGCTGATGCTGGCGTCCCGCGGCCGCCGAAAGATATCCTCGCCCGGGAAGCTTGACCACTGCGGGGACTGATAGCTCAGACCGATCGGGCTCTGGCCGAGCGGCCCTCTGGGTGTGGGTGAGGCAAGCGCCCTTCGGGGAAGACAAGTGTGCCGCCGCCGCCTGCGACGAGCACATCGTGTGCGCGATCGCGGCCGTGTTCGTCGTGGCCCATGTCCATCTCGTGCGCGGCGGCTTCGGTAAAGGGCGCCGCCGTGGTCAGCACCCCGTGCAGAGAGTCGGTGATGGAGACGATGGTTGACTCGAACTGGGTAGGCACGCCACAGACGGTGCCCACAGCAACCAGCACTCGGCCCACATCCACCGAGCTGAGTGCGGTGTCCTGGACCGTAAAGGTGGTCGAGCCTTTGGGTTAGAGGGCACTTTCAGTTTGCTGGACGTCGCATTGCGCGCCGTCCTCGATGACATTGCGCGCCGTCGCCGGCACGTCCCAGCGGTTATCCTGCACCCGGACGTTGCCTGTATTTGTGAACGGTACGCGTCCAGCCGATGGCTGAATGATCGCGCTGCCCCCGTTGCTGGTCGCGGCATTGATGGCTGCCTGTGGGCTATAGAGCCCTGTGGCCACAAAATCGTACAGGTCGATCGCGCCCGACTGGGTCGCGTTATTCCCCACCAGGTCGTTGGTCAGCGTATTCAGCCCTGTGCCCACTCCACCATTGCCCACCCGTACATACTGTGATCCGTTCCACTGGTACCAAACGGTCGGCACCTGGGTCACGTCCATCAAACCCAGTCGAAGGGTGCCCTGGACGGTGGAGATGATGTTCGCGGCGTTGGTGGGGCCGCCCACCAGTTGATAGAACGCGCTATCCAGGATGATGGTATTGGTTTGCGGGGTAGTCAGGTTCTGGTTGATAGCTTCTTGCAGCCCGCCGGTAGCGGTAGTGAGATAGAACGGAACCTGGTGATTATTGACCGGTGCAATCGTAACTGCGCATGAGACATTGCTATCCACGATGGACGTAGGAACAACTGTCTCATTCATCGCCGGACTGGAATCGACGATGGTGATAGGAGTGCCCACATTGAACGCAAAGAAGAAGCTAGCCCCACCCTGCACCCGGCACGAAGTAGGAGCGAAGGAGCTATAGGTATTAGGAGCGTACCCAGGAACCTTCCAGTTCCCATACTGCGAAGCAACAATCTGGCCCTCGATATTCTGAGCCTGGACGCCGCCACAACAAACCAACATCATCATCAAGACAAAGGTAGTTTTCATAGGCATGAAGAACGGTTTCGAAAGCAGGCTGTGTAGCCTCCGGACCTCAATCCGGGGGAAGCATGGTGTAGCCCGGACCTTACTCCGGGGGGAAAGCATGTGTGTGTAGCCCCGGACTTTTAGTCCGGGGAAGCGGGTTTTCAAACCCGCGGGAACGCTACGATGCAAAAAATGAGGGCTTTAGAGTCTGCGTGAGAACCAGCAGAATGACTTGTAATGCAGGGGGTGTGAAGCAGATAAGGAGATATGTCTCGCTATTTTCCTTATTCGCCCGAGCAGGCGTATTTGTTGCCCCCGAACGTAGCCGAGGAGTTGGGTTCGGATCATCTTTGCTTTTTTGTTCGTCAGGTGGTTCGGCGGTTGGACATGAGCGTGTTTGAAAAGAGTTACGGCCCAGAGGGTGGCATGTTGTACGCCCCGGAGTTGATGCTGAGTGTGTGGCTGTACGCGTATGCGACGGGGATAACGTCTGCCCGTCGTTTGTCGCAGCGATTGGGGGAAGATCTTGCACTGCGCTATCTGGCTGGGGGCGCTCGTGTAGACAATTGGGCGCTGAGCGCGTTTCGTCGGCGCCACGCAATGGCGCTGAACAGCGCCTTCACGCAGGTGCTGGAGATGGCTCGCAGCTTGGGTTTGGGCAAGTTGGGCCGGGTGGCGATCGACTCCACGCGGATTAAGGCCAACGCCAGCCGGGATCGTGTCGATAGCGAGCAAAGACTACGCCACGAACGAGCTAAGTTACGCCGCAACGTACGCCGCTGGCAGCAAGCTTGCGATCAGGACGACACCGAGCCAGGAGGGCTGAAGGTGGCCATCCAAGAGGCTGAGCGTAAGCTGGCCGAGTTGCCTGGACGATTAGAGCGGTTGCGCAAGAGCGGACTGAAGAAGCAGTCGCACACCGACCCGGATGCGCGCTTTCTGCGAAGCCGACGCGGCTTCGAGCTCGGCTACACCGGGGAAATCGCCATGTCGGAGGACCATCTGATCGTGGCCCAGCGGGTAGGCCAGCAGCCAACCGATAATGCGTCGCTGACACCCATGGTGGAGAAGGTCAAACTGGAATGCGGCTCCCCACCGGGGCAAGTGCTGGTCGATAGCGGATACTTTTCCTGGGAAATCTGCAATGGCTGGAGCAGCAAAACATAGACGCCTATCTTCCTGATTCGAACATGGCACGGGAGATGAACCTGGGGGAAAAAATGCCGGGGCCGAGCGCGCAAGGCGGTACACCGGCGCATGCGCCAAAAGCTGCGAAGTCCCCAAACTACGACAAGCCTATGCTCAGCGCAAGGCAATCGTCGAACTCGGCTTCGGGGTGTTAAAAGAGCAACGGGGAATGCGTCAATTCCGTACCAGAGGAAAAGAAAAAGTCGCTATCGAGTTCACACTGGCAACCCTTGCCTACAACCTCACCCGGATGTACTCGGCGACCCCTGAAATGCAACCGCAACCAGCATATCCCTTTGCCGGGTATTCCTCTGCCTAGCTCTCACGCAGACTCTTTAGCCCGGAGGATCTCAACAGCTTACGGCACGGCTGAAGCCGTGCCCTTCCATTACGAGTCTCCATGCAGACTCTTTAGCCCTGGTGGCAAGAAAGTCTGCGTAGAACTCTGCTTTGTCTCAGAGCACAACTGTAACGGCTCGTCATCGCTTGAGCTCTGTCTTGTGAATCATCAAGAAGGGCACGACTTTAGCCGGGCCGAAAATTGGAACGGCAATGGCTGGCTTTAGCCCCTGGGGTACGCTTTTTGCATTATTTAAATCCCTTTCGCGCTGAGGGAGCGATCCTTCCGCATCAAGGATGCATCCCAATACAATCCACTTCGGTCAAACTAACTACATTCGCCCCGCTCGAATCAGCGTTCTGAATATTCAGCGTGAACCCACTAGCTGTTTTCCCGCTCAAGTAAATCGTATTCACCGTCACCCCGGTGGGTGTCGAAGGAGTACACGTGAGCGCATAAGCGCTATTACTAAACGCGCTAGGCCAGGTCACGCTCATGCTACACGTAGAAAACGCTGTATTCCCCGTACTACAAATCCCCGAGTTAATCACCATGCTTTGGATCGTAGGAATCCCCGTCCCATTGGTAGCCGACGTCACTCGTCCATAAGCATCCACGCTAATATTGGCATTCGTATAAGAACCAGGAGTAACCGCAGTCGCGGCCAGGTCAACGTCCGTGCGTGTAGCGCCGGCATTATTGACCGCCGTTAACCGCGGCTCGAAATTAAGCAACGGCTGCTGTGCCAGGATCGACCCATTCGACTGAACATCCTGGTAAAAAATCGCCGGCAGGCTCCCGCAACTCCCAGGTCCAAAGTAACTGCCATTCGAAACCAGGCATTGTCCTGATGTCCTGCGCCCCCGGCCACCAGGTACCCCAGGTTCGTATTGATATATCCGTTCTCCACATCCAAAGGCCACGACGGGGTACTGGTGCCGACGCCCACTGCGCCCGTGTTCAGCAAATCATACCCACTCAAATTCAAAGGACCGGAAATACTCTGCGGCCCATGGTTCAGTGGCTGTGCCATGATCGGCTGCGGATAAATAATCGTCCCGTTCCAAAGCGGCGCCCCATTGGAAATATTCACTATCCCGCTAATCCCGCCATTCAGTTGCCATGCCTGAGGCCATCCCGGATACGCATTCCCATTGGAAGAAATCAGAGAAACGTTATAACCAGAGTAAGGAATAATGGTGTCATTGAACGCGATACTGCACACAGTCGCATTCGCCGTCGGCACGGAATAGCTAGTGCTCACCGGCGTCTCATTCTGTGTAAACGCCTGCGCCGGTCCCACCGTATTACCTTGTCCGGTCTCTGCCCCGCTCACTGTGCCGACATAGACCGTCATGCCCGCCGCATTAGCCGGGAACGTAGCCGGAGGCGCAATAATCAGTGACCCGCTACTGGTGAGCTGAACCTGCAACTCCGGGGACCCCAGCGTGCGATTGCCCTGGTTGTCATAAAACACATAAACGACGTAATAGATCCCAGCGGCCATTGTGCCCGAGCCGTAGGTAATCGACGTACTTGGCAAGCTAAGTGGATTCGGGACCCCAACCACCGATCCGTCCGTCGAAGTAGAGCACGAAGCAGAAGTAGGAACCACGCTGCCGCTGCCCACCATCAGCCCAGCCTGCTGCAGGGTGAATGTCAACGTACCATTCTTGATGGGCAGACCAGAGGGCCCCAGAACTGTACCGCTGACAGTACCCGCATACGCCGGGGCCGTTGCCATGAACAGGATCAGCAAAGCCTTGAGTGTCATTCTCAGAACCCGCCGTCTGGCACCAGTTGCATCCCGCACGTGATCACTTCTCCGTACTCGTTATAGGTGTAGACCTTGACCCACGATCGTGCATTGCGGTACGTAGCGGCGTTTTTGTGCTTGCCCAGCCAAACCAACTCGCCCGCTTTCACCAGCGCGACTACTTCTCTCCTCTTGAAGTGGTGATGTAGCCGGCTGGAGCATCTATAGGCGATGTCTGCACCCGTAAACAGGCGTGCGGCGGCCTCAGAGAGAATGCAGACTATGGGAGTCATAGCGTCCTCATCTCGTCACTTAGCCCCATGGTCATACGCGCGCTGGGGGCGCAAAAAGAAGCAAGCGGACGAGCGCTTATCTTCTGATCTGTATCTCTCAAGATGCGGCCACTGCGGTAAATGTCGAGCGCATTTTTCGTTTTGCCCAATAAATTCTTTTTCTCACCATGTCTGCGCTCAGTCCGAACCTTTCCGCGATCTCCTGTTCATTGTTCCCGTCCAGGCAGGCCATGATCAGCATCTCCCGTGTGGAGTCTGTCAGCACGCTCATCATCTTCTCCAGGTCCATGCGTGCGGGTGCTCCTTCGAGAACCGCGTCTTTGGCGATGAAAATATATCGGTCGAGGGTATCTTCTTCTAGCGAGACGGGAACATAGTGTCGTCTCTTGCGCAGGGTCATCAGGCATTGGTTGATTGCGATCCGTGTAATCCAGGTCCGGAACTTTGCCTTCCCTGCGAAGCTATCGAGCCGTGTAAAAGCCACCAGGAAGGTATCCTGGCAAAGGTCATCTACGCTATCGTCGCGAAGAATATTCCTGCAGATCCCGCGCACATACACATGGTGCAACCGGTACAGCTCCGCAAAAGCGCCCTGGTCACCCTTGCGCGCCGCTGCGATCAACCTGCTCTCGTCCACGTCCGCCCCCATGCGCCGTCAATCCATATCCACGTCATACAACTCCCGCCGCAGGTGCTCCGCAGCCGCGACGCGGACAAACTCAATCATCCCCAGCGTATCCGCCGCAATCTGTCCGCAGCTGTCGTAACTAATCTCCCCCTCCCCCGTACGCGTAACAATCAGCACCTGGGTAACATCATCCATCCCCTCCATTTTGGAGATGAGAAACTCACTCGGACTCGGTTCATCAGCCATAAACGCTCCCCCTCTTGATCACCCTTTTCAAAGCGCGTTGGCCACCCACAGAGCCCGGGCGCTTACAATTTCCAATGCGTCGACGTACCCCTCGTAATACAGACCGCGGTTCTCGCGCGCGCCTTCGAGGGCTGCCATCACCAGTACGTACTCATACGTGCGCCGCAGCACCGCCAACCCGCGAACCGTCTGCCGCGCACGGCCGTTAAACAGCGACCCGATCACCCCGCACAACAACTGCGGTCTCTTTTCGCACCACATTTGCCTGACCCCCATTTGCTTTCCTCCTCCTTCGTAAACTCTGGCGCAGCGATATTCTTGCCAATCGATCCGCCCGCTGCTGATCCCACGAAAACCGGCAACGATTCAGTGCATCCCGCAGCCAGCCGGGGTTCAATCCGTCGGCCAGGGAACATGCCCAATCAAATTGGTTCTGCCAATCGGCCGAGGGGGGAAACAAAAAATTTCTCGCATCCGCATGAATTTCGGGATCGATACTGCCATAATCCTCAGTCGCCACCACGAAGATAGCGAAGCCTAAGCTGCGCTCCTGTTCTTTCGGCCCCTCGTACCCCAATCCCGTCGAAAATAATTCCAACTTAGCGCACCGCGGTTCAAACATCATTGCGTCCTCCGTCCAGGGGGATGGTGGATGCTGCGCCAGTGTCGACACCTTTCCGGCTCGTCCGCATCGTGTGTAGGGAACACCGAATCCATTGCGCTTCTATTCGCTCCGCGCTACGTAAAGCAGAGTCACCGCTAAATCCCTCCCACCCCTTGACGTTGGGGTGTTGACTTACATACCGCAAACCCTGTTTCGCTGACCCGCTGCCCAGTGCCGCCAGCACCGCTTCTATCTCCGCCGGTATCGCTGGCGCGGGAATGACCGCTTCTCGCTCCAGCAGCACTCTGCGGCCTGTGTCGTCCTCGCCGAATCTCACCCCTCCTCCGCGTGGCCGTCCTTCCGCACCATGCTTCTCCAGGTACGCAAACACCCATTGCAAGCCAACCCTGCTCCTGGTCTCCTCCGACCATCCCGCCAGCTCTCGTATCTGCCCGGGAGTAGGCCAGTAAGTGCACGTCTTCTCTGCCAGCGCATACGCCGTCGCCAGCGCTTGCGGATCGATCTCGCGCAGGTTCCGCACATGGGCTGCGGTCACCGCGCTCGAGTCTTCTTTCTCCATCGCCTCGCGTAATTCCCGCACCGCTCGGGCGATCGCCTGTGCCAGATCGCGGCTATCCCGGATACCCGCGAAGATCTGCTCATACACCTCAGCGCTGCTCGTCTCGCTCACCATGTGCTTACCTCCTGCCTTCCATCTCGATCAGCCTGGCCTGCAGTCGTAACTGCCGCACGGTAGGGAAGCGATCCATCTGTTCCGGTTTGCCCATAGGCAGGGTGCCCTGCCGCCACCCCGTGATCGCCATTTCCAGGCAAGGCCACGGCACATCGGCCAGGTCCTGGGCCATGAGCAGCAGGCACTCCGGTGTCATCGATACCTGCCGGCTCAGTGCCAGTTTCCCTAACTCGATCAGCGTGTTCTTGAGCCAGCATGAGCGCTCCATCCACGGCGCTGACGACACTGTTACGATTGATTTCCGCTCTGCTTGCATAGCCTCCGCCTGCCGACGCCGGCTTGTTATAAACCGTGATTTCTTCCTGGAACCGGGTCAGGTTGGCGATCCACAAATACACGCGATCGCCATGAGCCACGGCCGATCGGGCGCGGTTACCCACCATCTGCCGGAACTGTGTTTCGTTAAGCCGCGGGCAAGCCGCGAGAAAGTCGCTTAGCGCCTTGGCATCGCGGCCCTGCCAGGGCATTTCAGGAGAGGCATGGTTTTTCGCCCGCCAATACTGCGCAAGAATCGCCCGAAACGGACGATGCCGCGCGTCAGAATCCGCAACCTTTTTCCGCGAACTGCAAAATCTTTCCTGAGAAGATAAAAGCTCTTTCCCTGAAGCAGAAAATTCCCGAGAAGACAAAAGCTCTAACTCGGAAGAAACCTCTTCCCGCTCAAAAAGACTTGTCATCTCCCGACCGGAGCTCCGCAGGAGCGTAGTGGAGGGACCTGCGGTTGCTCTTCCGGTCTTTGCGGAACTGTAGTTTTTAAATCTGATTCTGAATCTGAATCTGAATCGGCATCCCCAAGCATTGCTTGAGCAATGCTTGAAGCATCGTTTTTGCCCCATCGACTCGAAGCAGCCAGCTTCGCCTTCTTAGCCTTCGACTGTGTCGTTGCTGCGACCCGAGCTCGTTCTTTCTCCACCCGCGCGTGCTGCCACAGGCCGCCGTGGATCCTGAAGAACTCCGCCAGCACCGGCCGGTGCTGCTTCCAGGCGCTCTCACCCAGCCCGGAAATCTGGGCCAGCACCGCGTCCTCATCGCGCAGGCTGCCGCGGCGCCATAAATGGAACAGCAATAACAAATACGCGCCATGCTGTTCGGTACTTAAGTGCATGGTATCGGCCAGGTAGTCGCCGATGAAGACCGGCATCCAGATGTCGGTCTTGACCACGCTCAAAGTCTGAGAATAGTCGTGCTATGCCCGAAGCGCCTCATAGATTCCTTTCACTTGGCTGCCTAACTCCAACCTGCCGGGATTGCCTGGCAAGACCAAGATGGCATGGGCACCTGCACCGCGCAAGAGTCATTACCTAAGAATTCTGAGGAAGCCGGGGTAGTTAACTAAAAGTAACTACCGTGCAACGCCATCCGGACGCCATTTTTTCATCACTCTTCGGTCGCAGCCCAATAGCTAGGGCGTTAAACGCAACATAGGAAAGTCCGTATTAGTTACTACAAGTTTACTACCCCTTCTTCCTCATCTTTCTTGGCCGCGGGTCCTTGACCACCAACCAGACTGGCACCAAGCTCGAAGTAGCGAGTGGTCTTTGGCCGACGGTGGATGACAATGATGACTACCCCTTACTTACTGCGGATGAAATTATCCAGCTCCTGGCGCACTTCACTCCCGAACAGCGTTCCCTTGCCTGGTCTCCCCAGCCACCGTTTGAAAGCATGGGAGCATCCGACTGCCGCATCGGCGGAAACTGCGGTCTCGACTTCAACCACGAGTCTCCGCGTGCGCGCTGGATCCAGGCCCGCCACCGTTACCAGCAGGAGCAGAAAAGACATGAAAAAGAGTCCCAAAAATAGACTGGAAGCTATCCCGAAAAGGCAGGAGAACCAGACCAGAAAAGGCAGGAGCAGAAATGATCAATAACCTACTCCTCACGGGCAAGCTGCCCGCCTGTCGCTGCGCGCTCTGTGCCGCGAGCCGCGCCACCAGCCTGACCCAGGCGTTACAAAAAAAATACTCTCCCGCGCCAAAGGTTATCGATTGAGCAATCCAGACCAGCGTCGTCGCCAACAATTCATTGCCGGCCTGCGCGCCGTCGCCCAGTTCTATGAAGACCATCCCGATGCCTGGTATGACGGCATTCATCTCACCTTAAACATGTACATATGGGGCCGCAAAGCCCGCGAAATCCTTGCCCGAACCGTAAAAGCCTTGGGCTCATGCACCAAGATCTATGACGACACCAACGTTACCGTCTCCAGAAAATTCACCGCCCAGGTAACTCTGTCTGTCTTTGCTCCTCGTGCTAAGGTGTGCCGGCGCGTCATCCTGGGGACCCGCATCTTACCCGCGCGGACTGTGCCTGCCAGCGGCGAGGTGCACCTTCCCGCCACCACCGAGCAGATCGTCGCCTGGAGTTGCGACCCGTTGTTACAAGAAGAGTTACCCCCTAAGCGGTTTTTGCCCCTTGAAAATAAGTCTGCTTATCCTGCACCGTTTTTCACCTAGGCTGAGTTACACTTAAGGGCGATGACCATAGAAGAAATAATTTCCCACATAGACGCAGAGATCAGCCGTTTAACCGAAGCCCGCGACCTGGTCGCTGGAACCGCCGTTGGTAAGGTGGGCCGTAGCGCTCGTAAGAGTGGCTTAGCCGCCCCCAAGCCCAGGGCAGTACGCGCAAAACGGGTTATTTCGCCCGAAGGACGTGCCAGAATTGCCGCCGCGCAGAAACTTCGTTGGGCCAAGCAGAAACGCGCTAAGGCAAAGGGTTAAGCCGAAAACGGCCACTCGCGTCTCCGGTAAGCCCGCAGCCCGTAAGTTGCGGACCCGGACAATACCACCACCATCGCGAAGAATATCTCCCGCGCAAAGTGGGGTCGTGAGAACAATATGTAGAGGAAGCCTGTGATCGCCACCAACGGCGGCAGCGGATAGAGCCATATCCGAAAGGGCCTCGGCATATCCGGCCGCGTCCTGCGCAACACCATGACTCCCACCTGCTGCAGCAAAAACTGCAGCAGGATCCGTATCACCACCAGCGCGGCCACCAGGTCTGCCAGCTGCAGCACGCAGAACAACATCGCCACCCCGGCCAGCATCAGCAGGGAAACGTGGGGAATGCGGTGTCGCGGGTGCACGCGCGCAAAAATCCTGAAGTAGTTATGATCCAGCGCCGCCGCATACGGTACCCGCGAATACCCGAGTAAAAGCGCATAGACAGATGCAAAGGCCGTCCACACCACCAGCAGGGCAACCACTCTCCCCGCCACTGCGCCATAGACCCGCTCCACCACCACGGCGGCCACTGAGAGCCGTGCATTCGCACCCGCCTGGCCGATCAGTTCCTGCCACGGCATACTGCCCAGCACGGCTGTGTTCATCAGCAGGTACAGCCCCGCCACCAGCGCCACGGACCATACGATCGCTCGCGGAATGGTACGTCCCGGGTCGCGCACCTCTGCTCCCAGGAAGTTTATGTTGTAGGCACCCCAATAGTCGTAAGTGGCGATCAGCAGCGCCGCCCCCAGCCCGGTAAAGAATCCCGCTGACAAATCGAACGCGCCGGCAGGGAAGCCGAATGCCAGGTTGGCATGAAAGTGCAGCAGCCCGGTAAGGATCACCATCAACATGGTTCCCATCACGCCCAGCCACAGCAGGCCGGAGAACCTGGTCACGCTTTGTATGTTGCGATACAGCAGGAACGCCGCGATCACGCAGCAGGACATAGCCACCAGCGTGGCTGGGCCCAGCTGAATGGAAAGCGGCAGCGTCTTTACCAGCGGGAACCGGAATGGGCAGCTGGTAGGAGAAATAGGTTTTCCGCAACCCGGGCCACAGGTAGCCGGCATATTGTGCCAGCCCCACGCATCCTGAAGCGATGGAGAGGGGAGCGCTGAAGCTGACCTGCCATATATATAAGAAGGAGAGAAACCGGCCGGCCTTTCGCGGCCCATAGATGGTTCTTAGGTACTGATAGGATCCG
Organism: uncultured Acidobacteriaceae bacterium; assembly: GCA_963790935.1. Taxonomy (GTDB): domain Bacteria; phylum Acidobacteriota; class Terriglobia; order Terriglobales; family Acidobacteriaceae; genus PALSA-350. Next base: position 193,415 of record CAWBRJ010000034.1, on the reverse strand, counting down.
CCGGCCTGGGGCATCGCCGCGCCGAGTTCAGCCCACACCAGGCCATCGCAAGCGGCCAGAACTGCGCCCAGCACCCACCCCAGGATGGCCTGAGGTCCGTGCATGGCCAGCACGATCAGTGGCAGGGTGACGAAGGGACCCACCCCGATCATATTGATCATGTTCAGCGAAATCGCGCCCGGAAGCCCGATCCCCCGAACCAGCCCCTCGTCCTTAGCCAACCAGCTCTCCTTCTATGGCTCTATCCCCGCAACAATCGCCGGGTGCCCCACATCCCCGATTTCCTGTGCAGTTCCGTGGATTCTCGGAGCTACATGCGCCTTTCCTTAAAGAAAGGCGCACACGCGGCCCTATCTAGTGCAGCGGGCAGGAAATTCGGGGTATCTCGCTCGTTTTTCGCGAGATGTGGGATACCACTGCTCTCCCCCCGAACCTCTCCCACTCAATCCGCTCTGTAGGGGTGCCCCATGTTCGCACCAGCGTACGTGGGCCGAATTAGTAGTTCTTCGAATGCTTTCACTCCCCAACCCACCATCCTGAATCCAAAGCACCATGAATCCTGTCATATGCTATAGCTAACGATGCGAATGACCTATCCCGGCAGGCTCTTACTCCTAGCCGCAATGTTCTCAGCGGCCCCCATACTCAAGGCCCAGACCCCGATCGACAGCACCATCTCTGCCACCACCGACTACCAGCCGCTACGCGTAGACCGTGGAACCCCGGCCCTGCAGCAATCCCTCCGTAAACTCAACACCCGGGCCAGCATCATGATGATCGTCGCCCATCCTGACGACGAAGACGGAGGCATGCTCACCTACGAATCCCGCGGGCAGGGCGTCCGTGTAGCCCTATTGACCCTCAACCGGGGTGAGGGAGGGCAGAACATCATGTCCAACGACCTCTGGGACCAGCTAGCCCTGGTAAGAACCCAGGAGCTCCTCGCCGCAGACCGCCGGTACGGAGTCGATCAATACTTCACCCGCGTCGCCGACTTCGGCTTTTCCAAGACCCTCGACGAAGCCCTCCAGGTCTGGGGACACGACCGCGTCCTCTACGACGTAGTCCGCGCCGTCCGTCTCAACCGTCCCTTGATCCTCACCGCCTCCTTTGTAGGAGGCATCACCGACGGCCACGGTCAGCACCAGGTCTCGGGAGAAATGGCCCAGGAAGTCTACGAAGCCGCCGGCGACCCCAAAGTCTTCCCCGACCAGATCAAAGCCGGCCTTCTCCCCTGGAAACCGCTCAAGGTCTACGCCCGCGTGCCGGCCTTCTCCATCAGCCCCAAGGGGATGTACGACTACGCCACCGGCAAGTGGGCTCCGGTTCGCTTCTACGACTACGTCGCCAAAAAATGGATCGACGCCGTCCCCAGCACCACCGTGGAGATCCCTGAGGGAGCCTACGACCCGGTCCTCGGCACCGCCTACATCCAGCTCGCCCGCGAAGGCCTGGGCCAGCAGAAATCCCAGAACGGAGGCACCGGCGTCCCCCTTTCCGGAGAATTCAAGACCCCTTATCACCGCTACGGATCGCGCGTGCCCTCTCCGGCCGTGGAACACTCCTTCTTTGACGGCATCAACACCTCGCTCGCCGGAATCGCCTCGCTCGCCCCGGGCCAGCATCCATTCCTGACCGCCGGCTTAAGCCAGATCGCCGCCACGGTAGACCAGGCCACCCGCTCCTTCTCCCCCTCGCAACCCGCGAAGCTGGTCCCCATCCTCACTGACGGGATTGAAACAAACCCAGTTACTAATGCAAAAGGTGGAATCCTCCGGCCTCTCCGCCGAAGAAAAATACAACCTCCACCACGAGCTATCTGTAAAGGAAGCGCAATTCAACAGCGCCATTGTCGAGGCCCTGGGAGTCACCCTCACCGCGGTGGTCGCCCCGGCCAATCCCGACCGCGGCCGCTCCGGCTTCGCCACCGAGCCACAAGACACCTTCACCACCGCCGTACCCGGCCAGTCCTTCGCAGTCACTGCCTACCTCACCAACCCCAGCACCCTCCCCATACAAATCCAGAGTGTAGCCCTGCGGCCCACCAGCAAAGGCGAATGGCACATCACCGCCACCAACCCTATGCACGGTGCGCTGGAGGGAAACCAGCGTCAGACCGCCGACTTCCGCCTCACCGTCCCTGAAGACGCGAGCTTCACCAAGGCCTGTTTTCATCGCAAGGACGTAGAGCAGCCTTACTACGATCTCGACAGTGTCTCCTGTTTGGACCACCCGCTCCCGCCTTATCCTTTGGAAGCCTGGGCCGAATTCACTGTGGACGGAGTCACCGTCCGTACCGGCCAGTCGGTGCAAACCGTCCAGCATGTAGTCGGCCGCGGTGGAGTCTACCAACCGCTGATCATTGCCCCGGCCATCTCGGTAGCCGCCACGGCCACCGCAGGCATCATCCCGCTCGAGCAGCAGAAGCCCGCGGAAGTAAACCTCCGCGTCCGCACCAACATCAAAACCACGGCTCCGGCCGAGGTCCATCTCGAGCTGCCGCAAGGCTGGCAATCCACTCCGCAATCGGCTCCCTTTACGGGAGATGTCCAGCAGACCCTGACCTTTTCCGTAACCCCACAGAATCTTCAGCAGGCTGCTTACCCCATCGGTGCGGTGGCCGAGTACCAGGGCCATCCATACAGCCAGGGTTACGAGACGGTAGGCTACCCGGGCCTGCGTCCTTATAACTACTACCAGTCGGCCCCCTACAAACTGGTAGGTGTCGACGTCAAGGTAGCGGGTGGCCTTAAGGTGGGCTATGTCATGGGAACGGGGGATGACGTCCCGCAGTCGCTCGAGAGCATGGGCGTTGCGGTCCACCTGTTACAGCCCGCGGACATCACCGCCGGCGATCTATCGGGCTGGGACGTCATCGTGTTAGGCATCCGCGCGTATGCGGCGCGGCCCGAGCTCGCCGCAGCCAACAGCCGCTTGTTGGACTACGTGAAGCGGGGAGGAGTACTCATCGTGCAATACAACAGCCGTGAGTACGATCACAATTACGGACCATATCCGACTAGTCTCACGGGGGATCCGGAGAAGGTAGTAGACGAAGACAATGCAGTCGAGCTACTGGACCCCACCAACCCTCTGCTCTCCTGGCCCAACAAAATCACCACCGCGGATTTCAAGGGTTGGGTAGAGGAGCGCGGTCATTCCTTCATGCATTCCTGGGACCCGCATTACCAGGCCTTGACTGAGACGCACGACGCCGGCCAGGAAGCGCAAAAGGGAGGACTTCTCTACGCCCGTTACGGAAAGGGAGCCTACGTCTACGTAGCCTATGCTCTTTACCGCCAATTGCCTGAAGGCATCCCGGGAGCCTACCGTCTCTTTGCCAACCTGCTAAGTCTCCCCAAAGCCCCGGACAAGTAGCCCTTACAGCAACCTGCCACTTAGATTTGTCATCCCGACCGGAGCGAAGCGCAGTGGAGTGACCGCGGTTCGCCTCTACCCTAGACTCTCCTCCGGTCCGTAACCGCCCTTCCCTTTGTCATCTCGACCGGAGCGAAGCGCAGTGGAGAGATCTGCGGTTCTCCTCCCGGTCCACGGTTCTCATCGATACTCCGCACAAAACCCAGGCGCACCCTGTTGAATCAACCCGCACCCGCGTTTAATCTCATCCACGATCAGCGAGCAGGCATTCTGAGCATTACAAGGCGGGTGCGTCGAAGGAGAAACCTGCAAGCACTCATTCACCAACTGCCGTGACCGCTCGATCCCGACCGCATTCAAACAAGTTCCCCGCGTACTAGCCGCCGCCGAAACCTGCGGCGCCAGATAAGGCTCCGGCACTCCATACGCCTGTGCGATCTGGTGCAGCTCACCGCGCAGTTTTTCCCACTGACCGGTCGTCTGCGCATTCAACTGCAAGCTATAAACCATGGGATCGATCTGTGCCGCCGTAAACACCAGCTCTTTCACCCCATCGTCCGCCTTTTTCCCGTGCTTGAAAATATCCAGCGTCTGGTCAGCCTGTTTGGCAAAGGTATCCACCAGCGCCCGCGCGTCCTTCTCCCGGGTGGTCTTCCGAATCGAACTCTTCTTCAGCGCATTGGCAAAACTCTGGCGAAAGGGCTGCGCATCATCTTTCAAATTCTGCATCAGTCGTTGCAGGTCTTTATCACTCAACCGGCCCTGGGCGTGTGCTCCTGACAAACCGGCCAACAAAAAAACCAACCCCAAACCCAACCACTTCCGCATGCGTTGTCCTCCGCTCGAGTGAATCCAGTTCAGCGCCCCTGTATCCTATCGACGATCGAGGTGCCCGGCAACTGGCGTATCGTCAAAAAAGAAAATGTCCACAGTCCCCACCGCCCCCTTTCTCGCCGACAGTTACCTCTTTGACTGGAGGGCGGAGTCGTTTCGTGCGGACCTCATCTTCGTACTCCCCATGGCCATTTGCCTCATCTTAGGCATCTGGCTCGGTCACCCGGGAGCCGCCCTGATCGCCACCGGCGGCGCCTTCACCGTCGGCTTCGGCTACAAGCAGCACATCGACGAATCCCATCTTCTCCCCATGATTCTGGTAACCCTGGGCATAGGGGCCGCGACCTTTGTCGGCATGGTAGCGGGTCACACCAACTTCATCCTGGTCCTGCTGGCCGCGGGTACAGGCTTTGTCTACGGAATGCTTTCCCTGCGTCAGGCCGGAGTCAGTTGGGTAGGCCAGCAGTTCGTCGTCTTCCTCCTGGTCGCCTCCGCCTTCCCCTTTTCCCCCCGGGCCGCGGCCGTTCGTTCCGGACTGGTCATGGCCGGCGGCGCACTTCAGCTCATTACTTCCAGCATCCTGCTCCGCGTGTTGTCGCAACTGCGGACAGACCTGTTATCCGTAGCTCGCTATGTACGCGAAGAGCACCAGGCCTTGCGCCTGCACGTGGAGCAGGCCGCCCGCTCCATGTCAACCGCGACACCGCGCCCAGCGCTCTGCCCTATTCCATCCGCCTATCCATTACCCTGGGGGTCAGTACCGAAATCTACCGCCACTTCGCCTTCACCAACGGGTACTGGATACCCATGACGGCCCTGTTGGTCCTCAGGCCGGGACTGAGTGACACGGCCAATCGCGCCATTGCCCGCACCGTAGGCACCCTGGCGGGCGCCATGCTGGCCAGCTACGCACTGGCTCATCTCCGGCCCTCCCCGCCCATTCTCGCGGTCCTGGTCCTGCTATTCGCCTGGCTGTCCTACTCGCTCAACAACGTGAACTACGGTCTGTTCACCCTGTGTCTTACCGCCTACATTGTCTCTTTGCTGGCGCTGAACGCTCTCCCCGGTGGTGAGGTTGCCTACCATCGCGCCATCAGCACCATGATTGGAGGAGGGCTGGCGCTCACCGTCAGGCTGTTGGTGATCCGCTACCGCAAGCAGCACTCCGCGCCTCACGGTTAGTGAAAAACCCGCGGATTCATTACTATCATTAACAGGACAGTTCGCAGCTTCCCCGAGGCCCCTTGCATGAAGAAATCCGAAGTGCTGCACGCCTGGCGCAGTATCCTTACCGGCCAGAAACCAACGCTTTCGATCGAAATCACCCGTGAATGCCCGCTCCGCTGTCCCGGCTGTTACGCCTACGAGCCCGAGCACTTAGGCACCGGGGTCAACCTGCGCCAGCTGTCTGACTTTAAGGGAGACGACCTCGTCCGCCGCCTGCTCGCCATCGTCGATCGCGAGCGCCCAATCCATCTCTCGATCGTCGGCGGAGACCCCCTGGTTCGCTACCGCGAGCTCGAAATTCTTCTCCCTCAACTGGAGCAGCGAGGCGTTCACGTCCAGCTGGTCACCAGTGCCTTCCGTGCCCTCCCCGCCGCCTGGAACACCCTTTCCAAGCTCAGCCTGGTGGTTTCCATTGATGGGTTACAACCGGAGCATGACGAGCGCCGCAAGCCGGCCACCTACGAGCGAATTCTCAAGTCGATCAATGAAAGTTTCGTGACCATTCACTGCACGGTGACTGGACAGATTGCCAACCGTCCTGGATACCTCGAAGAATTTCTCCGTTTCTGGAGTGACCGGCCCCAGGTCAAGCGCATCTGGGTAAGTCTTTTCACTCCGCAGCACGGAGCCGAGGGACCTGAGATTCTGACCCCAGCGATGCGCAATGACGTCTTGAACGATCTCGAGCGTCTATATCCGCTCTACCCAAAATTCCAAATGAACCGGGAGATGATTGAGGAGCTGCGCCATCCGCCGCAATCGCCGGAGGAGTGCATCTTCGCTCGCACCACAACGTCTCTCTCGGCAGATTTAGAAACCCGCATAGGCCCGTGCCAATTCGGAGGCAATCCCGACTGTTCGCAATGCGGCTGTGTCGCTTCGATGGCTTTGGCGGCCGTAGGCCATCACAAAGTATTAGGCGGACTGACCGCGGGGCACCTGATGTACGCGTCGGAGCGAATAGGAAACAAGGTAGGCAAACTACGCGACCGTTTCAGCCCGAAGCCCCCGCCTGTACAGCCGTCGCCCCTAACCGTAATCCAGTAACGTCCGACTCTATCCCCGCCACACTCGCCGGGGATACCGCAGGTCTCCCCCTCAAGCCTGTGGCGGACCGACGGATCCGTAGGGGTGCCCCATGTTCGCACCAGCGTACGTGGGCCGAAAAAGATGGGGCGACCCGGATTTCCTACTTCACCGCACTCGCCAGGACCACGTATGCGGTTTCCCTTAAGGAAACCGTATGATGTTAATCAACGCCACTAATCTCGACAGGAAATCCGGGGGAAGCCCCCATCAAAGCTCTGTCTTTTTCCTCCCTCATTCACCCTCTACCCTTTGTCATCTCGACAGAAGCGAAGTGGAGAGATCTGCGTTGCGCCCTGCACCCCCCAACCTACCCCAAAAAACAGCAAAGGGAGGAGCTGAAAAGCCCCTCCCCTATCCGCTGAACCCCGTGCAATTAAAAACTAATCCGCCCCGTAATCTCCACATTCCGCGGACCCGCCCCCTCCGCACTCTGCAACCCGGAAATCGTTCCAAACCCTTGTTCATCCACCAACTGATTCGGCACATCAAAGTTCCGATGGTTGAGCGCATTAGCCGCCTGCGCTCCAAATTGAAACTGTAACTGTTCCGTAATCTTGATAGACTTGATCAGGGAAAGCGAAACCGCATCCGTCCCCGGCCCCACCACATTCCCCACGGAAGACGTCCCGAACCGTCCCGCATTCACCGGTGGCAGCGTGAACGCAGCAGGATTGATATAAACCGGCCCCGCCGAATTCGTCAACCCATGCACAGCCCGAGGATTCACCCCCGGCACAATATCCGCGCGAGCCGAGCCCAGCGTATTCAAGATCCCCGTGTTCGCCGAATCCACCGACTGCTGTGCAATTGTAAGGAACGCGCCGCTCTGGAACACCAGCACCCCGCCCAGCTGCCATCCGCCGACCGCCGCATCCAGCAAGCGCCCGCTGCTCGACAGGAAAGTCGCCCCCCTGCCGAACGGAAGCTGATAAAGAGCCGTAGTCAGCACCCGATGCCGCCGATCGAACATCACATTGCCGTAGTCCAGCCGGGGATTATTTTTATCCGAAACCCAATTCCCCCCGGCTCCCGAAAATTGCGTGGGAACCGCGCCCCCCGAGTCCGAAAGATCCCGCGTCAGCACGTAGCTGCTCTGGAACTGCAGCCCGTGAGACATCCGCTTCTCCACCAACGCTGTGTAGCTGTTGTAGTTGCTGATAGCCTGGTTCACCACGCTCTGGATAATCCCCCAGATGGGATACACCAGTGGCGCCGCCACCCCGGTATTCGCCGGCACCTGGTTCAGATCGTTAAAGTTCTCCAGGTTACTTCCATGAGACCCCGTATACGACAGCCGAACCCCGATATCGTGCCCCATGTCATGCTCGAACGTCCCATTCCACTGCTGCACCGTGGGATCGCGGTAATGAATAGGAAAGGCATATTCAAAGCTAGCCGTTCCCGGCTGATTTAAATTGGCAGGGAAGGGAGAAGGGAAGCTGAGCAACGGCGCACCGTTCGGCCCATAGTCCTGCGTATACAAGGGAACAAAGCTGGCGCTCACCGCCCATCCGGAAACCAGCGAGAACCCCAGCGGGGACTCGATAAACCGGCCCCACCCTCCACGAATCACCGTCTTGTCATTCCCACCCGGCCGCCACGCTAACCCGATGCGTGGCCCAAAGTCCGTCTTGTCGGTATAACGCAGTTTCTCCGGCAACCCGGCCTGCGCCGCGGTGAGGATCGGTGTGGGTGCGATCGAAGCCGCGAATCCAGGATTGGTATAAGTCAACCCCTGTGCATTCGGCACCGCCACTCCGCCATGAATTCCGTTCACGTCGTAATCCGGCAAAAACGCCGCCGTGTTGTAGTGCGTATCCTTCAACGGCGGATGCAATTCATAACGCAGACCCGCGTTAATCGTCAAATGCGGAGTAATCTTCCAGTCGTCCTGGGCAAACACGGCATAGGAATAGCCCAGCCCATTCATCGCCGGATTCGTTACCTGCGCCAGGGTGACGTTATCCGGGTAACCCAACAAGAACTCTGTATAAGGATCGCCGATCGTCGCTCCCACCGTGCTGGTAGCGTTGAACACGTATTGTCCCGCGCGGTAGTTACCGAACACGTTCTCGTCGTGGTCGGTCAGTCGGCGCGCGTCCCCGCCGAACTTGAACGTATGTTTTCCTTCTACCCACGTCAGATCGTCCAGCAACTGAATCACCTTGCTTTGTTGGCGTGTGGTGTTTAGCCCGCCCGTCCGCTGCAACCCCGGGATGGTGACATCCGGAACCGTAGGCACGGTAGCGACATCAGGAATTCCGGTGATCCCGACCTGATTCAGCAGCGTCGCCGAATTCACATTCGCATTCAGCTGATCGCGCAGAGAATTGAAGCCGCCGCGAAATTCATTGATCAGTTTGGAACTGAACGTGTAGTTGTAAGCCACGGTCAACCCGCGATCCTGTTCCGGCTGGTCGATGCCACCGAGCAGCGGCGACAAACTCGTATCGCAGAAGCCATTGCAATTCACCGTGGGCGCAGTCGTCACTGCGCGGTTCTTGAACGTGTACCGCCCGTAAATCGACTGCTTGGAAGTAATGTTCTGATCGATGCGCACATCGAATTGGTTACTCGAAATCGGAGCCGGGAAGTTCACCGAATAATTGTTCTGGAAAGAGCCGGCTGGGCCGCTATTAGGCAGGGGATAGAGGTACTTGATGACGTTAGCCGCCACCGGAGATATCGGCACCGTGCAGTTGGTAGGGCCGGTGCAGGGAATTGCGGTGCCATCGTAGTTATTGATCGAAGGCGTGGAGGTCCCCTGCGTCGCCGACAAATAGTTGTACAAGTTCCCGGCTCGCATATCCAGGCTGGGAAAGCTTTCGACCAGCGGAAACTGACGCGGCAGCCTCAGACCCTCATAGCTGCCGAAGAAAAACGTCTTATCGCGCCCGTTATAAAGGTGAGGGATCCGCACCGGGCCACCAATGAAGCCGCCAAAGTTATTCATGTGCAGCGAAGGTTTGCCGGTGAAGGGATTGCCTGCCGTCAGATCCGTGTTCTCGAGATTTTCGAAGCCGCCGCCATGGTAGTCATTGGTCCCTGCCCGCGACGTAGTCGTCACGTCCGCCACGCCGCTGTATTCCGCGTTGTTATTCGTCTCGCTGACCCGGATTTCGGAAATGGAATTGAAGGAAGGGAAAAGCTCGTTGATGGGTCCGCTGTTCTCCACGTTCACGCTGCTGATGCCATCAATGGTGTACGACATCAGTGCCGGCGTAGTCCCCGCGACCACCAGGTTGGAATTGTCATCCACCTGCACCCCGGGTTCTGTCGTCAGGGTCAAAATAGGGCTTGTCGATCCATTAGACCGGGAATAAACAGCCACTGGCAGATCCACCAGCTCATGGCCGGTCTTGGTGGATGCCAGGCTCGACTGGTCGGTCGTGATCACATCCCCCGCCGCCTGCACCTCGACCGTCTGTGACTCGGCGCCGATCGCCAGGCTGGCATCGATACGCTGGGTATCGCGGGCCTGCAGGACCAGGTGATCGAACACCTGGTCCTTGAACCCGTTGGCCTGAATTTCTACTTGATAGGTCCCCGCGTCCAGGTTAAGAAACTCGTAACCTCCGGACGCACTGGTCGTGGCCGTATGTTTCGCGGAGCTCCCCACGTTCACCAGCGTGACGGTCGCACCCGGCACCACCGACCCCGATTGGTCCTTCACCGTCCCGACGATGGACCCAAACGTGGACTGGCCATACGCGGCCAAGGTTGACGACATAACACAAGCCAGCAGGGCCACTAGCACCCGCTTCGCAAGAAAGGAACCGGTCATAGCTCACCTCCGAAAGTTATGTAATCGTCACTGCTACGTGTTCCTGTAGGTACACGTCGGGTGCCCCATCCTTCGCGCTGTTTGCGAAGGGTGGGATAACGCAACTCTTGCACCCAAACTGCTAAGGCTGCATCGGTAAGTCCATCAAAGGACTCTTGGAATAGAAATCAAACGGCCGTATCGTAAAGTCATGCCACATGGTCGGCATCTGCGGCCAATCCTCCGGCCGCGGCACATGGTGAAACCCCATCGTGTACCACGCAACAATATCCGTGTTCATGATGTTGCGATTCTGTTTCACCCAAACCGGCAAACCATCCGTGCCTTTGCTTCCCGACACATACACTCCCGCCGCATACCGTTCTTTCGCGTCGTAAGGGGTCACCCACAGCTGGTGGTCGGAGAACCCCGCCCGCTTCTGCGGCCAATCATCGAGCGACAGCAGCGAAACCCCTGTCAACCCGGGCATAATCTCAAAACTGGTCGGATACCCCAGCTCATTCTTCACGTCAGGATTCACAAACCGCCACATCGCCGGGTGTTGCATGCTGAGGTCCTGCATGGCCGACCCTTCGGTGCCGATGCAATCCGCCTTCATCGCCCAGATTGTTTTCCGCGCGCTGTTCGCCGGGAGTTTGTACTGCACCAGCTTGTCCACTTCAAAATTATTCTTAACCCCATCTACATCCAGATCCAGGCGGAAAGAGAAGAAGTGGTCATGATCCACTCCATCGGTGTTCGGCGCCACCAGGTGGCCGAACTCGACCGTATTCCCCTCGGGATCTTTCCCCATCGTGTCCATCTTGTCCTTCACCGGCTTCACTTCCAATTCACCGGTGGCCCCGACCGCAATCGTGATCGCTCCCTCTTGCTCGAACCGCCAATCGAGGATGTAGTCGTAGTTCCCGACCACCGCAATCGTGCGGAACACCAGCTCCCGCCCTGGCCGTCCCGAGATATTGTCCTGCTCCGCATGCCTCCACGCCGGATCGCCCAGCGTGCGTTCAAACAGGCATGCCAGCTGCGGACGCACAAACGGAGTCCCGTTGTCATGAAAGAACGTTCCGCTGAAATACGTGGCGTAGTCGGGGCAGTCCATGCCTTTGATCAGCGGCTTCGGAATCCCCAACCCGGTGTTCATGAAATACTCCCCGGCATCCAGAAACACGTGCGAGTTCCACGTCTCTTCAGGATCCATATAGGGCACATACATCTCTGAGAGCGAGCCCTCATACAGCACCGAACGCCGCTTGCCCTGGTAATCGAGCGCCGCCTGGTTGATGATCGGGCCACTCCGCGGGTCGACTCGAAACCTAAAGTGCCAGTTCTGCCAGCTCACTTCGCCATCCTTGATAGTGAAGCTGGGCCCTTCCGGCTGCGACACCACGATCGGCTTGGTCCCCGGCAGCGCAGGGCCGCCATTCGGGTCATACAGCTCGCTCACCGGCGGCATGGGAACCACGCCATAGTCTTCAAACCGTGTCAGCTTCTTGCTCGCCATATCCACGGTGAAGAAAATGCCGCCTACTTCGCGGTCTTCCTCACCATTTTCTGAGTCGATGTTGTACTCACACCCGCCCCAGCCAATCCGCCGTCCGTCTTGTTCTTTCAGACCGATATATCCGCCCGGCGTCGCATAGCAGGTCACCAGGTTCAGATCCGTGATGCCCCGCTTCTTCAGTGCGTCCACGATCCGTTGATCGTGCTTGATCGCATCGTTCACTTCGTTTTCTTCCGCCGTCGTGAATGGCGCCTGCGCTCCCTTCAGTTCTTCGAAGGACTCCACCTTGGCGGTCGTGATATTCACCAGTGCCGCATAGGATTTGCCTTTGTCATACAGCACCACGTCCGCCTTACGCTCGATCGGCATGCCTGGCTTCCAATCCAGGACAGATTGCTTTTCCGGCTCGTGCAGCAGCACGCTTGAGAAGATGGTTTTCTCCTGCGTATGCCCGGCATCGCGCACCGCCTTATACACCACCCAGTATTCCGCCGGCGTCAGGGCATCGAGGGGATGGTAGACGGCCGGCGCGAGGGCCGCAGCGGGCAGCGTGAAAAGCAGCGTGGTTACCCACGCGAACGTCAAGGCTCGAACGATGGATCGGGAAAGATACACTGCGGACGTAACCTCCGGGAGCAAAGGGGGCCGAAAAAAAGACTGGGAGCCGAAATTGCTTGGGTTATGCCAGGCCCACGCGGGTACATTGCGCGAGGGTAAAATCCAGGCAAGTTCCATTGCTGGAACAGCGAGTTAGCGACAGGGCTATCGCAGGATTAAGCTGACGATAGCGAAGCAGCCCTGCAAAGTCAACGACTATTCATCCCCCACAGCATGAGCCCGAAGCCGCTCCATGCTGCACGCTATGACCATTCGTCTCCGCCGGTAGATCCATCGCCGGGTTCGCGGCAAAGAAGTGATTCGGCTTCAGATGGAAGCCCGCATATTCGACCGGCATGATAGGAAAGTCTTCCGGCCGGCACACATGGGTCACACCGAAGCAGGGCCAAACCACAATATCTTCGTTCTCGATCGGCCGATTTTGTTGCACCCAATGCGGCAGTCCATCGCCGCCCGCATGCTGGTTAGGATAATTCCCCGTGGCATAGCGCTCGTCCTCTGCGAACTGCGTTACCCACAGGTGCTTAGTGGCAAAGCCTCCGCGCTTGTCGATACTGCTGCCTGGCTGTGCCAGCAGCAATGGGCTCGCCTGCGCCACCAACTTATACCCCGGATGTTTCCCCACGGCATTCACGTGATTGGGATTGATGATCTTCCAGAAGCGTCCTGTCTTGCCATCGGCCTCGCGGCACGCATCCAGCTCGCGGTGTAACGTCCGCGCCGTCACATCGAACACATTTCCGTAAGGATTGTCTTTACCCCAAGGCCGTGGATGGTACTCATGCTCGGTCACGCTATTCCCGTCCCCATCCATCATCATGTGCAGCCGGGCACAGAAAAAGTGCTGATGGTTCGGACCACCCAATCCCTCGGCCACCATGCCGCCATAGGGATAATCCTCACCAGGAGCGATCGCCGCGGTCTGGATAATCCCGGTCAGCTTCGTTTCTAACTGGATCGTCCCATCCTGGTACAGATACCAATAGAAGCCGTAGTCATAATTGCCCACGGTGGCGAAAAAGCTGATGACTAATCGTCGCGAGCGCCGCACCTGGTGCAGCCCGGTGCGAAAGTCGAAGTGTTTCCACAGGATCCCGTAATCCTCCTCGTGCATGCAGACGGCATTCTTCATCACTGTGACCGTGCCCCGGTCTTCCACCATAGGGATATCGAAGTAGTGGATCAGCCCCAGGCAATCGCAGCCCAGCTCGAGCGAATTCGCCAGCTTACCCAGTCCATATTCCCCGCAATCGAAAGCATTCTTCCAAAAGTGGCTGGTCGTTGGATCCCCATAAGGAACCACCATCTCGGTCACGCTTGCCCGGTAAACCAGGGGACGCTCATCGCAAGCCAGCTGGTGCAGCACCAGGCCCTCGCGCGGAGTAAACCCTACCCGGAAACTCCACTTCTGCCACTTCACTTCCCAGCCCTCGACAGAGAAGCTGGCGCCCTCGGGCTGCGAAATATGCAACGGCTTCAGGTCGGCACGAGGCACTCCGAGGGACTCGGCATCGTAATTATGTTTCTGCTTCGGGACCGGAATTACCGTCTCATCGTCCACCAGTTGCAGCACACGCTTCCCAATTAAATCCACGACAGCGACGAGCCCCTCGATGGGATGGGAGTACGCATTATCCGAGAGAGCCGCGCGATAGTAGCTGACGGCCCGCACCACGCGCTTGCCCTTTTCCAGCGGAAAGCCAAAATTACCGGCAGAAAAAGGATCCACCTGCACCAGCTTGATATCTTCATCGGTCAAGCCGCGTCGTTTGACTGCATTGCGCCATCCCTCATCGGCCTTCACGATGTCGGCGCAATTGAAGAAGTCCTCAACCAGCACCGGAGGCTGCCCATAGGGAGCTGTCTCGGTGGCATGGTGTACCCACGAAACGACGGTCCCCAGCGAAAGATTCACCACGGCCTCGTGTGTCTCTCCGGTCCGCGAGTGAAAGACCATCAGGAAGGCGCACCGTTCAAAGGCATCACCCGGCCGAAAAGCAAGCACTGCGGCCTTCGTTGGTTCATGCAACTGAACCATAGCGAACCGAATCTCCGGGCCCAGCTGTTTCTGGGCAACGAGCAACTCACAAGCCCGCCCGATCTCTTCCGCGCTCAAAGGATCCAGAGGATGGGCCAAATCCTACAGAAGAAGATCCAACCACCGGAGTAAAAGCCGCAACACTCATAAACCCTCCTGACCTACTTACAGCAAATTATTCAGCTCTATTTCACCCCGCAGCCAACCTAGCCTGGGTGAAAACCCTCTACCCTTTGTCATCTCGACCGGAGTTTCGAAGGAGTGTAGTGGAGTACCTGCGGTGCGCCCTGCGGCCTCCACCAATCTCAAGCCGCATCCTCCACAACCTCTTCCACCACAACCCGCGAACCCCGTCGAGCCGTACCCAACGCAACCCCCACCACCATCACCGCCAACATAATCCAGGGAAAACTCCGCACCAACCCATCCTCGCTCCCACTCAGTGCCGGCAAATTCACAATCAACAAATAAAGCGCATAACCCAACCCTGCCATCCCCAACACCGGAGCCACGACAGTATTCCAGACCCGTTTATCCAAACCATTTCGCCAGAAGAAAACAATCACCGCCGCGCTCACCATAAACTGCAGCCCAACGATCCCAATGGTGGCAAACGCCGAAGTCCAGCTAAACACCACCGTCAAAGGATCAGCCCTGCTTAACACCGCCAGCAGCAGCCCCACCGCCGCGCAGCCCGTCTGCGCATAACTCGCTTTATAGGGAGACAGAAATCGCGGATGAATCCCAGCACAAAAACCGCCACAGCAAACCCTCGCGTCCCAGCGCAAACAAATACCTTGTAATGGTGTTATGAAAAGCCAGCAGGCAAGCGAAGATGCTGCTCAGCAGTAGAGCCCGCATGATCCCCGTCCCCACCCGGCCCAGGTACACCTCGCTCTGCGCAAACCAAAAATTCCCCGGATCTTTCAACGCCGCTGCAACCACATAATCCACGCCATAGGAGCTGATAATCGCCCACGTGGTAAACGCGAAGAACACCATGATGATGGAAACCGCGGCATACGTAGCCAGGGGAACCGTCCGCGTGGGATTCCTGCTTTCTTCCCCATAGATCGCCGTCGCTTCAAACCCCACAAACGACGCCAGGGCAAACATGATGGCAATCCCAGGATGCCCGCTCAACACCTCGCCAGGAGCGAACGGGCGCGCATTCAACCCCTGAGGCCCGCCCCCATGCAGCACAATCGAAACACTCAACGCCAGCAGGATTCCCATCTCGAGCGAAATAAAAAGTCCGAGCACCCATCCGCTCAAGTCCAGCTTACGCATTCCCAAAAACTGCACCAGTGCCATTGCGGCCAAACTATACGTCCACCAGGGCAGCGGATAAACGATGACCACGGCAAAGAATCCGAACAGCGCGTACACACCCACCTGCATGGCAGTATACGAAACAACCGCCACCAACGCGCCTCCCACGCCAAACGCGGGGCTCAATCCCTGTGCCAGGTAGGCATAGAACGCACCGGCATTCACCACATGCCGGCTCATCGCCGCATAGCCCACGCTGAACACCAGCAGAATCAAACCCGCGGCCACAAAGGCTCCGGGGACTCCAGCCCCGTTACCCAGCCGGATAGCCACCGGAATAATCCCCAGCATCCCGGTCAGCGGCGCAGCAGCGGCGATGACGAAAAACACAATCTGCCACATACCGATTGCATTTTTCTGGAGTGCAGTCGAAGACGCGGCCATGTTCCTTCATCCTCGCCTGCCAGGCAATTTTTATCATTGCTATTCACGCCACTTTGTTGATAACTTACGCCAACGGTCCTCGTCGACCGGCTCCCAGGAAACTTCATATCCTGCGCACTGCCTCAGTAAGGCAGCAGGGCGTCCTCTTCCTCTGCAACCGTAAAGGTGTGAGAGCATGCAGCCGCCAATGATCCGGGCCAATCTATTAGAGCCGATTCTCGACGCACTCGAAGGTTACGACACCGCCGCTCTCTTGTGCGCCTACGCGTTGCCGCAAACCCCCATCGATCCCTACCAGCTCATCCCGCTGGCCAAATACGTCGCCCTCTTCGAGCACGCAGCCCAGTTGTTAGAGGACCCCTGCTTAGGATTAAAACTGGGCCACGCCTTCCGCCCCGACCTTCTCGGACCACTCGGCTTCCTCTTCCAGGCCTCCGTCAATCTTCGCCAGGCCTTGCAACAACTAACGTCCTGGATCAGCGTCTGGCAGAGTGCAACCCGAGTGGAGCTCATCGCCGGAGACACGACCGCCGACTACATCTACCAGATCGCTGATGCCTCCATACGCCCCCGCCGCCAGGACGCCGAATACTCCCTCGCCGCCCTCTGCAGTCTCATACGCAACTTTCTCGGTTGCCAATGGTCTCCGCTCGAGGTCCACTTCGAGCATTCATCCAACATGAGGAGAGCCTACGAACAAGCCTTCCACGCGCCCGTCTTCTTCGGGCAGAATGTAAATCGCTTAGTCCTGCGTGGTGGAGACCTCAACCGCGCCGGCATCGCTTCGGATCGATCGATGATGCCCTTCATGGAGCGTCATCTGCATGATCTGGCCGAAGAGAGCAGGGAACCGGAGACCCTGTCCCGCCAGGTCAACTACCTCATCGCCCGTCGTCTGGGCTCAGGCCCGCTGACTCTGCCCGCCGTGGCCCAGGAGCTCGGCCTCTCCGCCCGTTCCTTTCAGCGCCGTTTAGCCGAGGAGCGCACCAGCTTTCGCAGTCTGGTCCGCGACCAGCGCCGCACCCTGGCCGAATCTCTCATGAAAGACCGTTCTGCCACCGTAACTGACGTGGCCCACACCGTCGGCTACTCTGAAACCGCGGTCCTCTCGCGAGCCTTCAAGGTCTGGACCGGAGCCTCACCGCGAGCCTTCGCCCGAGCCACGCGAGGCTTTGCGGGTTAACTCTCACGGGTAAGCAAATCTGTACGGGTGCCCTACGTTCGCCTAAGCGCACGTGGGCCGAATAAGATGGGCGACGGCCCACAAAAGGATTCTATGCGACCGCTCCACGTAGGAAAGAAAACAACCCTGGACCGCGTACTCGGGCGACGCGATCTGGTCCTGCTCTTTGTCGTAGCGGTCGCCAACCTGAACCTGATCCCCGCCGTCTCCGCGTCCGGCCCGGTCACCCTATGGCTATGGCTAATCGCCCTGTCCTGTTTCTTCTGGCCTCAAGGAGCGGCCGTAACCGAACTATCCCAGAAATGGCCAGGCGAGGGTGGCATCTATCTCTGGGCCAAACGAAGCTTTGGTGAGGAGCACGGCTTCCTGGCCGGCTGGTGTTACTGGCTATCGAACGTCGTCTATCTCCCCACCGTCGTGCTCTCCTGCGTCGGGGTCGCCGTCTACGTAGCCGGACCAAAAATCCAGAAGCTCTCGGAGAGCCACGCCTTCACCGGGATTGCCTCTCTGCTCATCATCGTCTTCCTGCTGATGTTGAACATCCGCGGCCTTTCGCTTGGCAAATGGATTAACAATCTGGGCGGCCTGGGCACCATCGGCGGTGCGGTCATCATCTGCCTCCTGGCCGCCTTGACCCTGCATCACCGCGGAAGCGCTCTTCACCCATCAGATCTGCGCACCGGTTTCCATGACTGGCGTCTGTTCGCCGCCTTTGGCACCATCTGCTACAGCCTGATTGGCCTGGACCTGGCCTCCATCATGGGCGACGAGATCCGCGATCCCAAGCGCAACCTTCCCATCGCCATTCTCCTCGGCGGCCTGATTGCCGGTTTCATCTACTTCGGCACCACGTTATCGATGTTGATCGCCATGCCGCAAAAAGAAATAGGAGTACTCTCCGGCGTCCTGCAGGCCATCAGCGTCATGAGTACCCGCACCGGCCTCACTGGTGTGGTCGCTCCGCTCGCGCTTCTCGAATGCATTGCCATCCTGGGCACGGCTTCTGCCTGGTTCAGCGGCGCCGCCCGTCTCCCCTTTGTCGCTGGAGTGGATCGCTATCTTCCCCCCATCATCGGCCGCCTGCATCCCCGCTATCACACCCCGTACGTGAGCCTGATCCTTTTCGCCATCCTGTCCTCGCTGTTAATCGCCACCAGCTTCTTAGGTGTTTCGGTAGGCGAGGCTTTTCTCACCATGCTGGATCTTGCCGTGATCCTGCAGCTCTCGCCATCGGCGTACATGTTCCTCGCCCTGCTCAAGCACACCTGGGCGAAGGGAGCAGTGCTCAACGCCAACAAAGCCTATTTGACGGCCAACGCCGTAGCGGGCTTAGCTGCGACCTTTGTCGGCATGATCGTGGCCTTCATCCCCGGGCGCCAGGTCAACTCGGTATGGATCTACGAAGTCAAGCTGATCGCCGGATGCGTCATCGTCTTCGGCTCGGCCTACTTCTTCTACCAGCGGGCGCGTTACAAGGCGCGCACCGCCCCCGCCGACCCCGAGCTGGTCCCCGGCGTAGAATACGGAGCGTAGCCCTTCACGATTTAGGTACCCCTCCGCTAATATCTTCCCAGTTAAGGTACATCCCCTCCGGACAGCCCCGCATCCCCCCAGAGCAGTGATGACTCCGATCCGCTGCGACACGTTCGGAACCCTCGTCGCTGTCCGTTATCCTGCGCAACCTGAACCCAAACACATGAGGGAGAAACAATGAAATCAAAGGTACTTTCACTTTTTCAGGTGGCCCTGATCGCCACGCTGCCCCCTTCGCTGGGCACCGCTTTCAGCCAGAATTACCAGGTCATCAATCTGGGCACACCTTTGGGAGGATCGTTCGCACTTGCTGCGGGCATTAGCGACGGCGGCTTCCTCGGTGGGTACGCCAACCTGCCCAACAACACCACTCAGCACGCGATCATATGGCTTCCTGGTTCCACCAAAGATCTAGGCACCTTCGGAGGCACCAACAGTGCCTTGCTGAACCAGTTTGCGGGCTTCGCTGAGACCGCAACCCCAGACTCCCTGGGACAGGATTTTTGTGGGACCGGCACTCATCTCGTCTGCCTCCCTCTCGCCGCGCTTTCAGGAATTGCAAGGTCCCTCCCGGCGCTTGGTGGTCAAAACGGCACTGCCTTTGGCAACAACATCCTGGGGGTGGTGGTGGGGACTGCGCAGACCTCCGTGAGCGACGCCGGCTGTCTTGTCGGTGGTAAGCCGGTCGCCCCGTTCTACCAGGTGCAGCAGAGCGTCCCGGTGGAGTGGGTCGTTGGCAAGGCCTTCCCGCTCCTGCTTTACCCCGGGGATCCCGAGGGAGGTGCAAACGCCATCAACGACCTCAACCAATCCGTTGGCGCCTCGGGAGATTGCGTGAATGCCCCCACTGCGCATGGCTTACTTTGGCGAGGCGGCAATCCCATTAACCTTGGCAACCTTGGCGGGTCATTGAACACCAATCCCTTCGCCATCAACGATCTCACCCAGGTGACCGGCACATCGGATGTGGCCGGTGATCTGACCAGTCACGCCTTCCTCTGGCAGAACGGAGTCATGCAGGATCTGGGAACTCTTCCCGGCGACTATTACAGTGTGGGCTATTCGATTAACAATCTAGGTCAAATTGTCGGCCAGTCCTGCGACGTCAACGGTAACTGCCGCGGATTCCTTTGGAGCAAGGGAACCATGACCGACCTCAACACTCTGGTTGGTGCGAACCAGCAGCTCTACCTTCACCTGGCGGCAACGATTGATGATTTGGGTGTGATTACAGGCTATGCGATTGACAAGGCCAACAACACCCAGCCCGCCTTCGTCCTCACTCCCGCCATCTCCTTCGTTGCCGGTGCATCTGCCGCAGCGGCTAACGTCGAAGCAGCCCCCAGTGTCTCCATGCCCGCGAGCGCGCAAGCGCTCATCAAGCCAAACCTGAGGACCAGGAGGGGATCAAGGCAACCCCCGCCCCAATAGCAAGGACCGCTTGATTTCGATAGTCCTCAAGCAAAAAGGCGGGGGCCAATGTTCCGGTCGCCAATGCTCTCATGTTTTGTATCAGGGCACGACTTCAGTCGGGCCGTAGACGTCGAGAAAACTTCGGGCTTTAGCCCCTGCCACACTCAACCACAAACAACGATGTCCCAAAGCTCCTCCGTCGCCAGGCGAGCTTTGGGACATCATCACCCCAACCGCTTCCCCTCCGGCTTCAACTTAAGATTCCGGATCAACCGATGCAAATATTTAGGATGAATCCCCAAAAGACGAGCCGCGTCAACAGGACTCCCCTTGGCTTCATCCAGCGCCGTAAGCACCAGCTGTTTCTTCGTCTGGTTGAGCGTGTCATGGTACCGTCCCGCTAAAGCGGACGCCTGTTCCTCCAGCAGCGCATCGGGCAAATCTTCAGGAAGAATTTCCTCTGTAAGCCCCAACACGATGGCATGCTCGATCGCGTTTTCCAGCTCGCGAACATTCCCCGGCCAGCTATATTGCAGCAGCAGAGACCGTGCTTTCGGCCGCAATCCCTTTGAAACTGCGCTTGCACTTCGCCGCGTATTGATTAGCGAAATGCAAAGCCAGCAAGGGAATGTCTTCGCGATGTTCCCGCAGGGGAGGGGAGACAATCGAAACCACATTCAACCGGTAATACAAATCCTGCCGGAACTCTCCGGACTTGATCGCCTGTTCCAGGTTCTTGTTGGTCGCGGCCACCACCCGGGCGTTAAACGACAGCAACCGGTTTCCCCCCAGCCGTTCAAACTCACGTTGTTGCAGCGCCCGCAAAAGCTTGGCCTGTAACAGCGGAGCCATCTCCCCAATCTCGTCCAGAAACAGGGTTCCGTCCTCTGCCGCTTCAAGCTTGCCTTTCCGCACCGTGGTAGCCCCGGTGAACGCTCCCTTTTCGTGGCCGAACAATTCGCTTTCCAGCAATGCCTCTGGAATGGCAGCACAATTAATGGCCACGAAGGGCTTGTCCGGCCGCGAGCTGCCGGCGTGCAGGGCGCGCGCGATCAGTTCTTTCCCGGTGCCGCTCTCCCCCGAATCAGCACCGTCGAATCCCCCTTCGCCACCCGCCGGATGAACTCCCGCACCCGCAGCATCGGCCGGCTCTCCCCCACCAGCGTCTGCTCCGCTTTTCCCTCCACCCGCAGCCGCTGGTTTTCTGCCCGCAGAGAATCCAGCTTCGAAAGGTTCTCCAGCGTAATCGCGGCGATGCGCGAAACCGAGCTCAGGAAATAAGCGTGTCCCTCGCCAAACGGAGCCATGGACGCCGGGCAACTCAGGTAAATCACTCCCAGCACGCGCTCAATCCCGAGCAGTGGCACGCACAAAACGTGCTCCGCCTCACCAGACTGCGCCGTCACCAAAACCGCACATTGTTCCCAGGTCGCCTGCTGCACCAGTGCGTCCTGAATCCTCAGCTCCTGTGGCCCCTTACGATTCCAGGTACACGGAGGAGTGGGTTCCTCGTTTCGATTCAGCTGCAGCACGATGGCGCCCTGGGCTGCCGGGATCACTTCGCAAATCAGCGCCAGCAGCTCGCACTGCATGGCCTGCACGTCGCGGGTGGAATTGATGACATTCGCAATCTTGAAAAATGCGCTGAGGTCGCGTGCCATGCGCCCGACCCAGGACGCATCCGAGGGCAACCTCGAATAATCCAACTGCATGGTCTTCAAAGCGGAATCAGTGCTGCTCTTGGCCGCGAATGTTCCCGTGTCGTCGTCATCCGGGCCGGTCAGGAACACAAACTCGCTGGCCCCGATGCGAATCCGGTCGCCATGCTTGATCGCCTTACGGCTCACCTTGGTTTCGTTCACAAACGTTCCGTTGTGACTATTCAGGTCCTCGATTTCAAACCCGCTCCCAACTTCCGTCACCGAGCAATGCTTGCGCGAAACCGCAGCGTCGCTCGTCCGCACCTGGTTGGAGGCATCCCTTCCCAGCAGCAACGGTCCGTCCTTCGCCCTCCACGCGGTCCCCTTCAGCAGCCCCGATATCGCCACCAGTCTTGCGTCGGTCAACGTCGCCTCCGGTTGTCAGTCTAGCGGATAGGGCGGGAACCATCCGGCTCCGCCAGGGTAACCGTTCGGCTACCAATACGCCCTCAGCGCAGCACAACCGGCCCGGCAGCCGGCGCGTAAGTTGTTGCAAAAGCAGGGAAGTCACCCGCGAGACAGAAGCCGCGAGAGTTTGGCTCTCGGCATGCAATTAGGTAAGCGTCTGAGAGTTTGAGAAACAAAAATTGAGTTAGGAGGATGTCATGAATCGCAACTTCATCGGAACTCTGTCCTTAGCGGTGTTGTCCCTCACCCTCACCAGCGGCGCCTATGCTCAATCGGTCGTGAAGGCCGACGTGCCTTTCGCCTTCAACGTGGGTTCCTCCCAACTGCCTGCAGGCCAGTATCAAATCAAGGAAGATCATATGAGGCTGAGCATCATCATCCTCAATGTGAAGACCGGCGCGCTCGTGACCGTTCCCGTCCAGCAGGATTCTTACACCGCCACGCATCCCGTTATGATTTTTCGCAATGTGGGCGATCACCACTTCCTGGCCCGGATTTCTGAAACCATGGACGGCCTGAATCTGACCATCCCCACCTCCAAATTTGAAAAGCAGCTCCAGGTGGTCGAGGAGGCTAAAGGCCAATCGACCGACAGCAAAGATGTTTTGCTAGCCCTCAAGTAGAAGGGCGAATTGATCTGCCTTGTATGAGGCCCTGCACATATCACTTGGTTCTCGAAAGAAGCCGGAACGCCCGTTCCGGCTTCTTCGCGTCTAACGCGGCACCGTTGCTGACTAAGCACCCGAAGCGAAATTTAGCTGGACTTTCCTGCGAACGCGGTCGTACCGTCGCTCTGTTCCAATCTCGGCCATGGAACTCACCGAAGTCACGCCACCGCACCCTCCATGGGCGGCGACGACAACAACTCAAACCCACACAGTTTTTTCAAGAGGTAAAGGAATGAAGTCGAAACTTACCCTGCTCCTCATACTGGCCACGCTGCCGTTTTCGGTAGGCGTAGGGCTGAGCCAGCAAGCGGCAACCAAAGCCCCCAGCTACGATTTGATTAATCTCGGGACGCCGTTGGGCGGGTCCTTCGCCATCGTTGCCGGCATCAGCTACGGCGGGTACCTGGGCGGTTATGCGAACGTGCCGGATAACACCGCCCAGCACGCCATCCTCTGGTATCCCAACAACACCAAGGACCTGGGTACCCTGGGAGGACCCAACAGCGCTTTGCTGGAAAACTTCGCCGGCTTCTCCGAGACCGCCACTCCCGATCCTTTGAATCAGGATACTTGTGAGACAGGGACTCATCTCATCTGCCTCCCGATCACGGTCGTCAACGGGAAAGCGGTGGCATTGCCGCTCCTCGGCGGCAACAGCGGCGCTGCGTTCGGTAACAATGAGTGGGGCCAGGTCGCCGGAGCAGCTCAGACCAGCGTCCATGATCCCAGTTGTCTGGTCAGCGGCGCGCCGGTTTCTCCCGCCTTTCAGATTCTGCAGGAGCTGCCTGCGGTTTGGACCAATGGAAAGGTTCGCCCGCTTCCGCTTCCATCGGGCGACTCCGAAGGAAGCGCAAACGCCATCAACGATTTCGGTCAGGCCACCGGCTCAACCGGGGACTGCGTGAGCAACGGAGCGGCCCATGCCGTGTATTGGCGTAACGGCAAGGCCATCATCCTTCCCACTTTGGGCGGACTGATGAACAACAATGCCTTCGGCATCAACGATTTCGGACAAATCACCGGAACTTCGGACCTGAGCGGCGACCTCACCGGTCATGCAACCCTATGGCAGAACGGGACCGTGCAGGACCTGGGTACTCTCCCTGGGGACTATTCCAGCTATGGCAACGCGATCAATAACCTCGGCCAGATTGTCGGTTCGTCGTGTGATGTGAATTACAACTGCCGCGGCTTCCTTTGGGAGAAGGGAAAAATGTACGACCTCAACACCCTGATCCCGTCGAATCCAAACGTGTCCCTTGTGCTGGGAGCAATCATTGATGACGCCGGCGTAATCGGAGGCTATGGCTACGATCAGACGGCAAGCACCTATCCGGCTTTTGTAGCCCTCCCCAGCTCGCTCTTCAAGGGCCACCATGAATCCGAAGCCGCATCCGCAACCGCAGCTGTGAGCGAAGCCGCTCCCAGGCTTTCCATCCCACAAAGTTCGCGTACGCCAGTACCGCACAACCTGAGGGATCGACGACTGCAACGCACGCAGCCAAAATTAAAAGACGAAATAACGCGGACGCAAAATGAGTGGGTTGGCCCAGGTCTCGCTTTTGAGACCTGGGTTTCTCCTCTCATCCCGCCCGTTTCCCAATCCGCCACCCTACGTTACTTCCGATTGCTTTTCCAAAAGCCTTGACGGTCTTCCCTGAACTATTCTTCAATAGGCGAACACGGATAACCATTCATTCCCCCTGGACACAGGTCATCTTGGCCGGGCCCGGCACGATTGTATTTGTTTGAGCAAAATCGAAACGCGAGGGGAGTCCTGGTGAGCCAATCCTACGAAGAAACCGATGCCAGTCACGTACTCACCATGGAAGAAATCACAAACCTGACCGAAGAGGGCGGCAAGCCCGCCGACACCCTGATGAATGTCGTCGCCCTGATCGCCAGCCGGTTCAGGACCGATGTGTGTTCTGCCTACCTTCTCCAACCCGACCGCTCGAACCTGGTATTGGCCGCGAGCCTCGGCCTGCATCCTCGATGCATTGGTACTTTGCGCATGCCGCTCAACGAGGGCCTTGCCGGCCTGGTCGCGGAGACCGTCATGCCGGTTGCTGTCGAGGACGCCAGCCTTCATCCCCGCTTCAAATACTTCAAGGAATCCGGAGAAGAGGTCTACCACTCCTTCCTTGGCGTGCCTTTGATCGATCGCGGCATTCTCCAGGGGGTGCTCATCGTGCAAACCAAGGAACCAAGGGTATTCCGGGAACAGGAAATTCGCCGGTTGTCCGAAGCCGCCAACCAGGTGGCGCCGGTGGTGAGCGAGGCGCGCACGCTCGATCGCTTCGTCGCCCCTTCCCAGGAGCGTCTTTGGTCCATCGCCCGCAATCTCTCCTGGTGTTGGGACTACGACGCCATCAGTTTATTTCGCGACCTCAATCCCACTCGTTGGTGGCAGCTCAATCAGAATCCCATCGCTCTGCTCAACGAGCTCCCGCTGGGCGAAATCGAGCGCCGCGCTACTGAACTCGGCTTACACAGCCGCATCAACTACGTCTACCGCCGCCAGCAGGAATACCTCAGCGCCGACCGCACCTGGGGCTCCATGAATGCCGGAGTGCTCCGCCCGCACCCCGTAGCCTATTTCTCCGCCGAGTTCGGCCTGCACGAATCCCTGCCCGTCTATTCCGGCGGCCTGGGCGTCCTGGCCGGGGACCATATCAAGAGCGCCTCCGACCTCGGCATTCCCCTCGTCGGCATCGGCCTGTTTTACGGCCAGGGCTACTTCCGCCAGTATCTTGACCAGAAGGGATGGCAGCAGGAGGAATACCTGCACACCGACGTCAACCAACTTCCCATGGAACTTGCCATCGGCAAGAACGGGGAGCCGGTGGTGGTGAGCATTGAAACTCGCCACGGGGTCATCCGCGCCAAGGTATGGCGTGTCAGTGTCGGTCGCTGTACCCTTCTGTTGCTCGATTCCAACGTTACCGGCAACGCGCCCGAGGATCTGGACCTGACCTCTCGCCTTTATGGGGGCGACGGACGAACCCGCATTCGCCAGGAACTGTTGCTTGGCGTAGGCGGCTTTCGCGCCCTCAAAGCCATGGGCATCTCACCCGGGGTCCTTCACCTTAACGAGGGCCACAGTGGCTTTGCCGTGCTGGAAGCCGTTCGCGATCGCATGCAGGAAGAAGGTCTGACCTTCGACGCCGCGGCGCAGCAGGTTCCCCGTGAGGTGATCTTTACCACCCACACCCCGGTGCCTGCGGGTCACGACCGCTTTCATGCCGATCTGCTTGAGGAGCACCTCGGGCCTCTGCGCGATCAACTGGGCATCAGCCTCGAAAGATTAATGGGCTTTGGCCGCGAGAATCCTGCCAATCATCACGAGCCTTTCTGCATGACCGTGCTCGGGCTTTTGCTTTCCCGCCGCGCCAATGCGGTTTCTTCGCTCCATGGCGAGGTATCGCGAGCCATGTGGAAGGGCCTCTTTCCCGGCAAGCCGGAAGAAGCGGTGCCCATCGGCCATATCACCAATGGCGTTCATGTCCCTTCCTGGCTGGCGCCGCAAATGTCACGTCTTTACGACCGTCATCTCGGCGTCGGATGGCAGGGCAAGAGCTCCTGGCTGCGCACCTGGGAGCCCATCGAAAAGGTCGACGATGGCGAGCTATGGGAAACCCATCTGGCGCTCAAGTCGCAGCTGATTGACTTTGTCCGCCGCCGTGCCCGGGAGCAGGCAGAGCGCCGTGGCGAATCCGCCCAGACTCTCCAGCGCCTCAGCAAGGTCCTCTCCCCGGATGCGCTGACCATTGGTTTCGCCCGCCGGTTCGCGACCTACAAACGCGCCAACCTGATTCTTGCCGATATGCAAAAACTCGCTTCCATGGTCAACGATCCCAAGCGTCCGGTGCAATTCCTCTTTGCCGGAAAGGCTCATCCTCATGACGAGCCGGGGAAGCTGGTCTTGCAGCAGATTGCCGAGATGATGCGCGACCAGAAGTTTGGCGACAAATTCGTCTTTATCGAAAACTACGACATCAATGTCGGCCGCTATCTGGTGCAGGGAGTGGATGTCTGGCTAAACAACCCTCGCCGGCCGCTCGAAGCCTCTGGCACGAGTGGTCAAAAGGTTGTGCTCAACGGCGGCCTGAACTTTTCCGTGTTGGATGGCTGGTGGGCGGAAGCCTACGACGGCTTGAACGGCTTTGCCATTGGCAATGGCAGAACCCATTCCAATATGGATGTGCACGACACCCGTGACGGGGAAGACCTTTACCGGGTGCTGAGCGACGAACTGATTCCGCTCTATTACCAGCGCGACAGGGACGGCCTGCCGCGGGGCTGGATCACCCGCATGAAGCGAACCATCCGCACTCTGGGCTGGCGCTTCAGTGCCGACCGCATGGTCATGGATTACACCCGAAACTGTTACATTCCCGCCGCCGGAGGCACCTCCAACGAAATGAAGCCCCCCTGCTGAACGGGCCAGGGGGAGCTCACGCGGTCGCAACAAATTGTCATCCCGGCCGGAGCGAACCCGGATTTCCTACTTCGCACTGCTAGCCACGACCACGTGTGCGGCTCTCCGCAGAGAGAGCCGCATGCAATTCATCAGCGCCACGGCTCTCGACAGGAAATCCGGGGGAGCGGAGTGGAGGGACCTGCGGTTTGCTCACCCACTCAGAGTCTGGATTTCGTCCGTGCCAATCCGTTGGTGCCAGCCCCGGACTTCAGTCCGGGGGAGCGGGCTTTCAAGCGGATACCGCGGGTAAAAGCATCCGCCCCTCGCTCGGTAGCCGCTTCAAGCCCGCGGGAAAGCTTCGTATAAGAAAAATCGGGGCTTTAGCCCTGGTGGCTGCTTCTCAAGCGGTCTGCATCTTTTTCCGCAGTGCCCGCTGCATTAGCATGAGTAAACGGGAAGGGAACCGTGAAAAAACTTCTGTTATTCATCCTCCTCACCTCAGCGACTGTACACGCGCAAAACGAAGGCTTATGGGAAGGCTACGATGGCGAATGGAGTCACGTTTCCCGTGAACTGATCGCCCTAGCCGAAGCAACTCCGGCAGACAAGTTCTCCTGGCGTCCAGCGCCTGGAGTGCGCTCAACCAGCGAAGTCTACATGCACATCGCCATCGCGAATTTCTACCTCTTAAGCGTCACCGGCGCGAAGGAACCTGACCTAACCGTCGACGCGGAAAAGACCGTGACCTCGAAAGCCCAGGTCATCGACTGGCTAAAGCGTTCCCTGGCCGCCGTACCAGCGGCGCGCGCCCAGTTAAAGCCCGCTGACTTCGCACGCAAGGTGACCATCGACAACAAAACCGTAACCGTCGATGGCATGTACCTGCGCATCATCGTGCATGCCAACGAGCACGAGGGACAACTGATCGCCTACGCGCGCATGAACGGCATCGTGCCCCCGTGGTCCAAGTAAGAAGCAAGGTCAGCAGATAAGAACCCCACTCGGGGCCGGCAGTCCGGTGCTCCTGCATATCCAGGCCCGTCCAAACTCAGTGGACAGGTACAAGTTGCCGCCTCGATCAGCAACGGCAATCATCGACCCGTTTGTAGCGATGCAACCGGTGTCGACCTTACCCTCGGTCCACGGTGGCATCCCATCCTCGACCGCCACCAGGGCCCCATCTGTTCTGATCGGCCGCCGATAAACTCTTCCCTGGGCTGCAAACGGGTCTGTCGCTGCGGAGACAAGAATGTCCTCGCCCGAAAACGCGACTGCAGAGCAGTGCAATGCGTGCAGGCCCTCGTGTTCGATAGTCCACGTGGCTCCCGCGTCGCGGCTAATGCAAAGTCCCACAGCGGAAGCCGCGGCAACAATATCCGGATTTGCCGGGTGCCCGCGCACCTCATGAACATCAGTGTGGATGTCGATGGTGGGCTGCCAGGTCCTTCCCCCATCCACGGAACGCGGAATGCCTCCCACGTGAACGTTGGCGAAGAGCACGCTCCCATCCGCGTTGCCCGCGGCCGAGCGAATCCCCAGCGGCGGACCAACACGTTGCCCATTCACAATGGCCGAA
The DNA here is from genome assembly GCA_963790935.1 of uncultured Acidobacteriaceae bacterium. Lineage (GTDB taxonomy): Bacteria > Acidobacteriota > Terriglobia > Terriglobales > Acidobacteriaceae > PALSA-350. The sequence goes on along the minus strand of CAWBRJ010000034.1, from coordinate 164,326 downwards.
CCAGCAAACCACGTATCCCGCCCCGCGACGCGGTCGAATCCCTCAATAGGATTGAGCACAGGATCGAGCACACCACCCGCATCGCTCAGCCGCAGCATGCGTGCATCATCTGTTCCAGCGTAGATACTGTCGCGAACCGCCACACAACACGAAAGCTCAAGCTCGCTCTCAGCGACGGTTACCCATTCGCCGCTTGCAGCACGCCTGCGCAGTGAATGTTGGCCCACAACGGCCAGCGCACCGCCGCGTCCATCCGCTGCGAGCCCTCTGACAGGTTGATTCGCAATCTCCTGCGTACGCCCATCGCTGCTGACCACGAACAGCCCATCGTTCCACGTTGCCACCAGGATCGTCGGCTGATAAGACATGAACGTCTCTCCCATTTACTGCTGAATTCTGGGTTAGGCAGCGAACGCCGCGGCCATCTGGTCCTGCTCGGAACGCCGGATGCGTAGGGCCTCAGCCTGATCGCGCCAGCTCTTCACCGCAGCCTCTACTTCTGCGATGATTCCATCCGCCTCTTTTAACGTGAGCGCGTACATCTTGTGAGCGGCACGCGCAATCTCCACATCGCACATAGTCTCCGTCTCATTAATGGCCAGCGTGAGATCGTCACCCTCCACCGACGGATTCATGTCATACGCTGGCGACAGTCGAACCCCACGCTCCTCGATAAAGAACCCGTGGTTGCGCAGATGGTCATCGGTATTGTGGATCAGGATGTTGAACACGATACGGCGAAAGAGCTGATGCGTGTCGCTCAGCGTCTCTGCACCTTGCCGCTGTAACAACTCCACCAGCTCCAGGTAGCTCGCACCTGGCTCTCCATCCCGTCGTTGGGTCAGTGTCATCGCGGATAAGAAAGCCCGCCTGCCGCCAATCGCGGTTCGATCGAACCGCTTGACCAGAAACGTCGATTGATCCCGGTCCCCACTCTTCAGCAATCTCGCCTGTGGCAAAGATATGCCGCACTTGGCAGCCAGCCGGTGCGCCAGCATCTCCCAGGCGGCCATATTTCGCGTATCCGCGCGGCTGGGGAATTTCGCAATACAAAGATCTCCTGCTTCGTCGCGCACCGAGGCTTTGGGACGAGCGCCGCCGAGCGACGATCCAGGCGCTACCAATTGATTAAGCCAGCGTGCGTATTCCGGATTTTGTTCGTCATCGATATGCCGTTCGAGTCCATCACTGGCCGCTTGCAGTTCGCGAACAGAAGTGATCGGAGGCGCGGCCATTTGCCGGTCGCTATCAAGAAACTCTCCTCCTTCGAGCGATCGCAGGCGGAGTGCACCCAGCCGGGTTTCATCATGGACCCCCAACAGATAGTCCCATTCGGTCAATCGCCGCGCTGGTCGCTCCTCTTGCCGGGCGCGGAGATTTTCCCGGCGCTGCATCAACAAGCGTCCCCACCGGTCGGGAGCCGAGTCGAGAAAAATGCCGAAGTTGCTGCGCGACTGTGCTGGATATTGCGCCCCCTCCAGCAGCTGCAGATCGGGATCAAAAGCAAAGGCCGCTTCGCTTACCAGCCATTCCGGTTCGTACTCGAAGGAAAATACTTCCTGGCGTCCTGAGCTCTGCGCGTGCAGCGTTCCCATCCTGGCAGGTCCGCCTGCTCCATCGACATCGATGTAGACCTGCACCGACCTCTGTCTGCCGCTCATTCCTTTTGACCGGCGGCTGGTGCTTTTCGACGCGGCGCTCGTGCCCGCACACCAATTTCGGCGTCCTGCAGCTTACGCCCCAGTTCGTCATCCGCGGCAAGCAGGTTCAGGTCCTTTTCAAGACGCAGAGCCTGCATCACACGCGCATAGTTGCCCAACGCAACGCCGGGATCTCCCTGCTCAATCCTGAACAGCGTCGCCCGGGCGATCCCCGCGCGCTGGGCGACCATGTCCGCTGAGTACCGGCGGCGCAGCCGCGCAGCTTTCAGCTTCTCTCCTACTCCATGCAGGATTCTCTCGAGGGCGGGCAGAATCCCATCCGTAGCCTTTCTCATAATGTCTCATATTTTACACACAAACACGCCTTATCGCCTAATCTATGAGACATTACCCACTAGCTTTACCGTGGCCCTCGCTGGTCATTCCCGCCCTGCCGTTGAGATGGCGCCGGCCGGTTCTGCGGTTTAGGAGTCGGACGAGGGGTAGCGGTCGGCCTTTGCGGTGCAGGCCTGTTACCAGGCTGGACCGGCTGCGTGGTCGGCCGGCCATTGTTCGGCGGCCGGTTATTATTCGGTGGCCGCTGGTTGCCGGGTGGTCGGCCCGTCACCGGTTTGTTGCCGGGCGTGCCAGGCTTTACCGGCTGAATAGTCGGCCGGCCATTATTCGGTGGCCGGTTATTATTCGGTGGTGGCTGGTTGCCGGGTGGTCGGCCCGTCACCGGCTTGTTGCCGGGCGTGCCAGGCTTTACCGGCTGAATAGTCGGCCGGTTATTATTCGGTGGTGGCCGATAGCCGGGTGGTCGGCCATTGACCGGACGGTTGTATCCCGGCCGGGTCCCAGGACGATAAATCGGTTGGGGCGGGCGGTAATTCGGCGGACGATATCCCCAATTCCCACCATAGCCTGGGCGACTCGTATACGGTACCGGACGAGGCCGATAGTAGTAGTGCGGCGGGCGATACCCACCTCCCCAGCCACCCCACGGACCGCGGTTGTAGTAAATCCGCTGTCCTCCCCAATTCCATCCCCAGCCGCCCCAGCCCCAGGGTTGACTCACCAGCAGCGCGGTGATGCCAATTGCAATGCCAAACGTGATCAACCCCGCGCCTGAGCTGCCCGTGTACACCACCGTGGGGTTATATTGCGGCAGGTATACCACCTGCGGATTGGCCGGTTGAATCACATAGATCGGCTGTCCCGCATTTTGCTGGACGTCCACCACCTGCTGCGGCGAACTGCGCAAGGCGCCCGATACGTACGCCTGCGCCCGCAAGCGCTGGATCGATGCCGAGACTTCCGCTTGATTCGCCGTGACCGCCGCACCAATGGCCGCATAGTCGTCGATGTTTTCCGCCATCATCTGGATCACCTGGGGAAAACCGACAAGGGCGATAAACGCCGGATCAAACCCTTGCTGCTGCGCCGCAGCGGTCAACTGGGACACGGTCAGGTTACTGTTCTGCGCCAGCCAGTTATCCACGTCCAGAATTTCCTGCGGATTGGTGGAAGCCGTCGTAATCTGCGCCAGTAAAGCGTCGGGATACAGTGCGACCGGAGCCAGCAACTGGTCTAATTCCTGAGGGGTCGGCGGCGGCGGTAGTGTTTGCGCCTGCAGGTCGGGAGCAAAGCCCTGGAAGATAAGCAAACCAATCAACAAAAGCACCGCGGATACGCTGGGTTTACCCTGCATCTGTACGCTCCAATGAACCGACCACCATACTACTTAAGGGCAGGGGTTTGCTCGAGACTGGCGGACCGTTGAATATGCGGGTAACGAAACACGCCGGGAAACTTCAGCCCGTAAGCGCCGTCATCCTGGCAGCCGGTAGTTCCTCCCGCATGGGGCAAGCCAAACAGCTGCTTGCTCTGGGTGAGAGCACGGTGCTGGCGCAAACGCTGGCCCATGTGCAAGCCGCCGCATTAGACGAAATCATCCTGGTGCTCGGTGCTTCCGCAGAAGCCATCCACCGCCGGCTCCCGTCTCCTCAGGAACTCAAAATCGTCGTCAACCCGGACTACCAGCAGGGAATCGCAAGCTCCTTGCGGACGGGACTCACGGCCGTCGACCCCAACAGCGACGCTGCGCTCATCATCCTTGGCGACCAGCCCTTCCTTCGTCCCCAGACTCTGGATCGAATCGTCGACGAGTATCGCCGCTCGCAAGCGCAGATTGTCATCCCCGTGTATCAGGGTCAGCGGGGCAATCCTGTGCTCCTCGACCGGTCAGTCTTTGCCGAAGTCATGGCCCTCGAAGGGGACGTTGGCTCTCGCGCCATCTTTGCCAACCACTTGGATGGAATAGTTAACGTAGAAGTCGAAGATAAGGGAATACTCCTCGACCTGGACGAGCCGGCCGACTACGAACGTCTGAAATATGAAGGCGAAATATGAAGATCAGGGCCGGACGTCCGCCTCGCAGTGGCGAATCACCGCATCCGTGTAGGCATCGTGCCGGTTGAGGATTTGTTCTCCCCCGCGCCGCAGGGCCACCATCTGGCTTATCACGCTTAAGGCAATCTCCTCTGGCGTGGAGGCGCCCAGGTGAAGGCCCGCAGGAGCGTACACGGTGGCGATCCTGTCGCTGGAAACTCCTTCGGCGCGGAGATAATCCAGCACCAGCGCCGCCCGATGGTGGCTGGCGATCAAGGCCACGTAGGCTGCATTGCCAGCCAGCGCCTTTTTGAGCCACAGGTGGTCTCGCTTATGCTGCGTAGCGATCACCACAAACGATTTCGGACCGATGGGTGTTTCCGTGAGATCGAAGTCTTCCGTCACCAGTCTCTCTGCCTGCGGAAAAGCGCTGCGCTCCGCTGCCGGGTCATTGACGGTGATGGCGAAACCCATCAGATCTCCCATCACCGCCAGGGTTTCGGCGATACGCCCATGGCCCACGATCAGGAGCTCAGGTTTCGGGAGAACGGGCTCGATGAAGATATCCATGGTCCCTCCGCAGGGCATGCCGACCCCGAGTGCCTCGTCGCTCATGTCCACGGTAATGAGGCGGGGCTTCTCAGTTTCCATGCACAGAAGTGCTTCGCTGCGAACCGCGCTTTCTGCACAGCCGCCACCCACCCATCCCACCAGCAATTTGCCCAACGGATCGAAAAGCGCCTTGGAGCCCCGCCGGGCAGAGGAAGAGCCTTCCACCCTGACGACGGTCGCAATGGCGAAGGGTCGTCCCTGGGAAGCGAGTTCGGCCGCTTTGGTATACAGGTCCGCGAACATCTCTAGCTCGGTATCATAACAAGCATGAGGATCTGCGTTGTATAGCCAGCAGGTAAGAGACCACTACGCCAACCCACGCAATGTGGGCAGCGTCGCCGAGCCTTCCGGCAAGTCGATGGTCAAGAGCGCGCTCGACAGCGACACCGTCCTGGTCACGCTGCGCATTGAAAACAACATTATTACGGAAGCGAAATTCAAGTGCATGGGATGCGCCGTCGCCATCGCCTGTTCCTCCATGGCCACCGAAATGGTCCTGGGTAAACCAGTAGAGGAAGCCTGCGCGATCACGGAGCAATCGGTGGCCGAAGCCCTGGGCGGCATTCCCGAGTACAAGATGCGCTGCAGCAACCTGGCCCCGGCCGCCATCCGCAACGCCATCGTTGACTGGAGAAGTCGTTTCCAAGGCAATCTATAGCTTGTCATCAAACTCATAAAAGACAACTTCATATATTGTCTTTTCCGCACCATTAGACTATATTTAGCTTGTCACCTGTCCGGAGGCATCCATGCGCAGCCAGTTCAGAAACCTCCTGCTCAACCAACTCGACCGCAGGCTTGAGCCCTACCGTGCTGCGCGCAAGGTCTCCCGTCCGGCAAAGGGATGGATACGCGCTATCCGTCAGGTCCTGGGGGTTTCTTCCGGCGAGCTCGCTCGCAGGTTGGGAACCAGCCGTCAGCTCCCGCTTGCAATTGGAAAAGGCTGAGGCCGAAGATCGCATTACTTTGAAAAGCCTTCGCGCCATGGCCCATGCGCTCGACTGCGAGTTGGTCTATGCCCTTGTCCCGCATGCGGGCACCTTGCACGCACTGATCGAAGACAGGGCTCGCGACGAAGCGAAACAGCGCGTTCTGGGGGTAGAACACTCGATGGCTTTGGAAAACCAGTCATCTGGCAGGATTAACGAAGCCATCGAAGCCGAAACCCGTCGTCTGCTACTCAAACGCAGCTCAGATAAACGCATCCCTGGATGAACCTGTTTACTGCGAGAGACCCGGAAACCCCGGATTTCCTAACTTCGCGGGGTCAGCGACGAGCACGTATGCGGCTCTCCTTAAAGAGAGCCGCATGGATACATCAATGCCACGGCTCTTGACAGGAAATCCGGAAAGCGGCAATACCTCGCTGTCTCCCGAAGAACAGGACGACCTCATCCCGGACCTTTCTACCAGGGAAGAACTGAATGAGTGGGAGCGTCAAAACATCATCGAAGCCTACGCGTGGGTCTTCGAGCGCAGAAATCTTCGCCGCTTGGACCCACTCACCGAACCTTATGTAAGAGAGCTCCATCGCCACATGTTTGACCAGACATGGAAATGGGCCGGAGCCTACAGGTCCACGGAAAAGAACATCGGCATTGCTCATTACCAAATCCGCGAAGCATTGGCGGCTCTATTGGGGGACGCTCGTTACTGGCTCGAGCACCAGACGTTCCCGCCAGACGAAGTTGCCGTCCGATTTCATCATCGTCTGGTTTGGATTCATCCTTTCGCCAACGGCAATGGCCGCCATGCACGCGTCATGGCGGATATCCTGGTCCAGCGGAAGGGCAGGCCGGCATTCACCTGGGGCGGTGCGAGCATCGTCCACCCGGGAGAGTTCCGGAGCAGTTACATTCAGGCTCTCCGCGCTGCCGATGCCAGCGATATCCGTCCCATCCTAAAATTCGCTCGTTCTTAGGGACTGAAGTCCGGCGTCCACAAGGTAGAGGGCAAACCAGACACTCCCGCCAACAACCCACCTCAATAACTATGGTTCAACACTCCAGTCACACGAAACCGTGCACCCGCTTCGGCTGCTTTCGAGCGCCATCTCCAACACCCGGATCGTCCTCCACGCCTGCAGCGGAGTAACTGCCAGCGCCGCGTTTCCATGCATCGCATCGCGGATATTGATGTAGTAACAGCGGTAGTCGCCGGGCTCCGTCGGGATCCGCGTGTTCACCGGCTCTCCCTCATCGGTAGTAAGCGTGCCCCAGTGGTCGGCCGCCTCCACTCCCCACGGCTTGGAGGAAAACTTATCCCCGGCCAGCAGGAGCGCTTCCTGGGGATCCATGCCGTATTTACGAAAGGTTCCCAACGTCCCGTTGAACGTGAAGCGGGCTCCGGGAGCGCGCGCCAGGCAGGTGGCGCGCAGCCATACACTCAGGCCAGCCGACGGATACTGCAAACACAAGTCAAACGCGTCATCGCTCTTGGCCCCTTCCCGCTCTGTCCGTACACTCCCCCAAACCGCTGCCGGTACTCCAAAAAGCACCATCGCCTGATCGACCAGGTGCGATCCCAGATCGAAAAGCACCCCGCCCCCCGGCCCCCCGCTCTCCCGCCATGCGTGCAGCCGCGGTAATTGGCGAAACCGGTCATAGTGGGATTCAAACATCACCAGCCGTCCCAGCCGCTCGTTATCCAGCAGCTTACGAGCCGTCCGGAAGTCCCCGTCCCAGCGGCGGTTCTGGTACACGCTGAGCAGCCGTCCGCGCGCCCGCGCCAGCTGGATCAACTCCGCGGCCTCTTCGGAATTCAGAGCAAACGGCTTATCGATCACGACATCGCGATCGGCCAGCAAACACTGCCGGGCAATCGGCAAATGAGTGCTATTGGGCGTAGCCACCACCACCAGGCGGATCGTGGTGTCCTCAAGCATTTCCTCGACCGTGCGCACAATCTTCGCGTGGGGGAAGAGCAACGTCGCCTCGTCGCCGGTTCTCTGTACGATCGTGGCAAGTTCCAACCCCTCCACTGCTTCGATGGAATTTGCCTGAAAGACCCGCCCGGCGAATCCAAATCCAACCAGACCCACTCGCATGCATTTCATTGATTCTTTATACGTCAAACGGAACGTGGTTACCTTTCCCCGCGACTGCCGGAGGGTGTGCGGCGCTTGACAAATGGTCCCCCAGGCAAGAGGATTAACTCAGTGCGAATGCTCCATCATCCCGCTGGTTGTTGTTGCTGTGACAAGTGTTGTTCGTTGTCATTGCACGCAAGCGGGTGTGAGTTTTCTTAGCCGAATAGTAGGAAATCCCTACTAGCCTTTTCGCATAACTCATAGAAGTACCACAACCGCTGCCAGCCTCTGGCGAGCGGTTTTTCATTTGACCATTCAAGGAGCGAGGTTGCCAATCCTGGAAACCCAAACCGTGCCGATAGGCTCCGCGCCTAGGCTCAGCCATCTGCAAGTGCTCGAAGCAGAGAGCATCCACATCTTCCGTGAAGTGGCGGCTGAGTTTGAAAAGCCGGTTATGCTCTACTCCATCGGCAAGGATTCTTCCGTCATGCTGCGCCTGGCGCAGAAGGCCTTCTATCCCGGACCCATCCCATTTCCGCTCCTGCACGTGGATACCGGCTACAAGTTCAAGGAGATGATTGCCTTTCGCGATGAATACACCCGGAGCCTCGGGGTCCAGCTCCTGGTATGGCGAAATGAAGAGGCCATCGCGGCCGGGGCCAATCCCGTCGCACTGGGAACCAAACGCTGCTGCGGCTTACTCAAAACCACAGCCCTGCTCGACGGCCTGCGAGCGCACGGCTTCGACGCTGCCTTCGGCGGAGCCCGCCGGGACGAAGAAAAGTCCCGCGCCAAGGAGCGCATCTTTTCCTTTCGCGATAGCGCCGGTCAGTGGGACCCCAAGAACCAGCGTCCCGAGTTGTGGAACCTCTACAACGCTCGCGTCAATCCGGGTGAGAGCATCCGCGTTTTCCCCCTGTCCAACTGGACCGAGCTAGACGTCTGGCACTACATCCACCTGGAACAGATTCCCGTGGTCCCACTCTATTTCGCCCAGCAGCGCCGCATGTTGGTGCGCGGCGATAGTCTCATCCCCGTGGAGCAATCCTTCGTGCAAGGCTTACCCGGAGAAGAGCAGTGGGTCCAATGCCGTCTGCGTTCCCTCGGCTGCAGCCCCTGCACCGGAGCCATTCGCTCCGATGCCGACACCATTCCCAAAATCATTGCCGAGCTGGTGGCCTTCCGCTCTTCCGAGCGCGCCAACCGGGTCATCGATCACGACCAGGACGGCTCGATGGAGCTGAAGAAACGCGAGGGCTACTTCTGATGCCGGTCCCGCTCGCGGTCGAAGATATGTTTTCCATGGAGGAGTTTCTCTCGGCCGAGCAGGCCAAGGAGCTGGTGCGCTTCTCGACCGCAGGCAGCGTGGACGATGGCAAATCCACGCTGATCGGCCGCCTGCTTTACGATTCGCAAAACGTTTACGAAGATCATGTGCGCGCGGTGACCAAAATAGCCAATGGGAATGCCGCCGCCGCCATCGACTTTGCCCAGCTTACCGATGGATTGCGCGCCGAGCGGGAGCAGGGAATTACCATCGATGTTGCCTACCGCTACTTCTCCACCACCCATCGCAAATTCATCATCGCCGACACTCCGGGACATGAGCAGTACACGCGCAACATGGCGACCGGCGCGTCCACCGCGGACGTGGCGATCATTCTCGTCGATGCCCGCAAAGGCATCCTGACGCAATCCCGCCGCCACGCCTACATCGCCTCCTTGTTGGGCACCCGCCACATCGTAGCCGCCATCAACAAAATGGATCTGGTCGATTATTCAAGCGAGGTCTTTCATTCGCTCACCCACGATCTTGAGAACCTTGCCGGCAAGCTGGGCATTGCGGGGCTCGTTACCATCCCAGTCAGCGCGCTGCACGGCGACAACGTCGTCGACCGTGGCCTGAGCATGCCCTGGTATGAAGGCCCGACCCTGCTTGAATACCTGGAGACCGTGCCCACCGGGCAGGATGTCCAGGCCGCCCCCTTCCGCCTACCCATCCAGCGCGTCATTCGTCCTTTCGATGACCAGCACTATCGCGGCTTCGCCGGCCAGATCGCCTCCGGATCCATATGGCCGGGCGATCAGCTCATCGCACTGCCTTCCGGCAGAACCAGCCGGGTCAAAAGCATCACCACCTTCGACGGTGATCTCGCCCGCGCCGTAGCGCCCATGTCGATTGCCGTCACCCTTGAGGATGAGCTCGACATCAGCCGCGGAGACATGCTCGCCGCCGCCCATCAGCCCCCGTCTGTCGCCAACAACTTTCTCGCCGCTCTGGTTTGGATGGATGGCCAGCCCCTCGATCCGGCCACGGCCTACCTGTTGAAACACACCTCGCAGACGGTCAAGGCCCAGGTAACAGAAAATCGACCACCGGGTGAACATGCAGACCCTGGATCACGAGCCCGCGTCCACGCTCGAGCTCAACAGCATCGGTGTGGTCGAAATCGAGACCACCCGGCCGCTGTTTCTGGATCCCTACGCCACCCAACGCCGCACCGGAAGCTTCATCCTGATCGACCCTGTCTCGCACTCCACCGTGGCCGCCGGAATGGTGCGCGAAATACTCACCGGCGAGCGCAGCGCAAGCACCGTGGCCGCCATCGCTATTGCCAACCTGGAACTGCTCCAGCTGCTCGAAGGGGCGCTCCGCAACAGCGGGGCAGAAGTGGTCCGCACCCGCAGCAAGAATCGCAAATTGATTCAGCAGCTGTTACAAATAGGAGTCTTCGTCCTGATAGAAGACGAAGCCGGCACGGAAGTCTCGATCGCTCATGAATCCGCAGTATTTGAACCCGTCGCCGCCTTACCTCGCGATCCTGCAAGCGCGGTAGAGTTCCTGTTAAACGCGCTCAATCGAGGTGCCGCATGAGCCTGGAAGCCCTGACGGCCACAGCCGTTGATCTAGTAAAAGAGCAAATAGCGTTGGCCCAAAAAGAGGAAGTCTGCGTAACCAGCAGCTTCCAGGCCGAAGACATGGTCGTGGTCCACCTGGTCCGCCAGGCCATCGGCGATGTGCCGGTCATTTTCCTCGACACCGGCTACCACTTTGCCGAGACCTACGAATATCGCGATCGCCTCAGCAGGGACTGGGGGCTGAACCTGGTCAATGTTCTCCCCCAGTTGACCGTGGCCGAGCAGGAATCGCAATTCGGCATCCTGAACCAGACAGCCCCCGATCGTTGCTGTGCTCTGCGCAAGGTGGGCCCGCTCTTTGCGTCGTTGGAGCCCTATCGTTTGTGGTTCACCGGCCTGCGCCGGGAGCAGGCCAAAACACGGGCGAATCTGCAGCCCGTCGACGCCTTCACCCTGCCCACCGGCAAGCAGCTGCAGAAGGTGAGCCCGTTGGCGGAGTGGTCCACCAGGGACGTATGGCAATACGCCGAGTTCCACAACATCCCCTTGTTGTCGCTTTACGACAAGGGATACACCAGTATTGGTTGCGAGCCCTGTACCAGTCTTCCGTTTGATCCCGGTGATCCCGCGCTCCGGCCGTTGGGGTGGCCGCAAGCAGGAATGTGGTATCCACGTGCAACCGCAATAGAAGAGAGTTCCCATGCTGCAGTTGGTGATCGGATTTTTGATAGCCGTGGTGATCGCCCTTACCGGCGTGGGTGCGGGAGTGATTACGGCGCCGTTACTGATACTCTTCCTCCACGTCCCGGTGGAGATAGCGGTAAGCACCTCGCTGGCCTTTGCGGCCGTGGTCAAGCTGATCGTCGTCCCGGTCCAGATCGCGCGCAGGCAAGTTTCCTACCGCATTCTCCTTTGGATGTTGCTGGGCGGCGTACCGGGAGTCATCCTCGGTTCGCTCTTCTTCCACCATGTGGCCGCGCATGGCCCCAAGTCGCTGCTTTTCATCGTGCTTGGATCGATCATCATCTTTTCCTCCGGATGGCAGCTGTTCCGCCACTTTCGTCCCGACGCCATTGCCCGGCCCTTGGTGGATCGTCCCAGGTGGATAGCCATGATCACCTTCCCCATTGCGGCCGAAGTAGGCTTTTCTTCTTCTGGGGCGGGAGCCCTAGGCACGGTGGCCCTGCTGGGGCTCACCTCTCTAACCACCGCGCAGGTCGTAGGCACCGACCTCACCTTTGGCCTGGCCCTCTCCGTCATCGGCACTGGCGTGCACATGATCGGGGGTTCCTATGACTCGGCTCTATTGTGGAAGCTGGGAATAGGAGGCGTCTTCGGAGCGATTGCAGGCAGCGGAATAGCGCCCCGCATTCCCAACCGCCAACTCCGTTTCGCCCTCTCCCTTTGGCTCCTGGTAATCGGCTTCCAATTTGTCTACCAGGCCGCCCACTAACGCTTTAGGGCTCTATCCCCGCTACAATCGCCGGGTGCCCCACACCCCCTGATTTCCTGAGTAGTTTCGTGGGTTCCCTGAACTTCATGCGCCTTTCCTTTAAGAAAGGCGCACACGAAAGATGCGATAGCGGGGATGTCAAGTGAAGAAGCTTTCAACCACGCGCAGAAGCTCGCTGACTTGAAGCGCCCGCTCACCCCACAGGAAGAATTAGAGTTCTTGAAAGTCTGGATTCCGGCTTCGGTAGCGGTTCAAACGTAAGAAGGTTCGCCTCACAGTAGCCCTGGATGCCTCTCCTGCAACCAGGCCATGACACTGCGCTGGAGTTCACTCGCCACCTTAATTGCGTCACGTAGGTCTTGCCGGGCGATACTCCCCGCGGCGTCGTAGCTGGTCGCGTTCCTCTTCTTTGAGTAGGCCAGCAATTTCCGGATCAGCTTTGGATCGGCTTGAATGGTGAACTCTAGCGACTCGACAATCCTCTGGTGGTGCCCGGCCTGTACCCGGGTGCGGTGGCCGCTGGCGCGTAGCGCTATGTTGGCGGCGTTCAGGGCGGCGCTGAAGGCTGCCTGAAACCGAAGGTCGTCTGAGATAGCCTCGACGTGAGCATCTTTGATCGACCGCTCGACGATCGAGAACAAGTTCCGAATCTCATCCGGGCTTGACGGTTCCGCCCGGAGCCAGTCGTACTCTACCCACTTTTCTAAGCTCATCTTCAGATCCGATCAGGAACACATTTTTACCACGCACGACGGATCGGAGGAAGTGATTCCCCTGGGCGAGCTTCGACCTAAACTCACGTGGCGAATAGACCGATGGATTGATCGACCGACCGATCGCCTTCTCGACCACCCCCACCGCCACCAGCACATGGTCGAGTGTCACCTTGCCGACCACCATCAGGTCTACGTCGCTGGTAGCGTCCTCCTCTCCACGGGCGACCGAACCGTAGACAAGCGCGAAGGAGATGTCCAGCGCGAGCGGTTTCAGGGCTGCCCGCAGCTGCTGGAAGATCCCGGCGGTCTTCGCGATCAAGGAGTGAAGCTCGGGGTAAATGGGGTGGCTTTTATTTGCTTGGAAATACACCTGGTGGCCCTCGATCGATCGATCGATCAGACCGAGCCCTGACATTATTTCCAGCTCGCGCTGGACGGCGCTCAAGCTGGTTTCGATGTGCCGCGCTATCTGGCGACCGTAGTAGCGTCGGTCTGGGTTACCGAACAGGAGAGCAAGAACCTGACCCCGGGTTCGACCAAACAATTCATTGGTGATCGTCTCTGACCTCATATCGAGGTCAATTGTACTGAAAAACAGGTCAATTGACCGAAAAATTAGGTCAGGTTTAACGTTTCGACTTCCACACCCATGGTTGAGGGCACATCACCAGGGACGGTTGATTACCTATTGTGGGGGAGAATGTTTTCTACAACAGCGAAAAAGTGTCAGTGATGAGAGGAACAGATCCGTGTACGAATCGTGTACGAATCCAGTGGTATTTTTGCGAAAGTTAAGCAAACCTGCAATTGTTAAACGGCTAAAGAATCTGTAACTTCCAGATTCTGCTTGATTCTAAAGGGACCAATGTGGGATACCGCAGGTCTCCCCCTCAAGCCTGTCGCGGGGCGACAACTCTGTAGGGGTGCCCCATGTTCGCACCAGCGTTGCCCGGATTTCCTACCATGCAGTTTCAGCGATAACCACGTGTGCGGCTTTCTGTTAAGGAAAGCCGCAAGAAGTCGCTCAACGCCACCAACCTCCACAGGAAATCCGGGATACGTGGGCCGAAAACGACTTTCTTCGAATGCTTTCACCAGCGGGCACACCGAGAATGCGGGCGACTACTTAATCGCCCCATGTCCCTGTGACGGAATATGACGAGTCTCTTCCACGCTCTTCACCGGATCGCGATCCGAGTTCTTCTGATACGGAGCCCGGTCCTGTTGGCTCTTCTCTTCCGCCTTGGGCTCCCGCCCGGAAGCAAGCTTGCTTTTCTTAGCCATTGAGAACACCTCACTCTGAAGATGCTCCCCAATCCACCGAGTTGCCTTACGTATCCAACCGGAACTTACTTTCCGCCAAACGGAACATCGGCCGCCACACCAGCCGGTTCACTGTCACCACCATCAGCGACATAATAATCGTCGCCAGCAGCAAAATAGAAAACTGGCCATGATCGCTGGCCGCGCTGATCTGCGCCCCCAAACCCAGCGTCTCGAGCGTGCGGTCCTTCAAGTGGAAATATTCCGCGACGATACTAGCGTTCCACGCGCCTCCCGAAGCGGTTACGAGCCCCGTCACCAGGTAGGGAAAAATCCCCGGCAAAATCACAACCTTCCAGCGCTGCCACCGGGAGAACCGATACAACTTAGCCACCTCCTTCAAATTCGAAGGAATAGCCGAAGCGCCCGCAATCACATTGAACAGGATGTACCACTGTGTGCCCAGCAACATCAGGGCAACGGACCCAATCCCTAACCCGCCCCCCGCCTGCACCAGCGCGATCAGCAAAATGGGAAAAATCGCCGTTGCCGGATACGACGCCGCGATCTGTGCCAGTGGCTGAGCGATGCGCGCCAGGCGAGGATGAAAGCCGATCGCCACCCCAACAGGAATGGTCCAGGCAGAGGCAATCAGCAACGCGGCATTCACCCGCAGAAACGTTGCCCCCGCGCCCTTCAACAACTCCACGAACTCTGCTGCATGAATATGGCGCAGCAACTCCAGCGCGCGAAACGCCGCAAAGGCCACCAGCAGCGCGGCCGCAACAATAAACAGGATCGCCGCCAACTGCGATCGCTTGCGCGGCGCGTGGATTGGCCGCGCAACCAGCTCCCGGTGCCGCCGCGCCAGCCGGCCATAGATCCCTTCGCTTGCCGGAATAAGCGTCGCCCGCTTCAACCAGGCCAGCGCATTCGAGTTCTGTAGCGCGTACAGAATGGGAGAGGTCTTCCGGCTGGTGCTCTCGCCCTGCTCGAACTTGAACTTATCCGCCCAGGCGATCACCGGCCGCCACACCAGCTGATCCGTAGCGACAATAATCAGGATCATGGTCACCGATCCCCAAACCATCCCCCGGGTGTCCCCCGTGCTGGCAGCCGTTTGCAAATAAGACCCCAGCCCGGGCAGCCGGAAATCCCGGTCGCCCAGAACAAACATCTCGCACGCCATCAGGAAAAACCATCCACCTGCGACCGACACCATCGAGTTCCACACCAGGCCGATGGCGGAGTAGGGCAACTCCAACTGCCAGAACCGCTGCCAGGCAGAAAATTTAAAAACGCCGGCCGCTTCCCGCAGCTCGCGCGGCAAACTCTTCAGCGAAGAGTAAAAGCTGAAGGCCATGTTCCACACCTGCCCGGTAAAAATCAGCAGGATCGCCCCCAGTTCGATTCCCAGCTGCCGTCCCGGAATCAACGACACCATGGCCAGCATCACCCCGGGAAGAAAACTCAGCACCGGGATCGATTGCAGGATGTCGAGGACCGCGATCATGAAGCCTTCTGCGCGGCGGGTGTAGGCGGCGATGTAACCGTAACCCACAGCGAAAACCAGGCTCAGCAGGTATGCGGCCGCAATACGAACCACGGAATAGAACGCGTACAGCGGCAGCATTTTCGGCGAATTGGAGATGGCCACCGACGCCACCGGGTGACCCAGCCAATACTGCGCAATGCGCAGAACTGCATAAAACAGCGCCAGCCCGCAGGTGGCAACGCTCAGATCGAGAAAAAACGGCCAGGTCCGCTCGATGACCAACGAGCGGGATAGGGTAGGCACACTGAACAGTTTGTTGGGCTCGCTCATTCGACCGGAGCCTCTGCGACCGCCTCCGCCGTTTCTTCTTCCTCGGGAAGGATGAATCGTCTGCGCGAAGCGTCGAAGTCGAACAGCTCTGCATAACGGCCCCAGTTGATCGCCGTTTCCAACTGGCGCTGCGTCTCGTCGTCGCTGAACTGTTCATCCAGCATGTCCAGAAAGAACTCCTCCGGAACCGTGTGGTCTGACTTGGTTGCCAGCGCGCGGGTAATCTGTCGCAATAGCAGAACACTCTCCACCGCCGCCTTACGGAAAAGCTCCTTCTGCAGCTGGATCTCCGATTCGGCATACTCCCGTCCCTCGGGCGTGATGGCCGCATCGCCTTCTTCGACTTTGAGGAACTTCAGCAGCTGGGCCGCGTCGACAATCGGCAGCAGGTCGTCGATTTCAAACGCCAGATCGTCGGCCAGGCGATAAATATCGGCCCGGCCGTTGTAGTCGATGAGCAATTCCAGCAACCCGGCAATCCCTCCAGGGCGCGCGTGGGGCAGCATCTGGTAGTGCATCTGCCGTTGATCCCTTACCGCGACCCTTTGCGGCACAGCGGAGGGGGCAACGTCCGGCCGGGTAAGCACCTTGTAGATGTAATCCACCAGCTGGGTGAAGGCCGCGCTTTTGCGGTCGCGTGGTTGAGCCAGGGTTACCGCAAAATCGACCCGCACATGCCCCGGATTTCGACCCAGCACGATGATCCGGTCGGCCAGCAGCAGGGCCTCTTCAATATTATGGGTCACGAGAAAAATGGATTGGGTCGGAATCGTCTTCTTGTGCCACAGCTCCATCAGTTCACTGCGCAGGTTCTCCGCCGTCAGCACATCCAGGGCAGAGAAGGGCTCATCCATAAACAGCACTTCCGGCTGCACCACCAGCGCGCGCGCGAAGCCCACCCGCTGCCGCATTCCCCCCGAAAGCTCTTTGGGATACGCCGCCTGAAATCCGTCCAGACCAACCGTATTCAGGATCTTCAGGCACTGTTCCCGCCGGTCCTCGCTCGGAACGCCCCGGGCAATCAGCGGCGCTTCCACGTTCTCCACCACCGTCAGCCAGGGAAACAAAGCGAAGCTCTGAAAGACAATCCCCACGTGGGCGTCGGCTTGCATGATCGGCTTGCCATGCCAGAAGACCTCGCCCTGCGGAAGGTTGGGAGAGACCGGCCAGCATGCGCAGCAAGGTAGACTTGCCCGAGCCCGACGGTCCCAGCAGGGCAACAATCTCTCCCTGCACAATAGACAGGTCAGTGGGTGCGATCACCTGGATGCGGTTCTCGCTCGGCTGGGCATAGTACTTCTCAACCTGCTGGGCGCGAATGATCGGTTCAGCCATCGGCAAAATGTCCAACAAATAAAATTGTGGTCAAATCTTCTTATACACGGAGAACTTTACGTAGGAGTTGCGCATGCCACAACGCTACGCCGGGAGGAAGCATCAGAATCAAAAGCGTATGATTCAAGATGCCTTCGGTGGTTTTCTACTACGATAGATCGTCCCTCAGGAGCAAATGACCAATTCACAAGCGAAGCCCAAGGTGCTGGTAGCGGATGACGAGCAAGTGATCGCAGACACGCTGGCCATTATCCTAAACCAGAGCGGATTTGAAGCCACTGCTGTCTACAACGGCGAAAAGGCGGTAGAAGCGGCGCGGACCCTGCGGCCCGACATGCTCATTTCCGACGTCATCATGACCGACATGAACGGAATTGATGCCGCGATCACCATCCGCGGTATGCTTCCCAACTGCAAGATCCTGCTTTTTTCCGGTCAGGCAGCCACGGCGGACTTGTTGGATCGCGCCCGAGTGCAGGGCCACGAATTTGAGATCCTGGCCAAGCCCGTCCACCCCCAGGATCTACTAGCCCGTCTACGCGGATAAGGGCTCTATCCCCGCAACCAAAGCCGGGTGCCCCACATCCCCGATTTCCTGTGGAGTTTCGTGGGTTCCCTGCACTTGATGCGCCTTTCCTTAAAGAAAGGCGCACACGCGGTCCTGTCCAGAGCTGCGTACAGGAAATTCGGGGCATCTCGATTTTGAGATGTGGGATACCGCAGGTCCACCCCTCAAGCCTGTCGCGGGTCCCACAACTCCACAGGGGTGCCCCACGTTCGCATCAGCGTACGTGGGCCGAAAACGATGGGGCGACCCGGATTTCCTACTTCACCGCACTCGCTATGACCACGTATGCGGTTTCCCTTAAAGGAAACCGCATGAAGATCCGCGAAGCCAGCAAACTCGACAGGAAATCCGGGGGAAGCCCCTCCATTGCTTTTCTCTTTAATGCTGAACCCCCACAGGCGTCTAAGGCAACAACCCAAACACCGCAACACTGGTTGGGGTCCCAACATAAACCTTGCCGTTGGCGATCATGGGGGTAATAAATTTGTTATCAGAAAAATGATCCCGGCTATTTGCCGCCTGGTTGCTGTCGTACAACTCTGTCCCTAAACTCGCAGGGTTGTAAGCGTGCAGCACTCCCGCACCACCCTGGTTTTCAACTGTCCAGATAATCCCGTTCTGCGATCCGCTGGAGCTCACACTCGGCGTAGCTCCAGGGTAGGCAAACGTATTCGCAGACTCGGCGGCTGGCGTCGTTGCCAACAGGGCATTGGCGATCGGGAACGCCTTGAGGTAATCGCCCACTCCTGCATAGTAGACCGTGTTATTGAACAAGGCTGCCATTGAGAAAGCCCCTCCACCCAGCCCGTTCGGTATCTCCTGATACACCGCATTATTACTGCTGGCGTTGAATTTCCCCATATTGTCCCGATCGACCACGTAAATATTCGTATCTTTGCCTGCGCCTACAGCCAAATGGCGCGTCGTCCCGTTGGCATCCACCAGATCGGGTAGCAGCATCGCACCCCCAGACCCCAGATCCTGATCTGCGTCGCTTTCGCTCTGCAAGTCGTAGGCGGCAAAATAGTCCGCCGCTGCCAGCAGGTTCCCCGTCGTCGACACCTTCATGAACGAGTTGCCAAAGTCCCCTTGCGCGGGAAAGCCAGTTGCGTTGAGCGACGAGTCAAAGCTGCCGTTCGCGTCCAGGAAGTAGATGTTGCCTTGCGTATCTCCAGCCAGACCGGCGCCCGCCATCCACACCGAACCTTCGCCATTGCCATAATGAGGAGTCGCGGGGCCGTTCGGTGTCACGTTCAACACGCTCGTTTGCTGCAAGGTCGTTTCGCTGTAGGCCATCAACCAGCCGGTATAAGGATCATCATCGCAATGCGAAGTCCATGCCAGGTAGAGCTGTCCATTCATTAACAACAGACCGACCCGCTCCGCGTATTGGCCAGGGTCGAAGACCTGCATCCCATTCGTGGAACCGTACCCAGTGCCCGGAAAGCTGGCTTGTATCTCAGAAGGACTGCCCGCCAGCTCCGCGCCGGTTGCGAGGTCCACCGCGTGCAGTCGCTGGTGGTAGTTACCGCTCGCATCCTTGGACATGGCGACAAAGTACACCGCGCCGTTGGGTCCTTGGCTACGGTCGATCACCGGGGTGTCCGTGATTCCGATCGTCGGCGTGATCTGGCCGCAGCCATGATCGTCGCTGGGAGCCTCACCGGCGCCCAGTGCACTCACCTTCCATAGCTGCGTGCCGGAGTCAGGATCAAACGCATATGCGCTGTCATTCTCCGTAACCGCGATGAGCACATTATGTGTCTGCCCGGCGATTGAAAGACCGCTGACATAGAGCGGCTGCGCATCGACCAATCCATCTACCGGTAATTCTGTAAGCTTCCCAAATGTGTTGGCATTGACGTTCAGCGGAGTCAGCACCGTCTCCGCCGAGTACCAACCGTCGCGCGCGTTGTCGTAATGGTAGGTGGTTACATTCACGCCCGGGGAAGCCACCGTAAGAGCCAGGGTGGCGGTGTGGCTGAGCCCACCCGAGGTGCCGGTGAACACCACGTTCGCGCTTCCCGCCGCGGCGTTGTTGCCCGCCGTGAGCGTGACGCTCTGTGGCGTTCCCGGGGTCAACGTTAAGGAGGCGGGGTTAGCCGTCACCCCGGCAGGCAAGCCGCTCACCGCAACGCTGGCCGTTCCGCTGAACCCATTCAGCGCCGTCGCCGATAACTGCACCGGTTGCCTGGCAGCTCCAATGGTCAGGCTCAGAGACTGAGGGCTGACGGCAAGCGAAAAATCCGCTTCTGCCGGGGGCGGAGAGACTACGCTGACTGCCAACGAAGCGCTATGTGTAAGTGCGCCGGACGTCCCGGTCAACGTGACCGTGCCCGACTCTGCGGCTGTTCCTGCGGCCGCCGTCAGGCTGAGGGTTGCCGCCGTTCCGGGAGTGAGGGTGAGCGAGGACGGCTGTGCCGTAACCCCCGGGGGTAGTCCCGAAAGAGCAACCGATACGCTTGCAGAAAAGCCGTCGACCGCGGTGGCCAACACAGAAACAGTGGACGCTGTGCCATTCGACGTTAAGCTCACCGAAGCGGGCTTAACGCTGAGCGAGAAGTCGGCTGCTGCGGCCTGCACCGAGAGCGATCCCTGGGTGCTGACCGCCTGGCTGCCGATGGTCGTACTAAAGGAAAGCATAGCCGTGGACGTCGCGGCCGAAGCGGCCGCAGTCAGCGTCACTGGAAAAGCAGTGCCCGGAGTCAGCGAGAGCGTGGATGGGGAAACCAAAACTCCCGTGGGCAATCCAGACACCGCGGCGGTCACCGCACCGGTGCCGGCTGGTGCGGTCAGCAGCAGGGAAGCCTGCTGTCCGCTACCCCCCGCCGTAAGGTTGATGCTGGAAGGGGAAAGTGTCAGTGTCGCGACTGCACCGTTGTTGCCGCTGCTGTCTCCATTACTTGTGCCACCACTACAGGATGCAAGGCCCATCGCGAGCAAGCCGCTCGCAAAAATCGAAACTGCGTCTGTGAATAACCGGCGGCGGTGACGCGAATTGGAGAACATAGTGGCTCCCGAGTTTGGATGACTTGTTTTGTATCAGGGCAAGACCTTAGCCGTGCCGCAACTGCTTGAAATATTCCCGTGCTTCCTCGCCGCAGCGAGCATTTCGCCGCAGCGAGCATTTCGCCGCAGCGAGCATTTCGCCGCAGCGAGCATTTCGCCGCAGCGAGCATTTCGCCGCAGCGAGCATTTTATTACTGGAGCATTAGCCCCACAGGGCTGCTCCTCGCAGTTCTCAGCGAGACTCTCCCGGGGCTGCTCGGCTTGGCGGCCGGGTAGAAGCGTGTGCTGTCACATCTGGTCCGCAAGACACTACGGGCCGCAGGTTGACGTCGCGTTTAATGGTACCCTCGCGCAATGCCAGCGTTGCAACAAACACCCCTTAGCATGCTTCCCGGAGTGGGATGCGCTAATAACACCTTTGCGTCACCCTAGACCCGGAAGGCAGCCAAGGTTTCACGTTGCCGTTGAAATGCGTAATATTGTTGACATCAACAAAACTCACTCTGTACTCTTTAAGAAACCACTCAGCTTCTGTTTTTCACTGTCCGGGTACAGGTATAAGTCCGTTTGTTCGCCAATAACCAGCGGCATCAAAAGCGATACCCTACTCTGAACGGCCGCAGCCTTATTTTTGAGTGGGCGGCTCTTGTGGAGTATCCTAATCTGTCCGTGGTGGTAAGTGGCGTACCAGATCTGATCGTTTGAACCGCTGTCAAGCGGCAGATGTTGCCCCGGCCCCCATGCTCCAGGGGGTTGCAAACGCACCCGTAACAAGGGAGGCGCGTTTGCGACATAGAGCAAGACAGGAATGGTCAGCGGATGGCAGGGATTGGAGCAAGGCTCCGTACGATACGCCGGCAATGGCAACTCTCACTGCGCGAGGTCGAGGAACGCAGTCTTCGCTTTGCTCAGGAGCAGGGAAATCAGTCCTATCAGGTCTCCGCCAGTTGGCTCGATCGCCTGGAACGCGAAGAACACGAATTGACTGTCAACAAGCTCATAGCCTTGGCAGACATCTACAACTTACCCACAGACCAGCTGTTACGCGATATGTACCCACAGGAAGGGCGATCCGCGCTCCTCAGACCACTCTCCAGTCCCAACGCAACCATGTTATTGACCGGAGGGCCGCTCGAGGAGCAGGCAAGATACCTGCTGCCGGACAAGCCTGGTCCCGAGCAAGCGCCGGACGAAACCATTTTGCTTGCACCGGAGCCTGGCCAGTTGTTAACGCCTTTTCGGCGGGGCATCATCGGGAAACGCGACCTCACTCTCGATCCTATGATTCCGGCCGGCTCGATTGTTCACATCGAAACCCGCAAGCGCGCCATCTCTCCTCGCAAAGACTGGACGCATGAGTTTCAGCGCCCCATCTATTTCTTGATGACTCGGGAGTCCTATGTCTGCGGTTGGTGCGAACTGGATAAGAACTCCGATTGGTTGACTCTTATCCCCCATCCCCTGTCGCCCGCCTCCAGCCAAAGATGGAAATACAAGACAGAGATAGAATGCATGGGCCGCGTCATCGTTGTCGCCATTCGGGTGGCGCCTTGAAATACCCTTGAGATCGCGAGCACCGGCTCTAGAGCGCCCGCTGTAAATCGGCAAGCATGGAGAAGTTTGCTGCCTCATACAGCTCAAGCACGCGGCGGGTCATTAGGTAGTAAGTAACCACCGCGCGCTGCGCATAGAACGGAAAAGAAATTTGCAGGTTACCCTTTTGGGCAGCTCCCCGAAGACGCGTCACATGCCACTTCAATTCCCTGGCATCGAGCCGCAAACGCTCTGCGATAGGCAGTGCCTCCGGATACCTTTGCTGGACATAAAAAGCCAAAGCGATTAAGACTTCGCTATTTCGCTCCATGGTTTCCAGTCCGTCCAGTCCACCAATCAGGTCCCATAACTGCGATGGTTCCATAGTTGCAGCCGCCTCGCCGGCCTTGGGCCGGCCGGATGGGTCGACCAGGTCCAGGGCGACCTGGGCGATGTTGTTACGGTCAATCCAGGTTAGCTGAGCAAACAGGTCTTCAAAATCAACTGGCGACGATCGGCGATGCCGCCAGTAGTAGTAGCCGGCAATAAGGATGAGAACACTAAAGAAAACCCCTATCGCGGCAAAGAAATATAGACTAGGTGTGTGCACTACTTTTTCCTGGACCTTAAGTCTTGAAGATGGTATGCCACCTGCGCCTGTAAAGTAAATATCTTTTCCCGCATTTCTGCAGTCATGGTGCGAGCCGGCAGTTCATCAGGCCATAGGCTGGCGATCCAATAGGTGACGCAGCCCAGGTAGGCAGCCATGCGAACGTGAGATATCGCAACAAAGGCGGGCCGGTCTCGCCCTACACCGAAGTAACTGCGTCCGGTGTCGATTAACACACTTATCAGCGAATACGCACCCAATCCCTGAGCAATCTTCGCCACATGCGTCCTCCACGGAAGTCGTACCCTGATCGATAAAGCCATCATGGCGACGAAAAGTTCGCTTAACAACGTAGACGCAAATAAGTTCCCCTTGGTCGTCAAAGCCTGCATCCACGTTTGCGACGGCACGCTCCCCAGCCAGGTGAGGCCAAGCGCTACCAGCAAACTCAGGCTTATCAGCCAGACGAAACTACTTCGAATGTCCTCAGCCCAAACGTTGAGAGGTCGAAAAACGAGAGACGCGATCTCATAGACGACGCAAAGCTGCAACGTCATATCCAGGATAGCCAGCGTCCAGTAGGTGTAAGCGTAGGCATTCTTCGTTCCGTAAAGATTCACAAAATACAGAACGATTGTTTTGACAACAATCAGGGTGGCGAGCGTCGTGAAGAAGGGAAAGGCGCTGGCTCGGCGTCGATACCAGAGAACGAAGAGCAGGCCCAGATTCTCTATGAAACCAGCCGCCCAGAACAGGAGATCCAGACCTGTGAGATGCACTCAGAGTCTCCCTTCCAGGCGGCCAGTTCGAACCCAGTCGCGCGTAGCATACCCGGATTTCCTACTTCGCGCTGCTGCCAACGACTACGTATGCGGTTTTTCCTTAAGAAAAACCGCAGGATGTGATCAGCGCCACGGTTCTCGACAGGAAATCCGGGGAGCGGTCCCTTGGGGGGTGAGACCGCTTGAGAGTATCTTACGACAAGCCTAACATCACCAGGATAGTGTGTATCACCCCTGGTTCTGGATCCGTGCCAAGCGGGTCTCCGGCGGCAAAAGCGGCGGGTGAAACCACGGCGGCCAGCGTTGCGCCGATAACGAGTTTGCGAGCAATTCGTTTGAACATTGGGGGAGTCTCCTTCAGGAGTGCAGATGTGCACTACCGGGAGACTACGAAGAAAACTAAAAAACGCCGAGCCATTGATGTGACCTGTTGCTTACCGGTAACAGCCTTGCCACTTATAAAACTACGAGTCACGTCTAAGAACAACTATCTATCGCCAGTGTTTACGGGCCTAACTTATCTTTTTGTTTCCGATCCGCAACAGTCGTGAGTGCCGCTTGGCGTTTTTGTTCGAATGTGATTTATTCCTCTAGAGAAATGGATCTTGCTGTCTTACCAGAAGAAGAGAAAAATGTACGCAAAACTCCGGGCTTTCCGCTCGAGTCAGTTCATGCTGAGTGGAAGCTCCGGTTAAATATCTGAGCGCTGCCGAACAGATAAAGATAAGATTGACAGAGTAAATAAAACTCTGGTATTGCTCTTCTACTGTGTAAAGTTTGCCCTCGTCCGCAAGGGGCTCGCTGTGGTCTTGACCGTCTTACTCCTCGCTTTCCGTTCCCCGCGGAGTATTGAATAAGACGCCTCGGCGAAAGATTGCGAGTATGTGATCCGGGTCCCTCACCGAGTCGCATGCTATCCACTCCTGCGAATCTGGACTGGGTGTCTTAAGGATTTACCGCACCGATGCAAAAGTTATTCCTTGCTTGGGCGCGGAAGCAGCTTCACGAGAATGTAACCTGTGCGGATGGCTTACGGGCCTTTACCAGGATTGAGTCTCGCATTGCCAGACTCTCTCCTCGGCCCGTCCATTTTGGAGGTACTTTTGAAAGTGCTTACCTTCCTACCCCGCAATGACCTGCAAAGAAGAGTCGCCAAAGCGCTCAGCTCAGCCCAGTTTGTTGTCGAAACAGTGACCTCCGCCAGGGAGTGTCTCCAACTAACCCGGTTTGCCCCCTATGAAGGGGTTCTGGTCGATTCCGACTCGCTCATCTTTGGAGACATCGTGCTCCTGGTGAAAATGTTGCGCCAGGAAAACGCCGATGCCTCGCTGTTTGTGTTTGCCCGCTACCTTGACCTGGAACAACGATTGCAATTGTTCGAAGCCGGCGCCGATGATTGTGTGCGCGAGCCGTTCTTTGCCTCGGAGTTGGCCGTCCGCCTCGCGCTTTCGATACGCCTCCGCCAGGCAGCCGCAAATCTTGCTGCCGCCAACTGCGTCAATGTGCTGCGCTCGGGAGATCTTGAGCTGGACCTGGTTAAGCGAAGAGCCGCACGCTTGGGCAAAACCATCGATCTGCGCCCAAAAGAATTCCTGCTGCTCGAATACCTGGTGAGAAACGTCGATCGTCCGGTTACCCGAACCATGATTCTTGAACATGTTTGGAACTCCTCGTTTGAGGGCTTGACCAACGTGGTCGATGTCTACATCAGTGCCTTGCGCAGCAAGGTCGATCGCGACTTCCAGCAAAAGATGATTCAAACCAACCGCGGCATCGGCTATACCTTGACCTGTGGGGGCGGCCCACCAACCTCCAGCAATGGTCAAGGCAAGAGGCCTCCACAGTCACACATCGACCCCTTGTTCAGCCAGATACGACGAGCATGATGCCGTGCTGCTAGTCGAGCCTGCGGCCGACCTATGAAGATAACAATCGGTTGCGGACAATTCGAGCCGGTGCCCGGGTCTCGCTCTGAGCCTGGGTTTCTCGCTCGCAAATGGGTCCTGGCACGGTACCAACTGAACTGTCATCCCGACTGGAGCCGCTGAAGGTTATGACTTCACTCGCGGCCTCCTTTAGCCCATGAGGCACTGCTTTACACTCTATTGCTGACTCTTTACCCTGCAGACCTGACAGCAACCGCTCGATAAACCATATTTAATATCGCTACGCGGGAAGCCTTCAGGTCTTTCCAATAATCTCCGCTTTGCACGGTGAAGAGTCGGAGGAGTCCATGGCGACCGTAACCGTAGTTCCTACAGATCGACCCTTTCCATTCATTCGCCTGCCAAGAATTCGCTGCCACCCATTTCTCTGCTCTCTGCTTTTCGTAGGTTGCGATGCCGCTGCGATTTCGCTCGCTGGCATCACGGTCTTGCTGGGAAGCCGCATCGACGGAAAGCTGGATCTCCATCACTATTTCAGCCTGTGGCCCGCGCTCGGAATATTCTTCGCAATTTTCGCGTTCTCCAATCTTTATCCAGGCATCATTCATAATCCCGTTACTGAACTTCGCCGCCTGGGCCTGGCGCTCACCCTTGGATTCCTCGTCCTCGCTGCTCTGATTTCTGTTACTCGATTAGACGAGGTGTATCCCCGCCGAGCCCTGCTCCTGTGTTGGATTGCCGCAATTGTTGTAACCCCGTTGCTCCGATCCATCGTTCGCGCGCTCATCTGCCACAAGCCCTGGTGGGGGATTCCGGTGGCCGTCTTTCACACCGGAGATGAGTCCACCGAGATCGTCCGCGAACTGGAGCTGCATCCGGAAATTGGTTTAAGGCCGGTGGTTCTTCTCTCCTCCTCCTATCACGGCCGGCGCGGAGCGAGCGTTCCCATCCTTGACATCCACCTGGCTGCGTCGGTGCGCGCCTGTGGAGTGGAGCGTGCCATGATCGCTCTACCCGAGACAGGTTCGGCCAAGCTCCTCGAAGATCTGGAAAAGTTCGAAAGTCTGTTTCCCAGGCTGATGATCATCCACAGCTCGGCTGCTCTTTATAGCCTCACCGTCAACGCCCGCCAACTGGCAGGATGTTTAGCGGTCGAGGTGAGAAGAGATCTGCTGCTACCACTTCCTAGACTGGCCAAGCGATCGATCGATCTATTTCTGGTTGGTCTGATCCTCCCCCTCGTCACCCTCCCCATCCTTCTGTTTGGCTTGCTGGTCAGGCTCGAATCGCCCGGACCCATTTTTTACGGTCATCACCGTGTCGGTCGTGGCCAGAAGAAATTTCGCATCTGGAAAATCCGAACCATGAAGACCAACGCCGACGAGTTGTTGCGAAATGTCCTGGCAAAAGATGGAAACCTGCGCGAGGAATGGATAAGAGACCGCAAACTACGCAACGACCCACGCATTACCCGGGTCGGCCGGTTCTTAAGGAAAACCAGCCTGGACGAACTCCCTCAACTTTGGAACGTATTGCGAGGCGAGATGAGCCTCGTCGGCCCCCGCCCGATCGTGGAAGAAGAAGTTGCCGCCTACGGCCAAAACTTCTCCTTGTATTGCAGGGTAACTCCCGGCCTGACAGGTCTATGGCAAGTCTCCGGACGAAACGCCGTGAGCCGCCGGGATCGCGTCCGTCTGGACAGTTACTACGTTCGTAATTGGTCTCCATGGCTCGACCTTCATATCCTGGCGCGTACCGCCAGCGTGGTGTTAACCGGAGCGGGAGCTTACTAAGACCGGACCCTTTCTTGGGCCAACTTTCTGTCAGTGAGGAAAAGATGATGAAGCAGAGAAGAGACAAACGAATTCTGGTTACGGGCGCTGCCGGTTTTATTGGCGCGCACCTGGTTCAGCGCCTCCTCGCGGATGGGTTTGAAGTCGTGGGCGTCGACAACCTCAACAACTACTACGACCCCAGGCTGAAAGACGCGCGCCTGCGCAAGCTCTGCATGGGACCGCAATTCTGGTTCTTTCCCCTGGACCTGGCCGACCGCGCGCGAACCGAAAGCCTCTTCCGTAATGGCGACTTTGAAGCCGTGATTCACCTGGCGGCGCAGGCCGGGATACGGCGCTCGCTCACCAGTCCGGACGAATATGTCGCCAGCAACCTGGTCGCATTCGTCAATGTGCTGGAAGGCGTCCGCGCCTGCTCGTGCCGCCATTTCGTGTTTGCCTCTTCCAGCTCCGTGTACGGATCGCACAACGAGACTCCGTTTTCCGAAGAGGACTCTACCGATCAGCCAGTCAGCCTCTATGCGGCGACCAAGAAGAGCAACGAGGTCGTTGCTCACGCCTATAGTCACCTTTTCCGTATTCCTACTACCGGACTTAGATTTTTCACCGTCTACGGCCCCTGGGGCCGGCCGGATATGGCGGTCTTCAAATTCGTGGACGCCATCCTGGCCGGTCGCCCCATTGAGCTTTATAACTGGGGACGCTTGCGCCGCGACTTCACCTTTGTCGACGATACGGTGGAGGGAATCATGCGCGTTTTGCCCTTGCCTCCGGCAGGGGACAAGACATCCGAGCCGGGCGCGCGCGCCCCCATGCGTCTGTGCAACATAGGCAACCAACGGCCAGTCGAGTTACTCCACCTGCTGCGCACCATCGAGTCATGCCTGGGCCGCTCGGCGAACATTCGCCTGCTGCCCATGCAGCCAGGCGACGTCTACGAAACTCACGCCCGCGTCGACAAGCTGAAACAAGTCACGGGCTTTGTTCCCAGCATCCCGATCGAGGACGGCATTCGCAGGTTTGTGGACTGGTATCTCGGCGAATATTTACCACTCGGGCTGATCGATTCACCCCACCTGTCTGCCCCTCCGCCTATGACCTATCAGGATGTCGTCTCGGCCGCTGTCGAGGGCTGAAGGCTAAACTTCAGCCCGCCGTTCCGCGTCTAATACTGGATGACGTCCATCCACCTTCGTTGTGGCTTGCTTCTCTGCGCCTCGTTCGTGTGCACCGCGATGCTCTGCGCCCAGCAGAACGCTGCGCCGGGTCCGGCTCCCGCGTCCAGAATCGACCTCGACGTTGTGGTGACGGCGAAGACCGGACCCCCTGTCGGCGATCTCCAGCAACAGGACTTCACCCTGTTCGACAACAAAACTCCGCGCCATCTCACATCGTTCCAGGCCGTCACCGGCAGCCAGAACACCACCCACATCCTGATGGTCATCGACGCCGTGAACACGTCCTATGAAAACATTGCCTATGAGCGCGGAGAAGTGGACAAGTTTCTGCGCGCCAACGGCGGCCATCTGCCACAGCCTATGGCGCTGGCCTTTTTTACCGATACCGGCACCCAGATCCAGTCAACCTACACCACCGACGGCAACGCCCTCAGCACTTCGTTTGATCAATACGCCATCGGTCTACGTAACGTTCGCCGCTCTTCGCAATACCAGGCCCAGGACCGCCTTAACCTTTCGCTCAAGGCTCTCGGTCAAATTGCCTTCCACGAGGCCGATCTGCCGGGCCGCAAGTTGATCTTTTGGGTGTCTCCCGGTTGGCCTCTCCTTTCCGGTCCCGGCATCCAACTCGATGCCAAGCAACAGAACCAGATATTTGCCTCCATCGTCAGCGTTTCCACTGACCTCCGGAGGGCCCGGGTGATTCTCTACAGCATCAGTCCCCTGGGGACCAACGAGGGACTGGGTAGAACTTTCTACTACCAGAGCTTCCTTAAGGGGGTCAGCGACGCACACAAGGCCGACTTGGGCAATCTCAGCCTGCAGGTTTTAGCCGTTCAGAGCGGTGGCCTCGCGCTCACCTCCAGTAACGACGTCGCCTCGCTTCTGAACCAATGCCTGGTGGACGCCCAGTCCTACTACGAAGTGTCCTTCGATGCATCTCCTGCGGATCGCCGCGACGAATATCACAGCCTGGAAATTAAAGTGGACAAACCCGGGCTAAGCGCACGCACCCGGCAAGGCTATTACGCGCAGCCCTGACCGGCGGACTAGATAGCCCGCAGCAGCCGCGCCGGCAGAGTGATCAGAGCGGCCACCAGTTCCAGCGCCCCGTGGACCGCAATGCCCGCGATCCGGAACGGCAACAGGATCAACCAAACCAACGGATACAGTACCAGCGCCAGCAGAGCCAACGGCCAGCAGAGAAGAAAGAGAACGCACCACAGCAAGAATTTGATCATCGAACAATCACTCCCTTACCCCTCATTACAATACGCAGCGAACGGCCTCGAGGTTCCAGCCGCAAAGGCACGACACTTATCCTAAAGCCGCACATCTGACACAAAGAGCAAATGCGAGGAGGAAAGTCGTGACCAACCAAGGAATGGTTCATATAGCCACCAGGCATTCGGTCGAGGACGCTCTGGGAAAACTCCAGACCATCCTCAAGACCAAAGGCATACCCATTTTTGCCCTGATCGACCACAGCGGAGAGGCAGCCAAGGTAGGAATGGAGATGCACCCCACCAAGCTGCTGATCTTCGGCAACCCCAAAGGCGGCACCCCGCTGATGCTTGCCGCGCCGACCGTCGCCATCGACTTGCCGCTCAAAATCCTGATCTGGGAGGATGACCAGGGAAAAATCTGGGTCACCTACAACACGGCTGAGTATTTGGCCGAACGGCACCAGCTGCCCGCGAATCTCGCCCAGAATATCGCCTTCCTCGCCACCCTGGCCGCCACGGTTGCGGAGTGACCCTAAAATGAGATGAATGATCCAAAATCCGGTCGACGATCTTGTCGCAGCACTGGCTCGGGAGGCGGGCTTTTCCAAAGCAGGCATCGCCCCGGTCCCTCCGCCCGGGGACCCATCGGACTATCCTGAGCTGGCCTACTTCGAAAACTGGATCGAGGACGGCCACGCAGGCGAGATGGAGTACCTCAAACGCCGCGACCAGGACAACCGGCTCCTGCGATCGTCCCTGCGCGTCGCCATCCCCTGGGCCCGATCCGTCATTGTCTGCGCTGCCAACTACAACGCAGACGCGCCCAAATCCACCGATCCCGCCCCACCGGACGCGGCCTGGATTGCCCGCTATGCCTGGACTGGCTACGGCCACCCCGAGGCCAAACCGAGCGACTACCACGATGTGCTGCTCGCCCGCCTCAAGACGCTGGAGCACAGCCTGCATCAGAAGCTCGGTCCTTTTGAATCCCGCTGCTATGTGGATACCGGGCCACTCGTAGAGCGGCTTTACGCCAGGTACGCAGGCATCGGTTGGATTGGCAAGAACACCTGCATTCTCGACCAGGACCTCGGATCGTGGCTCTTTCTCGCCGTGATCATCACCTCGCTCGAGCTGCCGCCCGCGACCATCAGACTACCGGAAGACCGTTGTGGCAGTTGCACCCGCTGCCTCGACGCCTGCCCCACGGGCGCCCTGACAGCACCCTACCAAATGGATGCCGGCCTCTGCATTGCCTACCTGACGATTGAAAAGCGCGGACCCATCCCCGAGCCGTTGCGTTCCCAGATGGGCCGCCAGGTCTTCGGCTGCGACATTTGCCAGGATGTGTGTCCCTGGAACCGCCGCGCCCCGGTAAGCGGGGATGCGGAGTTGGCAGTGCGCACAGAGCTGGTAAACCCGGCCCTCGCCTGGCTGGCAGAATTGGACGCGGAGGGTTTCCGCAACTGGTTTCGCCAATCCCCGGTGCAACGCGCCAAGCTCGCCGGCCTATTGCGCAATACCGCTATCGCCATGGGGAACAGCGGGCTCGCGAGCTACCTACCCAAACTGCGGGAGTGGGCTTGCGGACCCGATCCGGTCCTTGCCGAAGCTGCCCAATGGGCCGCAGACCGTCTCACTACCCCTGAGGCGGAGACTGCCCCGGAGGCTGCCCCCTTGATCTGAACTCAGGCGCTGCGTATCACGTTGGCGGCGTTGAGTCCCTTGGGTCCCTGCTGGCATTCGAATTCGACCGCATCGCCCTCGTTCAGCGTCTTGTATCCGTTCTCCTGGATCGCGGAGAAGTGCACAAATACATCCTCACCAGTGGAACGTTGGATAAACCCGTATCCTTTCGCTCCGTTGAACCACTTGACCACGCCATTTTCCTTCAAGCGAACTCCCTTTCAACCTCGATTGACCATCGTCAGCACCTTAGGGACACCCCGAGTAGCCGCTAAATGTGTGCAGCAAATCCGGTTCACCTGGATGCTTTGAGGGCGGTGAAACAATTACAACAATTGGCCTTCCCGTATTTCGAACATTGCACCTTTGTTCGAGCTTGTTGATGTTATGGCAGGAATTGGAATTCAGTGCAAGAAAAATTTACCCAACGGTACCTGATCACAGAAGGTTGTATGCGATGCCGCACGAGAGTCATTTCGAGGCGGTCGCCCCGGCTGCTAGCATAACGGCTATGAGCCTCGGCATCCCTGTCCCCCGGATCGTCGTTCCGCCCGAAGTCCCCGAGGTCGATGCAGTTCCGGAAGTCCGCGTGCCGGAAGTCGCCGTAGACGACGCGCTCATAGGGGTTCCGGCTGTGCCGAAGCCGCCGGCCAGGTTAGCCAGCAACGCAAGTTTCGGACAAGGGCTTTGGAGCCTGGCCCGGTACATGACGCAGACCGAAGTGCATACCTACGCCTTCAGCGTCGCCGCCAATACCATCCTGTCGCTGTTTCCATTCATCGTCATGATGTTCACCATCGCCCGGGTGGTCTTTCATTCCCACGCCATGGAGGGCGCAATTGCCGATATGATTCGCTATTTCCTGCCCACCGGTCAGGAATTTGTCACTAAGAATATGGAAATTGTGGCCCATGCCCGTAGCGGTGTGCGGCTTGCCTCGGTGGTGATGCTGCTGATTTCCTCAACCGGGGTGTTTCTTCCTTTGGAAGTGGCTTTAAATCGCGTTTGGGGCGTGACCAAAAACCGTTCCTATTTCATGAACCAGCTGATCTCGCTGGGACTGGCCGCCGGCATTGGCACCATTGCCATGCTGAGCGTAGCCGTTACTGCGGCGCAACAGTCAGTGTTGCAGGCATTGTTTTTGGGCCACATCGATAATGTCGCGTTTGTGTTTTTGTCGCACTGGCTGCTGCAGATCTCGGCCGCCGTTGCCAGCATCCTGCTTTTCTTCCTCATCTATTGGGTGCTTCCCAACCGCAAGCTGCCCGTTCGGGCGGTGCTCCCGACCGCCATCGTGATTGGGCTCTCCTGGGAGCTGGCAAAGATGCTCTACATCGCAGCCCTACCCTGGATGGACCTGCATTCGGTCTACGGTCCCTTTTCTGTCTCGGTGAGCCTGATGTTGTGGGCTTTCGTGACCGGTCTGCTGCTCTTGGCCGGGGCCCACTACTCGGCCACCCGGCACACGCTCCGTCTCGCCCACCTGGCAGACCTGGAACGCGCCAGGGAAGAAAAGAAGCAGCAGCAGCAAACATAGATTTTTAGAGGTTTGCAGTGCGCCTCGCCTGGATAACCGCCATTCCACTCACACCAACTCTGACGGGGTGCCCCATGTTCGCACCAGCGTACGTGGGTTAATAAAGACGGGGCGAAGCCCATCAAAGGTCTGTCTTTTCGTCCGATCCCAAACCTTACCGAACCAGAAAAGCCTTGACGACAATGTCGTTGGGCGATCGGCCGGCGGGAAAGAGCGTCAGCAGGGACGCAGGGTTAGCCGTGGTAGGCGTGCGCACCACGGCAATATCTCCCGACTGTGCATCCACCACCAGTAGAAGACGCCCGGAAGAGTTGAAGGCCAGGGCATCCGGACCCTCCCCCACTTTCACGCCCTCGCCGATCCGCTTGCCATCGTCAATGCCGTAGAGACTCACTCGCCCGGCGCTGAAGTTGCTTACGTACAAAAGCGAGTTGTCCGCGCTGACCAGGCCGCGTACCGGATGAGTCCCCACCAGGTATGCCCCGCCCACTTCGTTCGACGAGGTGGTTAACTCGGAGATGGTGTCGCTGTCGTAATTGGAGACGAACGCCTCCCCGCCATCGGGCTTGAGCGCCAGGTGCAGCGGCGTCTGGCCTACATCGAGAAAGCTGAGAAGAACATCGGCCGGCCTGGGATCACTCCCGTTACTATGTGCCAGCCCGATGACCATGATCTGGTGCCCTCCAGAACAGGTGATGAAAGCTTTGGAGGAGTCGGGCAGGATCATCACATCGGTCGCGCCGGGACAATGATCGAAACTGCTTCTCACCTTGAACGAGCGAGCATCCGCGATGCTGACGCTGCCGCTCGCACGGTTGCTGATCACCACTGTCTTGCCATCGTTCGAAATGCGGGCCATCCCCGGTCCCTCGCCGGCGCCGATTACCCCGATCTCACGGCGCTTCGCAAGGTCCAGCACCGATACGTTGTTCGAAGCGGAGTTGGCGACATAGGCGCGCTCACCCTGGGCGTCCACGTCAATGAAGTAGGGTTTCCGTTGGACGCGAATCGTCGCAGCCACAGTGTTGGTCTCCGCGTTGATTACGGTGACCGTGCCACTGCCGGTATTCACCACATAAACTTCGTTCCGGTGAGGATTGACAGCCAGCCCGGAAGGGTCGGCTCCGACAGCAATCACCCGATCCTGGCGCATGTTCACCAGGTCGAGCACGGTTACGGTATTGCTGCCTCCATTGCTGATGTAGGCATACTCACGATAATTCGCGGGATAATTGGGGAAATCCCGTTGCTGGCAACCGATGGCGGCGAGAACCAGCAAAAAAAGCCAACACCTACCCATCAGAGGCGGGTGGGTTCGGCGACCTTGATGGCACGCGGCAAAGCCCGGTGCACCGCCGTGGCAATCGTGGACACCTCATCCATTAGTTCAACAAATTGGTCGGGGTACAACGATTGTGCACCGTCGGAAAGGGCCTTATCCGGCTGGTGGTGCACCTCGACCATCAGCCCGTCAGCGCCTACCGCGATGCCTGCGCGCGCCAGGGGCAGGACCATGTTGCGCTTACCCGTGCCATGGCTGGGGTCGACGATGATCGGCAAATGGCTTAGCCGCTGCACTGCCGGCACGATACTCAGGTCAAGCGTGTTGCGGGTGTGATCGGCGAAGGTGCGTACCCCGCGCTCGCATAGGATCACCTGGTAGTTGCCTTCGCTCATGACGTACTCGGCAGCCATGAGCAATTCATCCAGGGTCGCGGACATGCCTCGCTTGACCAGCACCGGCTTCCGCGTCTTGCCGGCGCGCTTGAGCAAAGAGAAATTCTGCATATTACGGGCGCCGATCTGGATGACGTCGGCATACTCCGCAACCAGGTCGAGACTCTCGTTATCGAGCGCTTCGGTCACAATCCGCAAGCCGAACTTATCCCGTATCTCGGCCATGATCTTCAGTCCGTCTTCGCCCATGCCCTGGAAAGCGTAGGGGGAAGTGCGCGGCTTATACGCGCCGCCGCGGAAGAACTGGGCTCCGGCGTGCGCAACCTGTTCCGCCACCGCAAAGGCCTGCTCCCGGGACTCGATCGAGCAGGGGCCGGCAATCACTGCCAGGTCGCGGCCGCCGATGGTGGCATTGGTCCCCGGGAACTGAATGATGGTGTCTTCCTGCTTTACGTCGCGGCTGACCAGTTTGTACGGCTTGGTGACGCGAATGACCTCAGCGACCCCGGATAGTTCTTCCAGGCCACCCTGATCGACGGCGCCGCTGTTGCCGGTAATGCCAATGGCGGTGCGCTGCGCGCCGGGCATGGGATGCGCACGAAAGCCTAAAACTTGAATCTGATCGCAGACCGCCTGGATTTCTTCCGGAGTGGCCTGCGGTTTCATCACCACGAGCATGGGATTAAGACCTTTCTATGCACTTTAAGTGTACCTCGTGTAGCCCCGGACTTTAGTCCGGGGGCTGCGGCAATCATCTGGTATACCTGAGCAGATGGACCACGGACCACGGCTACGCCGGCTGCGGCGAGAGATGAAGCAACAGGGCATTGAGGGCTTACTCATCACCCATCTGCCCGACGTGCGCTACCTGTGCGGGTTCACCGGCTCCAACGCTTTCCTCGCCATCACCCACGGTCGCGCCGCCATGATCACCGACGGCCGGTATACCGCGCAGGCGAAACAGGAGACCAGTGGGGCACGGGTCGTGATCTCCAAATCTACCCGCGACGAGGCTTGCCGATGGCTGGCTTCTACCGGGATCAAGCATTGCGCCTTTGACCCGGAAACGACCACGGTTGCCGATCTGGCGGCTTACCGCAAAGCAGTTACCGGACGTCGAGGATTCTTTGAGCCTCTCGGCCAGCCCCTGGTGCGCAATCTGCGACTAATCAAAGACGAGCAGGAGCTCAAGTTAATGAAGCAGGCGGCTCAGCTGGGAGTGGACCTCTACCATGAGATCCTGCCGCACCTTCAACCGGGAATGCCCGAGACCGCCGCAGCGGCGATGCTCGAGCAGAGCGCCCGCGCGCGCGGCGCCGAGGGTATGTCGTTTGAGACCATTGTCGCCAGTGGTCCCCGCTCCGCCTTGCCGCACGGCCGCGCAACCGCCCAGCGGCTGCCCCGTAAAGGCTTCGTAACCATGGACTTCGGTGTTATCCTCAAAGGTTATTGTTCAGACATGACGCGCACTGTATTCCTGGGCCAGCCAACACGCCGGGAGCGCTTCACGTATGATGCTGTGCGGGAGGCGCAACAGGCCGCCGTTGCTATGGTCAAGCCTGGGGTCTCCTGTGGGGAAGTAGACGAAGCAGCGCGCAGCGTCCTTCGCAAGGCTGGGTTGGCTGAGTACTTTACTCACTCCACCGGTCATGGCGTGGGGCTTGAGATCCATGAATCACCCCGCATTGCCGCGGACCAGTCGCAGTCCCTTTTGCCGGGAATGGTCATCACCATTGAACCCGGCGTCTACATTGCCGGCCAGTTTGGAGTGCGCATCGAAGATATGGTTGTCGTTACCCGGGAGGGTGGCCAGGTGTTGACCCCGGCATCCACTGGTTGGACGCAACTCTGAAGCAGACGAGAGATTCATGACGCCTGATGAAATGAAAGAGTTGAGGGAACTGGTCGAGTTCCTGAAGGAAAATGGTCTGAACGAGTTCGAGTTTGAACGCGGCGACCTCAAGATCCGATTGAAGTTTACCCAGCCTCAGCAGGCGCCTGCGTCGGCTCTCGATCTAGCCCGCCTGGGGCAGTTGTTGACTCCGGGTGGGCACGCGGCGCCTTCCGCTTCTCAGGGAATCCACGCCGTGGCTTCCTCAGCCTCGGCGTCGGCCGCTGCGCAAGCGGCGGAAGCTTTGGCTGACGAAGAGAAACTCCATATTGTGAAGTCGCCGATCGTGGGTACGTTCTACGAGTCGTCTTCTCCTGGTGCGGCCGCCTTCATCAAGATTGGGGACGAGGTGGAGAACGGCCAGGTGCTTTGCATCGTCGAAGCCATGAAGTTGATGAACGAAATTGAGTCGGACGCGGCCGGGGAAGTGGTGAAGCGGTTCGTGACCAATGGCCAGCCGGTGGAATACGGCCAAGACCTTTTCGCCCTCCGACTGCGCTAGATCCTTCGATAATCGTCGCCGCAACTGTATGAATTGAACGGGTCCTGATGGTTACTATGTTTCGAAAACTGCTCATTGCCAACCGCGGCGAAATCGCATTACGGGTCATCTGCGCGGCAAAAGAACTAGGCATCCGCACGGTGGCGATCTACAGCGAAGCGGACCGCAACTCGCTCCACGTACGCTTCGCCGACGAGGCGATCTGCATCGGCCCGCCGCGGTCGGCGGAGAGCTATCTGAATGTGCCTGCCGTCATCTCGGCCGCTGAGATAGCGGATGTGGATGCCATTCATCCTGGCTACGGGCTGTTGAGTGAGAACGCGAACTTCGCCGAGGTTTGCCGCGCTTCGAACATCAAATTCATCGGACCCCCTCCGGAAGCCATGCGGCTGATGGGGGAGAAGGATAAGGCGCGCCAGGCGATGAAGAAGGCCAAGGTGCCGATCCTGCCTGGTTCGGAAGGCGTGCTACAGAATGAGGAAGAGGCCGTGGCATGGGCCCGCTCGGTTGGATTTCCTGTCATCCTCAAGGCCTCGGCCGGCGGTGGGGGGCGTGGGATGCGGGTCATCCGCACAGAGGAAGAGCTGCCCCAGCTCTACCAGGCGGCCCAGACCGAAGCGTCGAATGCGTTTGGTAATGGCGACCTGTACATGGAGAAGTTCATTGAGCGGCCGCGGCACATCGAGTTCCAGGTGCTGGCCGACGAGCATGGCAACGTCCTTTCGCTGGGCGAGCGCGAGTGCTCCATTCAGCGTCGCCATCAGAAGCTGATCGAGGAGGCGCCCTCGCTGCAGGTGACGCCCAAAATCCGCGAGGAAATTGCCAAGACGCTCAAGCGATGCTTGTCCGCTATCGGGTATCAGAATGCGGGGACGGTCGAGTTCCTGATGGATGAGGACGGCAAGCTGTATTTCATTGAGATGAATACGCGGATCCAGGTGGAGCATCCGGTGACGGAGATGGTGACGGGCATCGACCTGGTGAAGGCGCAATTACGAATTGCCGCCGGGGAAACGCTGGCCAGCATTCTTCCCGAGACGGTGGCGATTCGCGGCCACGCGATTGAGTGCCGGGTCAACGCCGAGCATCCGGAGAAGTTCACGCCTTCGGCCGGCCGCATCACGGCGTTCAATGTTCCGGGTGGCAACGGGGTGCGGGTGGATACGGCTCAGTATGCCGAGGGAGTGGTTCCTCCTTATTATGATTCGCTGATTGCCAAGCTGATTGTGCACGGCAAGGATCGCGCGGAAGCGATGGCCCGGATGTCGCGGGCACTGGAGATGTTCGTGGTGGAGGGCATCCACACCACGATTCCGCTGCACCGGCGGATTCTGGAGGACCCGGAATTCCGCGAGGGAAACTTTGACACCAAGTTCATGGAGCGCTTCTTCGAGCGGGAGAAGCTTCGCCGCGAGCAAATTGTCGCCCACGTGTAGGCTGCCTCGTCTTTATCCCATCCTGGATGCCGGCTTGCTGCTGCGAGCCGGAGTATCGATTGAGACCTTCGCCCGCGAGCTGCGGGCGGCTGGGATCCGGTTCCTGCAATACCGCGATAAGGATGCTTCGGATCAGGTGATCCTGGAGCGAGCGGCCCTGCTGCGTGGGATCTTTCCGGCGGCGGACAGTTGCCTGATTCTGAATGATCGTGTGTCGCTGGTGCGGGCGGCTGGGTTCGACGGTGTCCATGTGGGCCAGGAGGATCTGTCTCCCGCCGAGGTCCGCGCTACCCTCGGGCCGGAGATGGTGATCGGGGTATCCACCCATAGCGAGGGCCAGCTCGTTATGGCCGCGGATGGACCGGCGGATTATGTTGCCATCGGTCCGGTCTACGCAACGGTGTCCAAGCTGGTTCCGGATCCCGTGGTTGGACTCGAGGGTGTCCGGACGGCCCGGGCTATGACGACCAAGCCATTGGTTGCCATTGGAGGGATCAACCGGTCTAACTGCACTGCGGTTATTGGGGCAGGCGCGGATTCAGTGGCTGTTATCTCAGATCTGATCCCCGACCCAGGTAAGCGTGTTGAGGAATTCTTTGTTAGCTTAGGAGTCTGACTCGCAGCTCGAGCGTGCAAAAAAATAGTGCTTAATAAGCTTAATAAGCTTAATAAGCCCCCCTGGGTGCGCCGCAACATATGCGTGGTAAGCGTGATAAGGGTGCGGACAGTCTTAGTTGCCTATTGAAATTATTTCAAAACCTGCCCAATAGTAGGGAGCTGATCTGTGAGGAGACTGCATCATTAAGATCTGGCTTTGACGCAGTGCTTCGACGGGATCAAGGCCGGCGCTATACATCCCCTTATAGAATTTGATCATCAGGTCTTTTGTCACGTCGTCGTCAACATCCCAGAGGGTCGACGCCACCTGCATGGCTCCGGCATGAAGGAACGCGTAGGCGAGTCCGGTTACACCTTCTCCGCTTAGATTGTTTCCAGCGCCGGTGTCGCAAGCGCTGAGAACCACAAGCTCGGGATGAAGGTCGAGGTTGGCTATGTCATGAGTTTTCAGGTAGCCGAAAACCGGACGCCCGTCAGGAGAAACCAGAGACAAGATGAGCCCGGAGAAACCGGGCGTGGTCTCATCGGCTACTCCATGGGTAGCCAGGTGGAGAATTCTGTAATTCCGCATGTCCGGGCTCAGAATGGTTTCAACGCTGGCGTTAAATCCCAAAAAGACCGACGCTTTCCCGGGACCTACAGTCTGCTGAATCTCGATTGCCTCTTCGCCTGTCCCGATGAGACGGGGAAGTGCCGGCACATCCTTAATACTTCGCAGTGCGGCGGGGGGGACGGGTTTGCCGCATGTGAACTCGAGCATCCCCTGGATCAAAGACGGGATTTGCCACAATGGCTACTTCTTTTGAGAACCTGGTTTGCGCGTCCCGCATCGGAGGGGAAAGAAAGATGGAAAGCGAAGGGATCATGACGACCTGATGCGCGGTGATGACCGGTGGCCCGGGCTTATCATCGCACCCATTCAGGGGCAGCGCAGCAAATGGGAACGTGGCAAGTTCGCCGTCTGCCACGATCGCCAGCTTTTCGTTCTGGGGTCCGATGTAGTTGTTGAGGAGAAGGCAAGAAAGCCTGGCGGCAACACCCTGGAGTTCGCGATCCGCGTCATTTCCTTCTTGAGGCAGGTGGGTCGCGGCGAGTTTACGCCATCGTCCGACCAGGCCTTCGATCTCTTCTTGCGGTGCTTTCAGGACGTAGCTATGGATCGCCCCGTCGTGAACGACCCAGAGGTAGCTTTGTTCAGCGCCGAGCGCGTACTCGAGCAGGGTAGCCGGGGAAGTTCTGCTCGCTTGCAGGATCTCCTGTGCACTCAGGGGGCGGCCAGAGGGTGGAATAGCCTTTGCATCGTCTCGATCAACGTCTTCCATCCGCTGCAGGGAATCGATGGCCTGCGTCAGCGTGGCCGAGTTTTCCTGCAGCTCTCGTTTGTGATTGCCCTCCAGCATGAGCTTCAGTCTCTGGTCAAATGCCTGCTCAACCGCGATTCGCAACTTTATCCGTTCCGCCGACGGATCCTTACTCTGGTTCATGGGTTGGTCTAAGTCGCGAGCCTTGAGCGAGTCCAGGAGTGTTCGCGCCCTGGCCGATTCACTGATCTCCAATGCCAGCATATCGGACGGCGAATCTCGATTCCGTTCGTGCTCCCGCATTAAGATATCGACATAAAGCTGGTGGCACTTGCGCATCTGGGCAAAGTCGGAGGCTTGCAGATCGGCGTCGCCCACGGTGTGCCTCAGTGACTCGATGCTGTCGAGCGCGATGCTCAGATCGCGTTTGGCGTTCTCGTCCTGGCCTGCCTCGAACTCGGAGCGGGCAATTCGGTAGCGCGCCTCAAGCTCGAATGGTTTAGTTTCGGCCGCCTGGCTGAGCGGGAGGGCCTTGTCGTAGAGTTCTCGCGCCTTCTCGCGCTCGCCGAGGCTTTCAAGGGTGTCTCCCCAGTCCACCAGTGCGTGCGCCTCCCCGATCATATTCTGCGCGTTTCTGCTCAATTCGGTTGCCCGACGAAAGCTGTTCATTGCGAGTGCCGTTTGACCAAGCGCCCGCTGGACTGTTCCGAGGTGCCAGTTCGCGTTAGCCGAGCGCCACGGGTCACGGAATTGCTCTACGATTACCGTGGCTGCCTGGCAGTCCCTGAGCGATTCATTCAATTGCTTCTGCTCCAGCTCAGCAGAACACAAGGACAAGAGCTCGGCCGCCTTACCCGAAGCGTCGCCGATGGTTTTGTATACAGCCAGGGCTTGCTGAAAGTAGACGATAGCGTCGGGGACTCGGTTCAACCCTTCGTAGTCGCGGCCAATATCGTCAAGGAGTATCGCATAATGGGCTGCGTAACCGGTGTCACGCATCAGACTTGCAAGCTTCGAATGCCAAAGTAACGTAGTGTAGATTTCCCCTGAGGTGTTTTCAATCTGGGCGAGTGTAGCCATTGCCTGCAATTCAGGCCGGATCTCTCCATCGCTGTGAAAATAGTCCCGGGCGGTGTCGAGGAGGGAAAAGGCGCGCGAAAGGTGTCCCTTATCTTTCTCCATCCACGCGTCGCAGCGCAGCGCACGGGCCATCGTACTAACAGCCCCGATCTCGCGCGCCAGCCGCAACGCTTGTGCGATGTCTATCGGGGCCGCCGGATCGTGTGTGAGGTATTCAGACTCACCGCGGTCCGCCAAAGCGTCGGCGGTGAGCCAGTCATCATCGAGGCCGCGGCTCATGCGCAGAGCATCCTCCGCATTTTTTCTCGAGGGCTGAATTTCCCATCGATCTAAAAATACCTGGGCTCGAAGGTTTGCCAACCATGCCTGCCAGTACGGCGGTCCAGCGGCAATGGCCGCCGCGCGATTGAGAGCGGTGGTCGCCTTATCGTGCTCGCTTAGGCCTAGCCATGCCTGGGCTTCTCCGACGAGTGAGAGAACCTGACCCTCGCGCTCGCCAGTCGCCGCCCAGGTAGCGCCCGCCTGCCTGTACACATGAATCGCCTCGCGAAGGCCGACAGCCTTCGGTGAGCGAGAAAGCGCCTGCGCGGAGGCAAAAAGTGCTTCTGCTTTTGAGCGGGTGACTGCGTCGATCGCAGAAGAATAAAGAAGCACAGCGTGCAAGACGATGCCGTGCACGTTGTCCGGGGAAGGTTTCGCCCGCGCCACAAGCTGATATTCCCCGCGAACTGCAAACGGAAAGGAGATGGCCAGCCATTCCGAATACTTTGCGCTCGCAGCTTGCAACTGTCGGCCATCGGGAGCAAGGACAACGAAATCAACTCCCGGTGCGCTTGTTTCGATCAGAATTTCGGCATGTTTGCCGTCGGCCGGGTCCAGCGCAAGGGAGATCGAACCCGCTGTTGGAATGTGGAAGAGCTTCGGGCTGCGTGGAACCAGATTTGCATTGATTTCTCCTTTTCCAACTTGAGCGGTTCCGGTCGCAGACAGGAGAAGAATCAGAATACTCAATTGCGCAAGATCGGTAGTCTGGCGCTCAAGAAAGCGGCGCCAAACCGAGAGGATCCCATTCACTATGATCCCCGTGTAGTTATTCTTTTGGTGGCGTTTCACCGACATAATCAGGTTTGCCATACCCGACCGGACCTGCCGGCCTTTTAGCCGGTACGTTCAGTTTGCCGCCCGGCGATTTTTGGCTTTCGTCCTCGTTGCTTTGGACGGATTGGCTCCTTTGATGAGGTGGAACCGCTCCCATCTCGCGCGCACCGAGGCTAGCGGCAGGCCACTTCACAGTCAAGTGCAGTTCCGCGTCACCTGCAGGACCGAAGCTCTCGACGGTTGCTCGCAACACGATTCCTGCGGCACCGGACGACACGGCGCTGAAAACCCTCTGCGCGTTATTGCCGCCGGCACCCATCTCCCGATCGCCCATCTCCCGATCGCCCATCTCCCGATCACCCATCTCGCGATCGCCCATCTCGCGATCACCCATCTCGCGATCACCCATACCTTTATGACTCATAGTGTTCCCTCCATTGTGCACCCTGCGTTTTGCTGAAACCTGTGGTAGCTGTAATCCTGTCCGGTTCCCACCTGCGCCCATCTCAGCCCAAGCCTGATCGCGAAAACTAATAAGAAACTTGTCCCAGCCCGTAGTTCGCGAGAACTGCATTTTGGGGTAACCATTGATGAGATAGGGCTCCGCGCGGCTTTTTTCAATGGCAAACGCGTCGGGGTCCTGAATCCATGGCGGTAACCAGACCGAAAGCCCGCTGGACAGCGCGATCGTCATATTGGGCTTCGGGGGTGAATATCCTGAGCCGATCACGAAGTCTGCGAGAGCCTGGAGCGCTGGGTCACATGCTGCACTCACGGGCGAACCCGGCATTGTGATCTTAAGGTATCTACAGAAACACCCGAAGTCGATGAAGCCCTGCTCGTCATATTCAGGGCAATATCTTCTTGCTTCAAAGATGTTCTGCCGCGCCTGGGGATCAGCAGAAGCTACTGCAAGCGCCTGGGCGAGCGGCTTAACAGTGTCCTCAAATTTTTGGATCAACGCAAGATCACACACCGACATCGTTACGTACTGGGTAAGATGTCCCCCATAGAACTCCAAGAATGCTTTCGTTAACATTTCTGCAACTTCCGCCGGCTTCGCGGCTGGTTGCTGAAGCAGCCGTTCGAGGAATCCGTCATATGGCCAACTGGAGTAGGGAAGTGCCGCTTGGGAGGCGATTCCTAAGGCGGTCGTGTCCCTCATCTCGCTCCAGACCTCGGCCATGGCCATGACGCATCCATCGAATCCCACGATGGCCAGCTTCTGGTCCGGGGGTAGCATTTTCGCACAGGCGCGGAAGGCATCGCCGATCTGGCTATTATCTAGAGCCGTTTTATATCTGTAATCCGGGCCGAACGCAAAAAGAGCTTCTTTGTGTGCAGACGCTGGTGTGTTGGGGCTGGATTGGGGCCATGGAGTGTAATAGTCGATTCCAAAGCCATGCCCCCACAAGACCAGCATCGTGTTCTTAGCCGGGCAGGCCGCTGTGGCCCAGGCGAAGAAATCCTGAATCGAGCCGGGAACGCCGGAGTTCACACTCGGAAGCGCATGAACTGGCTTGACAGTCGAGGGTCCCGAACCGGCCGGCCGTTGAGGGAAAATATAGCGGTAAGTCCAAGGACCCGGATTAGCAAGCTGGGCCACCACCGCTACATCCTCGCTTGATCCGATGTCCGCCATCTGCAACAGATTCGCGTGCGACGATCGATGCATTGCGGGCTCGGGCACGTCTGCGCACATGTAGACAAGCAGAGCCCATTCCTTCAAAGTGTTCGCGGTTTGAGGCATGGTGATTCTGTGAACT
This sequence comes from uncultured Acidobacteriaceae bacterium, assembly GCA_963790935.1. Lineage (GTDB taxonomy): Bacteria > Acidobacteriota > Terriglobia > Terriglobales > Acidobacteriaceae > PALSA-350. Next base: position 120,027 of record CAWBRJ010000034.1, on the reverse strand, counting down.
GCGCTTTAGAAGAAAAATGCAGTGAGGTAAAACTCATCGAGTTACCCGGAACGTGTAGGAAGCAAATCGTTCGAAGCCGCCGGGTGCCTGGCGGCTTAAGACAATCTGATAGTCGTTAGGTGTAAGAAGGTAAACAGGTAACCAAAGCGACAGGCTATTCGTTCTCTTCTCGGACTCCGACGGACGCAGCTCCTGTTTCCATTTGTTTTCCCCGTCAGCGGTCACCAAGTCCTCGCGCATCAGGCCGTCAGGAGCTTCTTCCAAGCGGAGGGTTATCTTTGCGATATCAGTACCCCGGGGAACAGCCAGACGCTTCAGTCCGCTAATTCCGCGCGTTAGGCCTGGTTCCAGCAGCAGGGAAGCGATTTTAACATTGCCGGTTGGTTGAGGTTCGGAGGCCTTCAAAGGAGTGCTGGATCTCCTCGATTCGGCGGTCAAGTCGGCGATTCGCGTGTTTTGTTGAAGCACGCTCTGGTTCAGGCGCTGAACCTCTGCGGTTGCCTGGTGGTTCTGGATTATCAGGTCTGCCGTCCGCCGATGGTCTCGAAGGCCGAGCAGAATCAGTCCTATGAATGCAACGGCAAAGGCCAGCCGCCAAGGCGCGAGAAGGCTTTCTAGAAACGACCGCGAACGATCTTTGGAAGGCGAAAGAACCGGTAGGGGAGGTTGGGCGTTTTGGAGCTTAGCAGCTAGTCGTCCTTGCCAAGCTGTGTGGGAGCTGGGAAGGTCCGCGATTATAGTTTCCTCTTCCGAAGTCAGCTCGTCTGCAAAGTCCTCTTTCGCCTGCCGTAGGAGCGATCCACAGTGGTCGCATTGGGCTGCGTGGCTCAGGTCGTTCTCGGCATCCCGGTCGAGAATTCCTGCCGCAATATCCAGCCAGACATAGTCAGGGGGGCAGATTGGTCCCTTCGTCCCAGGGTTCGTGGGTTTGAGCAAGGCGAAGCTCTCGGTTGCGTCTTCATTTGCGCGCATCATCATTTGGCAGGTCGCACAGTCTTTAAGGTGCCTCCGGGCATCCTCCAGGTGCTTCGGATTGGCGCTCTCGACTGGCTCATGACCCGTGGTTGACTGGAGAAGCTCGTCTATTTCTTCGCTGTTCAGGTGTAATTTCAACTGCTTCTCCTTTCTAAAACGATTACGCCGGGACAAACCCTTCAGGTCCGCGCTGAAGTTGATCGTGTACTGCTACCTTGGGCTCCGCCATTCGCTCTCGCAATTCTTTGGTAATACGAAGGAGGATGCTTTCGACACCCTTTGTTGTTAGCCCTATTCCAGGGAGATCCGCGATGTTTCGGGCGGAAAGGCCGGCGCGATAGTGAAGCCAAAAGATTTGGGTATTGCGCCCCTGGTCCGGCCCAGTCATACATTGCTGCAGGTGGCTTGCAATTTCCTGGATAAGAATCTCGCGCTCGATGGACTTTGGGCTTCCGGCGGAGTCCTCGCCGGCAGCGGGAACAAAATCTTCCTCAAGCTGTTCCAGGTTGCCTGCGCCGCGCTTCTTGGTGTGGGCGGACTTGAAGTGATCGCGAACGACGTTTGCGGTCACTACCTTTACGTAGCCGCTGAAGGCATCCGGGTACTGGTGCTCGAAGCTGCGGAGAATACGAAAATCGTCTGCACAGAGCTTAAGGTAGGTTTCCTGGATGAGATCGTCGACGGTTTGCTTTGAGGAATCACCGAGCCTGCTGGCTGTGCGAAGGATGACGGTTGCGATGAGCCGGTGGAATCTGCGGACAAACTCCTCCCAGGCGTCGGGGCTGCGCGAGGCAGAGCATTGGCGCACCAGTTCCTCGATCGATATGGAGGGGTAACTCTCCACTTCTTCGTCCCCGCCGTGCAGAGTCAACATTCTACAAGGTTTCTCGGTTTCGGAGCGTTAAGAGTCTGATTCGTATCCCAGAGGCGCCCCACCGGGCCGGGTTCGGGATTTTGATGGCATGTGGGACCGAAAGGTGTCGTTCTGATTTCGGCTTTGTGTGCGGGGTTGTGGGCGGGATGTGCATTGGTTGCGTGGCGGGGCTAGCGGTTGCACGTACGCCGCACGTTCTCAGAAGACTGCGGCGCATGCCGGCAGCAGCATTTGCCATGAAGGTTTTGCACAGGAGCGCGCAGGGTTTTTCGGAGGGTTGTCGTTCTATCAGTCAGGGAGATGACAACGGAGGCAACGCGTTTCATTGGGCCCGATGAGTGTTTTGGCTGTTTCAAGGAGCGCTGGATGGGAAGGTATTTGTTGTTGAAACGCGGATTGCGGCAACGTGACTTCCGTCTGTCCGAAAGCTGTGCAACCCCTGCATTTAAGAATCCAATCATGAAGCCCGATGATGCAAGTAGGGGTGTGCATTATCACCAATTCTTCTACCGCATCAATCCAGATAAAACGGTAGATTCCATCTGCGCGTTTTGCTATCTGACGGCAGCGACCGCCAACAGCCAAGCCGAACTTCACGAGCTGGAGCGGGAACACCGTTGTCCGGAGTGAGGCAGGGCGCTGTGGTCGGGCGTGCTGCCCGCTATCTTTTCGGCCCTCATAATCGCCCACTGACGGTGCTGTCGCTTTCACCTCAGGAGCTGTCACCAATTTGTCGTGGCAGGTTGCAGGGGTTTTAAGGGACTTATCGTTTAGTAGAGACAAGCGAGTGGGATGAGAAATTGGTTACCAGTCAAGGAATACGCTTCGTCTGTAAATAGTCTTTCTTCGAATTACCTCATTACGATATAAACCACCAACTCGGAAATTTCTCCGGCACTGAAACGTTAGCGCATTTCTGGTCACTACTTGTTTATAAGAGTTGACTGATGGTGTTAGCGGAGCGACTCCTGAAACCGAGGCAGGAGGCGCGAGCCGTGAATAACAACATATAGAACAAGCGACAGGCGCATGCTTGTCCCGGCAACACAGGACAATGCGTACCGGCCTGCGGCCTTGAGCACAGGATTTGCACGACCACTTTGGGTTGCCCGCTTGAAAAGGGGTCAGCCAGGCTATTTGCGATGCTTCCGTGTCTCTCGTCCGTAGGTGGTAATCAGCCTTCAGAAGTCAGGAGCAAAACAATGCCAAAGGAAGTAGCGAAATTCGTAGAATTGAGAAACAGTATTCACCCGTTGCCGGTGGGCTCTAAGGCGGTTCGACCGACAAACCCGCGTCAGTGGCTTACCTTGACGCTTGCTGTGAGGCCTGCTAAGCCTTTACCTGACCTCTCCGCTCTGAATATGGTCAAACCAGCAAAGCGGACCTACCTGACTCGAGAGCAACTCGCTCAAGACTATGGATCGGATCCAGCTTCGGTCGCGCGGATCGAAGCCTTTGCTAAGGCCCACAATCTGGTCGTTACAGCGGATCATCGTGCCTCCGCACGGATCTGTTTAGGCGGGACCGTCGCTGACCTCAGCGCAGCTTTCGGCGTGAAGTTGTTTGACTATGTCAATCCGGGGCTCGGCGGGTTTCACGCACGTACCGGGCCAATAGAGGTACCTGCTGCGCTGGCGGACGATATCGTCGCCGTATTCGGATTCAATAATCATCGCATGCTGCGGCGAAAGTCTCACAAGACAAACCAGGTACCAGATCTAAGCAGCAAAGCAAGATCATGGTTCATCCCCAGCGAACTAGGCCCGATCTATAACTTTCCGAAGGTGGATGCGAGCTCGCAGTGTATCGGGCTCCTGGAGTTCGGAGGTGGAGTTGAGACCGATGCCATTACCAGCTACTTCAGCCAAATAGGCCTACCCGCACCAACAGTCACAGTCGTGCCAGTGGGTGGCGTCTCCACAAATCCTGCGGCTGACCCGGATTCGACCGGTGAGGTGATGCTGGATATCGATGTAGCCGGTGCTCTGGGTGGCGGCGCGAAACTGGCAGTCTACTTCTCTACGTTCGACGAGAAAGGACTGGTGGATTGTCTGAGTGCCGTCATCAACGACGCAACGAACGACCCCAGCGTCGTTTCGATTAGTTGGGGATGGGCAGAGAATCAGCCATTCAACTCCAGTGGCATTGTCTGGTCGGAGGCGGCGATTGCGGCGTGCAACCAAAGCTTTCTCGCCGCTGCGCAGCTGGGCATCACGGTCTGTGTTTCGACTGGTGATGACGGTGCGGAGGCGCAGATTCAAGATGGTAGAGCTCACGTTAATTTCCCGGCAACGAGTGAATATGTGCTTGCTGTCGGCGGCACAACGCTTCACGTATCAAAAAATAGTTCGGGTGCCACGAATACGACTGAGGTGGTGTGGAACGACGGACCTGACTCGGGAACCGGAGGTGGTGTGAGCGATGTCAGCGCAGTACCAGCATGGCAGCAAGGCATTGTGCCACCATCTATCAATCCTGGTCATTTTGCCGGCCGCGCCATCCCGGATGTTGCAGCAGATGCGGATCCCGCCACTGGATACTTGACTCAGTCTATCGGGAAGCCCCAGGTAGTCGGCGGGACAAGCGCGTCTGCGCCACTATGGGCTAGTTTGATTGCCCTTATCAATGCAGGTTCTGGCGCGCGATCAGGGAATTTCAATGCCTTGCTTTACTCAAAAATCGGGCCCGCCAACACTCTTAACGACATTACTGTCGGCAACAATGACACGGATGGATTGCTGAATGGGCAATATACGGCTGGGCCAGGGTGGGACGCTTGTACTGGCTGGGGGACGCCCTTCGGCACTAAGCTTCAGGAGGCTCTGAGTTAGGACGAATTCCGAGGGTTAAGGTTTGCGTCAAATCCACTGCTGGGCGACGATAGTTGCTGCCGCGGTTGCGAGAGCGCGACAGTAGCCAGCTGAAGAAACCACAAGTGTCAAGCATCGCCTTGGTTCTAGCGTTTGCAAATCGGGTTGCTTTAAGTTGCGCGTTTCAAGCAGCGCGGATAATGGGGCACTTCGTCTAGTGGCATTGCCGTTTGGACTCTGAATCGTTTTACCGCGCTAACTCCGTGGTAAAGGGAGCAGACACGACAAAGCTATTGAGCGACGGAATATTTGCCTGCTCAGTAACTGAAAGCACGGTAACGTCCAGCGAGTTGTGTCGGGGGGAAGATGACAGGCAGGCGCTGACATGGGGGTAAGAGACGCTCTCGATCTGGTTATTGATCTGTTTGGGTGGCTTTCGTTGTGTCTTTTCGGAGAAGGGGAGAGGCGGAGGGGATCTTAAAAGTGACAGATCTTCACCTTTAGTGTATTTTCCGTCCGCTGCCTTCATCCGACCCAGAGCGAGATGCGGCTGTTTTACGGACTGTCAAGGTATCTTATGGCGAGACCGAGGGAGCAATCGCCGATCGCGATATCGCACCCAAGCGGTGATTACCTCGTCCCCTCTAACCTTCCGGGCCAAGGTAACGGGCCAAGCGGTTGCCCTTGATTCCCGCTCCTGGAGGGCTTTGTCAACATGTTCAGGGGAGATATTCGAGGCATCCACAATGCGCCGCGGGATACAGTTTCTGGCAGTCTTGTTCTCCCTCTTCGTGGGAGGCACTATGAGCGGGCAAAACGCGAAAATCTGCGCGGACGGCTCACAAAAGCAAGTGCCCTGCAACGGTATCAGCGTGGGTCTTCCGAAGGTCTTCGATAACCGTACGCTGACGCTTCAACTACAAAAATTAAAACAGCAGCTGGACCAGCAACAGACGAAAAACGGTGTGGTGGATCTCAAATCGGTGGCAGCAGCCTTGAACAACCTCCAAGGCTTGAGTCAACAAGAGACCTCAACCGCTCTTTCAGTTACCGGGAGCCCGACTCCTGCGACCTCACTAACCTCCACTCTCGCAACCGGTAATGTAAATGCAAACGGCAATCCGCTACCGAACACCACCAGCACACAAAACCAGACAACAACCTCGAGCGTTTCTCCGACAGCGCCATCTTTTGACAGCTTCGCGGCACTTCCCGCAGGTTTCAATCCCACTTTCGGCGCCAGCGCCTCGGACCTTCTTAACGATCAGGTCAATCTTTCCTATCAGATTGTCAATCTGCAAATGCTCCTGGATCGGGCACTCTCTGATCGTATTTATCCGCAAGCTGCAACAGGGGACACACGGCTTCAAACAGTGCTGGGCTTCAACGTGACCCTCGATCCATCTCGAAGGGCAAATGATGCGGTTGCAGTGGTCGAAGTGACGGTTACGCCCGATCCTGCCGGAGACGTCTCATTAGTGGCGCTGATGCCGCAAGAAAAGACGTACAACGCGGCAGCACTAAGCAGCAAATCCAATGCTTATAGCGGCGCTGCCATGGCAGGAGCATTTCAGATTGCCGGTGGCGTTCGAAAGCGCTCTCAAGTCTTTTATCTTTACAAAGACGTAGACACTCTCTCCTACGAACGAATGACCGCAGATGGACATCTTGTCTTTGGTTGGATGTTCCGCCCTGTGCTTGGCAGGAGGTCTGTCTCACCGGGATTCAAGCAATTATTCGCCGTGTTGGCTCTGCCCGCGAAAGACTGCGTTGCTCCAGTTGCGGATGACAGTTGCGCGATCAAATTGACGCCTAAGGTACGAACCTACTGGAAGAAGTACGACCGAAAGACGCAAACAGGTTTCCAAAGGGATGAAGCGAACCGCGCGCGAGAGGTGTGGTACGGACTTAGCTTGGGAATCACGAAGCCTCAGGTGTTTTCCCACGCAGGGTATGAAAACGATCGCGAGTACGGCGCGATTAGGGTGGGGTCAACTGACGAATATCAGCGGCAACTGACTCCAACGGTTACGGATATCGAATGGCGCCCCACGGGGAACAAGACTGCGTCCATCTCCGTCAAAGGAAACAACTTTTTTACGGATACACAAGTCTTGCTTGGAGATAGCCGTTACTCCGAAACCGCCGGCAATATGGCGATCAAGTCGGATCAAAGCTTCGAGCTGACGTCGACACTGGACCAAGTCGCCAGCGGATCGGGTGTGATCCAAGGACGCTACGGCCTCTCAACACCACTCATAACACTAGGTCCACCAAATTGTCAGGGAACGTGCGCTTTCGGCGTGGTGGTGGACGATGTGGAGAAGCCTACACTCACGGAATCCATGGGCGGGACCCGACGCTTGACCGTGACGCTCCAAGCCATACCGGATCCGCAGAAAGTACTCGCTGCCCAAACAGACTTTGAGAAGGAGAACCTCCTAAATATTGATCCATCGAACCTTGCGACCGTCACTACCGGTAGTCTGACAGGCAAGGATGGCGGTAGGGTAGCTTATACGACGCAGACTCCAATCTTGTCCGTCAATGGCACCGCCATTCCTTTCCCGTACGACATCGTGTCCGCTCAAGTACCGGAAAATGGCAAGACGGTGCAACGGATTCAAATAAGCGCAAACGTCTCCGACACGCTCCTGACCGACACCTCCGCAGCTATGATCAAGATTGCATGGCCGTTTTATGATCCGGCAAAATGGTCGACTTCGACCTCGTATTCTCCGGACGACGCTCAATTCAAAGTGGTACGTGTCAGCGATAAGACCGCAGTTCTTTCCCGGATTAACGGGGCTGCGTTTGTTTCCGGAAATGTGACAAACAAACACTGTTGGACTCTTATTGCCACGGACAAACCGCTATCCTTCGGTACCTCCGACTGTATTGCAAGTCCAGTCCCACCGGCCTCTGGCAAAAACCAAAAGAAAACCGACAAAAAGAAGCCAGAGGACGACAAGAAGACTGAGGATGAACAACCATCGGTAACTCCGCTTTCTACGAAAGGCCAACCGATCTATTCGTTCCTGTTCACGCTTCCGTCTAAGTTCCCGGCTAAAGCTGTTCTTGTTAGTACCGACGGTGCGATCTACCACCTGGACATACCAGAGGTTGCAGAGAAGAAGGACACCGCAACCAAGATCACCACATTGCAACAGTACGATTCAGCTTGGATCGACATCTCGTATCCGGCGAATAAGGTCCCGGTTCAGGTGGAAACCAATGGGCTTTCTCTGAAATGGCGGATTGATCCCCCGGATCCCAAGGCGAAGTCTGACGCCGCCACAGCCGCGAAAACAACAGACAAGACCATGCATGTGGAGATCACTCGTGCTGAAACTGCGAAACCAGGCTTGTTGGATGTTGTGGTCTTCGACAAAACTCAGACTCAGATTGCGAAGCTGCAGGTCAGGATTACATGCACCCTTTGCGGTGATGGAGGAGAAAAGTAATGGCCACAAAAGGCACTAAGAAGAGCGCTGCTACGAAGGCGAAGGCAACAAAGAAGAGCGCTGTTAAGAAGGCGAAGGCAACAAAGAAGAGCGTGGCTACAGACATGAAGGCACATGACGATCTGCCCTCTCCGGAACTCACCGCCGATCTCGCCAAGGTATTTAAGCGGCACGGTTGGACAGGGCTACCACGGAGTCTGAGCTTTGCGAGCGCAAGTGGATGCGATCGCGAATGTCCCGACGGATCGACGGCTCAGCCTACTTGGATCAAATGCCCAGATGGGAGTTCAAAAATGGTCTGCATCTGCCCCGGGGACGATCCTTCTTGCTAAGGGAGATGAAAGGAAGTTAGTCAGGACCTCCCGGTAGTCAGAAAGTTTACGGTCGTGTGGAGGCATAATTGGTCCGGGAATCCCTTAGACATGATCGTCTGCTGTGGATGTTGCTGAAACGCAGACGCATTGGCGCATTGATTGCGTCCGAATGCGCTTCTCGGCAAAGGGCTGCTCGTTTTCAAGGAGCCCGGGTGACCATATTGGTATTGGTCATCTTCCCGTCCGTGAGTTTGTCGCAGGGCGTACCGGCGTGCCAATCGTCGGCCAATGCCGTATCCATATCCCAACCAGGTGCACCTCAGGCTGTTGCCGAGGTGCACGTGGACGACTATGCCCTCCAATCGAAGGCCGTTGAGGGCGTGCTGCATCTGGATCTGAGAAACGATGGGCCTGCCCAACTAAAGCAGATTTGCGCATCAGCGCATCTCACTGACACCGATGACGCTACTGCAACAGTAGCAGTGGCGTGGTCTCTTTCGAACGCTGCTAAAGCATCCCTTAGGTTCGAACAAACCAGTTCTTGCTTAACGCTTCAGTCTCCCTGGCAAGCATCCCAGAACATGTCGTTCGATCTACATGTACGCGCCAATTCCGATTCGATTCCCTTATCGGGCTTTGTGCTGCTGGACTCTACGTTGACCTCAAAGGAAACGCCGCCGTCTCGAGGCGCGACAGCCAAAGCCACGGCAACCCGACAATCGGTCGACCCTCATGATTCAACGACAAAGCAAATCGACTGCGTCTCTTTCTCCAAGCCCTTGACAAGATCGGTCATTCTACTTCCTTCAAAAAGTTCGTGGTGGCTGGGGGTCCCTCTGCTCATTGGGTTCATAGCTGGAATTGGATATCTTCTGATCGCTCTCTGGTGTCTTCGGAAGAGTCTGGGTAAGCCCATGGGAGGGCCCCAATGGGGTTTCGGCACGAGTTTCGCAACGAACTTCACTGTAGGCACGGGCTTGTTGGGCCTAGTACTCGGAGGCAGCGTGATCACCGATGCCTTACACTACTTGACCAAGTTCCATTACGTGCTCCTCAGCCTTCTGTTTGCCGCGCTTTTGCTGATCGCTCCTGCCCTGTTTTCGTTCTTCTCCAGGCAACAAAAGTTCCCGTCTTCATCAGGTCCTGCGGTAATGGCCCCCGCCGGTTGGGTGTGGTTGTACATTGTAACTTCGGCTCTCATGGTCGGAGCGGTTGTCGGCCAACTTGTCACAGTGGGCTTCGCTATGGCAGAGGTGAAACATCGAGGATATTTGGGTGATTTGTTATTGGACTTCGTCCTTGTTCTCCTGTTTGCTACGGTCGTAGGCACAGTCGTATGCGCAGCCAATGTTGTCCCTTCGTATTTGAAACAGCAGCAGGAAGCGGATAGTCAAACAGTGGTCCGGCACTTGGAATCGTTCAAGGAACGCGTCGGATCCCTGCGGCGTCATGGCGCTGAATACGCCTCGGGTAGCGAAATCTTTAGCGATCAGGATCAGAACATGCTGAACCACTTGATAGAGCGTGAGAAAAACATCCCGCCAAAGTGGAACATGTTTTGAAGCGCATCGGATCACCCGGACATCAACGGGCGTCTGGGCGCAATTGTGCCCCAATTTCGCCAAATCTTCGTTTTCGGTTCGCGGCCGCTCCGAGACCTCTGCTGGTAGGCGGTAGACGAAAGGCCCCAAAAGCGCAACCAATGCCGCAGCACGGCATTGCCCGGCGTTTCTATAAGTTACGGGGTTCTGGTTCACTGTCACGGTAGAGGTCGCAGGACAGAGGCGGTGACGACAGAGACGGTGACAGACTGAACGTAACCGACACAGTGCGTCTTGGGTAGAGTTGGCTAGAGCCGGTTTTTGCGTAGCTAACGGTCGGTCTGTCCCTTCAGCATGCGGCCTTCGTCGGTCCATTTTGTTAGCGAGGTATGGTCGTCGCGCCGCGGCGGAGCACCAGGGCATATTCAACCAGAGATGCCTAGCGTCTAGTTCTGAAAGGACTCCACGGAGCAAACATTGTTTCCGTTTATCTCCCCAAACTGGTATTAGGTGTCATGTCGACGCATTAACTTCAACGCAAGGCGCAGGACGGTCACCGGACTGTGCCGGCCACAAAGCCGCTGAAGGTGCCGCTGGTGGAGATCCGCGACGGCGTCGACCGGAACCCACACGTCGAGCAGGTTGACTTGCAGCAGCAGTCCAGCGACGGCTACCCTCCCGCCGCCTGGTGGAGCCCGCTGCCACCGGGTTCTTTCACACGGGGATAATTATCCTGTCACCAGGATCTCCGCCGCTAACAGTCGCTATCATTTTCACCTAACTGGCTGTCATTGAATTGGCATTGGCAGATCGCAGGGGATTAAAGCCGCCTATCGTTATTAGAAACAGACGAGCTGAAACGGGCAATTAGGTACTAGACGAGTAGTACGTTTCGTCTGGCCCCTAGTTTTCCATGTTGTTGTCCACAGGAAAACTTTATTCGCAATGCATGAAACGTTTCCATGGACGCACTCACTATGTTCGTAACTGAAAATCTTCGGATGCCCGAAGAAATCAATCGTCCCGAACTCAACGATCCCCCGCCGTTTCCACATCCTGCCGGGGTTCGGTCTGCCTGATAGGGCCTGGTGCTGCGCAACAGGGCTTGGCTGCATGAAGTTCTGAACGATTCCTTTACCGACCAACTGCGCAGAAAACCAGGAGGTTGTAATGGCGACATCGTCCGCACATCGTTTACTGCAGGGCAGCGAGCATCCCCAACCGAAAGGCTTCAAGAAGCTGCAACCAACCGACGGCGCCCAGGAACTTACCGTCACGCTCATGCTGCGCCGGCACCAGGGCCACACGCAGGTGACACCAGAAGAGGTCATACGCCAGGCCATCGTCGCGCCCCACACGCGAGGCCTTCGCAAAAGCACAGGGCGCGGCGCAGAACGAGATAGACGCCGTTGTCAATTTCGCCCGAGAGGCGGGCCTGCAGGTCGTGGACGCCGACGCCGCGCGCCGGTCTGTGATCGTGCACGGGTCCGCCGCTGCCATCAGTAAGGCCTTTGCCGTGCAACTGAATAATTACGAATATGCGCGGGGAACCTATCGCAGCCACGATGGCCCGGTAAATGTTCCCGCTTCCATCGCCGAGTACGTCCAAGCGGTGGTGGGCCTCACGAATCGCGAGGTCGAGGCCAAGCACTGGTCCGCAACCTCTGCCGTCCAGCAGGGGGCGCAGGTGGATCCGCCGAACACGGTGGCTTTGACGCCGGCGCAGGTCGCGAACCTCTACAATTTTCCGGCGGGCGATGGCGCCAACCAGACAATCGGACTGTATGAAATGAAAATCGGGAGAACCGCCGCCGGCTATTCCAAATCGGACATCGAAGGCACGATGAAGGCGCTGGGCAACCTACCCATGCCGAACATCATCGACGTTCCCGTCGACGGCGAAAAAAACTCCGGCAAGTCTGATGGGGAAACGGGACTAGACATCACCGTCGCCGGCGCCATTGCGCCAAAGGCCACCATTGCCGTCTACTTCGCCGGCGCCCAGGTGCAGAACATGATCCATGCTCTGCAGATGATGATCCTTCCAAAAGCGGGCGAGCCAACGCCAAACATCATCTCCATCAGTTACGGATGGGGACCTGACGATCTCGGGACCCCGAACTTCTCCCCCAGCGAGTACGCGCAGTTCACCAGCATCTTTGAGGACGCCTCGACCAACAAGATCACGGTCTTCATTTCGTCGGGCGACTCAGGCGCGTTCGTGGAAAGTACCACCCAGGCACAGACCAGCTATCCCGCCAGCGACATCTGGGTAACCGCCTGCGGGGGCACGACGATCGGCAACATCCAAGGGCAGTCGTTCGACGAATGGGTCTGGAACGACAACGGCGCTACCGGCGGCGGTGTCAGCGCGAGGTTTGCGGTTCCGTCGTATCAGGCGGCAGCCGCTATTCCAAAGCGCCTCGGTACCGGCGCGGCCGGGCGAGGCGTTCCAGATATTGCCGGAAACGCGAGCCCCTACAGCGGCTATCCACAGGTCATCAACGGCGAGCAGCCGCAGCCGATCGGCGGCACAAGCGCGGTAGCTCCGCTCTATGCAGGACTGATGGCCCGGATCAACAGCAATCTTGGGTCTCCGGCCGGCTTCCTCAATACAACGCTGTATAGCCTGCCCGCGGCGGCTTTTCGCCATATCGCAGGCCCGCCGGGTCCGGCGAATAATAGCTGCAACGGAGTCACAGGCTATCCGGCCGGAGCTGGATGGAACGCTTGTACAGGCCTGGGCAGCGTTGACGGGCAGGCGCTGCAGGCGGCCTTGGCCGCAGCCAAAGCGCCCTGATTTCAGGAAACAACCACCCGGGGCTTTTTCCCGGCTGCCGATAACCAGCTATGCATTTTGGGGGTATAAAACCATGAGGACTTCCATGCAGCCACAAGTATTCCGCACCGGCACGTTCAAAGGCGTCAGTGTCACTGACGCCTTTGCGCAAGCCGCCAGTCAACAATCCCCAGTCATCGTTTCCCTGGGCGCCATCGATTGGCCCTCCTCGCTTAAGCCCACCCCGCAGCCTCTAGGCAATTACACCGCGGGAGAGAAGATCACCACCGCGCTCAACGTGCAAGCCGATGTTCTGATCATCCTCTACACCGAGGACGAGACTCGCGCCCTGCTCGACGTCTTCACCGGCAACAACGCTTGGACTCCTGCTCGCCAGCGGCAGTGGAACGGGTACGGACACAACTTCAACCAGTTCAAGCCGATTATCGAAGGGATCGAGGGCGACACCGCGCTCGAGAATGGAATGTTCGGCTATCTCTCCGCGGTCAAAATCGGCGCCACCAACGTTGTGCTTTTCAAGTCCGAGCTTCATCCCAAGCAAAACGGCGTCAAGCTGCCGTTCGTTCCTGTCATCCAGCAACTCGTTAACGAACTCCAGCCCTCCCTGGTGTTGAGCACCGGCACTGCGGGAGCCATCGGCAGCCACGTCCAATGCGGCGACGTGGTGATCACCACCGCGGCGCGCTTTCATGTTGAGGACACCTATCCAACCTATCCGCAGATCAACGCGCTCAGCACCAGCGATGGCCAGTTAACCAACACCGTCGCGCTGAACCCCACCTACCTGAACTATGCTGCGGCCAACCTGACGCAGCTGTCCCTGCCCGGGCTCACCTCGTGCTACAACCGGCTGCAGTCTGGTTCCGGCTACAGCTTCGTCCAAAAGCCGGTCGCGCCGCCCGCCATCTACGTCACCGGCAGCCACCCCGTCCCGGGCCCACAGCCTATGGACATTGTCTCGGCCGACTACCTTACCGTAGATGACAGCACCGATCTCGAAGGACTGCAGGCACTGGGCGCCATGAACGATACCGATGATGCTTTCGCGTTCTTCGCCATCACGCAGATGACCGGAGCCAAGCCCGCATGGGTCTCTGTGCGCAATGCTTCCGAGCCCCAGATCGTAGCGCCTGCCGGCTCTTCACAGGACACGATCAAGTCCCTCGCCGGCAACATCTACGGAATCTATCAGTACTGCACCACCCTGAACAGCGCCTTCGCTTGCTGGGCAATCGTGGCTGGTCTTTGATGGTGGGGTAAGGAGTTCCTCCGGTGTAGGACGTGTCGACTATCGTCGATCTTGTGTGTGAAGTGTCCGCATTCGAATCTGGAAAAGCGGTTCCGGTCATTTGCGCACCTTTATTGAAGAGTGCAGGAGCTAACAGCGAATATGAGCAAACGGATAGCCTTTTGTGCCGATGGGACCTGGGATGGGTCGGGGAATGACACTAACGTATACAAGTTGTTCAAAGCCCTCCTAACTACTGCTGACCAGGTACCTTACTATGACGACGGTGTCGGGTCCGACGGCCAGCCTATTGAGAAATTGGCCGGTGGAGCGTTTGGGGCCGGCCTTTTTCAAAAAATCAAAGATGGCTATACAAAAATCGCGCAGGTGTACGAAGCAAATGATCAACTCTTTCTCTTTGGGTTTAGCCGGGGCGCTTACACTGCCCGCTGCCTCGCTGGAATGATTGCAATTTGTGGCCTGCCGACGGCCAATTTTACCGATGACGTTGTGGAAACCGCTTTTCAGGCGTATCGCAATAAAGATCTACGGCCACAGCTGCTGGCACAGATCAGCCAGACTTGCAACCTATTCGATGCGAAGCTGGCGATGGTGGGAGTGTGGGATACTGTTGGATCTCTCGGTATCCCGGCAATATTCGGCGGTGTCAACCCGCTTATTTACGGCTTCCTGGACACAAACCTGCACCCTGATGTTCTGCACGCATATCACGCGTTGGCGATCGACGAGAAACGGAGCGAATTCCCCCCAACCCTATGGACTTCACCTGCACCGGGCCAGACGTTGGAACAGGTCTGGTTTTGCGGCGTTCATTGCGACGTTGGGGGCAGTTATCCCGATGATCCCAATGGCACAACGTTGGCTGACCTCACGCTTGCCTGGATGATGAACAGGGCGTCTGCACTCGGCTTGGCATTCGCGCCTTCCGTGCTCGCAAGCTACCGCTCGCCAATGGATCCGAAATACGCGCTCGACACCAAACACGAGTCCTGGAATCCGTTGTGGCTCTTTCCGAAGAAACGACCTATTGCAGACGGCTCCACGATTGCAGATAGTGTCTTTGTACGTTGTGAGCAGGACAGCTCGTATCGTCCGGAAAACCTTGCGTTCAGCGGGGACGATCCCGGCCCTGATTACCAGAAGGCATCGGTGGTGACTCAGGCTGCCGCGGGCAACTCGGCCCACTGACTTGCTGGGAAAGACGAAGCGTACCCGGACAAGGATGGCATTTCTGTAGTGCAGTGTGGGTCATTCATTGGTGTACTTTCCTTCTGTTCCTGGTCGCTCCTTTGCAGCGGATGGATCGGGATGCCATACTGAGCCGCCTCAGTGCCTGCAGCATCGGCAAGCTCAAATTTGATTGGAAGCTTCCTTCTCAAAAGGCACCGCCAGCTGCCGGATCACGGTCACCTCGTGCATATTCTGCTCTTGAGGCGGCTTTCCCTGTACACTTCGGTGGCCAGGAATACCCAACGTAGATCCTGGCTCAAGTTACGGAGGAAGAAAGACAATGAACGTGAAATTGTGGAAAGTTTTCGCAGGCGCGGCCGGCGTCGCGATGGCCGCCTTTTGGGCCGGGCAGGCAGGCGCGCAGACGTCCGAGGTTAAAGAAAAACCTGCGCTGTACACCTACGTCGCGAATTGGAATATTCCCCGGGCGCAGTGGCCAGACATGGAGAAGGCCGCTGCGGCTAACCAGAAGATCCTGGACAAGGCTATCAGCGATGGGACCCTCGTGGGATATGGCACCGATGTGACCCTGGTTCACCAGGCGGATGGCACCACGCACGACGATTGGTGGTCGGCCATGTCCCTGGCCGGCGTACTCAAGGTGCTGGAACAGTTCAGCAAGTCCGGCGATATGACGGCTTCTGTGTTGGGCAGCGCCACGAATCACTTCGATAGCGTCTACGAAAGCCGGTTCTACAACTGGCATGCAGGATCGTGGAAGGATGGATACACCTATGAGGCCTCGTACCGCTTAAAGCCAGACGCGCCGAGCAACGCGGTGGAGACCCTGAGCAAAAGCGCTGATCGTGCCGCTGCTGGAGAAACTGCTCGCCGACGGCACGCTGCACGAGTACGAAGTGGATACCCAGGCGATCCATACCGAAGCTCCTGGCTCGTTTTTGATTGTCTACCTGGCGGCGAACGCGGACGGGCTGGATAAGGTCAACGCGGCGCTAGAGGAGGCGATCAAGAGTAATCCGCTGGGGGGCGTGGCGTTTGAGTCTATGGTGGATCTCTCGGCACATCACGATGATCTGAGTCTTACGAGTGCTACTTATAAATAGGTTTGCAAACAGGTTTGAAAGCCAGACGTTGCCGGTTGTGGAAAGGGGTTCTGCAGAGACGAATTGACGGTCTCTGAGAACCCCGTTTCCAATTCCGGGGAGAAATGTGTACCCAGGGGTCGAGCTGCTGCTGAGCGAGAAAAACTGCAGATCCCTCGCTGCGTGCAGGTCTCATCATCCCGTTCCATCCCTCTTCCGGTCGGTTGGCTCAGCCGGAGGGGACGACGCTTCGATAAACATAGTAGAGACTGCCGAAGTAATTGCTTCTGGTGTAGACCCGCAAATTGCTCGCTGCCTCCACAACCTCTGACAAAACGGGATTACGGTACAACACGATCAAGTCGCGCGGATGCTCTTCCAGGGATCGGTTCAGGTTCTGAATGACCGGCTCCATCACAAACTGATCGAATGGATAGTAGAAGTAAACGAGCGATGGTTCGGGAGGAAATTCGAACTGCGTCGCATCCATGTTTACCGGTTCGATCTGAAAGCAAGCTTGTTTGGGGTTTCGATAGGTTTTGACATTGTTCCGAGCCAGGGCATCGAGATCCGAAGCGAACTCGACGCCGATGATGCGACGGAACGGAAGCTCAGCCGCAAGAAGTAACATTCTTCCTTTGCCCGACCCCATGTCGATGAACGTGTAGCCCGACACGTCGGGAATCGGCAGATCGCGAAGCATGAGCCGCCCAGACCGAAACGTCGTGGGTATATAGGCGACCGCGTGAGAAACATTCTCGCCCAGAACGTTCAGTTGGCGCGGATCTTCATCACCGCAGGTTCTGACGTGGTAGCGCCAGTCAGACCAATGCGCTGACAGGTTCGTCCGCACAGACGAGAGTTTGCGAATTCCCGGGAGCCGCATGAGCGTGGATTTCCAACTCATCTGTCGCCCTCGCAATATTCTTGATGAAGAATTTGGATCTGTAAGGATTGTAACCTGTGCGCTAACCGGTTATGCCAAGCAGTCCCGGGCACGGCAGCAAAGTGCGGCATAATAGATGTTTCCATGAATAGAAAGGGCTGCTCCCTGTGAAGGAATTGCGTTCTCTGGTTTTCTCCACCTTGTTCGTCTTCGGTGTTTTTGTAGCCACCGCGTTCCCGCAAGGCTCGCCTCAGCGGGTCATCATTGATACCGATCCTGGTACGGATGATTCCATGGCTATCCTTCTGGCCTTGAATTCTCCCGAGTTCAAGGTCGAAGCGTTTACGGTTGTGCCGGGCAATGTCGAAGCACGGCAAGGATTGGAAAATGCCCTGAAGATTGTTTCCCTCGCCGGCCGCTGCGACGTGCCTGTCGCAGCAGGGGCGCAGCATCCGCTGACTCAGAAACTCATCACGGCTCAGTACTGGCATGGAAAGAATGGGCTGGCCGACGTAGAGCTACCCGCGTCCAAATGCAAGGCGGATCCCCGCTTCGGACCAGACCTCATCATCCAGTTAGTCCACCAGTATCCGCATCAGATCACGCTCATTCCCGTTGGGCCGCTCACCAACATCGCACTTGCCGTCTCCAAGGATCCTTCGATTGTTCCCCTGGTGAAGAATGTGGTGATCATGGGCGGGTCGATTACGGGCGGAAATGTCGACGGCGCAGCGGAGGCGAACATCTATAACGATCCGGAAGCGGCGCAGATCGTGTTCAATGCCGGCTGGATCGTGACCATGGTGGGATCGGATGTGGGCGAGCGGACCTTGATTACGCGCAAGGAGCTGGCTCAACTCCGCTCGACGCATGGACCGGAGAACGACTTCATCTCTCAGATTGTCGACTTCTATGTAACCCGCAGCGAGAAAAGCGGGTGGAGCGGGGCCGCTATGTACGACCCGCTGGCCGTGGCAATCGCAATGGATCGCAACCCTCGGCACCTTGAAGGAAATGCACGTGGACGTAGAGACCAGGGGCGAGTTTACGCGCGGAGAAACGGTGGCCAACCGCAACGGGTATAACGAAAACAATGTTCTGCACGGAGATCATTACGAGATCGATGGCCTCATTCCACTCAAGCCGAATGCGCGGGTTTGCCTGGCCGCGGATCGCGATCGGTTCCTGCAACTGTTTCTGAGCCGAATTCAAGGAAAATAGCCCTGGCACGACCCCCTATCGCAAACTATTCGATAAAGAGTAGACGCTTACGCGCACCCCTGACAGTACACTCCGGCCTGACTGGTCATCCTTGTACACTTGTTCGCGGATCTCTTGTGCTTCCGCTGATCGGTGCGCCTCCACTAAGTAGGACTGGTATTGCAACAAGGCGCCGGCCAGGCGAGGATCGGCAGGGGCGAGCCCTGTCCGTAGTAGCTGGATGGATTGCAGCATGTTTCTCTCCCCATCCTGCGGCGACCCGCTCTTCCACTCGGCAAACCCGAGCGTCTCCAGCGCGAACCCGTGGGCCGTCGATTCTGATTGGAAGTTTGTGTTTGCGAACGCAACCGCTTGCTTTGCGTTCATCAGTCCTTCCTGGCAGTGCCCCCGAAAACAGCGAGCATACGTGAGCGTAATGAATGCGGAGAGGATCCCCGCCCTGGGTGGGTTCGACGAAGCTTCCATAGTCGAAGTCCATGTAGGGCGAGCCGCTCCGCCTTCTTGAATTGGTGGCGCACGATCGCTATGTCCGCCAGGTGCACTTCGCTCTCCGCGTTATCGGCCGAGGTCGCCCAGCTTCTGGCGTACCTTGATCGCTTGCTTTCTGGCGATCTCGGCATCGTCCGAACGACCGTAGATCAGGTAGAGCGAGGAGAGGTTGTCAAGTGTGAAGGCATAGTCTGCTCTGGGCGGATGGTACCGTCTTCAGCAGATGCAGCGCCCTCAAGTAGGCATCTTCCGCTTTCTGGAATTCTGTTGAAGTGTGGTATTCCAACGCGAGTTGTTCCCACAAAATTCCTTGCTGGGCTGGGGGAAGATGCTGTCTGTTCCCCAATGCGAATCAACTGCAGATCGCGAGCAATCCGCTCTTGCGACGTGGTGATGTGGGCATCCGGCTTCTGCGCCCTGACGACGCCAACGCTTCCGATGAGAGCTATCAGAAGAAGGACGTGTACTCTCGAGCGAAGACAAGAAGATAAGGCAATCATGCGTGAACCCCCGATAGGAATTAGGAAGAATGCACGGAATGACGACTACCTGGATTGTGATTACGCATATCTTTCGCGATAAGTTCCCGCAGATAAATCTCTGCTGCAAACATTTAATGCATGGCATCCCAACGGCCACTTATCAAGATGTGTCAAACCGCTGAAATTACGTGATGATGGTTGCGATCGACGATGAGAGGATCGGTCGAAATTGGAAAATTGTGTTCACTCGTGAACAATTTCGGCGAGTGTTCGGTTTTGAACATTCGTTATGCAGCGCGTCGGTTGAATACCCAGGTCTCAAAAGCGAGACCTGGGCCACCCACTGAATTTCGTCCGCGCCAATTTCATCTTCTTAAGTGGTTCGGGGCCCATTCCTTGCTCAACGCTCGACGGTTTAGCATGAAGGTATGCGCGAATCTGTCGTTCAAAGAAGAGAGCAGATCGATTTGGAGAAGTGGGAGCGCCGCGCGCTCTTCAGCTTTTTCCATGCTTTCAGCGAGCCCTTCCATGGTGTGTGCCTCCGCGTGGACTGCACCGCAACCTACAACTTCGCCAAGAGAGAAGGCCTCTCAGTCTTTCTGTCACTCCTGCATCGTTCGCTCGTGGCCGCGCAACAGATAGAGAACTTTCGGACGCGCATCGTGGATGGCAACGTCTGGCGCTATGAAGTGGTCAATGGCGGTAGCGCAGTGGGACGCCCGAACGGCACCATCGGTTTCGCTCATTATCGCTATCGGGAAGGTATCGCAGAATTCGTGGGCGAAGCTTCCGTTGAAGTGGAACGGGTGCGGCAGCGGGATGACCTGGAACGGCCGCAGGACGCCAACCTGATTCGCTATTCGACGCTGCCATGGTTTGACTTCACTTCCATCTCACATGCGCGAGACTTCTCCCGTGAAGATTCTGCGCCGCGAATCACTTTCGGCAAGATTACGGAGACGGCCGGCCGCTGCACCATGCCGGTATCGATCCATGTGCACCATGGACTGGCAGACGGCTCGCATGTGGCGCAGTTCGTCGACCATTTTCAAAAGTTCCTGGACGCACCGGAGTCGCAAGCCCAAAACGGTCGTCCGTAGTTACATTGGGTTACCCGCGAGAGGTATTATGCGGCCGCGCCGTTGCCTTTGCCTTTCCCGTGCACGTAAAATACGTGTCACACGCATCCTACGTGACGGCGGTTTGAGTGTCTCAAACACGGAAACAAAACGTAACAGTGAGCCTCAGCACGCAGACGATCCAAAAGGCTAGAATTCTGGCTGCAAAGCGCTCGACGTCGATTAGCGGCCTCCTGGAAGAACAGATCGAGGCCCTGGTGGGACAGGAGGAAGCATACGAGAGCTCCCGCCGCACCGCGTTGCGCCTGATGGAGCAAGGTTTCCGATTGGGAGGCGCTCGCTTGACTCCACGAGACGAGTTGCATGAGCGTTAAAACGTTTGTCGACACAAGCATCCTGATGTACGCCCACGATCTTGATGCAAAAGAAAAGCATCTGGCCGCGAAAGAGTTACTGGACGAGCTGTGGGCGAACCGTACTGGAGTTATCAGCACGCAGGTCTTGCAGGAGTTTTATGTCAATGTGACTCGAAAGCTTGCCAAGCCACTCAGTAAGAAAGTAGCTCGCACGATTGTCAACACGTACGTGATCTGGTGCGTGGACATCACACCGGCTGAGATCGCAGCAGCGTTTCGCATCGAAGACGAAGCTCGTATCGGTTTCTGGGATGCTCTCGTCTGTGCGGCTGCCATCAACAGTGGCGCAGAGCGCATCCTTTCCGAGGACTTGAACGCGGGACAAAGGATCACCGGCGTCCGAATCGAAAATCCCTTCTTACGTTCCAGGCGTTAGACCAATGCTGCGGAGGAGACATGATCAAGTGGCTGAAGCGGCTCTTCTGCCTGGTCCATCGCTGGGACTGGACGACCGATACCTGCACGCGCTGCGGGAAAAAATATGACTATCGAGATTAGGAGCGATACCGATGCGTGCCTACATCGTTGAACGTCCAGATGGGGAATTTCGCGCGGTTGATCTGCCTCGCCCCATCCCCGCTGCCGGCCAGGTGTTGGTGCGGGTGCTTGCGAGCGGCGTCAACCCACTGGACACCAAGATTCGCTCCGGCAAGGCCGCTCACGCCCAGCAGCCTCTCCCTGCCGTGCTTGGGCTCGATATGGCTGGAGTGATCGAAGCGCCTGGCCCTGGGGTCACAGCATTCCGCAACGGGGACGCGGTCTACGGCATGATCGGCGGCGTAGGGGGACTTCAGGGAACCCTGGCTGAGTTCGTGATTGCTGACTCCCAGCTTCTCGCTCGCAAGCCTGAGTCGCTTTCTATGCGCGAGACGGCCGCGCTTCCGCTGGTGACCATTACGGCCTGGGAAGGCATCGTGGATCGAGCGGCCGTGCGTGCCGGGCAGAAGGTACTGGTGCACGCAGGAGCAGGAGGCGTTGGGTACATCGCCGTACAGTTGGCAAAGGCATTGGGAGCCGAAGTGTTTGCCACGGTGTCCGCCGGCAAGCGGCACTACATCGAAGCACTCGACGCCACACCGATTGATTATCGTGCCGTCTCCACGGAGGAGTATGTCGAGCGGTACACGGCGGGGGAAGGATTCGACGTTGTCTACGACACGGTCGGCGGCGCGACTCTTGACGACTCCTTCACCGCCGTCAAGCGCTATACCGGCCATGTAGTAAGTTGTCTCGGATGGGGCACCCATTCGCTGGCGCCTCTTTCTTTTCGCGGGGCTAGCTACTCGGGTGTCTTCACGCTCATGCCACTCCTCACTGGCTTTGGGCGGGCAAACCATGGCGACATTCTTCGTCAGGCGGCTGCCCTGGTCGATGGCGGTAAACTGAGGCCGCTCCTCAACAGCCAACGCTTCTCTTGCGAGAACATTGCGGAAGCTTTTGAGTGCGTTGCATCCGGGGCAGAGGGTAAAGTCGTTGTCGATAGCTCAGCGTAGCCAATTTTCGCGAGCTAAGCCGGCGACGCGAGCGAACTCTTTTTGATTGTCTGTAACAAGCGTGTACCCAAATGCAATAGCCTGTGCGGCGATCAGCAGATCGTTGCCGCCGATCAGGTGTGCCATCAGAGCTACTCAATAACCATTAATATAATTAAACTATCCATACTACCCTATACAGCATCAATCAAGTCATTATATCTGATAAAGTGCCTACCACATCAAGTGCCTGACTGTCTATAGCGACCTCTATGATATCTAATCTATACGACATACTTTATTTCTATAATTTAGTAAACACAAAAAAATAATCCTAATACAGAAAAAAAATAATTGTCCCGTCTGTTCAAGGCGGGCGCGAATTAACCCGTACGCCGTGTCAGCAGGGGAGTCAAAGGGTAAAATTTCCAGCGCACCAAACACCGCTTCGAGCTGAGCTGTGAGTCGAGGTGACCCCTTCTTCGTTGCGCCATAACGCAGTTCGGCCGCGACGATGATGCTGGTGCAGATTTTTGTTTCGCCGATTTTCTTGATGTGAGCGGCCACACGACCCTGAGGATTGCGGATGAGGTCCGAGACAATGTGGGTGTCGAGCAGGTAACGCATCAAATTTTGACAGGACGGGGGGCGGCATCACCGATCGGGGGAAAATCCTCGTCGAGCGGTTTGAGGGTTGATAAAAGGTGTAACAAAGATTGCGGCAGGGCAGGTTCGATGATCAGCTTCTCACCCTCTTTGCGCATGATCGCGTCATTCCCGGGAAGCTCGAACTCGCGGGGAATGCGCACCGCCTGGTTGCGGCCGTTCTTAAACAGCTTCACGCGACGTTCAGGAATCATGTCTTGGCCTATGCCTTAGCATATGCCAAGAAGCCAGCATTGTCTAGGAGCGCCCGCAAACGGCGTTTGATTTGATTCTCCAAAGTGCCTATATGAGGTGGCAGCAGACCGTGCAGTCCGAAGAGATCGCTTTCCTCATCGGGGAAGGCGGTGCCCTTATTCAGCATGGGGTGGTTGAACAGGTCGTAGCCGGTGAGTGAGGTCTCGATCGCAGCAGGGGTAGGATTCACGTGGCTGGCCTCGGAACGTTTGCTTTACACCCTCTCCGGAAACCGGTATAGAACATACAACCGCCAGACATACCACAAATGCTTTATTGGAGGATGATCCGGACCCGATGCCTAGATTCCTGGCAACCAAACCCCTCTCGATCCTGACTCAAGAAGCCACCGAGGTGGGGGAACACACACTGAAGCGCTCGCTCGGCCCGGTCAACCTTATTACCCTGGGCATCGGCGCCATTATCGGCGCGGGGATTTTCGTGCTGACCGGGCAGGCGGCTGCGCTCCATGCCGGCCCTGCAGTGGCGCTCAGCTTTATCTTTGCCGGCATCACCTGTGCTTTCGCCGGGCTGTGCTACTCGGAGTTCGCCTCGATCATCCCTATCGCCGGCTCCGCTTACACCTATGGGTATGCCACCCTGGGGGAACTGGTGGCATGGATTATCGGTTGGGACCTGGTGCTCGAGTATGCTTTTGGCGCGGCTACGGTGGCGTCCGGCTGGTCCGGCTACTTCGTCAGCCTGTTACAGCAATTGCACATTACCCTGCCGCCGCAGTTCACCACCACTTACGGCAACATGCTTTATTTCTATGGCGACAAATGGCAACCGGCGACGTCTCTCCCTTCCACCGTTAACCTTGCCACCCTACCGCACTCTGCCGGTGTGTTCAATTTCGTCGCGTTTTTTGCCATCCTGATCGTCACTACGGTGCTGGTCATCGGCATCAAGGAGTCAGCCAACCTCAATTCTCTTATCGTGATCGTGAAGCTGACCATTGTGGGCATCTTCCTGGTTCTGGGCGCAGGGTACTTGTTTCACCACCCTGAGCTCGCCCGGGTGAACTGGCATCCCTTCATTCCTCCCGCGGAGGGTCCAGGCAAGTTCGGTTTTGGAGGCATCACCGCTGGGGCGGCTTCTGTATTCTTCGCCTACATTGGCTTTGACGCTGTTTCGACCGCCGCGCAAGAGGCGCGCAACCCGCAGCGCGACATGCCCATCGGCATCCTTGGGTCACTGGTGGTTTGCACCCTGCTATACATCCTGGTCTCCACCGTGCTGACCGGGCTGGTGAGCTACCGCAGCCTCGATGTGAGCGATCCGGTGGCCATGGGCATTGATGTTACCGGCATCACCTGGGGCAGCCTGCTGGTCAAGATCGGCGCTGTCTTTGGCCTGGGCACGGTCATGCTGGTCATGCTGCTGGGGCAGTCCAGGGTGTTCTATTCCATGTCGAAAGACGGCCTGTTGTGGAAATGGGCTTCGGCGGTGCATCCCAAGTTTCGCACTCCGTGGATTTCAAACATCGTCGTGGGCACCATCGTCGCTTTCCTTCCAGCTCTGCTTCCTATTGATAAGCTGGCAGCGCTGGTGAATATGGGAACCCTGCTGGCCTTCACCATCGTCTGTGCCGGGGTGTGGATCCTGCGCCGGCGCCACCCCAACATGGAGCGGCCCTTCCGCACGCCGCTGGTTCCGCTGGTCCCGATTCTGGGTATGTGCAGCGCGTTCTATTTGATGATTAAGCTGCCTCTGCTGACCTGGGAGGTGCTCATTGTCTGGCTGATCATCGGGCTGGGAATTTACTTCAGTTACAGCATCAAACACAGCAAAGTGCAGGCGATGAGTCCTGCGGAAACGACCGGACGCACCCGGTAATCGAATATTTTCATTTCGATTTTGGGAATGGCCGTATACTTCTCCCACCTAAAGCGGTTTCACAAGGATTGGGCCCTAAGCTTGTGGTTTTTCACAGTTTTTGTGAAACCGCTTTCAGAGGAGGCGTCCATTGAACAAGTATTTTGCGGAACTGGTCGGTACGTTTGTCCTGGTTTTCGGGGGCGTCGGCAGTGCGGTGCTAGCGGGGAGCCACATTGGCTTTGCCGGCATCTCTGCGGCCTTCGGACTTTCACTTCTCGCCATGGTTTACACCATCGGGCCGATTTCCGGCTGCCATGTAAATCCAGCCGTTACCCTTGGGGTCTTTCTGGCTCGCAAGATCAATGCCCGCGATGCCGCCGCCTACATGGTGGCGCAAGTCATCGGCGCCATCATCGCTTCGGGAGTGATCCTGATCATCGCTAACGGTCTGCCGGGCGGCTATAGCGCCTCGGTCAGTGGGCTGGGTGCAGACGGGTACGGCTTGCATTCTCCTGACCACTACGGGATGGCTGCAGGATTTGTCGCCGAGGCTGTGCTGACGATGTTTCTGGTTCTTGTCGTGCTCGGTTCGACCGACATCAGTGCTCCCGTCGGCTTTGCCGGGATCGCCATTGGCCTCGTGCTGACGCTGATTCATCTGGTCGGGATTCCCATCACCAATACTTCGGTCAACCCGGCACGCAGCATCGGCCCGGCGCTGTTTGTCGGGGGATGGGCACTGCAACAGTTATGGATGTTTATTGTTGCGCCCTTTGTGGGCGCGGTGCTTGCCGCCATTGTGTATGCCGGCCTGCGTCACCCCGCAGTGCTGATCACCACCCGTAAGGCAGAGCAAGCACTCCCTGGCGAACAAATCGACCGCATCGCGTAGCGGTGGAAAGCCCCTTGAGGAAGGTGACTTCCTCAGGGGGAGTGTCCCTCAACTTCGATTTGTCCCGCAGAAAATAAGGCTGCACCAGACTATGAGTGGGTGGCCCAGGTCTCGCTTTTGAGACCTGGGTTTCTCCTCCCGCTCAGGATTCGCCCGTAACATTTTCGTTAGGGCTAACGGAAGTTAAATTATTTTTCGCGCCGCCCGGCGAACCACCTCGGTGGTCACGCCATAGATCGCATGCGTCACCAACTCAGAGGCATGTTCGCGCGCTGGTTGGTTTTCCGGGGTTTCGGTCAAACCCATCATCGGTAATGCAGACGCATGAGTGATGCCGCACAGCGTCAAACCGAAACTCGCGCCGAGCTTGCTGGTAATCGCCGGCTGATACTCTGCCAGGGCCCCGTAGACTCCACCCACCAAAGCCCCAAATCCCCAATGAATGGCCCGTACCGAGACTTCCTCCTCCTTTTCAGTCAAAGGACGGTCGGACATGCGATTCACCAGGACTGCAGGCGCGGGAATCTGGCCCAGGGTCCGCGGCGGGTACACCGCCTCCGCCACTGCCTTCGCGCCTGAACCAACCAAGCCTCCAATCGCTCCGGCGAGAAACCCCTTGAACAGCGATCGCTTGCGGCGAGGAGACACACTATCTTCGGTCGTACTCATAGAGGGTTAGGCCTTTCCATCCTGTTAACCTAAATTGTCGTTAGGCAATGCATTTGGAGAGAGCATGGCCATCAGCAGGCAGTGGACCGAATGGCATCTCACGCCCGCCGGCTGGGTATCCGGTTCAAGCCGGCGCGACGGAGAAGGAAACGTCTGGCGCGATGAGCCCAATGATCGGGTCATCACCTTTGTTTACCAAGAACAAACGGGTAAAGCGCAAACGGATAAGGCGCATCCCGAGCCGCATGCCACCGTACAGGAATCCTGGCGATCGAAAGCTGCGGGGGCCACTGCTCACATCGAGCAACTGCTGGCACAACATGGCCCTTGCCCGCAAAACCTCTAGTTTCGGATGAACTATGCGGTGGTCTTGGAGCAAAACTCATTCATGGCCCGGGTAAGCTCCTGGGCGATCATCGGCGCCGTGGCGGTTTCAATGGCAGAACGCTGCATCAGGTAGATCAGCTTGCCGTCGCGCAGGATGGCGATCGCCGGAGAGGTCGGAGGATGACCTTCAAAGTAGGAGCGGGCGCGCTCAGTCGCCTCGCGATCCTGTCCCGCGAATACCGTGATTGCCTGGTCGGGCAGGTTCTTGTTCTGCAATGCCAGCCTGACGCCCGGGCGCATCTTTCCCGCGGCGCAGCCGCAGATCGAGTTGACCACCAGCATAGTGGTCCCTGGATTCTTGAGCGCCGCGTCGACGGCCTCCGCGGTGCGCGCTTCTTTGATGCCTGCGCGGGTAAGCTCTTCGCGCATCGGGGTAATCATCATCTCGGGGTACATGCCTGCTCCTTAAATACTCCCACTGATTGTAAAGATTCGACCCTGGTTTAGCCAGTGCCTTTGCCTTGGTATACCTTGGTGGAAAATGCAGTTCCTCGAGCACGTCCCCCTTGCCCCGTACACCACCTTTCAAATTGGCGGCCCCGCGCGCTGGTTCGCTGAGGCTGCGAATGAGGATGATATTGCCGCCGGCGTCGCGTTTGCAGCCGACCGCCACCTGCCGCTCTTCGTTCTGGGCGGTGGCAGCAATTTGTTGGTTTCCGACTCGGGCTTCTCTGGTCTCGTGCTGCGCATTGCTCTCGAAGGCATTTCTTCCACCCAGGAGAACGGCCGCGTGATCGTCTCCTCTGCGGCAGGTGAAGATTGGGATGGTCTGGTGGCTTACGCTGTGGGCGCCGGCTATGCGGGCATCGAGTGCCTCTCCGGCATTCCGGGCACTGTGGGCGGGACGCCGGTGCAGAATGTGGGCGCGTATGGGCAGGAGGTTTCGCAAACCATCGTAACGGTACGTGCGTTCGATCGAACAACCGGCGCGTTTGTTGATCTTTCCTCGGTGGCATGCGGGTTTTCCTATCGCCGGAGCATCTTCAATACGGTCAGAAAGAGCGCTACATCGTCAGCCGGGTGGACTATGCGCTGCACGAAAATGGTCCCGCCAACTTCGTCTATGCCGACCTGGCCCGCTACTTCGCTGCCCACAACCAGGCAGCGCCAACCCTGGCCGAGGTTCGGGAGGCGGTGCGCACCATCCGCGCGCAGAAGGGCATGCTGCTGGTGGCCGGCAACTCGGACTGCCGGAGTGCTGGTAGTTTCTTCAAGAATCCGATTGTCGCGGTAAGCGTTCTCGATTCGCTGGCCGAAGAACTGGGTGTCGAAAAGCGTAGCATTCCCGCCTATCCTGCCCAGAACGGGGAAGTGAAGCTCTCCGCTGCATGGCTGATCGAGCGGACGGGCTTTCAGAAAGGGTATGCGCTCGGCAACGCAGGGATCTCCAGCCGCCACACGCTTGCGCTCATCAACCGGGGAGGCGCCAGCGCTGCCGAAATCGTCGCCCTGCGCGACCAGGTGACTGCTGCCGTAGCATCCCGCTTTGCTGTTCGCCTGGAGCCTGAACCTGTCTGGCTGGGATAGTGCCGCGCTTATGTGAAGAGGGTAATCAGCTTAGCGAGCACGTCGTCGAGTATGTGTTGGGGTACAGCTTCCAGTCTCCGCCCACAGCGCGCAGTTATGTCCAGCGGCCGTGGTTGATCGCAACGAATGAGCCCGTTTGTCCGCGTGCCCGCTCCGGTCAGTGAAACAGTGAAACCGGCATTCCGCGCGAAGGCTCCGCCGGACGTAATTGGCACAACGATAGGTACACGGGTGAATGTGTTAAAGCTGTCCGGAGAGACCAAAAGCACTGGACGGGTCCCTTGCTGCTCGTCGACGAAAGCCTTTAGCTTGAGTGAGCGCGGAGGATGCCGCAACTTGCGCAGCGCCTTGGCTTCGATCTGCCGGATACGCTCGCGCGCGGCCTGGTAGCCCTGACCCACTTCTTCCAGGGCGTCTTCGGACCGATCTTCGAGGCCAAAACCCATCTTGATCACACCGTGTCCCAGGCTTGGATCGAGTGAGACGAGATAGATGTCGCCTCGTTTCACAGTTCCCGGCCGGACGAATGTACATCCAGCCAGCGTCGGTCCTCTTGAGAGATGGCATCATCAGGCTCGCACTGCGCTAGTAGTTGATCGAGGGTGTATCGCGGTTTCGGTGCTGGCTGAACAATCAAACAGCCATCCTCCACCGAAAGTCCCACCGCTGCCCCGGCTTCCAGACGAAGCAAGTCAAGGATGGGCCGTGGAACGGCCAGCATGACAGATCCGCCGACTTTGCGCAGGTTGCTGGTGTGCATCCACCCTCCGAAGTTATATTTTAGTATAACATGCATGGCGGACTATTTGGCCGTTGTCCGGCTCGAGTCTAGTTGCCGCAGCAGTTGCTCGCGTTGGGTGGCTAACACCGTTTCAGGTGGACCCTGGGCCTTTATCTTGCCTCTTTCGATCACCATCACGTCCGCTGATGTCTGGAAGGCTTCAGCTACATCGTGCGACACGTAGAGCGCGGGAACCTTGTATTCCTCGAGCCAGTGAGTCAGTTGCTCCAGGATTAAGCCCTTCAGACCCGCATCCAGGGCGGTGAATGGCTCGTCCAGCAGGAGCAGCCGGGGCTGAGGAGCGAGGGCGCGCGCCAGTGCCACCCGCTGCCGCTCTCCACCCGAAAGATCGGCCGGCATTCGCTCGGCCAGTTGGCTGGCCTGAAAGAGCTCGAGCATCTGCACCACTCGCTCTTCGCTCGACTGTCTGCTCAGCCCACGCAACCCAAAAGCAACATTGGCGCTTACATTCAGGTTAGGAAAAAGAGTAGGCCGCTGGGTAACAAACCCAATCTCCCGTTGCGCTGGACTTACCCACGTTCCGTTGCTGCTGTCGGCCAGCATTCGTCCGTGCAGAACGACTCGCCCCCGATGCGGTCGCGTCAAACCACCCAGAACGCGCAGCAGGGAAGTCTTGCCTGCGCCGGAGGGGCCGAAGAGCACCGTCCAGGGAGCCGACAGCGCGCAATCTATGCGCAGCGTCAACTCACCCAACGTGTGCTCCACATCGATCCGCAGATATTCAGACACCGGCTCGGCCCCGGCGTCCGTAAATGATCAACAGCGCCAGGAAGGAGACGCTCAGCAACAGCAGAGCCGTGATGTTGGCCTGCCTGTAAGCAAAGTCCTGGACCTGATCGTAGATCGAAATCGATAACGTTTTGGTGACGCCCGGGATTCCACCGCCGATCATCAGCACCACCCCAAACTCACCTACCGTATGGGTAAAGGACAGGACCGCCGCGGTCAGCAGGAAAGGCCGCGCCAGGGGCAGTAATACCTTCCGCAGGATACTGATTCGATCGTCCGACAGCAGTTGCGCCGCTTCCAGAATCTCCCGATCGACGGAGCGGAAGCCCGACGTCACAGGCTGGACTGCAAACGGCAGGCTGAAGATAACCGAGCCCACGAGGAGTCCAGCGAAGGAGAAAGCCAGCGGGTGCCCGAAGATCGTCGACAGTGTTCTTCCCACCGCTGTTTGCGGACCCATCAGCACCAGCAGATAGAACCCGAGAACGGTGGGCGGAAGCACCAGCGGGAGGGCGACCGCAGCTTCTACCAGGGGCTTCCAGCGCGCCTCGCCAAAGGCGAGCCAGTAGCCTAAAGGAATGGCCACCGTCAGCAGGATCAGCGTGGTGAACGCCGCCAGACGAAAGGTGAGGAAGATGGCTTGCTGGTCCATATACACCCGAAGAAGTACTAAGGCGCTTTCAATCCACGCTCAGCTAGCTGTTTCCTGATCGGCGGGGAAAGCAGAAAATCAAGGAATTGGTGAGCTTCCTCGGCGCCTGGTGCGTTCTTGATCACTACCGCGCCTTGCAACAGCGGTGGGTAGGAATCCTCAGGCAATGGGACGTATTTTCCGTCCGACATGAGGCGCGGGGTCAACGCGGAGGTAAGCGAAAGGAAACCTGCCTCTGCATTGCCCGAATCGGCGTACTGGGCGGTCTGCGCGATATTTTCCGCAACCACCAGCTTGCTCTGCAAAGTATCCGCTAAGCCCAGCTTTTCGATCGCTGCCTTCGCTGCGCGGCCGTAGGGTGCATGATCGGGATTGGCAACGGCGACTGTTTTGAGAGACGGATTACGCAGCGAACCAATGCTGAGCGGCTGAAGCGGAGAGTTGTTTCGCGCCCACAAGACCAGAGTTCCGCGGGCATAACGAACAGGCTCGGCGCTATCCCCGAGGCCGGCGGCAATCACTTTCTGTGGAAAGGACAAATCAGCCGCCAGAAATAATCCGAAAGGACCCCCGTTGATGATCTGTGTGGCCAGAGTGGCCGAAGACGCGTACGAAGCCTCGACTTTCTTATGCGTCTGCTTCTCGAACTGGTCGATGAGCGTGGGCAAAACCGGCTGAAGGTCCGCCGCCGCAGCAATCTTGAGTGTGGCGCTCTCTTGCGCGTTTCCGTGCAGGGCAGCAAGGGTCAACAAAATCAGAAGCAAAGTCCGTCTAAACACGCAGCACCATCACTTCAGTGGATTTAATGAGGGCAGCGGCCGTTTCTCCCACCTGGAGCCGCATTTCCCGCGCCGCCTCCGAGGTAATGATGGCCGTGATAATCTGCCCCCCGATGGAAAGCTTGACCTGCGCCAGCAGGCCTTCAATCTTCAGCTCAACAATGCGGCCGGTGAGCTGGTTTCGTCCGCTAAGCGAGCGCAGCATCTCTCGCCTGGGAGTTTCCGGACGTTTCGCCTGGTGCAGCAGGCTATCCAGTTCCGCTTCGGGAATGCGATAGTGGCCGCCCGGCGTCTTTACTGCCTTCAACTTTCCCCGATAAATCCACTGCTTGATCGTGGGATAGGTAATCCCCAAGCGTAGAGCGGCCTGGCGCGGCGAAAGCAACATAACGAAATGATACGGTACGAACCCGTGACCCATACGAATTCATATCAACTGACGACGATTTTGGCCTCTTCTGGTCTCGCGGGTCTGGCCGGACCTGAAAAGCCACGGGGCTTCGCTGAGTCAGGAACAAGTTCTAAGCTAGGCTTAGACCATGCACGAAGCTTCTCATCAACTACGCTGCATCGGTTGCGGCGCAGTTATCCTCCCCGATGCAGTTGAAAAAGACTTCCGTTGTGTAGACTGCGGCGAACTTCTCGAGGTGGAATACCCGTCGTGGAGCGCAGCCGGCGCGCCGATTCCGGGCCCTCGCCGTATGCCCAATCCGGGCGCCCTGCGATGGCTATGGCAGGAGAGGCTCCAGTCCAGACTCCCCATTGACCGCAGCGGGGTGTGGCGCTTTCGGGAGTTGCTGCCAATCGTGGTGCATCCTGAAAAGGCAGTCACCCTGCGCGAAGGCAACACGCCGCTCTACCGCCTCCTCAGAAGTGCAGAGGAACTGGGGCTGGACCAGTTGTATGCCAAGCATCAAGGGATGAACCCAACCGGCTCGTTCAAAGACACTGGTATGACGGCCGCTCTTTCGCAGGCCCGCGAGCTGGACTTCGAATGGGTGGCCTGCGCCTCGACCGGCAATACTTCCGCCTCCATGGCGGCTTACGCAGCCCGCGCCGGCATGAATAGCCTTGTTTTGCTGCCTGAAAGCAAGATTTCCTGGTCCAAGTTGTCCCAGGCCCTGGATTACGGCGCGGTCACCTGCCAGCTGGACACCGACTTCGATGGTTGCGTACGGGTGCTTACGGAAGTGGTGCGGCGGGCGCCGGTTTATTTGCTCAACTCCGTCAATCCCTACCGGCTGGAGGGTCAAAAAACCGCGGCCTTTGAGATAGCCGAGGAGTTTGACTGGCAAGTCCCTGACCACGTGATCGTGCCCGGCGGCAATCTCGCCAACAGTTCCGCTCTGGGCAAAGGCTTTCTCGAGATGAGGCACCTGGGATTGACCGGCAAGGTTCCAAAAATCAGCGTGGTGCAAGCCGAAGGCGCCAATCCACTGTACCTGTACCTGATAAATCAGGACGGGCGCGATATCCAGCCCATGCAGGCCGACACCCGGGCGACTGCTATCCGGATTGGAAACCCTGCGTCCTGGCGTAAGGCGGCGCGCGTCATTCAAGAGACTGGTGGCTATTGCGAACAGGTCAGCGAAGCGGAGATCGCCTTGGCGAAAGCGGACATTGGGCAAGAGGGCATCGGTTGCGAGCCCGCCTCGGCGGTCACCCTGGCCGGCCTGAAAAAGCTGGTTCGCCAGGGCAAAGTCCGCCGTGACGAGTCGGTGGTGCTGCTGCTTACCGGGCATACGCTCAAGGATTCTGAGTACGTCATCGATTTTCACCAGGGCACATTGTTGAGTAGGGAAGAGAGTGCCGGCCATCAGCGCGAAATCACAGAAAAGCGCCGTGCCACCCTGTCGCTCGAAGCCTCTTCTGACGCTGTTCTGCGCGTCCTCGAGGCGGCTATTCAGGCATGAACATGGTGAGACTGCGGCTTCCTGCTACTTCAGCAAACCTGGGTCCTGGCTTTGACGCGCTGGCGCTGGCGCTCGATCTCTATCTCGAGATCGAGGCCGTGCCCGCTCCCCACTTCAGGATCGATGCTTCCGGGCGCAACCAGGAAATCTGCGGCGGCCTGACCAAAAACCTGTTGATTGAGACCTACAAGTTGGTACTTGCTGAGGAGCAAAGGCCGCTGGTGCCGCTCGCGCTTCGTGTGCACAACGGCATCCCTGTGGGTATGGGCTGCGGTTCTTCGGCCGCGGTAAGGTTGGCCGGGGTGGCGCTGGCTTCCGCGTTCGGAGAGCTCGATTGGGATGCGGCCAGAATCGTCGAGCGTGCCGCGCGCCTCGAAGGGCATCCCGATAATGTCGCCGCCTGCTGGTATGGGGGCCTTACCATTGCCGCGAGCGCGCAGCAGCTGGCGGTCGTCTCCATCCCTCCGCCGCGAAACTGGCGAGCGGTTCTGGTCCTTCCTGAAAGCCCGGTCGCTACCGCCGAAGCGCGTGGTTTGCTGCCCCCGAATTATGAACGCCAAGACGTAGTGATGAACCTGCAATGCGTCGCCCTGCTGACGGCGGCCTTCGCCCTGGGAAGAGCGGATCTGATGCAGTTAGCCACCCGCGACCGCCTGCACCAGCCCTACCGTGCGGAGATATGCCCCTTGTTGCCCGCCATGCTACCCCTGGCTGGGACCCACGGGGTCATGTCGATCACCCTCAGCGGCGCCGGGCCAGCCGTGATGCTGCTGACTCAAGAAGGACAACAGGAGAGCCACCACGACACACTGCGGGAGGCGATCCTTCAGCTTGCCAGCCCGGTCTGTCCGGTAGAAATCCTGCCCGCTGGTCTCAACCACGAGGGAACCGGGATGCACGTTGCACTGATTACGAAATAGTTACCTAAGTTTTGTTTACAACTCCGGTTCCAGGCCCTAGATTTCGCGTCGTGGGCAGTTCTGGGGGAGGGCTGCTCTAGCGCCTGTGGCCGTGCGGCCCGGGCGCTTTGCTTTTGGAGTGGTATGCACCTTTTTGCCTGTTTTTGCATCCATTACTGAGGGCTGAGGGCGGCTTTGAATGCTATGCTCAGCGAAGGAAGTGAAGGAGGAACATGGCCGGACCAGGAGTTTTTGAAGTAAGTGATGCGACATTCGAGCAGGAGGTGCTGCAATCCGAGCAGCCTGTTCTGGTCGATTTTTGGGCAGCCTGGTGCGGACCGTGCCGAGCGTTGGCGCCAGTCGTGGATGAAGTGGCCGCGCAGTACATCGGAAAGCTCAAGGTGATGAAGATGGACGTAGATCGGAATTCAGCAACCCCGATGCGTTATGGCATCCGTGGCATTCCGGCTCTGCTTCTGTTCAAGGGCGGCAAGGTGGCCGAACAGATTGTTGGCTTTGTGCCCAAAGATACGATCGACAAGAGCATCAACAAGCTCATCGCATCTACTGCGAGTGCTGCACCTGCGACCAGCGCCCCCAACGGTAAAGCGCCCGTCGCGCCAGCCGTTACGGCAGCGGACCCAGCCGTTAAGGTGAATTGACGGCGTTGGCATTCAGGGAACAAAGAAGCCCGGCGAAAGCCGGGCTTCTTTATTTGTACAAACCCTAGGCGTAGCGGCGCAAAACGCCGAGCACGCGACCCTGAATTGCAATCTGCGACAGCGGGACGTAAATCGGTTCCATCTCGGCGTTGGAAGGCTGAAGGCGAACCGTGGTTCCTTCTATGTAGTACCGCTTGAGGGTGGTCTCGCTGCCGCGCACCAGGGCGACGATAATTTCCCCCTGACGGGCGGTGCTGGTGTGCTCCACCAACACATAATCTCCGTCCACAATGTGCTCATCGCGCATGGAATCGCCGCGTACCTGCAGAGCAAAAACTTCGCGATTTCCGATAATGTCGCCCAGAGCGATGGTTTCGCTGGTCTCCACCGCCTCGACCGGTTGACCGGCGGCAATCCGGCCCAGCAAGGGAAGCCGGTCCGACCGCTTTCCCTTACTCCGCGGCGGCAGCACATCAATCGAGCGGCTGCGGTTGTGGTCGCGCTGCAGCAGCCCTTTCTTCTGCAAGTTGGTAATGTGCTTGTGAACAGTGGCCAGGGACTTAAGGCTCAACCCGCGAGCAATCTCCTCAAACGATGGGGAGTATCCATTGCGCTGTACAAAATTGCTGATAAAGTCCAGCACTTCCCTTTGCCTGCGAGTCACTGACATGGCAGCATTATAGCGAACAAAAAGCGAACCAAAAAAATCTTTTTTACCTGGCGCAATGTTCAGCCCTGAGACACGCATGTTTCGTTCTGGAACACAATGCACGCCGTTCTCCCGTTCTGACACGTGGCTCACCAGAATGTTCATGCAGACCTTGTTTCAGGGTCCATCGGAGAGCAGGGTAGAGGTGCAACGCGGAAAGCGAGCACAACATGGGCGTGCATCAAATCGTGACGCGGTCTCTCAAGAGTAACGGCAAGGGTAGAGTTTCTCTTGCCACTGCCGATGAACAGGGCGGAAAGCCTTCCTCCATCAGCATCGACAACCGACCTGAACAGCTAGTGTCCTTCTCCGCAAGATCAGCTATTTCGGCGGTGCTTTCCAGCACCAGCACCAACAATTTCGGGCCCCAGCTCTCTCATACAGGTCGGGCGGTGAATATGCACGAAGCAGGAAAAGGTCAGAGGCGTCCTCGGCGGACCGGAGCAACGGCGCCACCCATCAACGCCGCAAATCATGCCGCTCCTAACACCAGTGCGGCCCAAGTGCCTGCTGCCGTAGCACCCGCCATCTCAGCGGGTCCGCGGCCCGGCGATCTGCTCACCGCCGAACAGGAAAAGGTCATGATCGAACATCTGCCCATCGTGCGATTTATCGCCCGGCGGATCCACGAGCGCCTGCCGCAGCATGTGCCGATCGAAGACCTCTACAGCGCTGGCGTGGTCGGGCTGCTGGACGCCTTCAGCAAGTTCGACCCTTCCAAACAGGTGCAGTTTCGCAGCTACGCGCAATTCCGGATACGCGGCGCTATTCTTGACAATTTACGCACCCTCGATTGGAGCCCTCGGGAACTACGACGCAAAGGGCGAGCCATCGAGCAGGCCATCCAAACCCTTACGGCCCAGTACGGCCGCGCCCCCAATGACATGGAAATCGCTGCCCAATTACACATCGATCTGGCTGCCTATCAACAATTGCTGGGCGAATTGAAAGGGCTGGAAATCGGCACCCTGCACTCCGAGCGCTCAGAGGATTCGGGAGAAGAAGAGTTAGTCTACTTGCCCAACCGGCCCGAGGACGATCCTCTTTTTCGCTTCCTGCACACCGAAATGCGAGAGCGCCTCACCCAGGCTATCAGCGATCTTCCCGAGCGCGAGCGCCTGGTCATGACCCTTTACTACTACGAAGAAACCACGATGAAAGAGATCGGGCTCATCCTGGGGGTGGTTGAGTCCCGCATCTCCCAGATCCACGCCTCGGCCGTCCTGCACCTTCGCGCCCGGTTAGCCGACTTTGCCAACCGGAAAGAGCCATCCATCAGCTCATCGGCGTCCCACCGGCCCGCTGTGCCCAAGAATGATTGCTGAGACCCTTTTCCGGCGATGGTCGTGCTGGTTACCAAGGGTCCCATTTTGGAGGCTGGTGGTGCTACGCTAAAGTCCGGCATGGACGACGTGGACAATCCGACACCTCCTGACAAGAACAGTCTCGATGCCATCGATGAAGAACGCCTGCAGAAGATCGCAAAGATCAAACAGGCGATCGCCGATGGAACCTATCACGTCAGCGCCCAGGACGTGGCCGAAAAAATCATCGAGCACATGCGGGAGCGTAACGAGTAGCGTTGCCCGTTGGCAGCTATACTTCTGTGAAGAGGCTTGGGCATGTCGATTCGCTTCTTGTGGAATGCGACCAGAGGCCACCACCTCATGCCCTGGCGCAGCGAATACCTGAAATGGCGCATTGAAACCTATTCCGGCCGAAAGGCTGACACCATCGACGCCGGCTACTTCTGGTTCTTTGTGTGGAAGGAAAGGGTCCAACTGATGCGCTTCCTCAGCTGGACGAAGAATTTCCGAACCCGGAGCCGGCAAAGCTCTTGAAGTCTCCACCCCTCCCTCGTCCTTCCTTTTGTTTGTTCCTGGCGATCCTCTTCCTGCCGCGATTTCCGGCTCATGGCTTGCAGGCATCCTCGTCCCAGACCACGATTCGTGTGCAAAGCTCTGAAGTGTTGGTCCCAACCCTGGTACAGATGCCATCGGGGGAAATCATCTATGGCCTGGGGCCCAACGACTTCGAATTGCTGGACAACGGCGTGCAGCAACAACTTCATGTCGACGACGATCTGGACAATGAACCGGTTTCGGTGGTCGTGGCAGTCGAGAAGGGACGCATGGCTGAGCTGGAGTTTGACAAGATCAATCGCCTGGCTCCGTTGATCGATCTTTTTCTTGGCGATGGGGTGAGCGAAGCAGCCTTCGTAAGTTTTGATTCCAAGCCACAAGTGGTGGTGCCGTTTACCCGGGACGCCGAGCGACTGGGTCATGAGTTAAAGCGCATAGAGCCGGGCGACGGGGGAGCGGCCATCCTCGATACCGTAGGTTACTCGGTCAAGTTGCTGGAGGACAGGCCGAAGGATTATCGCCGAGTATTGCTGCTCATTAGCGAAACTCGTGATCATGGGAGCCATGATGTAGACGCCAAACGCCTGGTAGAGGAAATAGGCACCAGCAATACTCTGGTTCTGAGTGTCACCTTTTCTCCCTCCAAGGCTCTCTTTCTGCATGACCTCAAGCGCAACGAGGACGAGGCCCCAGGCCCGGATCTTCTAGCGCCTGTGCTGATGGCGGTGCAGGCGGTGCGCAAGAACGTGGCCCGGGAGATTGCCCTGATGAGTGGCGGAGAATACGCTCCTTTCACCACCGAGCGCGGTTTCGAAGACCGAGTGCAGGAGGTTGCCAAACATGCCCGCAACCGCTATCTGCTGAGCTTTCGTCCCAGCGACAATACTCCGGGACTGCACCAGCTGGATGTGCGGCTCACGCGCAACCTGGGCGCCCGGGTGGTAGCCAGAACCAGCTATTGGGCTCTGGACAAACAGGCCGTACCGTAACGTTTGCCCGCTTTCCGCATCGAACGAATATTGCGTTGTCGACAACGGGGGAGATGGCATGGGCAAAGTAGTGAAGTTGCAGGCGAGCGACAGTCATCTGTTGGATGCCTACGTCGCCGAACCAGACGGCAAACCATGGGGCGGCCTGGTGGTGGTTCAGGAAATCTTTGGAGTCAATCAGCATATCCGGTCGGTTACCGATCGATTCGCGCAGGAGGGCTACTTCAGCGTGGCTCCGGCGCTGTTTGATCGCGTGGAACCACACGTCGAGCTTACCGATGGCGGCGAGGGCATGCAGAAGGGAATAGCTCTGGCACAAAAAATCAACATCGAGGACGCGGTGAAGGATGTGGAGGCAGCCCTGCAGTACGCAGCCAAAGAGACCGGAAAACCCGCTGGGGTGGTGGGTTACTGCTACGGCGGCACACTGGCCTGGCTGGCTGCAACCCGCCTGTCTCCGGCCGCAGCTGTCGGATACTATGGTGGCCACATCAGCAGGTTTGCCCAGGAGACCCCGCGAGCTCCGGTCCTGCTCCACTTCGGCAAGCAAGACCAGCACATTTCGCAGGCCGATGTTGCGAAAGTGCAGGCGGCGCATCCGGAGGTGGAAGTTGACCTGTATGACGCGGGACATGCATTCAACAACGACACGCGCGCCAGCTATGACGAAAAGGCATCGAAGGAAGCCATGGCCAGGACGCTGGCTTTTCTGAACCGGCATCTTTGATTCGTCGCTCCCAGAAATGGCGTCCTGAGCCTCAAACTGTGCATCTATCAGACTGACTTCGGCCAAAGCAGCCCATCCAAAGGGAGAAAAACAGAGAAGCATGGCTGCAGCCACTACGACTCCCGACGCGTCCGCCGAGACGATGTACACGTGGAAGCCCAAGACCAATCCCTGGTTGATTGCGGCTACTGTGGCGCTGGCGGCCTTCATGGAGGTACTCGACACCTCCATTGCCAACGTGGCGCTGCCCTATATCGCGGGCAGCCTGGGGGCGAGCGCCGACCAAAGCACGTGGGTGCTCACCTCCTACCTGGTATCGAATGCGATCGTGTTGCCTATGGGTGCCTGGGCGGCCAGCGTGATTGGCCGTAAAAATTTCTTCCTCCTCTGCATCACCATCTTCACGATGAGTTCCTTCTTGTGCGGCATAGCGCCTACTCTGGGGCTGCTGCTGCTCTTCCGGGTATTCCAGGGTGTCGGAGGCGGAGGCTTGCAACCGATGGCCCAAGCCATCATGGCGGACTCCTTCGAGCCATCCAAGCGTGGTCTGGCTTTTTCGCTTTATGGATTAGTTGCGGTGCTGGCGCCCTCGATCGGGCCCACCCTTGGCGGATGGATCACCGATAACTACTCCTGGCATTGGATCTTCTACATCAATATTCCCGTAGGCATCCTGACCCTGTTTCTCACCAACCGATTGGTAGAAGATCCACCGTATCAAAAATCTGACCGGAGCAATTTGTATCGCATCGACTATATCGGCGTCAGTCTGCTGGTCATCTCCATGGGTGCATTGCAGATTATGCTGGACAAAGGCGAAGAAAAGGATTGGTTTGGCTCGCACTTTATTGTGACCTTCGCCACTACCTTCGCGATCGCGTTCATTGCCCTGATCATTTGGGAGTTTCACGTCGAGAGACCGCTCATTGACCTGCGATTGTTCAAGTTCAAGAACTTCGCCTTGTGCGCTTTCCTCATGTTGCTGACCGGCGGACTGCTCAATGCGACGACCGTGTTGCAGCCACAGTTCCTGCAGAAAGACCTCGGCTATACCGCCACCATTGCGGGGCTGTCACTTTCCGGTGGCGGCCTTGTCCTGCTCCTCGCCATGCCGATGGCCGGCCAGCTGGTGAGCCGTTTCCCGGCGCGAAACCTGATCGCCATGGGCTTTGTTATCTTCGCTGTCGGATACTTCTACACCGCCAAGAACCTGAGCCTGCTCATCAGCTTTGGTTTTGCTTCCAAAATACGTGTGGTGCAAATCATTGCCATCCCATTCGTCTTTATTTCCGTCACCACGGCTGCTTATTTCGGAATTCCTCCGGAGAAGAACAACCAGGTTTCGGGACTGATCAATTTTGTCCGCAATATCGGTGGCAGCATTCTCATCTCGCTCACCAATGCCCTGGTAACGGAGCGGTCGCAGTGGCACCAGGACCAGCTATTGAAGTACACCGCTCCGTCAAACGGAGTCTTTCAGCAGAGGGTCGACGCCCTGAGGCACACTCTGGATGTGACGGCGGGAAAGGCAAACGGATTGGCGCTGGCGCAGGGGCAGTTGTACAACCAGCTTCAAGCGCAAACCGCAGCACTGGCTTATGTCGACGTGTACTACGTGCTCGGGTTTGCCGCCGTGCTGATGGTGCCGCTGGCGTTCCTGCTTGACCGCAATCAGCCAGGCGGCGGCCCGGTCATGATGGAATAGCGCTGCTAAAGTCAGAGCGGCCGCCACCAGGGCTAAAGCCCTCAATTTAGATATCGGGGCGTTTCCGCGGGTTTAAAAACCCGCTCCCCCGGACTTAAAGTCCGGGGCTGGCACCATTCGTTGAGAGCTCTGGGCTCTAGAGGGTGTGTGAGTGACGGGGAAAGAGAAACCGCAGGTCACTCCACTACGCTTCGCTCGGGATGACAAGGGGAGAGGGCGTGCCTCAAGTTGGAGTTGTTAGGGACTGGGAGAAAGAGCACGGCTCAACCTTCGCCCGGTGTGCCAGCCCCGGACTTTAAGTCCGGGGGAGCGGGTTTTTAAACCCGCGGAAACGCCCCGATATCTAAATTGAGGGCTTTAGCCTTGGTGGCCGCCACTCAAGCGGTTTGCAACAAGCCCTGAATTCTTCGTAACCCTACGGTTTCGTTCAGTGTCAAAGTGGGGTACCGCCAGCACTGCACACGCCGCCCGCGTGGACGCGCCAATCGAAGCCATGTTATTCTTGATCAGACACTTAGAGAGTGGACTCGATTTAACGTAGAGGAGTAACGCACTGCCGTGCTGGCAACTGCTAAGAAGACCGAAGTTATTACGCGCTTTCGCACCCATGACAGTGACACGGGTAGCCCGGAAGTGCAGATTGCGATTCTCAGTGAACGAATTGGCGAGCTGACTGAGCACTTCAAGCTTCATAAAAAAGATCACGCTTCCAGGCGCGGTCTGTTGATGCTGGTGAGTAAGCGCCGCCGTCTGCTGGATTATCTCAAGACGAACAATTCTGACCGCTACCGTGACGTCATCGGTAAGCTCGGCATTCGCAAGTAAACAAGCGAGCAACTTGTACCCCACAATCAGGCGAAGAGACTGGATCAAGCGGTACGCTGAGGCAGCCGGTGCACACGAGTTAGCATCGGCTCGAAGGCGTACGCCGTCTCTGCACGTTGCCGCTCGCACCGGAATGAATCCCGCCCTCTGCACCCGCCCCGCCCTATGTGCACCTATGAAATGAGGATTTTATGAAACAAGAAGTGACCGTCGAACTTGCCGGTGGCAAGCGATTGACTTTTGAAACAGGCCGCCTGGCCAAGCAGGCTTCTGGCAGTGTAGTCGTATCCCAAGGTGACAACGTCGTTCTGGCCACTGCCGTGGCCGCACCCGATCCCAAAGAAGGTCTCGATTTTTTCCCCCTGACCGTGGACTACCGCGAATATACCTACGCCGGTGGCCGCATCCCGGGTGGTTTTATCAAGCGCGAAGGCCGTCCCAGCGAGCGTGAGATTCTCACCTGCCGCCAGATTGACCGCCCCATTCGCCCCATGTTCCCCAAGAACTTCCGCAATGAAACCCAGGTGATCGCCCTGGTGCTGTCCGCGGATAAAGATAACGATCCCGACGTGCTCGGCATCAACGCCGCTGGAGCCGCTCTGGCACTTTCCGATATCCCTTTCGGCGGTCCCATTGGCGCAGTACGGGTGGGCCAGGTGAATGGCCAATTTGTCGCCAATCCTTCCTACGACGAGCGGCTCGCGAGCAACCTGAATATTACTGTCGTTGCTACAAAAGACGGCGTAGTGATGATCGAGAGCGGGGCCAACGGCGTCAGCGAAGATACCGTCGTCGATGCCATCGAATTCGGCCACAACGAGGCCAAGAAGATCTGCGCCGCGGTGGACGAGCTGGTTGCCAAGGCCGGGAAGACGAAGCGTGTCGTGGCTCCGATCGAGTTTGATCAGGAATACTTTGCTGCGCTTGAGGCCAAGGCCGGCGACCGGTTGAAGGATGCACTCGATACCAAGACCCACCCCAAGACGGAAAGCTACGCGCTGGTCAAACAGATCAAGGACGAACTGGCCAAGGAGCTTCCCGAAGGCGATGCGGACGCCAAGAAAAAGCTGTCAAAGTATTACGAGACTCTGCGCGAGAGAATCTTCCGCGAACAAGTAACCAAAGATCGCATCCGGCCGGATCGCCGCAGCTTCGATCAGATCCGCGACATCTCGATTGAGGTCGGCGTGTTGCCCCGCGTTCATGGATCTGCACTCTTTACCCGCGGCGAAACCCAGGCACTGGTCACCGTCACCCTGGGAACCTCCGACGACGCACAACGCCTGGAAACTTTCCAGGGCGAACAGCGCAAACGATTCATGTTGCACTACAACTTTCCCCCGTTCTCTGTGGGTGAAGTAGGCCGCATGACCGGTGTAGGCCGGCGGGAGATTGGGCACGGCGCTTTGGCCGAGCGTGCTATCTCAGCGGTACTGCCTGGGGAAGACGAATCTCCCTATACCTTGCGTGTGGTCTCGGACATCCTGGAATCCAATGGTTCCTCGTCCATGGCCAGCGTATGCGGCGCCAGCCTGGCCCTCATGCATGCAGGCATTCCTCTGAAGGCAGCTGTTGCCGGTGTAGCGATGGGACTGGTTAAGGAAGGCGACAACTACGCCATTCTGACCGACATCGCCGGCGCAGAAGACCACTACGGCGATATGGACTTCAAAGTAGCAGGCACCCGTGAAGGAATCACCGCCCTGCAAATGGACATCAAGATCAGCGGCGTGACCGGACAGATCATGCGCGAGGCCCTGGAACAGGCCCGCCGTGGACGGTTGTGGCTGCTGGACCAGATGGATGCAGTGCTGGCTTCCCCAAGCAGCGAACGTTCCAAGTTCGCACCGCAGATCCACACCCTGCAAATACCGACGGACAAGATTCGCGATCTGATCGGACCGGGCGGCAAGACCATTCGCGGAATCATCGAAGCCACTGGCGTGAAGATCGATGTCGACGACACCGGGCGCGTCAATGTGGCCTCGAGCGACGAAGACGGTCTGAAGAAGGCGCTGGCCATGATCAGCGATCTCACTGCCGTTCCTGAAGTAGGGAAGACCTACCTGGGCAAGGTTGTCAGGTTGGCCGAATTCGGCGCATTCGTTGAGATCTTTCCCGGGACTGACGGTTTGCTGCACATCAGCGAAATTGCCGAGCATCGCGTCAAAGACGTCAAAGACGAATTGCGCGAAGGGGACCAGGTATTGGTCAAGGTTCTTGGCATCGAAGGCAACCGTATCAAGCTTTCCCGCAAGGCGCTGTTGAAAGAGCAACGCGAAAAGCTGGGACTTCCCGAGCCATCCAGGGGTGGTGGAGAAAGTGGTGGCGGCGAAACTCCCGCTCCGCGTCCTCCGCGTGCGCAGTCGCAATCCCCGGCAGAACGGCAGCCGGCTTCGAATGCCAGCACCATCACCATCGAGGGCGGCGAAGAGTTCGATGATGATGAGCCCTTTGTCGAGGGTGGAGATGAGCCCAACTTCAACCGTGCCGACGGCGCTTCCGATGCTGCACCGGCGGAAGCTCGCAGGCCGGCAGGGCCGGGCGGTGGTCCCGGAGGTCAGCGCCGCCGGCGGCATCGCAGCCGGGGCCGCGGACCAGGCGGCGGCAGTGGCGGCGGAGGCCGTGGACCGCAGTAACTTCGTGGGTAGTCGTACGAAGAGGGGTCGCGTGGCAAACGCGACCCCTCTTTTCGTGAGGCATGCACCGTGGCTGGCCTTTGCCGCGCTGAGCGTGGTTTGGGGATCAACCTGGATCGCTTCCGACACTCTCACGGAATACGTTCCACCCCTGCGTGGCTCGGCTGC
Source organism: uncultured Acidobacteriaceae bacterium (assembly GCA_963790935.1). GTDB lineage: Bacteria > Acidobacteriota > Terriglobia > Terriglobales > Acidobacteriaceae > PALSA-350. Next base: position 75,426 of record CAWBRJ010000034.1, on the reverse strand, counting down.
CCGCTTTCTTCTAGCGGCAATCCTTTGTCTTCCGGTCATCCTGGGTAAACGGCTCCCACTGCCTCGCGGCCGCGCTCTGGGTTCCATACTCATGCTCTCCGCAACCATGGTCGCCGTGCCGTTGCTGCTACTCCTGTGGGCAAAACAACACGCCTCATCGGCAACCGTGACGGTGCTCTTTGCGGCCATGCCCCTGCTGGTGGCACTGCGGACGCCTGTGGCCGTTCCTCTCCGTGCGCTGCAGGCGACCATAGTGGGGGTGGGCGCGATGGCCTTTTTGGTGAGCGCCTCCCCGTCGTTGGCTCAGCTTGGTGGCGCTGCCGTAGCCCTGATCGCTGTGGCCTTCGTCGGAGCATCTTCGCTGATGGCCCGTCGCGATCTGGGCGGTGCGCATCCCGTGATGGTGGTAGGTTTGCTGGCGGGTAGCGCGGCAGTGTTGCTCTTTCTTTTCAGCCTGGTGGCGGAGCGCGGACAGCCGGCGCAATGGAACCAAAGTGCGCTTGGCTCGCTGATCTTTCTGAGCGTCGTGGCAGGCGCCCCGGCGTATGCCACGTATTTCTGGCTGTTGCAGCAGAGAGAGGCCTACCAGGTGGCTACGCTGGAATGGATCGAGCCAATGGTAGCCATCGGCGAGAGTGCTTTTTTTCTTCGGCTGAGTTTATCGTTCAGTATGATTGCGGGATCTTTGGTTACCTTGGTGTGTCTTCTGTTAGTGATGCAGGCACGAGCAGAGGATGACAAGAACGTTTCCCTCCTCGGCAATTGATCACGGTTAGGGAGCCTCATCCGCCGGGGGATGGGATAAACTGCAGGCGATGGGCGCCACTCTTTACATAGTCGTGGAAGGCGAAGACCCAGGGTTCGATATCTTCGTAAATGGCAGGGCTCTCGCTCGCAATGAGGACGCCCTGGAGAAGATGGCGCACCGCATTGGGGTGAAACCGTTACTGGAGTTTTTCTCCGCCGATGAGAACTCCATGGCTCTTCTTTTGGAAGAAGGTGCAGGGGATCCCGAGTGGGCCAAGACTCTGCCTCCGCCGCAATGGTTTTCGCCCGAAGACGGCCTGGTCACGGTGTGCACCTTGCTCGACCACCTCAAAACATCGCCTACCGCACTGGGGACCGAGACTCCGGCTGTACTGCGCGAAATGGAAGAGTTTGAGCGGGTGCTGCGCAAGACCGCTCAACGCCAAATGCGTTGGCAGTTGGCTGTCAGCTGGAAGTAATTTCCGCCCCGCATTTCCTTTACGCGGCTCTGGTGTGAGTACCGGGAAGAAACCGCAGGTCCCTCCACTACGCTCCTTCGGAGCTCCGGTCGGGATGACAATTCTGTTGTTCCCGCAAGAGCTTCAGCGAGAAGTACTCGACCCCGCGATAAATTGTCATCCCGACCGGAGCTCCGAAGGAGCGTAGTGGAGAGCCTGCCCTGAGCGAAGTCGAATGGGGACCTGCGGTTTCTTCCGTTCAGCCGTTCCAGGCGCCGAGTTGTTTTCGAAGGTAGACGAGCGCACCGGTGTGATAGCTGGTGTGATCGGCTGCTATCAACACTTCGCGCAGTAACGTTTGGTCTTTCTTGCCCCAGGGAATCTGCGCATACAGATTGCTTTTCGGGTCCTTGACCAGCTTGCCGAACGCGTCCAGATCTTCTTTGAGTGCTCTCACAGAAGTCCGCCAAGCGTCCGCGGAAGGGGGTTCGGGAGAAGCCGGCCAATAGTCATCCGGCCATTCCTTCTCTACGTACTTATCACTGGTTGAAAATTCCCACAGATCATGGAGCGCAAGGCGCATGTGCTCCAACAGCTCCCAGGCGGAGTGCGGCGCATTGTCCGGCTTGGCTCCATACAATTTCGGGGGAAAGTCCTTCAGCGCCGAAAGCACGTCCACGTGCGCCTGTGCGCCGTGGAGCAACTGAAAGAGTTGTTCACGAAGAATCGCGTCGTTTTCGGACATACTCTTGCTGGGATGCGGAACGAGCCGGCTAAGAGACCTCGGCTTCTACAGCGACCTCGCGCTTGCCGCCTGGAGGGGTGAAGAGGTCCCCGATACGCCGAATCTGCGCGCCAACGCCGCGCAGCTTTTCTTCGATGCGCTCATAACCGCGGTCAATGTGGTAAACCCGATCCAGAATCGACTCGCCATCCGCAACCAATGCCGCCAGTACCAACGATGCGGAGGCACGCAGGTCAGAGCACATCACCACAGCGGAAGATAACGGAGTCTTTCCGCGTACCGTCGCCGTGCGCCCATCCACCTTGATATTCGCACCCATGCGCACCATCTCGCCCACATGCATGAAGCGATTCTCGAAGATATTCTCGACCACCGTGGTGGTGCCTTCAGCCTGAGTAGCCAAGGCCATATACTGCGCCTGCATGTCGGTAGGGAAGCCAGGGTATTCTTCGGTCGAGATGTCGTTGGCCTGAAGATTGCCTTCGCTGCGCACGCGGACTGAATCGGTACCGGGTATTATGCGCACTCCGCACGCTTCGAGCTTGGTAATGAGGGCAGAGAGGTGCGCTGGTTGGCAATCAGCCACCACCAGGTCGCCTCCACTGATAGCGCCGGCCACCAGATAGGTTCCAGCTTCAATCCTGTCGGGATTGATGCGGTGCTTCGCGCCATGCAGCTTGTTGACGCCCTTTACCTGGATGGTCGGGGTCCCGGCGCCCTGAATATTTGCGCCCATGGCCACCAGCAGAGCGGCCAGGTCAACCACCTCCGGCTCCCGGGCGCAGTTTTCCAGCAGCGTATCGCCTTCAGCCAGAACCGCTGCCATGAGCAAGTCTTCTGTCCCTGTGACCGTAATTCTGTCGAAAACGATGTGAGCGCCATGCAGCCTTTGGGCGCGGGCTTCGAGGTAGCCGTGCTCCTGCACGATGGTCGCCCCCATCGCTTCCAGTCCCTTGAGGTGAAGATCGATGGGCCGATCACCAATCGCGCATCCGCCAGGCTGGGCCACGCGCGCGAGCCCACAGCGTGCGACCAGAGGGCCTAGAACCAGCGATGAAGCTCTCATGGTCTTGACGATTTCGTATTTGGCGGTAGGGTCGGAGAGCACGCGGCAGCTAATGGTGGAACGGTGCTGCGCTCGCCCGTAACCGAGTTCGACCTCGGCGCCCATGGAAGTCAGCAGCCTTCGCTCGGTCTCAATGTCGCGGACCTGGGGAATGTTCTCCAGCACCACTTCTTCTTCGGTGAGGATCGCGGCGGCCATGCAGGGCAGGGCGGAATTCTTGGCTCCGCTTACCCGAATCTTTCCTAGCAGCGGATTTCCGCCGCGAATCACAAATTTGTCCATGAGAGCCCGGGGGTGCTCCTTACCTTGACTTATGTTCTATAACTCAAGCGTCGTATCTTCGATTGCCAAACGAACATTGCCATCGGACTTCGCCAGGCGGCGCACCGCCTCGGGTTTGTCCACACCTGCCTTAAGCATCACCAGGGCGACAGGAACGCTGCGTCCAGCAGACTTGATGGTGAGCACTGCCTGGTCGCGATCGATCTTGCAGGCCCGCATCAAAATGCTGATGCCACGCTCCACCAGTTTGGTGTTCTGCATGTGCACATTGACCATCAGGTTGTCATAGACGTAGCCAAGCCGCGTCATGGCGCCGGTGGTGATCATGTTGAGCACCATCTTCTGCGCCGTAGCGGCCTTCATGCGCGTCGATCCGGAGACCACTTCGGGGCCCACTTCCGCCACGACGCAAATGTCTGCCACACCAGAAAGAGGGGTGTTGTGATTACAGGTAACGGCTGCGGTCTTAGCGCCGCGGGCGCGCGCATATTCGACGGCAGCGACCACGTAGGGTGTGCGGCCACTGGAAGAGAGACCGATGACCACATCCTTACGCGTGGGGCGGCGGCGGGCAATATCGCGCTGTCCTAACTCGGTGGAATCCTCGTTCACTTCGACCGCAGAGGCCAGGGCCTTCGGGCCCCCTGCCATGATGTACTGCACGCTTTGCGGAGGAGTGGAAAAGGTGGGTGGGCACTCGGAGGAGTCCAGTCCGGCGATGCGGCCGCTGGAGCCGGCGCCAACGTAGATCAGGCGTCCCCCATCGCGCAGGCTGCGCGCCACCATGTCAATCACGAGAGCTATTTCAGGAAGGGACTTCTTTACCGCGGCAGCAATTTTGGAGTCTTCATGGTTGATAATGCGGGCAATTTCTAAGGCGGATTTAGTGTCGAAGCCCATCGAGGCTTCGTTGGAACTCTCCGTCGTAAGATCGTGCAGGTCTTGCGGCTGATCGCCATTCGCGTCCTGGCCGGTGCCTGTCTCGGTGTGAAAACTGCTTGTTGTGGCCATTTTGGTTTAGTCAGCTCCAACTCAACTGTTTGATTTTATCTCTAACCGGGAAGACTTTGCTCTGAAATTAGGGCTTAGCGTGCCAGCGACGCAAACACTTTTGGGTTATGGCGATTACCCCCCCTTCAATGCTTTCATCACCGCGTCGTGGAAGGCAGGCCGTACCACGCGTATGGCCTGACTCTGCCGGTCGGGCCAAGTGCGATTGGTAAGCAACACCACAGCTATGTGATGCTCGAAGTCGATCCAGAGCGATGTACCAGCATAGCCGAGATGCCCGGCGGAATGGCGACTGAAAAACTTGCCCGAGGAGGAAGGCTGCGAGGGAGTGTCCCATCCCAGCGCTCGGGAGCTATCCGGCGGCAACTGCGCGCGGGTCGTAAACAGTTGGACGGTTTCGGAGCTGAAAGGTCGTCCTCTGCCCAGCAGGCACTCGGCGTAACGGAGGGGATCGAGAGCGTTGGAGAACAGCCCGGCGTGGCCGCCAATTCCACCCAGAACAAAACAGTTTTCATCCTGTACCTCTCCCTGGATCACGCGATGGCGGAAGGCCACGTCTTGTTCGGTGGGCGGGATCGCCGAGCCCCAATCGCCCGGCGGTCGAAAGCGAGTGCTGGTCATGGATAGCGGAGCGAATACTTCGCGCGCGCAGAAGGTTTCCAGTCCTTCCCCGGCAATCCCCTCGAGCACCTGGCCCAAAAGGATGAAGCCCGGGTCGGAATATTCGGCATGGCTCCCTGGGGGAGATCGGAGGGGGAGTCGAAGGCAGGCAGCGAGCAACTCCTCGCGGCCGGGAGTCTCTTCGAACAGACGAGCGTACCCAGGTAACCCGGACGCGTGGGCCAGCAACATGCGCAGGGTCACCTGGTGGCGTGCGCTTCCGGCGGCTTCGCCCTGTGCAAAACCGGGAAGAAAATGAACCAGGGGCCGGTCGAGCGCGAGCGCTCCATTCTGGTACAGGAGCATGGCCATGGATGTGGTCGCGATCACCTTGGTAACACTGGCCAGGTCGTACACAGTCGACGGGGTAACCAGTGGGTCCTGTGGGTTGTAGGTAAAAGCGCCAACCCCATCGAGCGCAGCCACCTGACCTTCCGCCAGCACCCCAAAGACGGCGCCAGGGAAAGCCTGTTCGGAAATGGCCTGATCCAAAACCGAGTAAGCGTCGGCAAACCGAAGGCGCTGCTCCGAAGCAGATGCCGGAATGGTTACGAGCGGTGGAGGCATTCTCAAATTGGGCCTTGGCCTCGACTATGCTAGCTCACCGCAGACCAATCCAAACGAAGGTGCTCCCGATCGCTCTCAGGACCCGTCTATACTTAAGCATTGAGGATTACAGGGGATGACCATTCATAGCCGACTCGTCGCGATCGGGCTGGTAGCCGGAATGGCGTCCATCCAAGGACTGGCGCAACAGGGAGCGACGCAGGGATTGGCGCAATCGCCGCCCGCAGCTCCTCAGTCGGCCGCCGCGACACCGACCTACACTGTGCCCGCCGGAACCAAAATCCTGCTGTCACTGAAGAGCGGGATTAACACCAAGACGGCGCAACAGGGAGATGGCGTTTACCTGGTTTCTTCTTTTCCGGTGGTCGGCAATTCACGGGTCATGGTGCCAGTCGGAGTCTACGTGCAGGGTGTCGTCGACCGGGTACAGCGGCCGGGCCGGGTCAAGGGCCGGGCGCAACTCGATCTGCACTTTACCACCATGATTTTTCCCAACGGGCAGGTGGTGGAAGTACCGGGCGTCCTCAATAGTTTGCCCGGCTCGGACGGTCCGAAAGTCAAGGGAAGCGAAGGTACGGTGGAGCAGGCCGGGAACAAGGGCCGTGATGTGGGCAATGTGCTTAAAGGAGCAGCGATTGGCGCGGAGGCCGGCGCGATCGCCGGCGGCGTAAACGGAAGCGCGGCCAAGGGAGCCGGCTATGGTGGGCTCGCCGGGGCGGCTGCGGGCACGATTTACACCCTGTTCACCCGCGGAAACGACATTGTCATTCCTTCAGGAACTTCAGTAGAGATGGTTCTGCAAAGGCCTCTGGTCCTGCAGGAGTCTCAGCTCGCCAGTGCCGACGAATCCCGGGGGCAGGCGCAGATGGCTCCTGCCGGACAGCGGCAGCCAATGGCCAAACCCAGGCAGCACATCCTGTGCCCCTTCGGCAGCCCGGGTTGTAACTGATGAGTGTGGAAGAGCAACACGGTCGCAGTTTTTGGCTGTGGGGCCGCGACATGCTGTTCTCTCTGGCCGTCTCGTTTTTCATCATCACTTTTCTTTATCAGCCGGTGAGGGTTGAGGGCACGAGCATGTTGCCGCGCCTGGGAGATCAGGACCGGCTCTTCATTAACAAGTTTGTGTATCACTTTGAAGACGTTCATCGCGGAGATGTGGTGGTGTTTCACTACCCACGCGATCCGCAGAAGAGCTACATCAAGCGAGTGATCGCGGAGCCTGGCGACGAGCTTCGAATTGATGATGGGCGCACCTACATCAACGGCAGGCTGCTGCCCGAGCCATATGTGCCCAGAAAATATCACGACAGCCGATCTGAGGACGTGATCGTGATTCCGCCGGGCGAGTATTTCGTCATGGGCGATCACCGCTCGATTTCGAGCGACAGCCGCGATTTTGGACCGGTGCCGCGCGAGCTGATCTACGGCAAGGCCTCCTTCGTATATTGGCCGGCCGAAGACATGGGAATCATCCACTGATTCGCCGCTCATTACCTGTTAAACTTGACTGAATCCACCCTACGGAGAAGCCATGCAGGCAATCCTCGCGCTCGAAGACGGGCGCATCTTCCGCGGTGAGAGCTATGGAGCCAGACGCGAATGTTTTGGTGAAGTGGTTTTCAATACCGCCCTGACAGGCTACCAGGAAATCTTTACTGATCCTTCTTACGCTGGACAGATTGTTGTCCTGACCAATCCTCAAATCGGCAACTACGGGACCAACGCTGCCGACAATGAAGCCAGCAGGCCCTACATTGAGGGGCTGGTGACGCGCGAGTTCTCCCCCGTCAGCTCCAACTGGCGTTCGCAGCAGGTGACGGAAGAATATCTGGAGCGATTCAACGTTCCGGTGATCGCCGAGATCGATACGCGCGCAGTGGTTCGCCACCTGAGAACCCATGGTGTTCTGCGTGGTGTCATTTCCTCGCTCGAGACGGATCCGGACAAGCTCATCCTCAAGGCTCGCGGCATCCGCAAGATGGATGGAACGGATCTGGCCAAGGTCGTGAGCACCAAATCGCTGTATGAATGGGACTGCAACGACCGGCGGAATTTCGATGGCGATCCCTTGCAACAAGGCGATGAGAGCCTGAAGCTACCGCCTCCTGATCTCCACGTCGTGGCTTACGACTTTGGCATCAAGCACAATATTCTGCGCATGCTTACGCGCGAAGCCTGCCGGGTCACCGTAGTGCCTGCGGAGACCCCCGCCGAGGATGTGCTGGCCTTGCAACCTGACGGCATTTTTCTCTCCAACGGGCCTGGTGATCCGGAGCCGGTGACCTACGCCCAGGAAAACATCCGCAAGCTGGTGGGGCGCAAGCCGATGTTCGGCATCTGCCTGGGGCACCAGTTGATCGGTCTGGCTCTTGGCGGCAAAACCTACAAGCTCAAATTTGGGCATCACGGTGGCAACCACCCGGTGCAGCAAACGCAAACCCGCAAGGTGGAGATCACGGCACACAACCACAACTATGCCGTCGATCCGAACTCGATCAATCAGAACGAGGTCGAGCTCACGCATATCGACCTGAACGACAATACGCTCGAGGGCCTGCGTCATCGAACTCTGCCACTGTTCAGTGTGCAATACCATCCGGAGGCGAGTCCTGGGCCCCACGACTCCAATTATCTCTTTCGAGACTTCAGAAAAATGATGGAAGAATGGAAGCGATGAGTGCGGTTGGGCCGGAACTGAGCTCAGGGACGGGAGCCGAATGATTTTGCCCTCAGCGGCTAAAGCCGTACTGATTTTAGATTCTGTTATGTACGGCCTTAAGGCCGTACCCTTCAAAACCTGATTTGTTATCAGCAGCCTATGCGTCTCCTCCGGAGCAGCAAACGGGTGGGAGCTTTTGAAGGGGACGGGCTTTAGGCCGTCCGTCAACCTACCAAACGATACCCGGCTTTAGCCGCTGAGGGTGACGATGCGTCCAGCGAGAGAAAGTGTCAAGAGTGGTGGACAGACCTACTTCGTTAGCTCTCAGACTGTGGACCCGACAACCATTTTTTCGCCACGAGCGCTGGGTCTTTATTGATGGAGGAAGTTTTACAACATTATCGAGGTGATTCCTATCTGCTTCACGCTTACGTGGTGATGCCAGACCACTTTCACATAATCATTACCCCTCGCGAGAGTCTCGAAAGAGCGATGCAGAATATCTGTGCGATGCAGAATATAAAGGTGGATTTTCTTTCCGCGCAAAGCGGGCCTTTGACTGGAAATTTGATATCTGGCAGGTAGGGTTTTCCGATCACCGTATCCGAGACATTGAGGATTGGAACCGTCACATTTCCTATATGCGTTACAACCCGGGCAAGGCTAGGCTCGCGGTGGATTACCGATATCTTGCTTTTGATCTAGACCCGCTCCCTCAGCGGCTAAAGCCGGCCTTCTTGGCAGGGTCTGACGGCGGGCCTGAAGCCCCGCCCCTTCAAAAGCAGATATTGGCTGAAACCGAAGTCCCAACCCTTGCTAAATCCAGGATTGGCTAAGCGCATGGGCAGAGCCGAAGTCCCTTTCGCAAGTCACAGCAATATCGGCCCATTAAAACGGAATAGATAAGATGCCACGCAGGAACGATATAACCAAAATTCTAGTAATCGGCTCCGGGCCCATCGTCATTGGGCAGTCGGCCGAGTTTGACTACTCCGGCACCCAGGCTTGCAAAGCACTCAAGGCCGAAGGCTACGAAGTGGTGCTGGTGAATTCCAACCCGGCTACCATCATGACCGATCCGGAGCTTGCCGACCGCACCTATATTGAACCGCTGACCCCGGAGTACGTCGAAGAAATCATTCGCCGGGAATCTGAGCGAATGACCGATACAGCGGGTCGCCGCACTGGCAAATTCGCCCTGCTGCCAACAGTGGGCGGGCAGACGGCGCTGAATCTTGCCGTCGATCTCGCCGATGCCGGCATTCTGGAAAAATATGACGTGGAAATGATTGGCGCCAGGCTCGAAGCCATCAAGAAAGCGGAAGACCGTCTTCTCTTCAAAGACGCGATGGCCCGCATTGGTTTGGATGTTCCGCGCTCCGCACTGGTCAACAACATTCGCGACGGCGCAGAATTCGCAGCCAAGATCGGTTTCCCGGTCATCATCCGGCCATCGTTCACCTTGGGCGGCTCAGGCGGCGGCCTGGCCTATAACCGCGAAGAATTGATGGACATCCTGGGCCGCGGGCTCGACCTGTCTCCCGTCCACGAGTGTCTCATCGAAGAGTCGGTTCTGGGCTGGAAGGAATACGAACTCGAGGTGGTCCGCGATCTCGCCGACAACGTGATCATCATTTGTTCCATCGAGAACATGGATCCGATGGGTGTGCATACCGGCGATTCCATCACGGTTGCACCCGCGCAGACCTTAACCGACCGCGAATACCAATCGATGCGCGACGCAGCCATTCGCATCATGCGTGAGATCGGGGTCGAAACCGGCGGCTCCAATGTGCAATTCGCAGTCAATCCAGCCACCGGACGAATGACCGTGATTGAGATGAATCCGCGTGTATCGCGGTCTTCGGCGTTGGCCTCGAAGGCCACTGGTTTTCCCATCGCCAAGATCGCCGCCAAACTGGCGGTCGGATATACGCTCGATGAGATTCCCAACGACATCACGCGTAAGACTCCCGCATGCTTCGAACCGAGCATCGACTACGTGGTGGTAAAAATCCCCAAGTGGCAGTTTGAGAAGTTTCCCGGCGCCGACGAGAACCTGGGCCCGCAGATGAAGTCTGTGGGCGAAGTGATGGCGCTGGGCCGTACCTTCAAAGAAGCGCTGATGAAGGCGCTGCGATCGCTCGATACCGGCAAGCGCATCAGTTCTGAAGTGATCGAGCCCAAGCGGCTGACGCAGCGCCTGGTGACTCCACAACCGGAGCGGTTGAACTACATTCGCTACGGGCTGCGCAGCGGGCTCTCAGTGCGCGAAATTGCCCGCATGACGTCGATGGATCCGTGGTTTCTGTATCAGATCAAAGAAGTCACTGAGGCCATACAGAAACTGGCCGACTATTCGCTGGAGACGATGCCGGCGGACGTGTTGCGCAAAGCCAAACGGATGGGCATCTCCGACGCACGGATCGCCGAAGTGTGGGGTATGGATAGTGTGGACGGCGCGGTCGCGGTCAGGGATCTGCGCCTTCGCTATGGCGTCACCCCGGTCTTCAAGAAGGTGGATACCTGCGCCGCAGAATTCGACAGCGACACTCCTTATCTGTATTCCACCTACGATGAGGAAGATGAAGCGCCGCCGACGTCGCGGCGGAAAGTCATTATTTTGGGCAGCGGCCCCAACCGTATCGGGCAGGGAATCGAGTTCGACTATTGCTGCTGCCATGCTGCGTTCGCGCTCAGCGAAGACGACTACGAAACCATCATGGTCAATTGCAATCCGGAAACGGTGTCGACCGATTACGACACCAGCGACCGCTTGTACTTCGAGCCCCTGACCCTGGAAGACGTGTTGGCCGTCTATGAGCACGAGGCCTCCTCGGGCGCTGATATCGGGATGATTGTGCAGTTCGGAGGCCAGACTCCGCTGAATCTCGCCCTCCCGTTGAAAGCTGCCGGCATAAAAATCCTGGGCACGTCTCCGGAAAGCATCGATCTGGCTGAGGATCGCAAGCGGTTCGGCAAGTTGCTGGAGGATCTGAAAATTCCCCAGCCGCCGGGCGCCATGGTGACCACCGTCGAGGAGGCCCTGGAAGGCGCCGAACGCGTCGGATATCCGGTGCTGGTAAGGCCGTCCTACGTGCTGGGCGGCCGGGCAATGGTCATCGCCTACGACGCTGATGCGGTGCGCCGGTATATGGGCGAAGCCGTGGAGTACTCGCAGGAGCGCCCTGTCCTGGTGGATCACTTCCTGGAGGATGCAGTCGAAGTTGATGTGGACGCCCTGTGCGACGGAAGAGATGTCGTCATCGCCGGCATCATGCAGCATATTGAAGAAGCAGGCATCCACTCCGGCGATTCTTCCTGCGTGCTCCCCGCTGCTGACTTAGCGCCCTCGACGCTGGACACGATTCGCACCTATACCCGTGAACTTGCATTGGCTTTGAATGTGGTGGGCCTGGTGAATTTGCAGTTTGCCATCCAGCGCCGCTCGGGCGAAGCGGACAAGGTGTTTGTCATCGAGGTAAATCCGCGTGCTTCGCGGACTGTTCCGTACGTCTCGAAGGCGACCGGAGTGCCGCTGGCCAAGATGGCAGCACGCCTGATGACCGGCCGTACGCTGCGCGAGTTGATGCCGGAGCAGGTCGCCGAGCGCACCGATCTCGCGACCGGCAGCCACTTTTTCGTCAAGTCCCCGGTCTTTCCGTGGAACAAGTTTCCCGGGGTCGATACGGTGTTGGGTCCGGAGATGAAGTCGACCGGCGAAGTGATGGGTGTCGCCGACAATTTTGGGGAAGCCTTCGCAAAGGCGCAGCTCTCCGCCGGACAGGTGTTGCCGGTCAAAGGCACGGTCTTTTTTAGCGTGAATGACCGCGACAAGGCGGTGGTGCTGGACTTGGCCCGGCAGTATGTCGAATTGGGTTTTCACCTGGTGGCCACCCAGGGTACTGCAGACGTTCTGGAGCAGGCCGGCTTGGTGGTGGAGCGCGTCTACAAGGTCAAGGAAGGCCGTCCCAACGTAGTCGACTTGATCAAGGGCGAGCGCATTCAATTGATCGTGAATACACCACACGGTCAGGACACGTTCTTCGACGAAAAAGCGATTCGCCGAGCTGCGGTGACCCAGAGAATCCCTACCATCACCACGATTGCGGCAGCAAGGGCAGCGGCGGAGGGAATTGCGGCCATCCAGAGACGCCAGATCACTGTCAACGCGTTACAGGAATTGCGCCGCGAACCTGTCGCCGCTCACTAGCAGGCCAACTGCAATCCTCAAATGCAAATCCTCAATTAAGTGGGTGGCCCAGGTCTCGCTTTTGAGACCTGGGTTCCGCGGGCCAGTTGATGAATCCTGGAAAACGCAGGTCTCAAAAGTCGAGACCTGGGCCACCCACTCGTCGAATAGATCATCCTCGTATATAGGTCCCGCGCGCGATAGGTATACTGGCAGCTTGCCGCTTTACCCCTCATGGCCAGGGCTTCCAACCAATACGCCGACGCGGCAACCCCTCCCAGCAATGTGGTCGCCGGACGCTGGCCCATCGTGTGGCTGTTGTTCGCCGCTTCTCTGATCAATTACCTTGACCGATCCAGCATCTCCATGGCTTTGCCCATGCTTTCCAGAGACCTGGGGCTGGGGCCGGAAAGCAAAGGTTTATTGCTTTCGGCGTTTTTCTGGTTGTATGCCCTGATGCAGATCCCGGTTGGTTGGGCGGCTGATCGCGTCAACCTGCGGTGGCTCTATTTCGGCGCATTCGTGTTGTGGTCGGTAGGCCAAGGGTTGACTGGCTTTGCCGGCAGCCTCGGGGTGCTGATCCTGTTTCGGATGCTGCTCGGTGTGGGCGAGTCAATCTACCTGCCCGGCGGGACGAAGATTGTGAGCATGTTGTTCGGGCCCAAAGAGCGCGGGCTGCCCTGCGGTCTGTTCGACTTCGGCACGCGCATGGGGCTGGTCATGGGCGGATTGATTATCCCCTGGCTGCTGGTCCGGCTGGGTTGGCGAGTCACTTTTCGCGTGATCGGTTTTGCCGCGCTGGTGTGGGTGATCCCCTGGTTGTGGGCCACCAAAGGAAAATTGGACCAACGCCCCCGGCCGGCAACTACGACCCGCAATCGCAAACAACAAATACTATGGTTGCTCAGCAATCGGAACCTTATTGGTATCTGTCTCGGTTTCTTTTGCTTCGACTACTACTGGTACTTGTTTGTCACCTGGCTGCCGGACTACCTGGTGACGGTGCGTCACCTTACGATCCTGCGCGCCGGATTTTTCTCCGCGCTGCCCTATTTCGTGTTTGGCGCCAGCGAGCCGTTGGGTGGATGGATCGCGGACCGATTGATCGTATTTGGTTGGAACGAAACCCGGACGCGGAAGGGGATTGTCACGGTGGCCTTCCTTTCCGGGTTGTTACTGATTCCCGCGTCCCGGGTGCATAGCGCCAATACCGCAGTGGCGTTCATCGCCGGAGCCTCACTGGTGGGATTGGCGACCGGGAACCTTATGGTGATCCTGCAATGCTGCGCTCCCCACGAGGACGTTGGATTATGGACCGGCTTTGAGAACTTCGCCGGTAATTTAGCCGGTGTACTGGCGCCCTTGCTTACCGGAGTGCTGATTAGCCGCACCGGTTCCTACGCCCCGGGATTCGCCCTGGCCGCGATCGTGCTGCTGGGGGGCATCTTTTGCTACTGGTTTATTGTCGGGGACTTGTCCCGAGGCGACGGGACGGTTGGCTCCGCTGTTCCGTAGACCACCCAGCTCCCAGTTCCTCATCCTTGCCCTGCCCTGAAATCCCAACGCAGAGTTTTTTGAATTTGATGAATCCAGGATTGACTTTCGACAGTCTAAGATATATCGTAAGATATATCGGAAACAGGAGAAGAAAATATGTTTGAACAAGAAAGATTTGAAGACAGGCGAGGCGGCCGGCATCACGGAGGGGAACACCACCACGGACGGCATAGAGGTTTCGGCGGCCACCACGATCACGATCGCGGGTTTGGCGGCGGGCGGGAGAGGCATTTTGACAATGGGGAATTGCGGTTCGTGATTCTGCAACTGATTGCCGATAAGCCTAGTTACGGTTACGAAATCATCAAGGCTATTGAAGAGCGGCTCTCCGGCGGATATGCCCCCAGTCCTGGAGTGGTGTATCCCACGTTGACCATGTTGGAGGAGGAAGGGTATGCCACCGTTTCCTCGACAGAGAGCAACAAGAAGCTCTACGCAGCCACGGAGAGTGGTTTGGAGTATTTGCAAGAGAACAAGGTGGTCGTCAAGGCGATCTTTGGACGGATGGAGCAGGCGGCCAAAGTTTTCGGCAGGGGGAGATCGCCGCAGATTATGCGGGCGATTATGAACCTGCGATATGCGTTGAAGATCCGGACGGAGCGTGGCAGTTTGTCTCCGGAGCAGACGCGCAAAGTAGCGGAGGCGATCGATGCTGCGGCCCGGCTTATCGACGAGGTCTGAAGAACAGGAGCAGGCGGCGGCGCTCGATCATTTGGCGCTCCATCAGTTGGCGTTGGAGGACGAGTGCCGGCGCCTGCATTTGCTGATTGCCGAGTTGTTGCGTACAAATCAGGAACTGCGTTGCCAGGTAGCACGCTTCGAGTCCGCCAATCATTTTGAATAGAGCAACCGAGGCTGGCCCATCCAGAAATGATTGCTTTTGCGGGTGATCAGGCCAGGGACGCGACCGGATAGCCGGGCCTGCGCCTCGTGAAAAGGTCCGACAAAACGCAGCAGGCCGGGGATAGAAGGATAAATGCGGGGCAGCCAGAGCGCGGCCCGCTCGACGGCTTGTTGCTCGGGTGCGTGGAAGTCCAATCCGAATTCAGATCGGAGCCGGGGTGGTATCCACCAGGCGGTCAGTGCTTTGTACCAGTGGGGAGGACGAATCCAGGTGCCTCCTCCAGAGAGCACGCTATGGCCAAGAGCGCGAGCTGCCGCGTCCACGCTCAATTGTGGAGAGCGGAACATCGCGGCGGTGTATTGGGTGAAAGCTTCCCAGTTTACCGGGAGCGCAGCAGCCGGAATGCCGAAGAGGGCAGCCATTCGTTTGCTCTCCTCATAGTATTGTTGGCGGTCGGTAGAGGTGAGCGGCGGCAAGACAAACTCGTAGGCGAGGATCGCGCTCTCGACCAGGGTGGCATAGACCCAGCGAAGGGCGGCGACTTCATTCGCCTCGTAGTGCTCGCCTTGAGGGTATCGGCCCACCGCGTGAGGTAGCTCGCCTCGGATTCCGGTATGCAGTTGGTAGAGCTGCCTGGAGGCCTCGGTGGCCTGCGCGCGGGTCCCGAAGAGCATGGTGTAGATGACTCGGAAGGTCGAATGGAAGCGACCGACGGCATCATGCAGCAGGGTGGAATGCTGGGCCAGGGCTGCGGCCACCCAGGGATGAGCCAATTGCAAGAGCGCCGCACGCCCAGCGCCGAGAAAGACAGCGGACTCGCGGTTCACCCGCCAGGTGACCGAGCCGGGTCCGAAAAACCCGTGACCGGGGTCACCCGGGAGTTGCTCGAGCGAGGCGAGGAGGGCGTGGCTGTCTGCGTTCGAGACAAACTGCCGTGATACTGAGTCCGGCGCCATAGCTCATTAGACGCCAGAACGGATGGCTTCAGCGGCTGAACTCTACAACTCCTCGTTGAGCATCGATGGCAAGCCTGGTAATGCCGAGAAGTGCCGGACTCATCAGCCCGTCAAAATCTTCGTTCCGATCCCAGGGTTTTTGGAGCAGGAAGGCCGGCTGCCCACGAAGTTCCATCTGACCGAGCGTCAGGCTGCCCAACTGGACTGGTTTTCGCTCAAACTCGCCCATCCTGCTGCTCGACTGCTCGACGGCAGTTGCCTTCACCCGCGAGACCATGGCCGGCGTTTGCGGCGCAAAGACGATGAGCGCAGATGCCGCTGTATCCAAAACCAGGTGCGTGGAAAGGTGATTCAGCTCTGCGGTGACGATAGGGAGTCCACCCCTCAACTCCAGAGGAAGGGAGTTCTTTAACGAGGGAATGGGCCCAAACGAAATTTGGCTTGCCGCGTAGTCAATTTCAAATGGAGTTTGACCCACCACGTCCAGGCCCATCACGCCGTCGATGGGAACCGGGATGGCCTTGGAGAAGAAGGACAAATCTGCGACTACCATGTTGACGTTCTCTCTACGGATCGGTCCAAATTGCAGGCTTGGGACGGTCGCCTGTCCGGCTTGCACCTGGCCGTTGATTCCTGCCAGGATGCTGGGCCGTTCCTGCAGATGAAGCTTCTGTGCCACCCTTCGGTCCAGGACGCTCGGGTTTGCCCCGGTATCCACAAGGAAGTTCAGGCCCTTTTGAGAGCCTACCGACCCTCGGGCAACGATCAGGTAGTCGTGATAGAGATCGAACCGGATCGGTTTGGCGTCCGTATAGCCTCTAGCGGGTAGTTCACTGGCCAGAGCCAAAAGCATAAGCAGACTCAGTAAGCAGAAATTGCGACCGCGCATGGCTTCACCTCATCGCTATGCCATGCTTTATCGGCGTTTCGGGGACCTCAATTCACTGGATCTAACTTGTATATCTACCGAGAGTTAGGTGGTGGGAGAGAGACTGGAGATATAGCGGAGATCGAGATATCCAGCAAAAGAGTTGAATACGATCGGGGATCTGTGGCATTCAACAGAAGGGGCGGGGTAACGATGCTAGACTCATACCTAAACGGGGAATCGCAGGTGAAAAACGGGTCCCGGACCATTCGGTTTGGAGCTTTTGAGGCAGATCTCCATTCCGGAGAGGTTCGTAAATCAGGTAACCGCATCAAGTTGCAGGACCAGCCGTTCAAGGTGCTGGAGATTCTGCTGGAGCGGCCGGGGAACCTGGTCACTCGGGAAGAGTTGCAAACCCGAATCTGGCCGGAAGAGACTTACGGGGACTTTGATCATGCGGTGAATGTGGCAGTCGGCAAGCTGCGCACAGCCCTGGGCGATTCGGCTGACAATCCTTGCTTTATCGAGACGGTGCCGCGGCGTGGCTATCGCTTTGTTGCCACGTTAGAGGGCGCCCCGGTTGAAGCGCCTCCGGAACCGCCGCCTCCTGTTCTCGTTCCTCCGCCGCAGAGGGTTTTCCCAACCAAAGCTGCGGTTTTCACTTGCCTCCTTATTCTGTGTGGAATTTTGCTTGGGCTCGGGATCTGGTTGGGGCGTCGCTCAGCCCCATCGAGTCCGCCGGACTTTCAGCGTCTGACCGTCCGCCACGGTACGGTCTACTCGGCCAGGTTTGCTCCGGGCGGGCACAATGTCGTCTACGGCGCTTCGTGGGACGGGGCACCCATCGAAATCTTCTCCGACGACCTGAAGATTCCCGGCATCCGCAGCGTGGGCCTGCCGGCAACTCAGGTGCTCGCGGTTTCTTCTACCGGCGAAATGGCGGTGCTGCAAGGGATAACCAACGAGTTTATGTTCACCTTTCGCGGCACGCTTGGCCAGGTGCCCCTGAGCGGGGGAACCCCTCGACAGATTGCGGAAAATGTAACCGGGGCGGACTGGGCTCCAGATGGAAAGTCCCTGGCCATTGTGCGCGATATGTGGGGCAAGCAGCGGCTTGAGTTTCCTGTAGGGCATGTTCTGTACGAAACCGATGGATGGATCAGCCACCCACGCATTTCGCCCAAGGGCGACAAGGTCGCGTTTCTGGATCACGCTACCCATGACGATGACCGGGGTGCGGTTTCGGTCGTTGATCTGGCGGGGAAGAAGAAAGTTCTCTCCAGCGGATGGGAAAGCGAAGAGGGGTTGGCCTGGTCTCCAAATGGTTCCGAGGTTTGGTTTTCGGCCACGCGAGCGGGACTGCAGCGGCGCATTTATGCGGTAAATATGGCCGGGCGCCAGCGGCTGGCTTTTAGTGCCCTGGGTGGGGTTACGCTGCAGGATATCGCTCCCGATGGCAGGCTATTGTTGACCCGGGATGAACAACGGGCAGGCATCCGTGTTATGGCTCCCGACTCTACGCGAGAGCGGGATCTTTCCTGGCTCGACTGGTCGCTGCCGGTAGATATTTCCCGTGATGGGAATACGCTGCTGTTCGACGAACAGGGAGAAGAGGGGGGGCCGACGTATACCGTGGCCGAGCGGGACATGCGCGGGTCGCCGCCAGTTCCACTGGGCGAAGGCATGGCAGGGGATTTTTCTCCCGACGGGAAATGGGCAATCACCACGGTTGCTTATACCCAGCTTGAACTTTTGCCGACCGGCGCGGGGACCATCAGGCGCCTCGACAGGGATGGCATTCAACAGTATCGGCATATGATCCACTGGATGCCGGACGGCAAGCAGGTTTTGTTTTCGGGCAACGAAGCAGGACGCGCGGTTCGTTGTTATGTCCAGAACATCGATGGCGGTAAGCCGCGCCCGGTCACTCCGGAAGGGGTGAGTATGTGCCAGGTGTCTCCCGACGGAAAGTTGATTGCCGGGGTTGATGCAACAGGGATGAAATTGTATCCGTTGGATGGTGGCGCGCCGCGGTCCATTACGGGTCTTCAGCCGGGGGAGTTTTTTGACTGGACCTCAGATCCGCGCTTTGGGTATGTCTACGAAAGGAAAACAGCGCCGGTGAAGATTTATCGTTTGAATCTTCAAAATGGACAGCGCCAGTTGTTTAAAGAAATTGATCCTGCGGATGAAACCGGTCTCTACGACATGTCGCATTTGTTGATGAGCGCCGATGGACGAGCCTATGTTTACGGGTATACCCGGCTTCTCTCAGAACTCTACCTGGTGAGTGGGGTGAAATAAAACTCCTGGGTTGGGGTAAGCATGGCCTAAGCGAAAAAACGATGGGATACTTTCCTCTACGCCCTGCCCAATCGCAGAGCGAGGTGAGAGAGCGTGAGAGGGTATCCCTGGTTTTTCGCCATTTGGTATTGCCTATTGCCGATTGCGGGGTTTGCGCAGCAGGAAGCGCGGAACAACTCCGCAGCACGCGACATCACGCTCGATGTTGTCGTGACCGACAAGGCCGGGACCCCGATCCGTGGCCTGCAGCAGAACGCCTTTACGCTTCTCGACAACAAAGAACCGCGCGCGCTTACTTCTTTCCGCGCAGTGGATGTGCAAGCAGGCACACCCGCACCTTACATCGAGGTCGTGGTGGTGATCGACGCCATTAACGCGGACCCGCTCAAGGCCACCTCGGAACGGGAAGGGGTCAAGAAGTTTTTGCAGATGAACGGTGGCAAACTGGCCCAGCCGGTATCGGTGGTCGTGGTTTCGGATAATCCAACCCAGATCAGGAGCAAACCTTCCACCGACGGGAATGCCCAGGCAGCCCTGGTCGACCAATATGTAACCGGGCTGCGCACCGTCAATCAATCTCAGGGAAACTACGGAGTAGCGGAACGCTACCAAATGTCGATGAAGGCGCTCGGCTCGTTAGCCGGGTACGAGGCGGTCAAACCGGGACGCAAGCTTTTCCTTTGGGTCAGTCCGGGTTGGCCGTTGCTCCTGTCCGCCTCTAGCGACGTAACCTCGCAGCAACAGGAGCGTCTCTTTCAGTCCATCGTCGCCTTATCGACTCAGCTAAGACAGGACCACATCACCCTCTACAACATCGAGACGCGCGGGGTGGGGGGAACCAGCACGGGTGAGTACTACGACTATGAGCAGTACCTCAAGGGGGTCAAGTCGCGCAACCAGGCGTATCCGGCGGATCTTTCGTTGCAGGTGCTTTCGGTTCAGACGGGCGGGCGCGTCTTCAACCAAAGCAACGATCTGCCCAGCGAGATCGAGGCCGAAATCGCCAAGGGCGCTGCGGATGCCGGCGTGTTCTACGTCTTGTCTTTTGCGTCTGACCCCTCGGACCGTGTGAATGAGTATCACTCCCTGGAGGTGAAGGTTGCCAAGCCAGGTATGATCGTGCGCACTCGTACTGGCTACTATGCGCAGCCCTAGTGCGAGAGATGAGAGAATTGGGCATTTCACAAAACAGGAGAGGCAAGGAATGAAGACGCGGTACTCACCGGTGTTAAAACGAATCTTTATAGTCGCCGGGCTGATGGCCGGCTTTACTTGGGGCAGCGCGTTAGCCCAAAACCAGGCAATCGGATTCAAGCAGGGGATGCCGTTCAGCGAGGCTTATGTCGCGGGCAATACGCTTTACGTTGCCGGCCAGCAAGGACCGGATGAGCACGGAAAGGTAACCGGGACAGACATCACCCTGCAAACGACAAACACCATCGCCGCCATTAAGAAAATCGTGGAAGGGGCGGGATTCAAGATGACGGACATTGTTTCTGCAACCGTGTATGTTACCAGCCTGGATGATGTGGAAACTATGAACAAGGTCTACAAAGCACTCATGCCAGATCCGAAACCGGCACGAGCGACTGTTCAGGTCGCGGGCCTGATAGGCGGGGCCAAGATCGAAATGTCGGTCATCGCGGTAAGACACTAAAGATGAAGAGCGGTCACCACGGTGGGACACCGAAACGGTCGAAGTATCCACCCGTGGGGCCGCTCTCATCCAAAAGCGCCAGCCGCAGCGGCTCCATAGATGACTGCCTCCCATGAATATGGGACCCTGAAAGGGTGAAGACCACCCTCGAGATTCCCGACCCTATCTTCCGCCGTGCCAAATCGGTGGCCGCGCAGCGTGGCATCCCACTGCGCGCCTTTGTAACCGAAGCCGTCACGGAGAAGCTCGAGGCTAGCTTGAAAAGTGAAGAAAAGCCCTGGGTGAGGCTTGCTGGGGGTCTCAAACACCTCCACAAAGAGACGGTGCGTATCAATCGGATCATCAAGAGTGAGTTCGAGAAGATTGAGCCCGAGGATTGGCAGTAATCCTCGACACCAGCGCACTCTCCGGGGTGGCGGATGAAATCCCGGGCAGGCACAGGTTGAGAGGGGTCCTAGTTACAGATCTGTAACTAGCCAATGTTACTAAAGGGGGACAGTCCGGCTCCCACCGGACCTGGGCCGGAAAAGTTTCTATAATAAGAGTATGCGAGTGTATCGGTTACTTTGGTGCTTTCTGCTCTTCTTTATGGTCCGGATGGCACACGCGGATGGGGGTCCGGCGTTCGATTTGGATGGCCCCCGTATTCAGGTGAAGGTCACCCGGGACGGCAAAACACTACCCATCGCCACGGTGGCTAATCTCGCTGCGGGCGATCGCGTGTGGGTGCATCCTGACTTTCCTGAAAAGGAGGGAGCGCGGTACGTGCTGGTGGTGGCGTTTCTGCGCGGTTCGGTCAACCCCCCGCCGGACAATTGGTTCACCAAGGCAGAGACCTGGAACAAGAAGATTCGCGAAGAAGGACTTTATGTAACCGTTCCCCAGGGAGCGCAGCAGGTTCTGTTATTTCTCGCTCCGGAAACTGGCGGTGACTTTCCCACGCTCCGCAATGCTGTGCGCGGACGTCCCGGCGCTTTCGTGCGTGCAGCACAAGACCTGCACCAGGCCAGCCTTGATCGAGCTCGCCTCGATACCTACCTGGCCAGTGTGAAAACTGTAGACAACGGTGATCCCAAGGCAACCGAAGACAAGACGAAGCTTTTGGCGCGAAGCCTCAACATCAAGGTCGATCAGCAGTGTTTCGATAAACCTTCAGAACAACAGGCCCCGTGCCTGATGCAGAACCCCGACAGCCTGGTGCTCGACAACGGTCGCAGCCAGAGCGTAGTGCAGCAGCTTACCGGAGGTTCGGCGGGTGACATGTTGTCGCAGATGTCGTACACCCAACAGGCGGGTGGCGGCTACTACAGCGTGTACGTCGGCACGGTTATCGATATGGCTAAGATCTTGGACAGCTTTCACACCGCGGAGTACCAGTATCTGCCGGCGCTGGCGATGCCCAAGGACGATACGCTTTCACTCAAGCTGAACAATCCGCCATCGTTCCACAAACCGCAGTCCGTGCTGGTGGTGGGACTGCCTACCGTGCAGGCGGCAGACTTCCCAGTGATCCATGCGGTCGATGCCAAGAACACCTTGTGCGCACAAACCAAGCCGCTGGTGCTTCCGGTGGTGGGTGCGCCGTATATTTTTTCCACCGGCTATGCGCATGATTTTGTTTTGCGAGTGCAAAACAAAGCGGGACAAAACGTTGACATTCCCGCGACGCCCGATGCGATCCAGGGCGGATTTGTCCTCGACCCGAAAGCCTTAGAAGCGCAGAAGCTGGCTCCCACGGTGACCGGAACGCTGCATGGCTATTGGGGTTTTGAGCCGTTCGAGGGACCGACCTTTCATCTCGCCAGCGCTCATCCGGAACAATGGACGCTGGCCTCCGCCGACCAGCACGCGTTGATCGTGGGTCGAAAGGATACGGTGCACCTGGATGCGCCGGTGGTTTCCTGTGTGGATGGCGTGACGGTGAAGGATAGCGCGGGCAAAACCCTCGATACCACCTGGAAAGCGGTTAAGCCGAACGAAATCCAGATTGATATGCCTCTGGATAGCGAGCAGGCGGGCACATTGAATTTGCAGGTGAAGCAAACAGGTCTGGAAAAGCCAGACCAGGTGGATTTGCACACCTACTCTGAGGCGGGGCGGTTGGAAAGTTTCAAGATCTTCGCTGGCGATCACCAGGGAGTGTTGAAGGGCACAAGGCTGGATGAAGTCGCGACCATGACCGTCAACAACGTTGTCTTCTCGCCGGCTGGGGCGCTGACGCACAGCGGCAGTGAAGATTCGTTGTTGCTTATGGGTCCTGACTCTGCTTCTTTTCACCAGGACGACAAGATTGCGGCCAAGGTCACGCTGAAGGACGGTCGGGTCCTGGACCTGGACACAACCGTGCAGACTCCTCGGCCAAGCTTGAAGCTGATGAATAAGAGTGTTCATTCTGATGGGCCGGCATCGGTGGTGCAGTTGGGCAGTCAGGATGAACTTCCAGACCACGCGAAACTAACGTTCTTCGTGCAGGCGGTCACGCCGGAATCGTTTCCCCGAGACCAGAAGATCGAAGTGGGCAGCAACGACAACGGATTCTCGACGACGTTACGTGTCGGAGAAGGCGGCATTGTGCTGCAGGATAACAAGACGGCTATGGTGACACTCGATCCGACAAAGGCGTTTGGGGGGTCGGCATTTGGACCGCTGCGTTTTCGTCCGATCAGCGCTGAAGGTGTAGCGGGGGACTGGCAGCCTTTAGCTACCCTGGTGCGAGTGCCGCAATTGAAGGAGCTGAAGTGCGTGGAGGGTGCTCCTTTGTGCACGCTGGTGGGGACGGACTTGTTTTTACTGCAGCAGGTGGGTATCGATGCTCAGCTGGCGAACGCGGTGACAGTGCCGGAAGGATTTGGTGACAATGCGCTGAACGTCCCGCGGCCTAACGGAACGCTTTATCTCAAGCTGCGTGATGATCCTTCGGTGGTGAATACGGCGGTTCTTCCGGTAACCGCGGAGCCATCTCAGTCTGCCGCGGTTACGCCTTTAGCTTCACCGGCGGCAACGCGACAAGCTGAACCCAAACCAACTGAGCCGGCGCCGCCCGCGCCGGCAAATCCCGCGCCGCAAAACTAACCGAACCGCGGGTCCCTCCACTACGCTGCGCTCTGATCGGGCTGACAATTTTGTTATGTCCGCAAGAGCTTCGGGAGAAATACTTGATCCCTCGTTGGAATTGTCATCCCGACCGGAGCGCAGCGTAGTGGAGGGACCTGCGGTTCTCTTCGTCCGGTACTCCCACACCCTCTAAATCCGGACGCGAGCAGCTCACTGTCAAGTTTCTGTCAAAAACAAGTGCAAGGAAATTGACGCCGCACTCTCTTCCTTATTGCGTCGGGCCAATGTAGAGTGGCTCTGCTCGAGTCTAATAAGGAGAGAAACACATGAAATATTTTTTGGTCTGGGCAAGTTTGATGGTGGCCCTGAGCCCTGCGTTTGGACAAACGAGCCCACCGGAAACGGCAACGGGCAAGATCGGCAACGCGACGCTGGCCATCAAGTATTGCGCGCCATCCGTTCGAGGACGGCAGATCTTCGGCGAAGGTGGCAAGGTGATGCAGGATCCCACCGCTCCTATCTGGCGCGCCGGCGCAAACGAGGCCACCGTATTTCATACCGACAGGGATTTGACCATCGCTGGTCTGGCTGTGCCCAAGGGCGACTACACCCTGTATGTCAATGTGAAGGACCCCGACGCGTGGGAACTGGTGATCAACAAACAGACAGGGCAGTGGGGTACGAAGTACGACCAGTCGCAGGATCTTGGGCGGGTGAAGATGGATATGAAAACGCCCCCTGCTCCCATTGAAGTATTGAAATATACAATCACCAGCACGGGTGGCAACAAGGGAATCATCCAACTGGCATGGGAGAAGCACATAGCTGCGGTGGGGGTCACAGCAAAATAGGAGCGAGATGAACAGCACCAACTTCAACTCTAAAGTGGATACCTACGTTGCCAGGGCACAGCCTTTCGCACAGCCGATCATGGAGCACCTGCGGCAGCTGGTACACAAGGCGTGCCCTGAGGTTGAGGAAACGATCAAATGGAGCCGGCCGTTCTTTGCATATCGGAGCGCGATTCTGTGCAACATGTCCGCGTTCAAGGGGCACTGCAGCTTTGGTTTCTGGGGCGAGGAGATGAGTGTCGTGCTGCGTGGCGCGAAGGTTCTGCGCGAAGACGGCATGGGCTCGCTGGGGCGTATTACCAGCCTCAAGGATCTACCGTCCGACAAGCAGATGCTGGGCTGGCTCCGCCAGGCCGCGGAGTTTGTGGACAGCGGCCAGCACACCAGTCCCATCGCAGCCAGACGCAAAGTGGTCAAGGCGCCGAAGCCTGGTCTCGAAACACCGGCAGAGCTTGCGACTGCATTAAAGCGAAATAAGAAGGCCGCGGCGGTCTTCGCGGCGCTCAGCCCCAGCTGCAAGCGGGAGTACATCGACTGGATCGCTGACGCAAAACGCGCGGATACACGGGACAAACGAATCGCAACCGCGGTGGAGTGGATAGCCGAGGGCAAGCAGCGCAACTGGAAATATCAAAACTGCTGATTTTTTGAATGGCGCCGTCTTAGAGAGCGAGCACTGCAAGAACGGCTAACAGCGCCACGGTGGATACATGCAGGATGACATGCAGGGTATTGGGGACGATGCCATGACGTTGGGGCAGGAAGCTGTAGGTTCCGCCGAACATGGCCTGGTAGCGCTCCGCCCGTTCCGGTTTCGAGCCGAAGAAGTAGGGAAACCACCACGCTTCCAGTTCACCTACAAAGAGAAATGTGTAGCTGACCCAGAGATAGATCATCAACCAGCCCGGAAACCTTTTATCCCAATAGTGAAGGCTGGCGGCTAGTGCAAAGGCGAAGGGAGTGGTGCTGATCACCGAAGCCAGGAGCACTTTGCCCCCTGGATTGGCTTCGCGGACAGCTCTCACGTTGCTGAACCGTCCCAGGGGCACCCAGTCGTGTAAAGCCAGAAACAGAACGTGGAACGCCTGTAGGACCAGCAATGCTGTCATAGCCGCAGATGTGCCAGAGTTTCCCATATTCACGCCGTCTATATCGTAGCTTGCGAGGATACGCTATCAGGAATCGCCTGTGGGTAGAATGCCTTTATTCTCAACCATGAGAACTACGGTCCGCAGGGGTGCGCGGGTCCGGTGGACGACTTGCCGGGGAACGACAAAGCCTTGACCAGGATCGAGCGCTACGATGCGCTCTTCCAGATCAATGAGTAGCCGGCCCTCAAGCACGTAGAAAAACTCGTCGTCACCATCGTGCTTGTGCCAATGATATTCACCCTCGAATACGCCCAGGCGCACAACGGAGTCGTTTACCTGGCAGAGCGTCTGGTTGTACCACTTGAATTCGCAGGCGTCGGCGAGAGCCTTTGCATCGATGGTCTCCAGTGGTTTGTACAAGACGTTCAGGCGAGTTTCGTAAGGATAGGTCTTCGCTTCGCTCATTATTTACCTCAAATTTTGCGTTTGGCGGTAGCGGGCCATAGACATCGACCTCACGCCTTCAGCGGCAAAGAAGCTTCCGCAGTTTGACCGCCGGTCTGGTATATTCACGGGACTCATGCTCACCTGAGGAGCGATTATGAAAGACTTTGCGAAATCTCTTTGTGTTTCTCTTGTTCTCGTCCTGCTGGGATGTCATTCCGATTCACAGCAGCCGGCGTCTACAAAAGCCGCCGATGAGGCAGCGGTTCGACAAACCGACGATAACTGGAGCAAGGCCGCCCAGTCAAAGAAGGTGGACGACTGGATGGCTTTCTACGCCGACGACGCGATTATTCTGCCGCCGAACGAACAGAAAGCAGACAGCAAAGAAGGAATTCGCAAGGAAATCGGCACTTTGTTAGCGGCGCCTGGTCTCTCTCTCCACTGGACACCCACTAAAGTCGAAGTGGCAGGATCGGGGGATCTGGCCTATACCCAGGGAAGCTATGAACTTACCATCAACGATGCCCACGGCAAACCCGCGACCGACCGTGGGAAGACGCTGGAGATATGGAAAAAGCAGAGCGATGGCAGCTGGAAATGCATCGCGGATATGTGGAGTTCCGATCTCCCGGCCGCTCCCGCGTAATGCTCCTTGTTGGGCAAGAACTTTCCCGTTGCTTAAACCAGGACGCAGGATCGCCGGCTCAAGAAAGCTAGTGCTTCTCCGGAGTTGCGGGCAGGTGCGCCAGCTGTTGGTAGTTAAGGATGGCGTTAAATACCAACCCGTAAGTCCCGATTGTCTCACCACGGTAGACCGGGTTGTTGGCAAACAGCAGTACGTTTCCTAGTCCCAAGTGGGCGTCGACAACGACAGCATGCTCCGCGATGGGTGTGGCCTTGTCGAGAAGGCCGGAAAGCAGCAGGGTCTTCGCATCCGAGAAGCGCAGAATAACATCCGGCCTATATTGCGTCGGAATGATCTGTGGGTTGTTGCGCATCTCTTCCTCGTTCAGCTGCTTTGGCTCCCATGGCTGCTGCTTGACGAGCGGCTCCGGTTGCGTAATCTTTCGCCCCTGCGGTTCGTCACTATCGTCGACGCTTCCGCGCCCCGTCGGCCGCTCGGCATAAGGGTCCATCAAAACACGGGCAGTGGAGCGAGCAAGGGTGTTGCTCACATTGAATGCCATGCCGTTAGCGCTCATCACCGGAACAGCCACTCCGTATCCAAAGGCAACTGGATTGTCGCGTGCGACGAAGGTCGTGTTGAGCACAGAGCCAACCACTCGGACATCGCCAGGCGGAGCGACACTGACCCCTGGGGCGAGGCCCGTCTCGATCGCGAACTGGGCGGTGTCTTCGCAGGTGATGAGCAACCCACCCTGGTCTACGAACTGCTTCAGGTGAGCCAGACCTTCGTAACCAAGCCCCGGCCGCATGTCGGGAGTGCTATCGATCAAGCCCAGGTTTGGCGTCAGCTCAGATTTCTGCCACGGCATTGCATTGTTCCACGCCGGAATACCGTTGAGGATCTCAAGCATGGAAGCGTGGCCCACGGGAGCGAAAACGATGACGTCGTACTTAGCCCGCAGATCTTCTTCCTTCGCTACCGTCTGCGTACTTAGGTAAGCGAAGGGAATGCCCGCGGTATCGAAGGCATAGCGCCACCAGCCTTCCGTCTGGGTGGCAAGCCATGTATGCATGAAGGCTACGCGTGGTGCTGTGACCGGGTGAGCCGGCACGCCAGGCGATGCGCTGAGGCGAGAAGCATCGAGGGATAAACGGTGCAGGATATCGGCCGCTTTGTCATCCGGAACCCCGGTAATGAGCAGCGAACCAGCCGCAAAATGTTTGCCGTCGGCATCGAAGGGCTTGTCGACGACCTGGAAGTTCGCGTCCTTCAATTCGTATACCAACGGCAGGAGCGAGACCTGACCGGTGTTGGCGACGGCAAGCACCGTACCGCTACCCGACACTTTGCCGGCAAGGGTGGTTGGATCGTCCAGGGGAGTCATGCTCGCTTTGAGGATCGCTGGATCAACCACCCGGACAGTCCTCACATTGAAGAGCTGGCTGAATGACCATCCGGTGTCGTCGTAAGGATGCTTCTGAGGATCGTCGGCAGCCCAAAACTGGCGATCGAGCAGAGCATCCGCGGCCCGGGAATACGGCTGATCCATGCGCACGACGACGCTGCCGGCTGGAAACGTCTCCTGGCCTGGCTTGTCTCCCCGTTTTTCCGGAGGCAGTGTGCAAGTGACTGGAGCGGAGAGGGACTGTATCTCCACATGCTGACGCCTCAATACCTTGAACAGCTCGATCTTGCGATTGGTGTCGGCTGCGTCGGCTGGCAAAACATAAGCGGCGGGTCCCTCAAGCGAAGGCTTCTGTACCGCGTGCTTGCTTTTGCTGTAGTAGTTTTCCAGAAAATGATGCGTATTGTGGGAGAAATAAGAGAGAGTGGTAAGCAGGGCGCTCTCTTCGTAATTGTTATTGTCGCGCTGCGACCAGGTAACGATAGGCAAGGGAGGACTCTGGCGATACCACGTGCGCGAATACTGTTCCGGTGTGAGAATACGTTTCTCTGTGTCGGCTCCACCATTACCAAAGGTCTCATAGAGCCTGCTGATGCCGTTGTGCATTCCGGCCAGGAACATCAAATAGCCTGGACTCCAGGTATCGAAGTCACCGTGCGTGAAGACCCCCGGCATGCCCAGGCTCGTCATCTGGGAAACGTTGTTCCAGCCCAGTTCCGCCCATTCGTCGGCCAGCATAGGATCGACCCAGGCGTTGTAGGGCCCATCCCCCACCGTGTTGTCGTAGAGAAACGGAACCGACTCGTGCAGATCGTGCAGCACCTGTGCGTGCCAATCAAGGTAGGTGTCGAGGACGTTCCGGGTGAGATCCAGTGTCATTGCCATGGCGTCGCGGTTGTTGTCATGCGCGACATAGTGTCCCCAGTAGACGGGCCGTCGCCAATCTTGTCCCGGATGGGCTTTGTGCCATTTATAGGCATCGACCATGCGGTCGCGCCCGTCGACTTCAACGACTGGGGTGATCAGCACGATCATGTGCGAACGAATGAATTTGATGTATGGCGCATTGTCGACGGCCAGACGGTAAGCGAGTTCCATCAGTGCGGTAGGCGCTCCCGTCTCTGGAGAGTGTATGGTGCCGGTAATGTAGTAGACGGGGTACGACCGGTCCAAAAGTCCGCGTGCTTGAGCATCGTCCAGGCCAATCGTACGTGGGTCGGCTAGCTTTGCCAGGCGCACGCTGTTCTCTTTGGCTCCGGCCAAAAGATCGGGGTCGGCGATAGCCACGGCGATCATCTCGCGCCCTTCCTCCGAGTGACCAATAGTGAAGACCTTGACCCGCGGACTACTCGATTCCAGCATGCGGAAATATTTGTACACATCTTCCGCATAGGGGAGCATGTCGGGAGCTCCCGCAATGTCGCCCAGCACTTTGGCGGGTGTAGGGACTGTTTTGGAAGCTGGAAGGTAATCCACCAGCGCAGAGCTGAAGGATGGATCTGTCGTGTATTTGCGAATCTGGTCCGTGTATTGACGATCGACTGCTTGTGCGGGATCGCGCGCAAAGTTGCCGTTCAGTTCCTGGGAAAGTATGCGATTGGTTCCACAGAGAAGGGCGGAAGCGGCGAAGGTCAGGGCAAACTTGCAAAGATTCATGTAGCTTTCCACAAAAGGAGTGTTTGAAGCACCGGGGCGGATGGATGACATCTGGCCTTGAGTGTATCGCGGTGAGATTCCGGGATCGCGCCGCTCGGGTGAAAGTCAAGCGAGGAGGAACACAACGAACACTTTCACCGCGCTACGTTCTTGGAGCAAGTAGGCCGCCCTCTGCCAGGATTTTCCCGGCATATTCCTGTGACAGTTCTGTGCTTCCTGAGCGTGCGGCCGCGGCCTTGGCTCCAATGAGAGAGTCGAACCGATTGGGAGCGAGTTCTAAAGCTTCCTTGTAAGCTGCAAGCGCCTCGGTTGGCTTACCCATCTGCAACAACATGTCGCCTAGCATCTCGCCACTCGGTCGAGGCAGAACATCCGCGTAATACAGTGGGTGATCGCGTTCGTACTGTGCGATAGCTCTGAGGTGCGTTACGGCTCCATCGCGTTTTCCCTCGGAGAACATCGTCCATGCTTGTGCCTCGGTCAACGCGACCCCCAAAACGTCTCTCCGGCCATGTTCTTTATCCCAGGCTGCAGATGACTTGCGATATTGTTCTAGCGCCTGTTCTGCCTTATTGGCATTGCCGGAACGAGCTGCAGCGATGGTTTCAATCCAGTAGGCATCAAAGTTTTCATCAAAGCCAGATGCCGGAGGCGGTTCGATCTTTTGAGCATCCTGCCAATTGTGAGTCTCGAGATCGTAATAGATTCTGGCGTCAATCGCTAACCAGGGATCGGTTCCAGTTTTCGCTACCTCCTCGATCTGCTGAATGATCTGCTGCGCCTGCTTGTCCTGGCCCAACTGCAGGTACGCGTACTCGATATTGTTCAGGGCGTGAAGTTCATCGAATTTCCCATCGCGTCCTGCTTTGGTCCACTCGGCGGCGACGCGAGCCGATGCCTGGTTCGTTTCAATAGAGTCTTTCCAGTAGCCGAGTCGATTAAAGATATGCGACGGCATGTGAAGGGCGTGGGGTGAGTCGGGGGCGATGGTTGCATATTTCCGGGCGGCCGGGAGCGCTTCTGCTGCAAGTTCTGAGGTGTCGGCTGCATGGATGATGTAGTGTGCCGCGCCGGGATTGTCAGGATACTGCTTGAAAATAGGCAGGAAGATGGCAATCGCTTCTCTCCGTTGCTGAATCCCTTGCTGGCCTGGTCCGGCCGTCCAAGTCAGGCCCAGCCCGTAAAAGAGGCTCGCATTTACATCATCGGGATACTTCTGCCGAATCTCCTGCATGCGGTTGAGGTATTTGTGCCACCGGTCATCACCTGACGTTTGATCGTATCCCTCGTACATGGCGCGAACGGCGTCCACGTACATTTGCTCACGCTCCGTTCCTGACCGGATCGCAAGCCATGGTTGGAGCTGCGCCCATCCTTTGGCCAGATCTTTCTGAGGCGCGTTCGCACCACTACGTTCCGTCGTTGAAAGAGCAATCCCCCACGCAGCAATCACACATTTGGGATCTTCGGTTTCGACCGCTCGAAAGGCTTCTTCAGCTTCTCTGAACTCAAACGAGTGGAGCAAAGCAAGACCGTAGTCGAAACGCGACTGGACCTCGGCTTTGCAGGAAATGGGGAAGTGAACGTCGCCGAGTTTTGCTTTCTCGGCCGTCAAAGTTGAAGGCATCAGGAGTGCGGCTACAGCTATAACGATCGTGAAATGGAAGCGCATTCGACGCAAGGCATTCCCCCCGGAGACAGGATACCCGTGGTTGTTGATTTCCGGTGGGCTCGCCAAAAGTGCGGCTCTAATTGTCTATTCGATCCTCAATGCCTGCACCGGATCGATGGAAGCGGCCCTGCGAGCGGGAATCAGTGTCGCGCATAGCCCAATTAGCCCCATCAGCAGTGCCACTCCTGCCAACGTCCATGGGTCCGCTGCAGACACCCCGAAGAGCTGACTACGCAGCGTGCGTCCCAACAGCACCGCGCATGGTAACGCCACAAGCACGCCTACTGCTCCCAGGCGCAACGTCTCCTTAAGCACCAGGACGGAGACAGCCAGCCGCGACGAGCCCAGGGCGATACGGATGCCGATCTCCCGCGTGCGTTGCGCCGTCGCATGAGCGAGCACACCAAAAATTCCAACACCCGCCAACAGCGCCGCCAGTCCACCGAAGACGAGGGCTAACACCTCGATCATCCGTTCGTTGCTGATGCTCTCTTCGATCTGATCGTCCATCGTACGCAGACCGGCGATCGTCAACACGGGATCGATCGAACGTAGCGCGCTCCGCACTGTCGCGAACATCTCCTCGGGCGGCGTCACCGTGCGCAGGTAAAGAAAAAGTTGGCCCGGTGCGTCTGCCTGCTCCAGCGGTATGAAGAGCGTGGGTAGACTCGGATCGCGGAGGTTCCTGTGCCGTGTGTCCCGTACCACGCCAACGATGGCCATGTAGTGCAAGTGGTTGCCGGCGCCCTTCGCCACGCGCCGCCCAATCGCCGAAGCGGCATCCTTGAAATAGTGCCGGACGAAGGTCTCATTCACGATGGCAACCGGTTGCCCCGTCGCGTTGTCCGCGTCGCTGAACGTCCTGCCCACGGCTATCGGGACCTGCATGGCGTGGAAGTAATCCGGATTAATCACGGTCTCTTCTATATCAAACTCCTCATTCGCTGGCGGCGTATAGCCTTCCACTGTCACATTGCCGCCCTGGCCGTTGCCCGCCAGTTCCGAGTCATCGCTTACCGCCACTGCCTTCACGCCTGGCTGACCACGCATCACTTCAGTCACCCGCCGTTCGAGTCCCGCGATCTGAGACTGCTTGTAGCCCGCCTGCAAGGGATTTATATGAAAGGTGACCAGGTGCGTTGTGTTGAAGCCCGCGTTTACATGGCGAAGGTTCTCGAGGGTTCGCACGAACAGCCCCGCGCCCATCAGGAGCAACACACTGAGTCCGATTTGCAGCGAGACCATCGCGCGTCGCAGGTTCAGCACTCCGCGTCGCGTCGTCGCCGTCTGCTTGAGTGCCTCTACCAGGTCGGGGCGCAACAGTTGGATCGCCGGCGCCAGGCTGAACAGCAGGCTCACGGCCAACGCGGTCACCAGCCCGAAGCCGAGGAGCCGCAGATCGAGCCCGGCATGAAATGGGCCTGCCTGATCTGGCCTGGCGAACTGGTGCACGAGAAGCCGCATTGCGATCGGCGCGATGAGCATGCCCGCCATCCCGCCCAGGAGGCCAATGAGACCGCCCTCAATCAGCAACTGCTGCAGGATGCGTCCAGATCGAGCGCCCATCGCGGAACGCAACGCGAACTCCTGTCCACGCGAAGCGGCACGCACCAGCAGCAGGCTGGCTACGTTCGTTGCAGCCAGCAAAAGCACCAGCGTCGCCATTGCCATCATGGCCAGCAATGGCACCTCAAGATCCGAGCGGCTGTAGGAAAGTCCACGAGCGCCCGGCTGGAGTTGCAGCCGGCTGTGTGTCAGGAAGTCGTCCACGAAGCGCGGTGACCTTTTCCCCAGCGCCTTCAATTCCTCGGCGCGTAGTGCATGCCATAGCGGCGCTACACCTGCTTCAGCCTGCGCCCTTGTCTCTTTCTCATGCAGCCGTCCGATGACATTCATCCAGCGGTCGGTGTGGTCCGATAATCGCTTGCCTTCGCCCGGAATCACTATATCGAGCATCGACATTGGCACAAACATATCCGGCATCTCGCCCCATACCGCGCTCTGGAAGTTTGGCGATGCAACTCCGATCACCTCGAAAATATGTCCGTTCAGGGCGATCGTCTGTCCCACCAGGCGCGGGTCCGAGCCCAGATGCGAAGCCCAGTAGCGGTAACTCAGCACCGCCATCGGGTTGGCGCCTGGTGCGCCATCGTCGGCGGGAGTCAGCAAGCGTCCCAGTGCAGGCCCTACACCGAGCACCGAAAAGTAATTTCCGCTCACCACCTCCGCATCGCCCGGTTCTGACATGCGATCGTATGTGATCCCCACTGCCGCCTGCGTCGTCGCAATGAGCCCATCGAACACCTTGGCCTGATCGCGCAGATCACGGTACATGGGGTAGGAGAACGATTTATCTGCTCCGGCGCCATCGTCACTCGTATGTCCCTCCCATGCCTTGCCTGGCGCGCTCAGCACCACCAACTGCTCCGGCGCACGCACCGGCAGGGCACGCAGCAGCGCCTGGTCCAGCAATGAATAGACTGCCGTATTCGCCCCCACGCCCAGCGCCAGGGTAGACACAGCCGTGAGTACGAAACCCGGCGCTCGACGCCATCTGGCGCAGTGCAAATTGCAGGTCCTGGACGAAGGTCGACATGGCAGTCCTCCAGTTAGAAAATAGTGATGGGACTACTCGGGCTTGCCCTGGGTTGCCAGTTTATCGGCTGCGAGCTTCTCGGCTTTGGTCAGGGCCTCGGCTGCGGGGACCTGCACATCGGGTTCTACACCGGTACCTTCCCAGTCGCCTTTGGTAACCGGGTTGATCGGTCGACCGAAGGGGACGCCGATGGTGAAGTGGTCGCCTGCGGGCATCCCTCGCACGGGATGGGCGCCGCCGCCGGTGGTCTCGCCCACGATGGTGGCTCGTTTTTGCGTTTTGAGATCGAAGGTGAACTCTTCTCCGCCAGAAAATGTCTGGTGCGATGTGAGCACGTACACGGGCTGATCGACGAAGCGTGGCCCGGGCACCCAGGGAAGTGTCCAGTACTGGTGAGTGTCGTTGTCGTGCCGATTGGTGAGATCGTTGATGTGTGTGGGCTGTTGAAAGAGATAGGAGACCATGAAATCGACCATGCTGGGATCGCCGCCATGGTTCTCCCGCAGATCAAAGATAAGGGCATCGGAATGTGCTAAAAAGTTCATCGCCGCAACCACAGTGGCTCCGCAGAGATCGGGATCGGGGAAGGCATCGAATTTGATGTAGCCCACGTTGTGGTTGAGGATTTCGAGTTTGGAGAAGGTACAGTTCTGACGCTGAATCATGGCGCGGAAGCGCGCCTGATCCGCCGGGCTTGGCGGATGCGGCCCGGCAGAAGATCCCGACTGATCGGGTGAAATGAACGGATTATATACAACAAAAAGATGTTGATCGTGGCTTACCGCGCGCAGGTCTCGGGTGAGGGCAGCAGCGAAGTCCTCTCCATCTGTGATTGCGTTGTAGTCTCCTTGCTGTTCATGCTTCTGGACCGCCTCGATCATTTTGGCGGCGCCATCAGGATACACATAGTAGTCAGTCAGCGCGGAGTCAATGGCATCGATGGTCTTTCGCCTGACGCCGGCGTCCAACTGGATTTCATCAGGCTTCGCACCAGGAGGCAGCGCGCGGATGCTGATCTGCTTGACCCGAGGCGGCGCCGTGCCGGCGAGCTGCAGCACTCCAAAAGCATCAATGTTGTCTGCGCGGCCATGAACAAGGAATGTGAGCCGGTCGGGCGCGCTGTGAAGGATCGAAACAAGTGTGAAGCCGCCGGTCTGGTTGCTAAAGGAGGTCAAACCATCCGCGTTGTTCTCCGGATCATATTCCTTGACATAAGCGGCAATCCGATCGTGCTCCCCGCTATTGAATGCTTCAAAAAATGCTTGCAAGGTATGGCCGGCGGGCGTGTCGGGTGGAGTTACCTCGGCCCGTGCACGAAGAGGCGCAGCAAGCAAAGCCAGGGTAAGAAGGAAGGATTGAGTAAGGACGCGTGTTACTCGTTCCAGTCTAAGAGACTGACAGCGCATTGAGCCTCCAGGCTGCCGGATCCGGTGTGCCTTCGACCCTAATAGTCTGCGGCGATCATGGGCTGCCGTCAAGGGTAAGGCTTGCGAGCAATTCTCAGAGGACGTCTCTGAGTGTCACGGTCACCTGGCGGGTTCCGGTTCCGCGCTGAACGGTTAACTGGAGTTGTGTGCCTGACGGCTGGAGGAACGCCGGCTGATTCATTTCATCATCAGGCGTTTTGCCATCGATGGCGGTGATCAGGTCGCCGGTTTCGACGCCGGCCTGCGCGCCGGGACTGTCGGGCAGGACAGTCATCGCTTGCAGCCCATGGCCGAAGGAATCGAATACGAGCCCGGCGCGATTGAAGACTTCGGGCTGAGCCGAACTTTTTGTTGTTTCAAAATAGACTTGGCCTCTCATGCAGTCGAAGACCTCAGTAAAATTGCGGAGAATGTTTTGCCCGATGTTGCCGGCGAGATTGCTTGTGTCCGAAGGGTCCGTGCTGAAGCGCCCGATGATGCTTGGGACTCGA
Organism: uncultured Acidobacteriaceae bacterium; assembly: GCA_963790935.1. Lineage (GTDB taxonomy): Bacteria > Acidobacteriota > Terriglobia > Terriglobales > Acidobacteriaceae > PALSA-350. The sequence continues at coordinate 39,535 of CAWBRJ010000034.1, read as the reverse complement.
ACATCTCCGATGCGCATGGTATTAACGCGCGCTAGGTAGGCTTCGGGCGATGGGCCGGCAAACCCGCGTCCGTTGTAGGCAAGAAAGTGCGCACCTAATGCGTGGACTAGGTCGTTCTTCACCGTGAAGCCGGTGCTCATCATGGTTCCCGACTCGTTACCCGAATCGAGTAGAAACATTCCGGAGGCATCTCCGATAGAAGCCTGGACCAGCAACGCGTTGCCCTGGAATTGAAGAGGCACTGCCGTGCCAGGGCCGGAGTAATGAAAGCGCGGGCCATCGTAGAAGGTGAGGCGCTGGTGTTCAAAGTCGATTTTGACGGCCAAGCGCCGCAGCGACTCGTAGCCGACGAGGAATGGGGGAGCACCGTTCTCGTCCGGCAAGTCGATGACATAGAAGGTCTGATCGCGAACCAGGAGATCTCCAATCTGAAGGGCATCGACATGCGTCTTGTGTGCCTGCACGTTTGCGGGGCTTGAGGTGCCGAATTCCAGCCCTTGTGCATCGACCTTTAGCCCCAGCTTGCGAGCCAGGTTCGCGGATAGGATGTTCACCGACCCGGTGTCAAAGACTCCCTTGAACGGCCCTTTGCCGTCGATCGTCGCTTGAAAGATGAGCCCGCCCTCGGCGGGCACGGACACTTCGCCCGAAGGCGGCATCTGGTAATCCTTGCGGAAGGGAATGGCGAACGCGGCCGCGTCGAGGTGCTGGCGCAGGGTGCGGCGTGTGTATACGACGGTGAGCATCTCGCTTCCAGCGGGCTTCTTCTCCTCAAATGGCAGCATGACGCCATTGACTGGGCGGTAATCGCTCAGCTTCTTGGTGGTCCTGCCTTCCACACGATCGAGCAGGCCGGTTTGACGATTGATCCAGAGAGTGAAGCCGCTTCCGCCGGGGACTTGGAAGCGTAGTCGATCCCAAGTCGTGGATCCCTCAGTTTGCGGGGCAAGCACGGTAACGGCGGCGCCCCAAACTGCGGCGCCAGTATGCGCGGCATAGCGGTCGTCGATGTTGTCAGGACTGCCTGGATGTCTCGTTCTTTGATGCCAACTTTGCATCGGGCCGTCGCCATCTGCTTGCTTTACGTCGAGAGAGCTTAGTCTTTGGGAGGGGGTGCCGTCCGAGTCGCACTCTTCATAGAGTTGCCAGGCGCTTCCACCGCCGGTGAAAAATGCTGGAGAATGGCTTGAGCCGCACGTGCCCCTGTTTGGCAAGTGCACGGCTGCAAAAGAAACAAAACAAAGAGGTGGTGAGGACAAGACGCACAAGAAGGAAGTCAAACTCGCAACTATTGCCTCGATGGCTTCTCAGCATAGAAGACGGCCCTCCCTCCGCACTTCAGGGTACTACCTCCGCAAAATATCTCCTAAGCAGGTATGGCTTCTTCAGTGGTACCCGTTGCGTGTGTCAGACTGTTGTGGTGCAGAAGAATGCAAATCTATTGGACTGGAAAGAAAACTATGCGGAGTAAAGCGCCGACCATCGGACTTAAACTTGGCGGTACAAAACCGTCGCGGAAGTTTGCCGGCTTCATCATAGCTTTGGTGTCGTGTATCACTCCGGCTCTCTTCGGTCAGCAAGATGTCCATGCGGGACTTACGCCCCCAGCAAATCGAAGATCAGCGCCAGCGTTTCATCTTGCGGCGGAAGACGGCACGAAGACACAGATCTCTGACTATCGGGGAAAGGTCGTTCTCCTCAACTTTTGGGCTACCGATTGTGGCGGCTGCGTGCTTGAGATTCCATCGTTTATCGAGTTTGAGAAAGCTTACAAGGACAAGGGCTTTACCGCCGTCGGTGTCTCGATGGATATATCGTATGAAGGCCTGAAGGACGCCAACGAAGCATGGGGTAGGGTGAGGCCGTTCATTCAAAAGCACGGAATCAACTACCCGATCGCAATGGGTGATGATGCAATCTCCAATGCCTACGCATTGAACTCGTTTCCGGCCACATACTTGATCGACAAATCCGGTAAGATCGCGGTCGCTTATGTAGGAGTGGTCATAAATAAGGATAACGTTGCAACCAATATCCAGAGCCTTCTGTCGGAGCGCTAACGTCAATAGGCGATCGGAGCCGCATCCATGAAGAGCCGCGCGTTGATTTATTTCCGCTTGGGTGTCGCCATTGTTCTGGGGCTATTCTTCGTCATCGCAGCCGTGAACTCTCACCATGGCCAGTCACTGTCGCTCCCATGGAAGTCAGTACCCTGGGTTTTGAAGGCGCTCTTTGGTCTCTTGTGGTTGGCCCAGTCTTTCTCCCTATGGCGACAGCTACGAAATAACAAGTGGTCCGTACCGTAGGAAAAGCGTTCAAGTCCAGCCCCGTGGTCCGTTATGCGGTGAGAAACGGAATCATTCAGCCGTAAGGTCTAGCGCGCGTTGGGGGGCAGAACGCCCCCAACGCAAATCCTTCGTTGCGTTTGCGAGGTCATCTTTGATCGCTACCGGGACCTTATTGAAATTCCTGATGTGGCGCAGCGGTGCCGTCTGACCAATGCAAAACGGTTACCATGAAAATGGTTTCCGGCTCCGGAACGTCTCGATATTGGTTGTTGTACAACACCGGTGAGCCCGCCAGGTCTGCTCCCCAACCCGCGGCGTCTGTTTTGGGAGCATGAAACATGAGATGCGGGCACCAGTGTCCGACGGAATCACCAAGGTTTCCTGCTTTCGACATCATGTAAGACATAGCGCCGGCTTCCGGCGTCGGAAGTTCGTTCTTCGCGATCGCGGCTGTGATGTTCTCGTGGATCTGCCCTTTGGATAATCCGCTCAATACCAGCTTCGTCCTATTTACTGTGTAGGGAAGAATTGTCCGCACGGCAGCTGGGTTATAACAAATCGGCCCACGCATCTTAGGATTCCAGAACTCCGGACTATCAAATGGAGACATCCACGCGCGTTCGACCAGGCACGTGAACCCATTCTTCCCTTCGACTGCGGTCTGGTAGCCGGTTTTCTCAAAGACGAGAACGGTTGCGTCGCCTGATATGGATGTGGGAGCCGCGCTTCGCGCAAGGGCTATCTCGGCATCCCGATCCGCTGCTAAATATTGGTCAAGCGGCGCCATACCGGGATATTGAGTTTTAGCATCCAGCGCCCACGCTGGTCGCGAGGCTCCAGAGAGTGAACTGAGGACGAGGATAAGGGAAACGACTGCTGCGAATCCATTTCGGTTCATCGGGTTCTCCGGGAAAGTATGTCAGCTGCGACCGCCAGACCTGGGCCACCCACCACTCACTCAACACGGGATCAGCGTGGAACTGTCGCCGGGCCGGCATGAGGTCTTTAGTCAAGGGCGACCATGGGTGGATGCCTCTACGGGGGTGACGTGCAAGGTGGGGTCATTTCGACAGGAAAATAAAAAAAAGTCAGCCCCGCCTTTCGAGCAGGAATTGTCTTACTGCCGGATCCTCGGCTAGACCAATCGCCCGGTCGAAAGCGTCTGCGGCCTCAGATGTCTTACTTAGCCGCTGCAACAGATGAGCGCGAACTGCCCAGTAAGGCTGATAGCCGGAGGCAGCGTCGCGGTCGATCCTATCCAGTGCCTCCAGTCCGGCCTGAGGTCCATTCGCTTCGCCAAGCGCCGCGGCGTAGCCGATGCGGGCGCCAAGCGCGGGGGAGATTTGAATCAGCTGTTCGTAGAACAGCACGATTGCGGTCCACTCGATGTGGCCGCTGCTCACCCGCTCAGCATGTACTGACTGAATCGCGGCCTCGAGTTGAAAGCGTCCGGGGCGAATGCGATTCGACGCTGCGGCGAGATGGCGTTCCGCCTCATCGATCAAGGGCAGAGACCAGTGCTGTGTGTCCTGTTCTGAGAGAGGAATATAGCGGCCATCTGGCCCGCGCCGCGCCGCGCGACGGGCTTCGCAGTGGAGCATGAGAGCGAGCAGACCCCGAACCTCTGCTTCCCTGGGCATTAGTTGGAGAAGGACGCGTGCCAGCCAGATCGCTTCCTCGGCCAGATCGCGGCCGCGTTGGTCAACGCCCGCCATGTCATCCCAGCCGATCCCGAAGGCGGCGTAAATCGCTTCAAGTACTGCGTCGAGCCGCTGCGGCAGTTCATCCTCTTGCGGAATTGCAAACCGAATGCCGCTGTCGCGGATCTTCGTCTTGGCACGCACCAGGCGCTGCCCCATCGTTGTGGGTGAGACCAGGAACGCATGGGCAATACGAATCGCGTCCAAACCCAGAACGGTCTGGAGCATGAGCGGCGTGTGCATGGCCGGATCGATCGCCGGGTGGGCGCACACGAAAAGCAGTTTCAACCTTTCATCAGGAAACTTAGCCGACATAATCGCCTCCTTGGACTCCTCTCTGAGGAGCAGAAGAGTGGGTTCGCTCGCTTCAGCGACTCGCCGATGACGCACAAGATCTATCAAAGAATGGCGTGCCGTCGTCAGCAGCCAGGCCTCTGGATTTTGTGGCACGCCGTCTCGCGGCCAGGTGGTAAGTGCTGCTAGCAATGCGTTGCTGAGGGCGTCCTCAGCGCTAGCCACGTCGCGCGTGTGCGAGGAAAGGTAGGCCACCAGACGACCGTATGACTCGCGGGCCACGCGCTCGATCGTCCGTTGTGTGTCCTCCTGTCCGCTTTCGTTCATTCCGTGATTCGGCGCTTGGATTCTGGCGCGAGGGGCCGGACCTCCACGGCGCCGACCGAGGCGGCTGGGCATCGCGCTGCCCAATCGAGCGCTGCGTCAAGGGAGGGGAGTTCCAGGATCATGAACCCCGCCAGTTGCTCCTTCGTATCAGCGAAGGGGCCATCCTGTACTCGCCGCTTTCCTTCTATAAGCCGCACCGTAGTCGCAGTCTCCGGCACTTCAAGTGGGTCGCCACCGACATAGATGCCAGCCTCGACGATCGCTTTGAAGTACGCCCGCCACGCACCGAGGTAGGGGTCGTTTTCGGGGCCCTTCCGTGTCGCAAAAGCTTCCGGTGATTCGAAGATGAGCAGGGCGAATTGCATCAGCCTTTCTCCTTTGGAAACAGCAGTCGGCGCTTTTGTGCGCTTGATCGTATGACGGATAAGACGCGGCCCAATTCGACGAATGTCAGGAAATCTGCAGAAATTGCCTCATTTCTGATTGTGCCGCCACAGCCCCTCTGTCACTCGCCTTCGTGAAAAAAAAGGTGCTTAATAAGCTTAATAAGCTTAATAAGGGGGGGCATCAGCGGGTTTCGAGACCTTAGCCCACACGATGGAAGAGCGTCCACGGCCAGGCGCTGTTTCGTTGTAGATCAGGCCGAGGCTGGTTAGTTGTTCGAGGGCAAGCTCGATGCGCTCTTTGCTTATGTGGTGGTGAAAGATGCCTCTGATTTGCGTTTGGCTCAGGCCTTGCGGGTTCACATCAAGAGCCTGGCTGATGCGGCTGGCCGCGGGGTCGATGGGAGCCGTGTCGAAGAAGAGACGGGCGCTGGAGCGGCAATAGTCCCATACAGCCAAGGCGGCATCGAGATGGCAAAGTTCGACCACGGGGCTGCAGTCGAGAGCGGCATAGAGGGCACTGAGGCGCAGGACCTGGGCTTCGGCACGGCTGGTGGCGGCTCCGTATACATCGGGGCGGCCATGGCTCAGGCGGGGATAACAATCGTTCCACAACTCTTGTGCGGCTGGGCTGCGGCGGAAGACGAGGCTGCTCTGGGAGTGGATCCAGTCCAGAGCGCGGCGCAAGTCGCTGGCCAGGGCCGACAACTCCTGCGGCGGGAGAGCGCCGCCGTTGGGGAGTGATTGGCTGCGGTGGACGCTGGTCCAGAGACAGCGGTTGGCGAAGCCGCTGTGGGTTTCCGTGCGGCCGATGTAGCGGAGGAGTTCGCCTTGCGTGACGTGACCCACGAGGCTGATATGGGGGGCTGTCGCGTGGATGAGATGAGGGCCGTGCTGGACGCTGAGGTCGCCGCCGTCCCAGGCGCATCGCAGCAGAGGGGAGAGCTGCCCAGTTTCACGGGCGAGGAGCGGGAGGATGGAGGCGAACTCCTCTGAGAGCAGGAAGAGGCGGCGATCGGTGGGCGATGGTTGGTCTTGCAGAGCCTGGAGGATGGTAACGGCGGTGGGGCGGCTGGTGGCGACGCGGCGGGTGGTCCAGAGAGTGTCGACTTCGGTGAAGAGGGCGGCGATTTGACGCCAGCTTGTTCCTTTGCGGGCTTTGCTCGATTCGCCGACGAGGACGACGAAGAGATTGAGGCCATGGCGGGTGGAACCGACGAGGGAGTGCGGGGCGGGCCCGGCGAGGTTGCCGAAAGCGGCGAGGAATTGCAGCAGGAGAGCCACGGGATCGGCCTCGCTGTGCGGGGCAAGGCTACGGATGATACGGCCGGCAAGGCCGTAGAGGGCGGGATCGTCCAGTGTAGGTGGCGAGAGAAGGGAAGCCTCAGGTCCCTCCACTACGCTACCCCCGGATTTCCTGTCGAGATCGTTGGCGTTGATCAACGGCATGCGACTCTCTTTAATGAGAGCCGCATACGTGGCTGTTGCTAGTTCTGCGCAGTCGGAAATCAGGGTACGCTCCGGTCCCTCCACTACGCTTCGCTCCGGTCGGGACGATGACAATTCTGTTTGTGCCGGCCAAAGGGCGGGTTCAGTTAAGGGGTGAGGGGGCGGGTCTTGTTGTTCCGCGGGCGGTTCGACGACGACGGGTTCGGCCGTTGTTTGTGCTTGCTGCCGGTCGCGGTCCTGTTTCTGGATGGCGAGCAGTTCTTCGCGGCGACGGCGCTCTACGGTGGCGAAGGCAGACATGGATAAATGAGAGTTCGAGGGATTTCCTTGCATAATATGATACTACTACGGTGGCGAGTTCTGCATAAGTGGCTTGAGGGTTTATTTTGATAATCATTAGTAACTTAGAGCGCTGTCGCAGGATGTTACTAAATATATGTGAGTTTCAACGCGACAAAATGTCACGTTTTATCATCTCTACAAGTCGCGCTAAGTCAGCTTTAGGATCTACACCAAAGGAGTACCGGCCGCGGACGGGGTTGTTATGGTCCCATGGCGGCAAAATATTTGGTAGGGCGAATTGCTGGTATAAAGGAAGCGCGTCGATATACGTCTCGCCGGTTTTGACTTGTGACGAGGAGCGTCTCTGAGTGAACGAAGGGGATTTGGAAAGGCGGGATCAAGGAAACTTTATGAGAGATGTTGTGAAGGCTAAGGGAGCTATCGATAATTTCGTTGTCATGATGAACGTGTCCGGGGTCGTTGGAGGCCAGGAACTGCAAATCATTCCTGATCATGTTCTCAGGCGAGCGGGCAGCGAAGAAGTAGGCTTTATCAAAGCGGTCGTAGATCAGTTTTATAAGGGTCCTTTGTGGAGTCTCCCTAACCCGTGGGAATCTCGGAGGGTCGCTGGCGGGGCTGTCGAACAACTACCCGAAGAAGAGTGGAAGTATTTTGTCGTTGCGTTCCAAGGGGGGAATCAAAACATGATTAACCTTGAATATGCTTTTATACTCTGTCCCTGGGAAATTAAGGTTGGCTTTACAGTGATCCAGCGCTCTGCATACCATGCAGGACGCTTGTTTGAAATGCTCGATTCAAATGCGTACACAAATCCTGAAATGATGGAAATTACACAGAGTCAAATCGAAGAGGTCGCCTCAATCTACAAACGAATTCAAGAATGCGGGAATATCGATGTAAGGAGAACTGCATCTCAAATTCAAGATTTGGACGCACTGCCCACTAGGTCCAATATAAAGTTCCTGGGCTATTTCGCAATCTTGGAGTCTCTCTTGGTCCACGAACCCAAGCCATCAGACCCCTACGAGTCGATCACGCGTCAGGTGGAGCAGAAACTGGCACTTCTGGACAAAAGATGGAACCCTCGTATGGACCTCAGTATGTTTGGCCAAGTGTCTTCGGAAGCGATTTGGGGGAAAATGTATGACTACAGAAGTTCTCTCGCCCATGGGAATGAGCCAGATTTTAAGTCAAAACTCAAGATTCTCAAAGACAGACGATCTGCTCTGGGTTTGCTAAGGTTCGCAGTAAAGGCTGTCGCTCGACAGGCACTTCTGGAGCCTCAGTTAGTGGCAGATCTCAAAAATTGTTAAGCTCAGCACGTCTGGAATCAACCTGCAGCTATCCTAGTATTCTCATCCCACAGTAGGGTCGATATTCGGGGATTGAAGGAACAGATGAAGTAACCATCAGTCGTCGCACAATCCATCGTCTCGATGAAACCCGCGCGGCTTGCTTGGGGAAGCCAGTTTGTTTGGCATGGGACCTTAGTGTAGAACGACTAGGGAGCGCCGCGCTCAAGAGGTGGTGGGGGGTTTCCGGTCACCCATCTCGTCGAATGCTCCGCTGCACTTCGGGCACTGAATGATGTGCGACGCAAGGCGCATCAGCTCGTTCGGCTGAATCTTGTAGTCGCAAAGGGGGCAGGGAAGAGAGAAGTCGAAGTTGGGCTTTCCTTTGAACCGCGGTGTCATGATCCCACCCGCCCATCTGCCGTGCTCACGGGCTTGCGGATCATCAGGTGCGAGAGCCGGCCGAGAAACTCCTCCGACGGCAGGTAGCGCCTATGCTCATGGTACAGCGGACATCTGGCCGCAATGGGCTGGGACGGCATCGTCTCGACGGGTGCGGGGATATTCTCGCCGCAACCCTTACACTGAACCACTACGCGCTTCGAGCTTTCTGGTCCGGGGAACATGAGGACCAGTATAGGCGAATAAAAGGCGAAAATAATTCACAAGTTTACCCGAATGCCGGGCAGGCCTCGACCGCACTTCTCAAATAAAACCGTATATATTGTGGTCCGACGGTTGACACCCCCTCCATATGGGCATACCGTACATTTTGAGGGCGGGCATCAGGCGCCGGCACAAAGGTCTTGGCTGTGAGGTTGCGGCCGGTACCCGAACAGCTGACGGAGACATTAAATCGCGTCAAAGGCCTGTTGCCCGGTTCACTTTTTGGGAATATAGCCGCCGTCCGATCGAGGCGACCGCACCAGGACCCGGGTTCGTTCTCTATCCAATGAGTAACTTGTTACACAGACATACAGATATTCAGAAACTCAAGATATACAGGGAAACTCAAGGAAAGACATGGCCTCCGTAGATAAGAACGAATCGACATTTACCTATCAGCAGGTTTCTGCTTGGCGGGAGCAGTTGTTTGACAACCGGTCATTGCGGATATCCGTTGAGGAACTGAGTGCGTGGCCGCTCGGGCGTTACCTATGGTCCGCTGTTCTCCAGGCCGCGCATTTGGACGACTTGAGAGAACGCACGGAACAGCAGTGGCAAACGCCAGCGTGGGACTTTGGGCGTTTCGCCAAGGCGCATCCAATTCTTGTCAATCTGGACGAAAACCGGGCTTTGGTCGAAATAAAAAGAACGATTGGCCGGGCGTTCTGGACAGATCATCTGCACATGGAGGCGGCCGACGCGGAGATGGCTTTCGATAGTGTTTGGGTGGAGTGCCGGGCTGTCCCTGGCCACGATCCTCTCACCGTCGCGGTGCTGGAAGCAAAGGAATCCCAATCTGTGGCGGATCACAACGTTCCGGCTGGCTACACAACGTTTTTGAAGATTGCGCGGTCCTTACAGCGACAGCTACCAACTTCGTCCTTCATGCTCCCGTGCCATAAGCTGGCACCGATGTTGGCTTGCCAACCCATGACGATCAGTCGCTATCGGAAAAAAGCAATTCGGGATGGGCATCTCAAAATTGTAAAAAATCACAGTTATCGTTCAGTGGGTAAAGGCGAGGCCACGGAGTTTCAGTTCCTCGTGTAAACGATTTGATCGTTCGTTCCGTGACGCCCGCTAGCGCAAACAACAGGTGTCTCCACTGCGACCGCAGTTCCAGGCTCAAATGGTTTCCAAGTGGGGCAATCTCCGTCTCGGAGAGCGCCACCAGACGTGCGGTTTGGACTCTTCGTAACAGTTCAGCACTACCATGATTATTTACGATTACGTGACGATTCGCTCAAACAAGCTCCGAAGGATCTTCTGTGCGCCATGATGGGAGTCGTTGCACGAGAGGGTCGTCAGGTCATTCACGTCGGAGAGGGAAGCCGTCATGACGCCCACGATCAAATGCCCCGTCTTGCGGGCCGGTCTTGACTCTTGAATCGGTTCCAGGGTTGATACTTGATGCAGCATGACCCGCAAGCGACAAGACGGCCCTTATACCTCGGGCGAGCTAGCTTCGGTTGCAAACGTGAGCGCGGACACGATCCGTCACTATGAAAAACTGGGGCTGCTCGCAAAGCCCTTACGTACCCGCGGGGGCTATCGCCTCTATCCGACTGAAGCACAGGTTCGCGTTCAGACAATTCGTTCTGCGTTGAAAGCTGGCTTTAGCCTTTTGGAACTGGCCGAGATCTTCAAAGAGCGTGATTCCGGTGGCGCTCCGTGCAGACGTGTTGCCGCGCTGGCTTCCCAGAAAATCGAAGCGTTGGACGCCCAGATCGTTGAGCTAATAGAACTCCGTGATTGGCTGAAAACGATACTTAAAGACTGGCAACACACGCTTGCTCAAACGCCATCTGGGCGACCCGCGGGGCTCCTGGAATCGCTTGCGATGCAGAAGGGTCTAACCCAGGCGGACACCACGAAAGGAAGAATTCATGAAAGCAAGCATCGTCGCGTCACTCCTTTGCTTAGCGGCAGGGCAGCAAGGGCAAAACGCAGTGGAGATGTGCCAGCAACACCCAAGCGCGGATGAACAACATGCAACCGGCGTGGACAAGCGCGGCGACCACGCGATGGGCTTCTCGCACGAAACCACAGCCCATCACTTTACGTTGTTACTCGACGGTGGCGTTATCGCTGTTGACACGAAAGCAGAGCACGATGACGCCACCCGCAACCAAATCAGAACCCATCTGGCTCACATCGCCGTGATGTTTAGCACGAATAACTTCGAGATCCCAATGCTCATTCATGATCGGATTCCTCCCGGAGTGCCGATCATGAAGCAGAAGCGTGCCGAAATTAGCTACACGTTCCAGCCGACAGAGCACGGGGCCCAGGTGCGAATCAAGACCCTCGATCCAGAAGCCCTCAGGGCCGTTCATGAATTCCTGACCTTCCAGGTCGAGGATCACCGGACTGATGACTCGGCTAAATGAAACGCAGGGATTTCCGCTATCTACTAATACGCCAGTTTCTAGTCGCAGGTTCTATGCGGTTCCTTATGAACAGCCATGCTTTCCTGATCCGCATGCGCCGATGTGAGCAGGCGGGATAGGTGAGATCGGCATAATCTGGACCGGCGCAACTATTGCGAGCGCTATCTACAATGCGTACGGCAAATGCGTTCGCGAGCTTCCGATCACCTTAGACAAGCTCATGATGGATGAAATTTCAGCACTCGAGCGCAGCCAACACTGAGCTGCCCGACAACGTCATGGTTCTATCTGCCAGATGAAACATCGTGGAAACCTGTTCGGCCTCCCCATACGTCGAAAATCAGGGTCTTCAGTCCTAGCGCCCAAACAGCTGTCAGGAAGATTCGACGAAGCCACAGATTGCCGATCCGAATAGCGAATCGTGCCCCCAGCAATGCCCCGAAAAACATGGTTGCGCCGAGAATCAGTCCCAGCCTATAACTGACCAGCCCGTGCCACATAAATACTCCCGTGGCTACGGCGGACGAAAACAGGTTCATTAGCTTGGTTGTCGCGACTGCCTGAATGAACGTGAACCGGAAGACCGCGACATATATGGCAGTCAGAACCGTGACGTAGCCGCCGCTGAAGAATCCACCGTAGATACCGAGCAGAAACGTCAAAACATAGCCTGCGATTTCGGCCCCGGCAGACGGAGCGATCAACGACTCCTGCAGCCCAGATTTGCGATAAGCTACTGAGAAAATGGCGACGGCGATGACAGCAGCCGAAACGATCATGGGAACCGAGCGAGAGGACACTCTTACGAGCAGAAACGCGCCGATGACGGAGCCAAGCAATGTCAGCATAACCAGCAATGGAAGCCGTCTGCGGTTCACTTCTGGAGTGCGCAGGAATGGTAAAGTCCCGCCAATGCTCATGAAGGTGAGGGCGAACATGTTGGTGGCGAGCGCCACCCGTGGCTCAATATGAAACTGGAGCATTGTGGGAACCGTTATGAGCGAGGTGCTGCCTGTGACCACGCTGATGGCACTGGTCAGAAAGAAGATGATCACAAGCCAGAACACTTGAATACCCGCCATGTCGGCTATCATACGGCCGGCTCCCTATGGGTTAGCCATCTGAATATCGTATGGGCCCACCTGGAGTAGACATTAACAAGTCGAAGGTGGAGAACACCACCCAGGTTTCCCGAAACGCAGATAGTCCGCACTCATCGCTGCATGGCCGAAAGCACTTCTGCCGTGGTAAACGTCATTACCTCCCCTGTATCTCTCAGGGTGGCCAAGGAACGTTCCTTCAACTCTGGCGTCTTCGATCCACAAGCGTCCTGTCCGGGCACAAGGTTCACTGTAGTGGGTGACCGTCTTCAGTCAAGTACGTCAACAGCGTTTGGCTTTTCTGCTGGACCGAGGCCGGCAACTTCGTGTACGAGAGTTCTTCTGCGGTGTTTTGGCCGTTGGTGAGAGCGTAAGCGATGAAGTCCCTAAATGCCCGTTGTTCCCCAACAGTGCGGTCGTCTCGGGGTATCAGTACGTAAGTCAGTCCCGTAATTGGGTATGCCTCCTTGGCGGATGCGGGTGGGTTGAGGACCGGTGCGCGAAGGTCTTGCGCAAGTGCATCGGCGAAGGCGTTTATTGCAAGACCGGCGCCGGTAGGACTGGGGACAATAAATTCGCCTGCCTGGTTTTGAATTGAGGAGACGGGAAGCCCTGCTTGCCTGGCGTAGCTGAGTTCAAGGTAGCCGATGGCTCCGGGCTGTTGCTGAACGTCGCGGAGCACGTTTTGGCTTCCAACAGCACCGATCCCGATCGGCCAATTGACGGCCAGATCGTGACCGGCGTTTGCCGACCAGCTCGCGCTTACGGCGCTTAGATAGCCTGTAAAAATGCTGGTAGTTCCGCTGCCATCTGCTCGATGGACCACAGTGATCGCAGTGTGAGGCAATTTGGTCCCAGGGTTTTCCCTCACGATGGCCGGATCTTGCCACCCAGAAATTACGCCTGAATAGATATCGGCCAGGGTCTTGCCGCTGAGGCGTAGGGGATTATTCAGGCCTGGCAAATTGTAGATGACGCAGACGGGACCTGCTGTGACCGGCACCTGAACGAGCGGCGGCAAATCTTTCAATTGCGCATCGTTCAGCGGTGCATCGCTGACAGCGAAAGTCAGCAAACCCTGTTTCAGTTCGCTGAGTCCGGCTCCGCTGCCAATGGATCGGTAGTTAACTCGCACGTTGTGAGCTTTTTCGTAATCGGCGCTCCAGCGGGACATGAGGGGGGCAATGAAAGTGCTTCCGGCAGCACTAAAAGTCCGAACTTGAGTAGAGCCGAATGTAGGCTCAGCCGGAGGCTTTCCGTCTTCCGAGTAGTTGGTGCAGCCGGTCACGAAGAGAAGAGCTAAAGCTGTGACTATTATCACGGATGCACTCAGGGGTGATGTAGCGCGGGAAACCCGCGGAGGAAGCTGAAGGCTCATAAAGGACCTCTCTATATGGCGCGTCCCAGGCTAAAATTGATAAGTGTATGCGTCTGTACGCATAGACACATTAATCGACCAATTGTGAAAATGGGATGAATTCCGTGTCCAGGCAGAAATTACGCCGATTAATGTGAACTCAGAGTCCATGCCTGTATGCGAATATCAGTATTGAGGGATCCACTCAGGCGAGCGATCAATGATGGATGTAGAACAGGTATTCAAAGCACTTGCTGACGCGAACCGGCTACGGATCGTGAACCTTTTGCTGCACGGGGAACTGTGCGTCTGTGACATCCAGTATGTGCTCGAAAATTCACAGCCGAATGTCTCCCGCCACCTTGCCTACCTGAAGAATTCTGGAGTAGTCCAGGACCGCCGCGATGGCTATCGTGTCTTCTATCGCATCGCGAAATCCCGGGAATCAAACAGAAGGTTGTTGCTCGATTTCCTGCGTCAGATTTTCAAAGATGAAGATCAGCTCGAACAGGACACGCAGCGCTTGAAAGAAGCCATCGCCAACGGGTCCTGTACGATCAGCGAGTGGAAACCCTATTCCGCCATCGAGAAGAGCAGAACTCATCGAAGCGGCGTTTAAACGCTGTCCCAGGTAATCCGCAATCCGGGCGAAGACGCATGGTTTATGTTTTGACAGGCGCTTGATCAGCGAAGCTGGTTCCCCCCAGAAAATAGCGCTGGCGAAGCCAAAAAGCCACGTTGACCAAGCCGATGAGCGCCGGTACCTCGATGAGGGGGCCAATCACTCCGACAAACGCCTCGCCTGAATTCAAGCCGAAGACGGCCACTGCCACGGCAATCGCCAACTCAAAGTTGTTTCCTGCCGCTGTGAAAGAAAGTGTTGCCGTCTGGGAATAGTCCGCGCCCAGCTTGCGGCCCATCCAGAAGCTGACCAGGAACATTACGACAAAATAGATCAGCAATGGTACTGCGATGCGGAGCACGTCCAGCGGAAGTTTCACGATCAAATCGCCCTTGAGACTGAACATGACCAGGATCGTGAACAACAGGGCAAAAAGCGTAAAGGGACTGATGCGCGGGATGAATTGCGTCCGATACCACTGTTCTCCCTTGGCCCGGACCAGCGCAAACCGGGTCAGCATGCCGGCCAGAAAGGGGATGCCCAGGTATACAAACACGCTCTTCGCAATTTGACCAATGCCTACGTTCACAACCGCCCCCTTCAACCCGAACCATGTGGGAAGAATGGTAATGAACACCCAGGCATAGAGGCTGTAGAAGACGACCTGGAAGACGCTGTTCAGCGCGACCAGCCCAGCAACATAATCTGTGTCACCTCCGGCAAGTTCATTCCAGACCAGCACCATCGCGATACAGCGAGCGATGCCGATGAGTATCAGGCCGCGCATGTAGGCCGGCTCCCCACGGAGGAAGAGGATGGCAAGAAAGAACATCAGCATCGGACCGATCAACCAGTTCTGGGCTAACGACAAGCCGAGAACGCTCCGATTGCGGAAGACCTCACCCAGCTTTTCGTAACGCACCTTGGCCAGGGGCGGATACATCATGATGATCAGCCCGATCGCAATCGGGATATTGGTTGTGCCGACCTGGAAGCTGTTCACAAAAGCCGCCGATGATGGGACGAAATGCCCGATCGCCACTCCAATCGCCATGGCCAAGAAAATCCAGAGGGTGAGAAATCGATCAAGGAACGAAAGCTTCTTACGCGGCACTGGTGCGCACACCTGGCCCTGGGTGTAGGGGACGCTGGACATAATTACCTCGAAGCGGCAGCAGTGATTGGGTCGACTGAGATGGGCAGAGGTGCGCCTTGGAGCGTCGCAAACTTGCCCGGACTACAACATGCCTTGCTCAGCCGAGCTCGATCAGCCTGCATGGCGCGTTCTTCTCTGAGCCACGCAAGCGTCTGCTGCAGGACCTGTGCCGCGCCTATATTAGGGGGCATGACTATTCGATAGTGCATCCACTTGCCCTCACGGCGAGCCGCCACGATTCCGGCGCTACGCAGGTAGGCCAGATGCCGGGATATTTTCGGCTGAGGTTGATCCAGAATCTCAACGAAATAACAGACGCAGATCTCCTGGTCACCCATCAGATTCAGGAGTCGAAGCCGGGTATTGTCGCCGAGAGCCTGAAAAAAGCGCTCCAGGTTGAAACTCTTGTCCTTGGCCTTCATGAAAATAATTATATACGTATTGACGAATGTGTCCATCCGGCAATATAGTCGTTTTACCGAATATGTTTCCAGGGGGGGACAATGACCGAACAATTGCTTGAATCGGTGCAGTCAAAGTACGCAGCTGTGGCCAATAGCACGCTCTCGAATAAGGACGCGGGCGTCAAAGCGGTAGCGGAGGCCTTTGGGTACAGCCCGGAAGAACTCTCTTCCATACCTGCGGAAGCGAACATGGGCCTTTCCTGTGGGAACCCCACGGCGATTGCTTCCATTCGACCCGGCGAAGTGATTGTCGATCTCGGCTCCGGTGGAGGCCTGGATGTATTCCTGGCGTCTCGACTGGTGGGTCCGAATGGCCGCGCGATTGGGATTGACATGACACCCGCGATGATCGAACGCGCGGAAGCGAACGCGGTAGCGGGCGGCTACCAGAACGTGGAGTTCCATCTGGCCACGATCGACCAGATCCCTCTTGCGGATGCATCGGTTGATTGCGTAATCAGCAATTGTGTTATCAACCTGGCTCCCGATAAGCCCGCTGTCTTTCGCGAGATTGCACGGATTCTGAAACCCGGGGGACGCCTGGCGGTAAGCGACATCGCACTTAAGGCCGAGTTACCGCCCGCTGTGGCGCAAAGCCTGGCTGCCTACGTCGGATGTATCGCGGGAGCGATCCACGTAGATGCCTATCGTGAGGGCTTGCTCGGAGCTGGTTTTGAACACGTGGAGATTGTTGACAGCGGGGCGGACCTGAATGCCTATGCGAAAGTGGAAAACCAGGCCGGCTGCTGCTCTCCTTCCATGGAAACGTCGAACGGCCTCCCGGTGCTTGGGGAGTCTTGCTGCTCGACGGACAAACCGGCAAGCCTCCATCAGGATCTGGCAACTCTTTTGGCTAATTACGACGTCAATGCCGCCGCTGCCAGTGTCAAGGTTTATGCGGTCAAGCCAACCGGCGGTACCGCCAAGACTTGCTGCGGGCCAACCTGCTGTTCGTAGGTCCGAAAGGGGTACCGGGTATGCAGTCTCACTACAACGTACTTTTTCTGTGCACGGGCAACTCGGCGCGGTCCATCATGGCAGAGGCCATCATGAATCGCAAGGGAGGGCAGAACTTTACTGCCTTCAGCGCGGGTAGCCATCCGACCGGAATCGTGCGGCCTGAAGCACTCAAACAGCTTGAGGCCGCGCATTTGCCTACCAAGGGTCTGCGCAGCAAATCCTGGGATGAATTCTCCCGTCCCGATTCACCGCCTCTTAACTTTGTCTTCACCGTTTGCGACAACGCCGCTAAGGAAGTATGCCCATTTTGGCCCGGCCAGCCGATGACCGCACACTGGGGTATTCCTGATCCTGCCGCAATAAAAGGAACAGCGGAAGAGATAGAACGTGCCTTCAGGGATGCCTTTACCTCTCTGGATAGACGGATCAGCCTGTTTATCGCCCTGCCGCTCGCAACACTCGATACGTTCGCGTTGCAGCGAGAAATCGATGACATAGGGCGGCGGTAACGCTGGACGAAAATATAGATTCTCACACAATTACCGATAGAGATCACGTAGCATTTCCAAATATCCGGGGGCCGGCGACGATGCGATTGTTGATTGTGGGTGGGAGCGATGCTGGCATCAGCGCAGCTCTACGGGCACGTGAACTGGACCGGAACGCCGAGATCGCGGTTTTGCTGAACGACGATTTCCCCAACTACAGCATCTGTGGTTTGCCTTTCTACTTGAGCGGTGAGACGCCGGACTGGAAGAGTCTTGCTCATCGAACGCAGTTCGACGGAATAACCATTCACCGGGGACATAAGGCTACCCACATCAATGTATCTGGGAAAACAGTGTCGGCGACGGATCAAGACGGGAGTGCCGTAACCCATGCCTATGACAAACTCGTGGTCGGGACAGGAGCCAGTCCGGTAGCTCCCCCCATCGATGGTCTTAATCTAACCGGCGTCTTCCCGCTCCACACAATGAAGGACAGCTTTGCAGTTCACGAATTCGTCGAATCGGCAAAGCCCCGAAGAGCAGTGATCGTAGGAGCGGGATACATCGGCCTGGAGATGGCGGATGCATTAACTCATCACGGCATGGAGGTAACGATTGCCAGCCGCACTCCTTCAGTGTTGGCTACCGTCGAGCCGGCATTTGGCGAGGCTGTGGCCGGCGAACTGGAGCGCCATCAGATCCGTGTGTTCACAAGTGTCGAAGCACAGGCCATCGTAAAAACGGGGAACCACTTGCGTGTCACGGGCAGCGGAGGCTTCGCGCAAGATTGCGAGATGGTGCTGGTTGCCGTAGGGGTCAAGCCAAATACCCAGTTGGGGGTGGAAGCGGGCCTCAAGACCGGGGCGAACGGCGCGTTGCTGGTGAATCGACGAATGGAGACTGCGATTCCAGGCATTTATGCGGCGGGTGATTGTGTGGAAACCTGGCACCGCCTGCTCCAGCGGTACAAGTATCTTCCGCTGGGCACCACCGCGCACAAGCAAGGAAGATGTGCGGGAGAGAACGCAGTCGGTGGAAACCGCGAGTTTGCCGGCTCGGTGGGAACGCAGGTGGTAAAGATCTTTGATTTAGTTATCGCCCGGACTGGCCTTCGGCACGATGAAGCCGTGCGTGAGGGCTTTGCCGCTTACACCACCGAGAGCACAAGCTTCGATCACAAAGCATATTACCCAGGCGCAAAACAACTGCGAATTCGCGTGACGGGAGACAGTCAAACAGAGCGCTTGCTCGGGGCCCAAATCCTCGGATCGTGGGGAACAGAGATTTCAAAACGGGTGGACATCTTTGCAACCGCACTCTTCGCAAACATGAGAGTTGAGGAACTGAACGACCTCGATCTGAGTTACACACCACCGGTCAGCAGTCCCTGGGATCCAGTGCAGATGGCCACTCAGCATTGGGCGCTCGCCGCAGTCTCGGAAAGGGTGGAAACACCATGCAAAAAATAATCTTCGCGTGCGTGCACAATGCCGGCCGTTCACAGATGTCGGCGGCCTTCTTCAACGAGTTTGCTGATCCGAAACTCGCCGTTGGTATCTCTGCGGGGACTCAGCCTGCCGAGCATGTTCATCCTGTGGTTGTCGAAGCCATGCTTGAAGTGGGGATTGACCTGAGGGCTGCTAAACCGAAGAAGCTTACCACGGAACTAGCGCAAGACGCTGACATGCTCATTACGATGGGCTGCGGAGAAGATTGTCCTTATGTTCCAGGTCTGCGCCGCGACGATTGGCCTCTACCAGATCCGAAGGATCAAGGAATTGATTCAGTCCGGCGAACTCGGGAAGAAATTCGAGAACGTGTTTTGAAATTGCTGGCGAGGGAAAGCCTGGGCAAGAATGGGGCGTCAGCGTAGTTCGTAGCTTAACTTCAGTCATGAAACCCGACTCCGTGTAGCGCTGGGCGTCGGCGTGCAATCGTCAGAGGAACGTCACGCGGGTCGCTTCCTGCTTGCCTTGGGCAAAACCGGCACGGGCGGCGGGGATGCGGGTCGCCGGATCCATCTGGTTCGTGCCCATTGCGGCTCGGGAATCGGCATCCGGTGTGATCACCTCGACGCGGCTGCCCTGCTTGCGCAGGGCCTCGACCTGGCTTGCCAGGTCCGCGCCCGGGAATTTGCGCAGACCCTCGAACTGGCCTGCCGGTAGTGTCCCGGTCCGTCCGCCAAACGGCGAGAGCACCACGACGTTCGCATAGCCCCTGGCGAGGTCGGCGTTTTCGGCGGAGCGCACGCCACCGTTGATATAGCGCGTGCCGTTGATGTTGTGTGTGGGAACCACGCCAGGCAGCGCGGTGCCTGCGGTCACTGCGTCCACGAGGTCAACGCCGGAATCGCGGTCGAACGCAGCCAGCTCGCCGGTATGCGCGTTGACTGCGGCCACGATCATCGGCCTGTCCGGCCATTGCTGGCGAGGCAACCTGGCGGCGACCATCCCGCGCCGCTGTTCCGCCGCCGCGGGTCCGAGGGTGACGTCGCTCTCCAAGCCGAACGCGCCCATCGCACGTTGCAGATCGGCCGCCGAGATGGCGGCAGCGCCGATGGCCCTCATCCGCTCGAACACCGTGGTCATCGGCGGGCCCGGTGGAGGCGGCCGGTTCTGTCCGACCGGTGGGACGGGCTCAGACAGAATCGAAGCCAACAGTTCGGCTGGCGGTATGCCGCTGCGCACCTGCGCTGCCGCGGTGGCCCCGGACGACGTGCCGATCACCAGATCGGCGGCCTCGGTCATATCGATGCCAGCTTCGGCCAGTCCTGCGATGACACCGATCGTCCATGCATGTCCGGCGGACCCACCACCACCGAGAACCAGAGCAACGTTTTTAACCATCTGCCCACTATTTCAGCCCGTGGACACTCCTGTCCATCGAGATATCAAGACCGAAAATTATGCGTCATAAAATTATGCGTCAAAAACTTATGCGTCATAAATCGACGTCATAAATCCGACGCATAATCCCGACGCATAATCCCATCTCGACCGAGATGACGTTATTCTTATCGGGTTTGGCCGATTTGCCTTAAGCCAGTAACCGTTAGCGGTGCGTGGCAGGTGAACCGCGAGATAATTCATTTGCAGTCTGAGATTGGAGTTCCATCATGAGCAAGGAAAGTTCGACGGCTGTCGCAAGTTCCTCTCCGGCGGGGTCAGTTCGTCTGAATCGGACTCTTGGCCTATGGAACCTGATCATCATCGGCATGGTGATTATTCAGCCGACGGCGCCGATGGGCATCTATGGCGTTATCAGCAATAAGGCTCAAGGCCATGTCGTCACGACCATCCTGATCGCCATGGTGGCCATGCTGCTTACTGCTATCAGTTACGGTCGAATGGCACGCGTCTATCCGAGTGCCGGCTCGGCGTATACCTACGTCGGCCAGGAGATCCATTCCTCTTTTGGCTACATTGTCGGCTGGGGCATGGTCATGGACTACTTGCTGAATCCACTGATCTGCACCGCCTTTTGCGCCAAAGCGGCGATGAATATCCTTCCTGGACTCTCCTACTACGTGTGGATTCTTCTATTCGCCGCTTTCTTCACTTGGGTCAACCTGCGCGGCGTAAAGACCTCGGCACGAATGAATGAGGTTCTTTGCGTCGGCATGGTCATCGTGGTCATCCTCTTCCTTGCCAGCGTGGTTCGTCTGCTATGGCATGCGCAGCACGACCCGAGCTTTTTCATTCGCCCTTTCTACAATCCGGCAACATTTCATCCATCCAGCATCTTTGCCGGCACCTCAGTGGCGGTGCTCACCTACATAGGCTTCGACGCCTTATCCACTCTCTCAGAAGAAGCGGAGAATCCGCGCCGCAACATTCTGCTGGCGACAGTATTAGTTTGTCTCATCGCGGGCGTCCTGTCGGGCTTGGAAGTCTACGCGGCTCAACTGGTCTGGGGCTCCAAGCCTTTCCCAGCCGACCGCGTAGAATCGGCTTTTGCCATCATTGCGCGACAGGCTGGCGGGGTAGTTTTCTTCCAGTTGATTAATTTCACTTTGCTGGTGGCCAATATGGGATCGGGCATGGGCTCCCAGCTTGCCGCAGGACGTTTGCTCTATGGGATGGGACGAAGCGACGCAATTCCCAAATCATTTTTTGGCGCCATTGAGCCAAAACGACGGATTCCGCGAAACAACATTTTGCTTGTTGGGGCATTTGCTCTGGCGGGCGCCGGCGTGCTCGAGTTTTTTGCCAACAAGCTGGGTGGCGGAGCCTACGAGATAGGGGCGCAGGCGCTGAACTTTGGCGCCTTCATCGCCTTCATGGGAGTCAATGCAGCGGCCTTTGTCCACTATTGGCTCCACGGAACAGTAAGAACCCTTAGCAGCTTCTTAGTGCCGGTCCTCGGCTTCCTGATCTGTGGCTTTATCTGGCTCAATCTGAGCCGTCCCGCTCTGATACTTGGCGCTGCTTGGATGACCGCAGGTATCGCCTATGGCGCTATCCGCACAAGGGGATTCAAGGCGGAACTGGTTAACTTCGATATTCCCGCAGAAGACTCTTGAGGAGTGGATAGTTACCGATGCTCCAGGTGTCGGTTTTCCCCATTTCTTCGGCGCTGAGGGACATCGAAAAATATACAGCAGTTTTTTTGATTCCGCATATGGGCCTTTTCGGGACAGAGAGCGCCGGGATAAACCGGCACATTGTAGGGGATGAGAGAGCCCTACGGAAAAGGAGAAGCGAATCCATTCCGGCCTCGAGTCTTGCCTGTGATCTCGCGAGGGATGGCAGCGAAGCATAGACAGAGGGCTGGCGGGCAGGATTATTGAGCTCCGAAAACATGCAACCGGGTGCCGACCCTTTTCTGTCAGTGGGAAGGCAACATCAGCGAGCCGCGTTAGATCGCGAGTGGCCGCTGGGCCCGGCGTAGTCGAAGAGTCCAGGCACGCCAGCAAACAATGTGCACGAGAACCGGGAGGCCTCCAGAACGTCTGCGCGAGCAGACCGGTCCGGGAAGGTGAAAGATCCATGATCCGGGCATGTACGTTTTGGAGGAGTCGGACTGCGCCATAGTACCTATGAAGCTGACGAACAGAGAAGGTAAGACTTCCGCGGAGCCAGCGGAGGGAAGGGCGCAGACCAAGGAGAACGACGCCCAGCCACACACGCATCCGACACAGAGCGGAGCGCGCGTGTCCCAGGGGTTAGGCGGCGTGCGCCAGACGGCGCGGGCCAGGAAGCAGGAGCGGTTCACCGCTTTGCTGCACCATCTCACGATCGACTTACTGCGGGAAAGCTACTACGCCTTACAGCGGAGCGCAGCGCCTGGAGTAGACGGAGTAAGTTGGCAGCAGTATGAACAAGACCTGGAGGCTCGGCTTGCCGAACTCCATGGCCGAGTGCACCGTGGAGCGTATCGGGCGCAAGCCTCGCGAAGAGTGTACATACCGAAGGCTGATGGCCGGCAACGGCCGTTGGGCATCGCTTCGCTGGAAGACAAGATTGTCCAGCAAGCGGTGGTGACCATCCTCAACCAGATATACGAGGTGGACTTTCGGGGCTTTTCGTATGGATTCCGTCCGGGACGTAGCCCTCATCAGGCGCTGGACGCGCTGAACGTGGGCATCGAACGGAAGCGAGTGAACTGGATACTCGATGCGGACATTCGTGGCTTCTTTGATCATCTGAGCCACGAGTGGATGATGAAGTTTGTCGAGCATCGAGTGGCCGACACACGCATTCTTCGGCTGATCAGTAAGTGGCTGAAGGCTGGTGTGTCAGAGGAAGGTAAGTGGTCAGAGACGACGGCAGGCACGCCGCAGGGAGCGGTGATTTCACCGCTTTTGGCGAACGTGTACCTGCACTATGTGTTCGACCTGTGGGTTGAGGCATGGCGCCGGAAGGCGGCGAGCGGAGAGATGGTAGTTGTTCGCTACGCTGACGATCTGGTGGTCGGCTTTGAGCAGCGCGAAGACGCCGAGCGATTTCTGAGAGAGTTTCGGAAACGGCTGGCAAGCTTCGCGTTGGAACTCCATCCGGAGAAGACGCGACTGATCGAGTTTGGTCGGTTCGCGCAGGTTAATCGGCAACAGCGTGGGGAAGGAAAACCAGAGACCTTCACGTTTCTTGGCTTCACGCACTACTGTGCGATGACACCCAATGGCCATTTCGTTACACGGCGTAAGACCATACCTCAGCGGATGCGCTCTACGCTTCACGCCATTAAGGCGAAGCTGCGACAGCGGATGCATGAGCCGGTCAATGCGGTGGGCGCATGGCTGAAGCGTGTAGTCACTGGCTATTACCGATATCACGCGGTTCCTGAAAACCAGCGGGCGTTATATCGATTCCGCGACCGGTTGTGCGACCTGTGGCGGTCGATGCTTGGCCGTCGTAGTCAGCGCAGCCGACCGAGTTGGAAACGCATACGTCCGACCTTTGAACGATGGATACCCCGTCCTCGCACCCTGCATCCTTTCCCCAGCGTGCGTTTCGACGCCACTCATCCAAGGTAGGAGCCGTGTGCGGTAGTTCCGCTCGCACGGATCTGTACGGGGGGCGGTCAGTGATGACCGTCCCTACCGTGACCGGAGTAACCCCCGTAGCTAGCGTTAGGGGTTACTCCGTCTGTCGCTTCATGGCTGTTTCAGAAGCCCATTCGGTCCGTCACAGCTTACGAGCGATAACGCCAGGACCGCCAGAAAATAGATTGGAGTTGAACGCAGTCTCATGATTCGGTTCTTTCAGCGATTTTGCTGACAAGTGTAGACCTTACGGAGGCCGTCAACCACGTAAAGTTTGGTAACCCATTCGAGTGGGTGATTACTTCGCCTGTCCCTTCATCACGCGCGTACTGACACACTCTCTTTAGCCCGGGCATTTATCGCGGGCTTGAAACGCGCTCCCCGGCTGATCGTCCCGGGGCTGGCGGTCCTCTTCCCCTTGCATCGCAAGGGGAAAGATGGCATGCTTCCTATGTATTCCAAGGGGAGTGAAAAATGTGGAAGACTCGCCTGGAACTCGTACGCGGGACCCTCGATATCCTTATCCTCAAGTCCCTTGTCTGGGGCCCGCTGCATGGATACGCAATCACCAGTCTCATCCATCGCCAGACTGACGAAGCCCTCCTGGTTGAAGAAGGCACGCTTTATCCCGCGCTGTGGCGCCTGGAAAGCAAAGGCTTCGTGGAAGCGGAGTGGGGCCTCTCCGATAACAACCGGAAGGCGAAGTATTACAAGCTGACTGGTGAGGGCCGCCGTTACCTTCGCGCCGAAACCAAGACCTGGGAGGCGTACGCTGAAGCCGTCGCCAAGATCCTCAGCGCAACCCAGCCACCCACACCGGAAACCTGATGACGAAGGTCCCCATCTGGCGCAGATACGATCGCATTCTCGGTCCGGACCCAAAGACTGACATAGAAGCCGAACTGCGTTTTCACATCGACTGCAAGACAGAAGATCTCGTCGCGAACGGTTGGCGTCCCGAAGACGCCCGCAAGGAAGCCGAGCGCCAGTTTGGCAACATGCTCGCTGTGCAACACGCAGGCGAGCGCATAGGAGAAAGCATGGAACGAAGCCGAAACATCAGCGATTACTACGCCGAGTGGCTGTGGGATACCCGCTACACCCTCCGCACCCTACGCAACAATCCTGCATTTGCCGCCGTCGCTATCCTGGTGCTCGCGCTCGGTGTTGGCCTCAATGCCGCGGTCTTCAGCGTCGTGAACCTCATGCTGCTGCGTCCCTTACCTTTCCCGCAATCGCAGCAGCTGGTGTGGTTCACCGGCGGAAAAAGCTTCGATGCCAAAGTTCGCACGGCCGGCGGTCTCTCCGCTGAGACCTATACCGTCGACGTCTATCGCGAGTTCCAACGCAACAATCAATCCTTCCAGTCGGTCACCGCATTCCAGACCTTCTACAACTCGCTGCAATACAAACTTACCGGGGTTGGCGAGCCTAAGCAGCTTGACGCCGTCGAAGTCGCCGGCAATTTCTTCCCCACACTTGGCGTCGTCCCCGTGTTGGGCCGCAACTTCACTGAAGACGAGACCGTAAAGGGCGGTCGCCCCGCGGCGCTGCTCAGCTACTACTTCTGGAAAACTCAGTTTGCCTCGGATCCGAATGTCATCGGAAAGACCATCACGATCGACACCAGCCCGGCTGCCGTCAACGGCCCCGTCACCATTGTGGGTGTTCTCCCTGCCAGCTTCGATTTCGGCGCTGTTTTTGCTCCCGGCAAGAAGGTCGATCTTTTTGTTCCTGCCGTGATGGACTTCTGGAGCACCTGGGGCAACACGATTGCCGTCGTTGGCCGCCTCAAGCCGGGCGTTACCGCTGCCCGGGCACAGGACGAAGCCGATCGTCTTTTCCCGCAGCTTAAGCTTCAACACAAGGACTGGTACTACGATTACGCCTCGGACCTCATCACACTCAAAGACCACGTTTCCGGCAAGCTGCAGCGTTCGCTGGTAGTTCTCTGGTCCGCCGTCGGCCTGATCCTGCTCATTGTCTGTGTCAATCTCTCCAACCTTCAGCTAAGCCGCGCTGCCACACGCAGCAAAGAGTTCGCCATGCGCCGCGCACTCGGCGCAAGCCGCGGCCGCCTCATCCGCCAGCTCCTCACAGAGAGTCTCATCCTGTCGTTTTTTGGTTCTGTCGCCGGACTCGCCATCGCTTCCGCCATCATCTACTACCTCTCGCACCAGAGCTCCATCGCCCTGCCTCTGCTCACGACCATTCATCTCGACATGGCATCGCTTTGCTGGACCCTGGTCACCGCGATCGCTGTCGGCATCCTCTTTGGACTCGCGCCCGCACTGCGCATCTCCGGCACCAACATGCAGGAGGCGATCAAGAACAACGCAGCCGGTATGGCCGCGGGCCGGAGCCATGAGCGCTTTCGCTCCATCCTCGTCATCTCTGAGGTTGCTTTGGCATGCCTGCTGTTAGTCGGGGCGGGCCTCCTGCTCCGCAGCTTCCTCCGCGTCCTCAATGTGGACCTCGGCTTCAATCCCAGCCGCGCGGCGGCGATGCAGATCGACCTGCCTGCGGCGACTAATAAGGATCAGCTCATCCAGCGCGCCACGATTCTCAACGCCGAAATAGATCGCGTCAGCGCTCTGCCCGGCGTCGAGTCTGCCGGCGTCGCCGATATGCTTCCACTGGACAGGAACCGCCAGTGGGGGCTTGAGGCCGTGGGCCGCTATCACGCGAAAGATGCCGATAGCGGTGCACTCGTCTATCTTGTAACCCCCGGCTATCTCCGGGCGATGGGGATGCGGCTGCGCTCAGGCCGCGACTTCTCATGGAACGACAAACCCGACAACGAGCCGGTCATCATCGTTAATGAGGCGGGCGCACACCGCGAGTGGCCCGGGGAAGACCCTATTGGAAAACTCGCGACCGGCACGGGAAAAAATGCTGCTCGCGTCATCGGTGTCATTGCCGACGTCCGCGAAAGCACTCTCGAGCAGAAGTCGAGTCCCGAGGTCTACGTCCCGATGACGCAAAACGCAGATGTCGAAGGCGCAACTCTCATCGTCCGATCGCGGATGGACCCTGACGCTCTCGCCGGCAGTGTCCTGCTCACGCTGCGCAGCCTCAATCCCTCGCAACCCGCGAGCGGCTTCCGCACGCTGCAGTCGTTTGTCGATCATTCTGTCTCGCCGCGCCGCTTCTTCGTTTTGCTGGTGACCATCTTCGCTGCTCTGGGCGCGCTCCTTGCCGCCCTCGGTATCTACGGAGTCATCTCCTATTCCGTGACACAGCGGACTCAGGAGATAGGCGTGCGCATGGCCCTGGGAGCGACGAGCGGCCGTGTGCAGCGAGCGGTATTGGCTCAGACCCTTCGCCTTGCTCTCATTGGCCTTGCGGCGGGAACCGTTGCCTCCCTTGGAGCTGCACACCTGATCGCCTCACTGCTCTTCGCGACCTCTCCCTGGGACCCCGCTGCGTACGGGGCGATGGCTGCAGTTCTACTCGGCATTGCTTTGCTCAGCGGGTATTTCCCGGCCCGCCGAGCTTCGAGGATTCAACCGATGACCGCGTTGCGTAACAACTGAAGAGGCCAGTCTAGCCTCGCCCTTTTGCCACTAGGCCGCTCTGCGTCCACTGTTATTGGGTATAGTAGGGGCGTGCTTATGACGACTCGCCGCGCGTTCTTCCAGCAATTGTGTGTTTCAGCCGCGGTCCTTCCGGTGTTGTCCCGTGCGATGGGCGCCGTTAGCGTGGAGAAAGCGGGACGGAGAAAGCGGGAGAAAGCGGGTCAGACGGAGTAACCCCCGTAGCTAACGTTAGGGGTTACTCCGTCTGTCCCTTCAATGCTCTTCAATGCTTGTCCCTTCAATGCTCTGTCCTGCAATGCACCCCTAAGCTGAGACACGCTGAGTCGGGATAATTGGGGACACTTCAGCGTTTGTCTTTGTCATTTTATTGCTAAACAGTCGCCGAGCCGAGGGAGTGTGGAAATCCTGGAGGGATTTCCAAGGCCTGTGGGAGCGGTGGGAAACCTGCCTTTGGTTTTCCACCGCTCCCATCAGGGCCGTCACTTCCTCGAGCTTCGCTCTCCCGCTCAAACTCTTCCGGTGTCAGATAACGTAATGCTGAATGCAGCCTTTGCCGGTTATATGCTTGCTCCAAGAACTCGCCGATGCGACTGCGTGCGTCTTCCAGATCTTGGTAATCTCTTCCGTACACCTCCTCTTCTTTTAGCGTTCGCATAAATCGCTCTGCGCGTGCGTTGTCATACGGATTGCCGCGACGACTCATGCTGATCTGAATCTCGCGCTGCTCGCAGTATTTGCGTGTATTCAAGCGAGGCGTACTGCACACCTCGGTCGGAGTGATGAATCAATTCGCCGGCTTTCCAGTTGCGCCCCTTGAGCGCCATCTGCAAAGCTCCAATCGCGAGCTCCGCCTGCAAGCTGCGGCCCAACTCCCAGCCGATCACGCGTCGCGAATACGCATCCAAAACCACCGCCAGGTAGACGAACTCGTTACGCAATCGAATGTAAGTAATGTCGGCCACCCACAGCTGATTCAGCGCCGTCAACGCCACACGACGGGCCAGGTTCGGATAGATCGGCAGATCGTGTCGGGAATCCGTCGTGAACACATACTTCGTCCGCCGCAAGCACAGTAGATTGTCTTCTCGCATCAGACGTAGTACGCGTTTGTGATTGACCACATGCCCTTCGCGCCGCAGTTTTTCAGCGTAAAGCCGGTAGCCGCGAAGGCGGCGATGCTCTAGTGCTAACTCCTGCAATCGTGCGCGCAATAATAATTCAGCCTGTGCGGGCGTGGTTTGCTGCAGATAGCGATAAAAACCCGCACGACTCACCTCGGCCAACTGGCATTGCCGCTCCACCGTCAGTCCTGCTCCTTCGAACGAGAGTGAGGCTTCGATGCTGCGATAGATCCCTTCCCTCCATCGCTGATACGATTCGCCGCTGCTCCCCTGACTTGCTCGAAGGCTCGTTTGAAAAAATCCAGCTCCAGCTGCTTGCGACCCAGCAGCCGTTCCAGTTCAGCGATCCGCGACTCCGCTGCACTGGGTGTGGGCTGGGAGACGGCTTTCGAAGCGCTGCCGGGCGGGCGACCTCTGCGCCCCTCCAATGCCGCTTTGCCGCCGGCCTGTAACTGATCACGCCACTGGTATAAAAACTTCCGCCGGATGCCCAACTCAGCCGCTAAGCCGGTGATGGTCTTGCAATGCTCCATCCGGCTTACCGCATCCAGCTTGAACTCCGCGCTATAGCGCCTCTGTTTGCTCATCGGTCATCTCCATTATGACCGCTGAGTGTCCCCAATTTTTCCCACTGCCGCGTGTCTCACTTTTGGGGTGCATTACATCCCGTCCCTTCAATGCTCCTTCAATGCTTTGTCCCTTGTCCCTTCAATGCTGTCCCTTCAATGCTTTGCGCGAGTCACGGCTAGTTACCTGCTCGCACTTGCACTCGAACGCGGAGGCAAGCTGGCGACCTTCGACGCGCGTCTGGTAACCGACGCAGTGATCAACGGGCCAAAGGCTCTCCACCTCATTCGCTAATCCTTAGTCCATCGCATTAGTCCCTTACGCCCAGCGGTCTCCCGTTGATTTGGTGGATGTTCGGCTTCTCGGACAGCTCATGCGGAACAAGGTTTTCGTTGAGTCCTACTCCATGGGGGCTGGAAAGATGAAAAGAAGGGGGACTTTGAGGCGGAAGGACGAGTAATGCGGCGACCTATTCCCTCATTGCTGCCATAGGTATGCCGCTCGAGTGGTGATTACTCCGCCTGTTCCTTCAACCGCCAAAGATCAGGCACCGGCCCGCTAACCCGGCGGCGGGCAAGGCGAGTTACCGATAACCCAACCGCTGCACAGCGCAGCATTCGGCTGCGGAACTGGTACACTAAGACCGCTAAAAGCTGGTGATGGAGTATATCGCATGCGTTCTGGCCGAACTCTGCTGCGGCCTTTTCTAATTTTCCTCATGTTGCTGTCCGGTTCTGTGAGTGCGGCCATTGGGAGTACTACGACGCTTACGATTTCCAGTGGTGGTAACAATGTCAGCACGGTTGCTGCCGGCAACGCGGTGACGCTGACGGCCGCAGTGAATGGCGGCGCGGTAACCCAGGGGCTGGTTAACTTCTGCAACGCGGCTGCGACCTACTGCACGGATATTCAGCTTGTTGGGAGCGCGCAATTGACAAGCGCGGGAACGGCGACATTAACGCTGCTGCCGGGTATCGGCGTGCATAGCTACAGGGCTGTTTTTGCCGGGACGAATGCGGTGGGCGGTAGTGCGTCGAGTGCGGAATCACTGACGGTGACGGGGCCCTATCCCACGGCGACGAGCCTGACCGCACTGGGGGAACAGGGAAATTATTCGCTCACAGCTACGGTGGTGGCGAAGTGGTCAATGGCGGTGAGCGGTGCAGTGTCGTTTCTGGATACCAGCAATGGAAATGCTTCCCTGGCTTCAGGCGCGGTGGGGGCAAGTACGCTGGCGCTGGGTTTCCCCCTGGCTTCGACGTTGAACACAACTGCGTCCACGGTGATGGCTACTGGCGATTTCAACGGAGATGGCAAGCCGGATCTGGCGATTCTGATTGCGGACAACAGCATCTCGATTTTTCTAGGCAATGGAGATGGGACGTTCACGGCGAAGGCGAGTGCCGGAACGCTGAGCGGCGGATTGGGAATTCTTGTTGCCGATTTCAACGGGGACGGCAAGCTGGACCTGGCGACAGGAAATGCAGCGGGAACCGCTGTGGTTGTGCTGCCGGGGAATGGGGACGGAACGTTTGGGTCGGGGCTGATGACGTCGATAGCGGGTCCGCCTGTGGCTGTAGGCGATTTCAATGGGGACGGGAAGCCGGATGTTCTGGTGGAAACAGGTGGCGGGCCCAGCCCTGGAGGATTGCTTGGGGGCACGATCGCGAATGTGACGGTGCTGCTTGGCAATGGCGATGGAACGTTCACTGCGTCTGCTGCGAGCACCACTGGAGTAATAGAAAGTGCGGCTATTACGGTAGCGGACTTCAACGGCGATGGAAAGCTGGATCTGGCAGCCGGGGGGTTATCGCTGGCGACCAGTAATTCGCAAATCGACAGCGGGACGTTGACGGTCCTACTGGGCAACGGGGACGGCACGTTCAAGGCGCCGGTGACGATTGCCTCGCCGAGCGGCCTTACGAGGTCGATCGCGGCGGTCGATCTCAATGGCGATGGCAACCCTGATCTGGTGGTTTCGAACGAGGAGAACCCCCCGTTCTTGGCGGGCTTTGTGGGTGCGTTTCTGGTGCTGCTGGGGAATGGAGACGGGACGTTCACCAACCTGCCGGGGGCAGGCTCGGAGCAGCCAAGCGCTACATCGATTGCCATCGCGGACTTCAATGGTGATGGAAAACCCGACCTTGCGCTGGCGAGTGATGTCTTTGACGCGATCACCATTCAGCTTGGCAATGGCGACGGGACCTTTACTGCGACGCCTGCATCGACTGTGAGTTCGAAGGGGCAGACGCTGGTGACGGCAGACATCAATGGGGATGGGCTTCCTGATCTGGCTGCCGGTTCGAATCAGCCTGATAGTGCGTTCATTTTGCTGGACTCTCTAACGGAAACAGCCACTGTGACGGCGGCGAACGTTGCGCCGGTTGGGACGGGAACCCACCTGGTGGAGGCGAGTTATCCCGGCGACACCAACTATGGCGCGAGCACATCGAACACGGTGGCCCTTCTGGCGGGGACGCCGGCGATCAGCGTGTCGCCGGTGACGTTGCCGATGGGGATGGTGAGGAGTGCTTATAGCCAGACGCTCACGGCGACGGGCGGTACGGGGCCTTATCGCTACAGCGTGACTGCTGGAACTCTGCCGCAGGGATTGAGCCTGGGGGCGAGCGGGGTGTTGGCGGGAACGCCGGCGTTGAGTGGCACTTACTTGTTTACGATCACGGCGACGGACAGCAGTGCTACTCCGAACACGACGAGTGTTGCGTATGCACTGGTGATCCAGGCTGCCCCACCGGCGGTGATTACGATCTCACCTTCTGGGCTTCCGAATGGTATGGTGGGGGTGGCGTACAGCCAGACTCTTTCGGCCAACGGGGGGACGCCCCCTTACAGTTTTTCTTCTGGCCCTTCGCCCTTCCCGCCAGGAATCACGATGAGCAGCAGTGGAGTCATCTCGGGAACGCCGACAACGGTTGGCAGCTACAGTACTACCGTGTATGCCCAGGACAGCAGCGCGGATGGACCCTTCATCGGTTCTGTTACCTACTCGCTCACTGTGACGGCGGCGACGTCTGCAACCTTTATGGTTGCGGGAACACCGGCAATGGCCACGGTGTCTGCGGGGCAACCTGCGACGTACATAGTGAAGATAACTCCCACGGGTGGGTTCAGCGCACCGGTTACATTTGCCTGCTCAGGGCTTCCGGTCGAATCGACCTGCGACTTTGCGCCGGCGTCGGTCACGCCGGCAGGAGGGGCGGCGACAATAGTGATGACGATCACGACAACAGCGGGAACCGTGGCGACCAACGTCAGGCCTGGAGCGTTGGGCAGTTTTGCAAGAGGGCTTTGCGGGGTCTGCCTTGCAGGACTGACGCTGTTGTATGTGCCGCGTCGTTTGCGAGGGAAGGGCCGATGGGTAATGGTGGTGCTGGCCGGGATACTAAGCGCTGGTTTGCTGCCGGGATGCGGGGGCAGCCAGGCGGCCAGTTCGGGAACTACCGGAGGGACGCCCGCAGGGACGTCGATTGTTACGATAACGGCTAGCAGCAGCACTTCTTCTGCGCAGATTACGCAAACGGCAACAGTGACGCTGGTGGTGCAGTAGCGCGAGGTTGTGGTCGGGTCGAAGAGCTTCTTGGATTCGGTCGCGCGAGGCGAGCCATCTTGAATTGCAGGGCGATGAGAGGAGAATCATGCGTGGACATCTGTTGTTTTCATTAATAGCCAGCCTGTCCGTCCTGGGTGCGATGGGTCAGACTCCCGACGGGAAATTGAGGATATCTGACTAGAGTTATCAAGAAAGGTTTCTCAGGATTATGCGTCAGATTATGCGTCAGACGGAACTGGTACTTTTAGAAACTATCTCCTAAAAGTACCAGTCCCGTTGACGCTATTTTGACGCATAATTTTCGGGAGGACCAATGGCAGAGACGTTCGAAGCATACCGAACTCGAGTCCTAAGCTATCTTGGCGATGAGGAGCCCATCGGTGTCCAACAAGCCACCCCATCGCAACTCGATCGGCGTCTGCGCGATGTCGCGCCCGAGGAGTTGATGCGGCGTCCTGCACCTGAAAAGTGGTCAATCGCCGAGATCGTAGCGCACTTGGCGGACGCGGAGCTGGCGATGGGGTGGCGATTGCGAAACATGCTGGCGAATCCGGGCGTGGCCTTAACGTGGTGGGATCAGGCCGTATGGGCGGAGCGCTTGGGTTACGCGCAGCAAGATACGAGCCTTTCGGCAGGGGTCTTTCGGGCGCTGCGCGAGAGCAACCTGCGACTGTTGGAGTCGGTCCCGCGCGCACGGTGGGTGGAGTGCTATGGGGTCCACGAGGTACGCGGACGGCAAACGGTCGAGGAGTTCGTCCGCTTGGAAGCGGCACACGACTTGAACCATCTTCGGCAGATCGACCGCATCTTGGGTGGGCGTAGGGACTTGGCAGCGGAGGGCCGGATCCAGACGTTAGCTCACCCGCAGCAACAGCCCAGCCGCTGACGTCAGCGGCTGGGGGGGTTCCAAAGGCCGGCCTTATAATGGGAAGATGGCAGACTCTCTCGGGAATGCTTTCCATCGGCTTCGGGCTTATGTGCATCCCCACGTGAAGCACGTCATTACGCAGACGTTAGAACAGGGCGATGAGGCCGATTTTGTGGGTTCAGAACAGAACCTGTACATACATCGTCAAGCCGTGAGAATCCAGCGGGGCGAACAGGTGGATCGGGTAACGGCTTTACTACCTAAGGCTGACAATGGCATTTCACGTCTATGAGAACCTGTGAAAGATTTCAGGCAAATTGGGGGACGGGGAAATTGGGGGACGGGGCGGGAAGTTTACCTTATGTTTTGGATTGGTGAACTTCCGGTCCGTCCCCCGGTTATCCTGTCCCCCGGTTATCCCCTGCAACGACAGCACATCCTGTCTTGAGGCCCTCCTTGCATCGCTTGAAGCAGAGCTCCAGACGTTTCTCAAGGAAGCCGCTGCACAAGGAATCAGCACCATCTCCTTTACGAGAGATCTCACGATCGGCGACCGGGGGTCCGATGTGAGGGCCCTCCAAGAGATTCTAATTGCCGCAGGCGATCTCCATATCACTACGCCGACCACGTATTTCGGTTCCTTCACTCAGACCGCTCTTGCGGAGTATCAACAAGCTCACGGCATCACTCCCGCAGCAGGATACTTCGGACCAAAGACGAGAGCCTGGGTGAATGGACATTAATGAAAAAATGAAATTCTCCCTAGAGGTCGAATCTAAGATGGTTCATCCGAATGATTATCGTCGCGCTTTTACTCTCATCGAGCTTCTTGTCGTCATCGCGATCATCGCCATCCTTTCCGTGGTCGTCATCTTGTCTCTTAATCCCGCGGAACTTTTGAGACAAAGTAGGGATTCTGACCGGCTCTCCGATATGGCAACGATTGCTGATGGATTGAATGTCTACAGCACAGATCAGGCAGGAGGTACCTCTTTTAATCTGGGTAATGCCTCCGATACGTATCCCTCCGTCTATGATCCTTCTGCCACCTCTACATCAGGAGATCAATGCCAGGGGCTTGGCATGGCTTCTTTTACTACTTCAACAGGCCAATCATGGCAATGCGCTCCTTCTTCTACTCTGAGAACCGTGAATAACCAGGGCTGGATCCCCGTCAATTTCTCAAATATCTCCTCCGGTTCTCCCATCGGGAATCTCCCCATAGATGCTACCAATCAGACCAGCACCGGCCT
The DNA here is from genome assembly GCA_963790935.1 of uncultured Acidobacteriaceae bacterium. GTDB lineage: Bacteria > Acidobacteriota > Terriglobia > Terriglobales > Acidobacteriaceae > PALSA-350. The sequence goes on along the minus strand of CAWBRJ010000034.1, from coordinate 4,893 downwards.
CTTCTATGCCTACAATACGAATGGCGCTCAATTCGAAGTGACGGCAGATCTTGAGTCACAGAAATATAAAGGGCAATATGGAAGTTCCCCGCAGACCTCTTTATTCCCCGAGGTCATTTCCGGAGGGAATCCAACAATTTCTGCGTTATACAATCCATCAGGACTGGTGGGGTATTGGAACTTTGAGGAAGGATCAGGATCAAGCGTCATTGATTCAAGTGGCAATGGTAACCATGGAACGTGGAAGGGATCGTCGGGAGGAAACAACGGCACCCATTATGTTGGTGGAAAAGTGGGATCCTATGCAGGGGCATTCAATGGAAGAAATAATTATGTAAACATCGGGAATGTGAGCTCCTTAAGCTTTGAACGTACCAATCCTTTTTCAGTATGCGCATGGGAGAGCATGACGGGAGTGAACGAAGCAATAGTCGGAAAACTCGATGCCAAATCTCCGTATTTAGGATGGGAATTGTCTAGTGATTCGAATGGACATCTCGAGATGGTTATCGAAAATGCCTATACCACCAACGCGATATGGGTCTATGCTTCCGGCACTAATTCAGCGATCAATACCGGCGCTTGGTTCTTTGTGTGTGGAACATACAACGGCTCGAGCGATGCTTCCGGGACAGCTCTGTATATCAACGGCTCTTCCGCTACCACAACGATCGGCTCCAATAATTTAACGTTGTCCATACTGAACGCTATTCCGGTACAAATAGGAGCCAGAGTTACGGACGCCTGGTTAGTGACCGGATCACTCGATGATGTACGCGTATACAACCGTGGGCTTTCGTCGGCAGAAGTAATGGCGCTATATAACGCAGAAAAATAAGTGAACGATGAGCTGCTTGCGGACTTGCGCGGCGTAGAGGTGTTTGCCGAAGGCGCTGACGCGGCGGGTGAATCAGTTGGTTACTGGCAGAGCTTGCGTGATTTCTGGACGCATAAGCCTGACGCCTAAACCTAGGGTTAGGCGGCCGAGGAAACCGTCTCAGGCGGGGTAGAGCAACGCTCACCGGCGAAGCATAGACGGATTCAACCGGGGGTAGCTCGCTTCTGAAAAATGGCGGCCAGTTTACCACTCTTAGCAAAGCTCCAGTCCCGTCTGTTTGACCACAAATCTTGAAACTGTGTCTCAGCGAGACGTTTCGCTGCGACTGCTGAATAGGTCGGTCTATCAAACCTGAAATATTCGAGCCCGCTCTCTATGGGGCAGCCGAGCGTGTTCCAAGTTCCACCCTTCGCGAGACGGGGAGGGGGGCTTGACTCTGGAGTTGACTCCAGAGTGTAAGCTTGGGCTTGAAACGACATGGCGCAGGGAATCCAAATCGGGCAAGTGGCGCGAGAAACCGGGCTAACGGTGGACGCCATTCGCTTTTATGAGAAACAACGGCTGCTTAAGCCCGCCCCCCGGACCGAAGGCGGCTTCCGGCTTTTCAGCGGGCAGGATTTGCAGCATATCCAATTCATCCGCGGCGCTCAGGAACTCGGCTTTTCGCTGAGTGAGATTCGGGAACTGTTGGTGTTAAAGGGCGAACAGGTAGAAGCCTGTACACATGTTCGGGATATGCTCACGGCCAAGCTGGACTCTGTACGGCAAAAGATTATTGAACTCCGCAAGCTGGAAAACCAGCTCGCGGCGGACCTAAAGCAGTGCGAACGTCGCCTGCATACCCGCGGCGAAAATCACGACGCCTGCCCAGTCTTGAAAACCATAGCCGAACCTCCACGGGGAGAAAAAAAACGATGAAGGTTGAGGTCTTTTATTTCGAGGGATGCCCCAATTATAAATCCGCCGTTGAGCGCGTGAAATCGGTGATGAAAGAACAGGGGATCGCCGCAAAGGTGGCCCAAGTCGAGGTTCCTGACGCAAATGCGGCGAGAGCCGTGGGCTTTCCAGGTTCTCCTACTATTCGCGTGAATGGGCTTGATATTGACCCGGCATCCCGTTCTGTCACAGGTGCGGGCTTCGCTTGCCGATGCTATGCGGGTGGCCTTCCGCCTGAAGATATGATTCGTGCGGCGCTGCTCGAAGCGCAAGGGGAGGGGCGATGAAAGCCGCTACTACTCACTCAGGGCGGTCGCGCACTGGCCGGACTGCGCTTTCCAGCGCTGCAGCTATGGCCAGCGTCATCGCCGCATCTAGTTGCTGCTTGCCGATTTTGCCCTTTGTTTTCGCTGCCAGCCTCGCCGGAAGCTCGGCAGTTTTGACGGCCTTGCGGCCCTATCTACTCGGGGCATCCGTTCTGTTTGTCGCCTACGGTTTTTATCAGGCATGGCAGAGCAGGCGGTGCAGCCGAAAGCCGAACGTGGTCAGTTCTGCACTGCTCTGGGTGTCCGCCTTTTTTGTGTTCGTGTCGATTTTCTTCCCTCAGGTACTAGCGAACGCTGTTGCCAATTTCCTAGCCCGGTGAACCCATGACCCGCAAAGCGCTTCTTGCTATTCCCGCCGCGTTGCTTCTGGGTGCAGGTATCTATTTCTACGGCGGCCATACAGCCCCGCCGACACAGCCGGCGCTCGTCGACCTTACATCGCAAACTCTTTCCAAGATCGAAAATGCTTTCAACGATTCTAAAGGCGACGTTCGAGTGCTGGTGCTGCTGTCACCCACTTGAACGGTTTGTTTGCAGGGGGCCTCTGCAATCGAAGAAGTATTAAAGGAATTTCCCGGCAAACCGGTCCATGCTTTCGTGGTGTGGGAACCAGTGCTTCCGACCGATTGGGCGCACCCTCCACCGCCGCGCTCAACCGGATTTCGGACGGACGTGTAGCGCAGTATTGGGATAAAGATCGGCTCGTTTCGAAGTCGATGGGCGAGCGTGACAAGAGAAGCATTGTCTGGGACCACATCGCCGTGTACGGGCCCGGTGTGACGTGGCATCAAAAAACTGCGCTGTTTGCAGACGGTCCAGTGATTAAGGTGCTTGAACCGGCCCGCGAAGCCATCATCAAAGCGCTTTCCGTGAAATCTCCCCTTGGCTGAAGCTCGCGCTCAGCGGTATCCGCGCGCGAGGAGGTATTTCGCGCCAGCGTCGAAGGCATCGGGACCAGGCACGAAGAATCCGAAGGCATCGGCCAACCGACCGATCACATTGAACGAGAAACAGACCGCGATCGCATCCTCAATCTGGCTGCGGGAAGCGCCGGCAGCGAGAACTGCTCGCATGTCATCCGCATCCACGGTGTGCTCGCGGGTCAGTTTGCCCAGCATGAGCAGCGTAGCCCGTAGTGGCTCTTCGACGGCCGCGGTGCCGAGGTCGGACAAAATCGTACAGACGTCCTTTACGTCGCCGTACGCCCTTTGCGCGACGGCCGCGTGCGTCTTCGTACAGAACTCGCAATGGTTGGTCTTGGCCACGTAGGCCGCCATCAACTCGCGATCACCGACAGACCAGGCGGAAGGTCCGCGCATCGCCTCCTGGGTCAATGCCGACATCGGATCACCGTAGAAGTCAGCGCGGTATTTGACCAGCTTGATGACATCGAGCACTGGCTGACGCGAGACCGTTTGAATGAGCGCGAAAAGTGCCTTCGTACCGAAACCATGGCCGCTATCGAGGATCCGAAGCCGCATACTCACTCCTTCCCGGTCGCGGCCTCAAGGGCCGCAAGTGCGGTGTCGCACAGCCGAGCGGTTTCCCCGATCGCGGCGCACACCACGATCTCGAAGACCTGGTCTTCACTAAGGCCGGACGCCCTCGCGGCGTTAATGTCCTCGTCGGTGACTCTATAGGCATGACTGGCAACCTTGTCGACAAGCGCACCGAGCGGTTCGCCGAGGCCGCTGTTGTTAAACGCAGACCGACGGTCAGGGGGCGATGTCTTGCCGGCTCCTTCCAGGATTCGCCTCTCCAGGGCTTTTCGCGGCCGCCTGATATCCGACATGGCAATCTCCTACCCAGCCTCGGCAGCATGGGCGAACGCCTCCAGGAACCGGCCCCAATCGCCTTCAGTGTCAAAGATTCGACGCATCTCATCGCGACGCGCTCCATACCGGTCTAGACGACGGTGCTCCAGTTCAACGCGTGTACGACCGCTACCGTCGGCGTTGAAGCGGAGCTCAACCTCAGTCTTCAGAGTTGGGTTATACTGCCAGTCGGCGTTGATATCCCACGAGAGGACCAGGCGCGAGGGTGGTTCCCACTCAAGTACGCTGCCCCACTGACACATGCTTCCATCGTCGCCGCGTTCGTACCAGCGGCCCCCGACGTGGGGCTCGATCACCGCGTCCACTGCATTGGCCTTTCCGATTTTGTAGTATGCCAGTGGCCACCATACGCCCATCTGCTCGGTGAACACCCGCCACGCCACCATCTGTGGCGCTTGAACACTCACGACCTTATGTACGCTGTTGGCATCGGTACCGCTGGACATCATCATCTCTGTCACCGTTTCCTCTCTCTGGTTGTTTCCCGCTCAGCCGCTGCCTTGAAGGCGGTGAGCGCTTCATCCCAGAATCCATTCAGCCATTGCCGGACCAACTCAATTCCGCGTGTGTCGACTGCGTAGACGCGTCGCGTGCCCTCCGCATGAACACTCACCAGCCGTGCAGCCTTGAGGATCTTTAGGTGCTGGGAGACTGCGGGGCGAGTCACCTCTAGGCCTTCGGCGATCTCGCCCACTGACCGTCCGCCGCCGCGCAGGCGCTTCAGCACGGCGCGCCGGGTAGGATCTCCCAAAGCATGGAAGGCTCTCTCTTCGTAAGCAATCACTTACGGTAAGCTATCACTAACATAAGGGGCGGTCAAGTTCGCAGTTTAAGCCAGCGAGCCGTGTGGGGAGAGGCGCCCGTCTATCGGAGAATCGCAACCGGGCGACTTCTCTGAAGGAAAACGGGGACTGACCACAAATCTTCAAAATGTCTGAGTGCCGCCTCGATTGCCATG
>CAWBRJ010000033.1:0-76436 GCA_963790935.1 uncultured Acidobacteriaceae bacterium | reverse complement strand
GCTTAGCGCAATTCGACGCGTAGGCGGGCGAAAAGGCATCCGAAACGATCATTGACGGGGTTCTCCAGGTTTTGCTTGCAGCCCAAATACCGTTCGGTCGTCAACACTGAAACATGCCCAGGAAGGAACTGGATCTGTTCCAACTCGCCGCCATTCATGACAGAGCTTTGCGCATGTTCGGCGAAGGTCGTGCGGGGCAAGATGGTCCAGCTGTATCCGTTGGGCGCAACGCCGAACCACGTACCAGATGACGTTTTCAGAGATTCCCTTTCCCCAAGGTGTATCGTGACGGCTAACGGCTCGAAAGATCCGGCCGGCGTTGACCTCGGCTTTGGTCATCCAGTGGTCCACCGCCTCTTTGACCCAGCGGGGCATGGGTACGGTCCGAACGTGACCACCCTTGCCGACAAGATCCACAATCGCCCAATGTCCTTGTCTGATCTGCATGTCCTCCACAGTCAGGGCAGATAGCTCGGCACGTCGCAATCCGCAGCCCAGCAGTATTGAGATCATGGCGAGGTCACGAAGGCTGCGCAGATCGTCGCCGTCAGCTTTCTCGAGGAGGAGTCCAGCTTGATCGCGAGTCAGCCAGTTCCCAGTGCGGGCCCCCAACTGCTTCACACCTTTCACGCGACGAATGCCTGCAGCGAGTTCGGGGCTGAGCAGGCCTGAATCCGCAGCTTCGTAGGCCAAACGTCTCACAGCCGCAAGCCTCTGATTGATGGTGCCCGCCGCCAAGCCAAGAGATCCCAAATGCAGACGAAATCTCAGAACTACAGCCCGATTCAATGCGAGTCTCGGTTCGGAACAATACCAAGCGATGAATTGCTCCATCGCGAATTTATAGTTTCGCCTCGAACACGGCGAACTCAGGCTGTTCAACACGGCGGACTTTGTCTGATCGAGATCCGGCAGCCGCAATACGATCTTGCTGCAGGGCGCTTTTCTGTTCCTCTTGCGCATATAGGCGGCCTCCACGCCGCTGGCATGCACAAGCTAAGACAATCTTTGGCCTTGAGCCTGGATTCCGAAAGCGCGTCGGCGATTTCGCATATGCCGGCATCCAGCTACAATTCTGCCCATGACCAGAGAACGTTGGGCCCAGATAGGAATCACGACTCAATTCCTTATCGTGGTCAGGACGCTAGGTGAGATCTTCCGGCTGAGGTACGTTCATGGCACGAACTTCTCGGCCGCAACCGCTATGCCGTATGTGGGCGGCGCTTTAATAGCTGGTTGCTCTTGCTGGATAGGTGTGACCTTGTACTTCTTCCGACGCTACACTTTGTCCGCCTGGATCGCGCTAGCGACCGTAGCCATTCTGCTGGCGTACAAAATTGCCGTGATCGGCTGGTAATGGTGGCTAACTTCGACGATTGAGCCGAAAGCCGAGCAGATCGCCTCTGTCACGGAGTGGTTTGGCGATGAGGCGTAAACCGAGATCGGCCGCTCGCGACAGCGATACCTCAAGCAGAGCGCGTTCTCGGGGACTTATCCTGGCGGTTGAGTTCTCGAATCGCTTATGCCGTGTAAGCACAGCCGAGATTCCACAGCGCCGACGACGAGTAAACAGAGGCCGGCTTCCCTTACCCATTCCTATTGCCGTCCGACGTCGCTGCTTGGACAGCTCTACCAGGGACGTGTTTTTCGACTAAGCAGTCAGGGAGCGTTTCCAGAGCAGTTCGCCCCAGAATACGGAAACCAGGTAGAGGGCGGAGGCAACGGCCAAGACCCAGAGTCCCATCCTTGCCGCTCCGATTCCAGCTAATCCACCCAAGAGAACCTGTGCTACCCCGAAACGTGGATCTCCTCCGACGAAACGCCATCTACGCTGGTTCGCCCGCTGCCTCAGCGACGGGTATCGCCCGACCGCGATAGCGACCAAGCCAAATGCAATGCCTGTTCGTAGACTTAGGAGTGAAACCATGACGGCAAGCGGGATCAGGAAAGTCATGTCCTGCGTGACGAGCAGCTTCCACCCTGCTATCGGTAGGAGACGATAGCGCAGCAATGCTCGCCCCTCATCCAGACGGAGCATGCGTTGCCCAATCGTGCTCATTGCAATACCCACGAATAACGACAGCATCGGAAATGCTTCGGGCTCTGGTGCCCGCCCGAACAGTCGATAAAGGGTTCCGCTAACAGCTATAAGCAGCGCGGTCCAAAAGTCTAGGGTTCCCTGCAGCTCCCGCCACATTTCTTGCGCGATTCCGCCGACCTTCAAGGGCGTCCTTGAGATGTTGAGACCTGCAGGCGTCCTTAGCTCGAACGGGAGACGGCCAACGGCGTATACCGTCCCATGGACGATTAGTGCCAGTAGAACAAAAAAGAGACCCGCGGCTAGGCCCATCCAGAACAGGTAGCCAAAAAACAACACTATAAATAATGGATTCAACGCAAAACTTACGGAACTGAGCAAGAGTCTTTGTGTACGTGTCAGCGGCCACGTAGCGACTCGCTCCGGGGGCAACCTATGCTGTGTATCTACGGAAAAAGTAACAAGCAGAGGCGCAAGGAGGACAATTTGAAAGAAGAGCGTACTCCAGAATGCTGCTTTCGGTGCCCTGCTTTCTAAACCCGCGGACATAATAAAAAGGATGGAGAACAGGAAGTTGTTGAAACGCACGGAGGAAAAGCTGCTCAGTTCCTTCAACATCAGTTTCTTCAACAAGAACAGAAGGGCTAGGATCTGAGCCAATCCGGCACCTCCGGCTGTGGTTCGCCAACGATGCTGAAATACACCTCCTCAACTCCTTCGTCTGCCGTGGACGGGTTGAAATCTGATTCAACTCGACCTTGGTGAAGAATGACTACGCGGGTGGCTATCTTCTGCACGATCGACAGAATGTGAGAGGTGAGTAAGATCGTAGCGCCATCGCTGGAGAGTTGGCCAAGCAGCATCTCAATGACCGCGGACGATGCGGGATCAATACCTTCAAACGGCTCATCCAGCAGCAGAACCCTCGGCTTGTGCAGGAGGGCCATGGCCAAGGCGGTCTTCTTCCGCATGCCGAACGAACAATTGCGTGCAACGGTGTGGCGTCCTTGTGTAAGATCGAGTAGTCCTAGTAGGTCCGCTGCTCGAGCTGCTGTTTCGCTCTTTCGTGAGTCCGTAAATGGGTCCAATTGCCATCAGGTTCTCGATGACGGTCAAAGACTCGAACAGCCCGAGCCCCTCGGGGAGTACACCCAAATTCCGCCGGATTTCAACTGCATGATCCCGGAAACCCAGTCCACCGATGAACACGGAACCACTGTCTGGCTCCTCTAATCCTGAGAGCAAGCGTAGCAGCGTGGACTTGCCAGCACCGTTAGCCCCTAATAAGGCACAAATGCCAGGTTCTACAACGAGGTCTATGCCTCGGAGAACAGGTCGAGAGGCATAGCTCTTCGTCGCGGCTCTGCAGTCGATCACTCTGTTGTTCCCCACTAATCAGTTAACCATACCAAAACTCCGCAGCCAGTCGATCAGATGTCCGCATAACCACTCTTAAGCATGCTTCTAATCCGGGACCCTCCGTTGAAACGCGCTTTCCTTTGTTCATCGTGTTGGGCCGTGGGACCGGTTCTCAACGAGTTCATCGTCTCCATGGCATTCGTCGATGTTGATTACTCCTCAAATGTCGGCCAGTGTCCAGCGATCCAGCCGGTTTCGGCCGTCAACTGTCGATAACAGGCCAAAGGCCCGTTGGCGGCCCACGCAGGTAAGTTCCCTTGCCTGCGTGGGCTGCGTCTCCTCAACGAGCGTCTCCCTCGATATTTCTGTAGCGCTCAGGAAGAATCATGTATCCGACGAGACGATTCTGGACAGACGAAGTAACCTCCATCTTCTGCGCAGCGGAATAGCAATCTAATGGTGGTTACTTCGTCCTGTCCCGCAACCTCCTGTGCTCGATCGCTGGCCGACTTTTCGGGATTTGTTACTAGAGGATTATGAAGAGAAGTTCAGCTCATTGAGAGAGGCGGAGGGCATCGGGCGCCCGCTGGGCACGACGGAGTTCATAACCGAAGTAGTGACGAGAAAAACAGGTGACAGACAGGACGATTACTTACATATTCATACCTAGAATTTGGTGGTCAGACGGAACTACCCCCAACGAAATCTTACGTTCGATGGAGAGTCTTAGATTAGTAAAGCGCATCGGTAATCGTCCCGTCTGTCATCTCTTTTTTCTGAATGGCACGCTAAAGCACCTCGAGGGTTGCAATAGGTATGCTGTCGCACTAGTGTCCGGTTCGTTGGCTATTGAGTGCCGACAAGTCCATTATTGAGTGTGGTTTCTGACGATTCGGGGGTGTCCACGATTTGAAACGCGCGGTAGGGTTTAGCGATGCTTTCGGGTTTCACCGACCCGGAGGGTTGCATGAACGCAGGCAAGACGCTGTTTGCGCAGGTGATGGAGTTTGTACCGTGGAAGACTTTCGGACGCATCATTGCAAAACATAAGGGCGATTGCGGTGTACGCACGCTGAGCTGTGCTGACTTGTTTCGAATACTGGCTTTTTCCCAACTTACATGGCGTGAGTCGCTGCGTGATATCGAAGTTTGCCTGACGGCCAATCAGACTAAGCTGTTTCACATGGGGCTGGCGCAGCCGCCTGCGCGATCCACGCTAGCCGATGCGCTGAACCTTCGCAACTGGCGCATCTATCAGGCTTTAGCCCTGCGCCTGATTGGCCGCGCACGTGCGCTGTATGCCGAAGACTCGGTGCTCGATATCGACGCTACTATTTACGCTTTGGATGCAACCACTGTCGACTTATGCCTAAGCTTGTTCGAATGGGCGCCTTTTCGGGTTGGTCGGGCGGCCGTCAAGCTGCACACCCTACTGGATCTTCGCGGCGCTATCCCTGCTTTTCTTTACATAAGTGGTGGCCTGCTGAATGAGATCAATGTGCTGGACATTCTGCCGATAGAAGCTGGCAGCTTCTATGTGATGGATCGGGGTTACCTAGACTTCAGGCGTCTGTTTGCCATGCACCAAGCTGGGGCCTTCTTCGTTACACGCGCCAGATCAGCGATGGATGCGAGGCGCGTCTATTCTGGCGTCGCAGACCGCAACCGCGGAGTCATCTGCGACCAGCGCGTCATGTTTAACGGCCGCTCCACGAGCAAAAAATACCCTGAACAAATACGCCGCATTCGCTTCAAGGATCCCGACTCCGGCAAGACGCTGGTGTTCTTAACTAACAACACCGCTTTGCCTGCGCAAACGATTGCTGCGCTCTACAAGAGCCGCTGGCAAATTGAATTGTTTTTCAAATGGATCAAGCAGCACTTGCGGATCAAGCGATTCTTGGCTACCAGCGAGAACGCAGTTAAGACCCAAATCTGGTGCGCCATTGCCACTTACGTTTTGATCGCCATCATCAAGAAAGAGCTCAAACTCGACGCTTCGCTTTATACCTGTCTACAGATTCTGTCGGTCTCCCTCTTCGAGAAAACCGAGATTTCATGTGCCTTGCAGCATTCCCTCTTACCCTCAGATACAGCGTGCCATCCTAATCAATTGATTCTGTTCGAGATCTAACCGGACAGTTGTGATGCTGTCGACGTATTTGGTCCTTCAAAGCCTCGGAGACTTCTGCTACCGCAGCGTAATATCCCGGGTCAGCGCGCTAGTAACTAGGCGACCATTCTCCACCCGCTTCTCGATCACTTTCTGCTCAGCGGTGTGGTCGCCGTATTGCTTCATGCGAAGGTCATATACCTTATCGGCGAGACCATCCAGGGCCGCCATATTCTTATAGGTGATCGAGAAACCAAAGTCCCAGTCTTCGGGGCCGTTCGCGGTCTGGTTCAGGAACATCCGGTAGTCGACAATGAGCCCGGCACTCTTTTCGGCTTCCCAGGTGGGCATAACATTCTTCTTAATGTCAGCGAAGAACGCGTCGGAGTGGCCCGGTAAGATGTGTATCAACGTCACTCTTTCCACCTGGCCCTGGTTGTAGGGAACCTGGGCATGCGCGGCGGAGGCCGCCGCGAGGGAAATAAAGAGTGTTGTTACGGCAAGGCGAAGAGTTTGTCTCATTTTGAAAACCTCGTGCTTTGTGGATTGGGGCCGCCACGAGTCTACGCAGATTCCCCGTAGCCGTAAACACGTAAATCCGCAAAGGCCACAGGGTCCTCGGGGGTATACGTAACCAGTAGATGGAAGTATCGGGGGCAGCCAGCCGCATTTCCGTCCAAATTTAAATTCGTAGCCGGGCGGTCACCTGGTTCTGATACCGTGCGCCAGCCTCGATTCGCAGTATCGGCGCAACATGAAACGATTGCCCGCCAACCGGCACTATCTTTTCAGCTCATGTTCTTTTCGTTTCATCCGCTGGGAGCATCCAACGCCATTGGCAAAGCCGGAACGACTATTAGATATAGTTATCTGCACTGCTCCGGCACGGAACCGGCAGAAAGGTTGTTCGCAATGCCTTCCTTACCCATCGTCTTAGCCAACGGCTATTTGGGTTTTGGCGCCCTCGGACCGCTGAACTACTTCAACAACGTTGCTTCGATACTGCGGGCCGCGGGAGCTACCCAGGTGTTTGCTCCGGATGTGGCTCCGAAAGGCACGCTGCAGACCCGCTCGGCACAATTGGCCCAGCAGATCAATGCCCAGTTCAACGATCAAAAGGTTCACGTGATCGCCCACAGCATGGGCGGACTCGATGCCCGCTCTCTCATCGCCGGCGGCGCCACAAACATCGCCAGCTTAACGACACTCGGCACTCCCTTTCGCGGTACGCTGGCGGCGGACGTGGCGGTCGATCCTGCCAGGCTGCTTCAGGTAAATCCTGCACAGCTGCTGGCGGCGATCGGACGTTACCAGATAGGAGTGGCCGCTGCGTGGCCGTTTGACGTAGAGGCTACGACGCACTTCGCCGTCGGCCAATTGAATGCTGCGGTGGGCAACCTTGGTAACGGGGATTACTCGGGATTGGCTACGTATTTCAGCGGCTTATTTTCGCTGGATGACGGAGCCCTCAGCGAATTGACGACGGAGAAATGCCTGCAGAATTTTCCCGATGATCAGCGCGACCTGCGCGGCGTGCCCGCGTACAGCTATGCCGGCTCGATTGCGGCTGCTCAGGTGACGGCACTCTTGACCGTGCCTGCCATTCTGCTCAGTTCCACCGGACAGCAGAATGACGGTGTAGTGCCCCTGGCATCGGCTACGCTGAAAAATCACATGGGAACCTTGCCGGTAGATCATTTCGGGTTGGTCGGCTGGACGCCGGCAGACGTTTCCGATTGTTACCGTCAGATCTACGCTACGATCAACGCGCTGCCCGCGCAATAAACCTGTTTCCCGAAAGTACCAGTCCCGTCCAGACGGGATTGATACTTTGACGATCTGCAAAGTAGCAGCTCTGGAGTGTGTCGGAGAAATCATGACAAAACCCGCTGACCGCAAGATGAATAGCCACAAAGAACCGACGACCCAAAGTCTTTATCTCCCTTGGAAGGTCGCCCTTCTGTATGACGACACCTCGCCGGGAGCAGAAAATCTGGACACCTCAGCCACGGTAATTACTCGCTTCGTAACGCCGTCATCGGATCGACTGCAGACGCTCGTCTTGCCGGCACCAGGCACGCCAGTGCCGCCACGCCGAGTAGCAAAAGGGAAGCGGCGAACAGAATGAGAGAGTTCGTCGAGGCATTCTCCACCCACTGAGCAATGAGTTGCTTCAGCGCGAAGCTCAACACAAGGCCGGCAACGATACCAAAAACAACACTAACGCCCGCGGAGGCGAAAACAATTTTGAGCAAATGCGGCGACAGGATACCTATTGCAGCGGATGAACGCTCCTGACGGTGAATGGGTATCCTGTAGCTAGCCGTATCCTTCCCACTTACTCGAAAATAAAACCCTGGCAGCGCGAGACAAAAGTACCTCAAAATGCATCTTTAATTGATGCAAAATGCGAGCCTACGCCGGCTGGCCGGGACATGCTCTTTCACCCATCGTTGGTGCGGAATCCAGCTGTCCCTTGCTGTCGGCGATCCGCGCCTGCGGCGCGGCAAGTTCAATCAGGGCGTTTCCACCGTCAAAAAACGGAGTCAAACGTATCTGCTACTGGCTCTTAAGTGCGAGCGGGGAACAGCAACAGCCCCCTGAAGAGGCAAGATGCTCAATTAATTAATTCTGAAATTTGAGCATCTTCATGAAACAAAGGACTTAGCTGCAAAGTTTGAGCACCTTCGGCAAAACAAAGGACTTAGCTGAAGGAGGAAACAAAGCTAGGCCCACCATATGAATGAACGCGCTTTGAGACGGGATGCGAAGTGTGCAACCCATGTGGAGACACTAAGAAATAGAGAGGCACTAAAGCAAGCGGAGGTTCGTATGGGCCATTACTCGATTTTTTAACGTGGACTTGCGGATTACGCCAGCTCGCGTGGGTTCGCCCCGCGAGGGCGCCTGTGCAGCAGCGGGATTCGCGGCGTAACCAGGGGATGCCTAGGCGTTCTCTTGATTAAACTCTTTGACAACTAAAGGACGTCAGATAACCGGAAAGTTCAGGTCAATCGAGGCCAGAGGGCCACGGATGCCGCTTTCCGCATCTCCGATGACAAACGGGACCGTCACCAATACTTCGCTAGAGGCATTGGTATTGTCCCGTTTGTTACCGGTAGAAGGTACTGTTTTTGCCTCAGGAGTTTTCTAGGCAAAGCCTGCGTTTGGCAAGCTAGTTTGGCCTATTTCGGAGAGACGGGACACAGACGGGGTACCCCCGTAGCTAACGTTAGGGGTTACTCCGTCCCCTCAATGCCCCGGCCACCGGGGGAAGACCACCCGCTGGGCGGCCATCGCAGCGGACCAACACCAAAACAATGCGGAATGGTTAGCCGAGGACGAGGAACCGGCAGAAGCTCAATAGGGGCTTTTATCGCTTTTATCGCACTTTTGGCACTTTTTTGCAGACGCTATGGAACTGGTCACTGCGCCGCCGGCGCTATTACCGCCTGACGTCTGAGGGCCAGAAGGTTCTGGTCTCGCAGCGCCGTGGTTGGCTGGCATTTGTGGAGCCCCGCCCCGCCTCCAGACCTTTTGTGGGCGAAAAGATGCAAGGGGTTCGAGCTGGTTGATGGATTTCATGGTGTCCCCACTTTTTTGATCGAAGCCGGCGGCTTTCTATGGACGGGATCGAAGATAGCGAACCTGCCGGAGTGACTGATGTAGACGCTGTGAAAAATGCCCGTAGGCAAGAGCCCATCTGAATCCTCCGCGGGGGACGACGTGGGGACTACGGCCGCAAGGTCCGCAAGCACTCTCCTGCCGAGCGTCAGGGTTTGAAGACGGCGCAGGTGAATGGGACGCGTGCCCGGCTGCAGACTATTCGAGGAGCCTGGAGCGTCAAGGTCGTCGCGCCGTAGTACCCAACCCCCAGTGTTCGTGTTCCTGAATAAGACAACGGCGGACGCGCCGGAATCCAATGCAAATGTCAGTTCGCTTGGTCCCACGTCAGGTGATTTTGCGGTGAGAAGGAGGCGATTGTAAGTGGGCTCCCCCTCAGCACTGCCGTGCTCGGCAAGAGGTATGCGTTCCCCCTCGAGATCTTCAACCATGGAGCCGGCCGGCCCCTCTTCCAGGTGAACCTGGCGGTGTTGATTGTCCAACAGGAGATCAAAGCGGCTTAAAAAATTCTCCCCCAACACGCCACGGATCTTCGGGTCGAAGTCGTTGAGGCCAGCCACGGACTCCACGAGCACGGTGAGATTCCGGACTCTACCGCCTCCAAGCCCCAGTTCCCTGGTGTGTGCAGTCGGTACCGTAGAAGAAGAAGAACTTTGGACGTCATACTGCGTTGTACGTCCCACCCACGGTAAGGACAACTGCGCTGCCAGCTTCGGATCGATTAAGGTCATGGACGTGCCCGTGTCCAGCACGAAGTCGTAGGGCCCGGATCCATTCACCGTGACCGGTACCAGGATCAGAGACCCGCAGAGGAGCTTGAAATGGATGTCGAACCCGTTTGACTGGTCACCAGCGACCGCGGCTGAGCACCTGGTAAGACAAATGAAAAAGAGAAGGAAACGCCGAAATGGCAGCATGGAAGACCACCTCCAGGCGAATCCTGCTCGGAAGCCGGATTAAAAGTCCTTGGCGGTGGCCTCAACTTTTCTTACAGAAAATTTCCAGGTCTTTGCTAACAGAAAGCAATGTACTTACGAGGTAGATTACCGGGGCCGGGCACCCTCATTCACTGAAGTCTGGCAAGCTCTGTTCTGGCTTGATGTAAGACGGGTAGGTCGGGATCTGCGTCCTTCCACGTGTCGAGGAACTCCTTATATTGGTTGCGCGCATTGCTCGCGTCGCCGGAGAGGGCATAACTCCGAGCCAGTCCCAGGTGCGCCAGCACTGCAACCGGATCGCCGATCATGGTTCCGCGATGGTCCAGAAGCTTTTGAAATTCCCGTGCCGCCTCCGGACCTCTGTGGCCGGCGAGATAAGCCTCGCCGCGAAACAGGATCGGGTAGAGAGCTCCGAAGAAGCACGTCACCGAGCCTCGAGGCGTTCCCAGTTCGTAAGGGATCGCCGGTTCGAGCGCGTGGATGGCTCCGTCGGGGTCATTGCGGCGGAGCGCCACGATGGCATGGATGACCGGAAGGTAACTGAAGCGGATGGAGGTGTCCTCGGGAAATTCGATCCACAGATGGTCGGCCAGGGCCTGGGCCTGCGCGGAATCGCCTGCCAGCCCGGTGGCGATGGCGGCGCCGTATTGCACTTCGCGATTGCCCGCGAGCGCGAGAGCCGTGGCCACGCCCTGTTTCGCTTCCCGCGCATTGCCGAAGAATGCTTCCCAAAGGGCAGCCCTGATGGCGAACTGTGCGGCCCTTTCTCGAGCGCCTTGCTGCTGCGCCAGAGCAACGGCTTGGCGCGACAGAACTCTCGCCTTTTGCAACCGCCCTGTGTACGCCAGGGAGAACGCCTGCCGGTCCGCGATCCAGTCCATGGAATCCGGTTTTCCCTGGGCGGCTTTCACCGCTTGTTGCATGCCCTCGCGATCATCCTTCAAAAACGCGAGATCATATTGCAGAACCAACAATTGCGCAGTCTCGATCTTGCGTCCTGACGCGCTGCGCAACGCCTCCTCGGCTTGGTTCGGGCGGCCGGCATACAACGAGTTCACCACCCAGTTCGTGATAGAAAATCCATTGTTCCGGTGCGATTTCCATTCCTTTTCGGGCCTCCTCCGTCGCTTTGTCAAAGTTAGCGAGCGCGGGATAGATGAAACCTGCCAGGAATGCGTGGGGGGTATATTCGCGAGGGTAGGTCTCTGCCCATTCTTCGCAGATCTGGCGAGCCTTCTCCTGGTTTCCAACGGCACGGCCGTAGTAATAGGCGGAGATAAAGAATCGCTCATTGTCGCTGACACGGTTGGCCAGCTCGTAGGCTTTACGGATATTTTCCGTAGCCAGCTCGGAGGAGCCTGCGGAGCCGTACTCCAAACCGAGGTAGGCGTAGGCCATGGCAAATTTCGGGTCGAGTTCCAGGGCGTGCTTGAAAAAGGGGATGGTGGCGTCCTCGGTTTGATTGACCTCGGCTTGCAATCCAAGGCTGTAGGCTTTCAACGCGTCAATCGAGGCCGTGGTGGCTTCGGCAAGCGGCACATCGTGCTTTTGCAGAGTGGCTCCCGATTCGCCGACCCGCTTACGAAAACCCCTGGTCATTCGGGTGATGGCTTCCAGAACCTCTTCCTTTCTGGCCACCTCCGCCTGCTCCCGATCAATCACATCTCCGGTCCGGCAGTTCGTCGACCGCAAGTTGAGCACATACCGCGCTCCGACGTTCTGGATGGAGCCCTCCAGCAGCGCTGCCGTTCCGGTGCGAACGCAGACTTCTCGAGCAACCTGGCCGGTCACCTGTGTTTCGGGCGGTTTACCCATCAGGCGCAGAGTCTGCTGGATCCGATCTTCGGAAACGAGGTTCAGGTAAGGTGACTGCTGCAGCTGCACCTCCAGCCCCTGGCGCAACGCATTGTCAAAGACCGGATCGCCGGTGAGGTTGGTGAAATCGGCGACGAGGACGGAATCCTGGGCATTCAGTGGAATGGGCTGATGACGGCGCAGAAGCAGTAACGCTCCAAGGCCTACAATCGCGGCAGCGGCTCCTGCGGGAAGCAGCCATTTCCGCCATTTCGGCTTGGCGTGCTCAGGTGGCAAAAGGGCGGGCTGGGTCTCGACGGGCTCCGGCGCGTGCTCCTCGATCACAATCTGGGCGCGCGAGTGCATCTGCGCAATCAGCACCTCGCCTCCCTCGGTGATGGTACGGACCGGAACAGCGAATCGATAGCCGCGGCCCGGCAGGGTGACGATGTAACGCTCTCCCTCAGGAGTGTCGCCGAGCGCCTTGCGCAGCTTGAAGATGTGCTGGCTCAGGTTGGCTTCCTCGACGAAAGAGTCCGGCCAGATCTCCTTTAGCAGCTCCTCTTTCGAGACCACTTCCCGGCCGCGGCGCACCAACACCAGTAACGTCTCGAAGGCCTTCGGAGTCACCGCAATGAGTTCGCCGTCGCGCAGCAGGACCTGTTTGTCCGGGTCCATACGAAAGGGGCCGAACTCGTAGACGACGTTAGCATCGGTGTTCATTGCATCCTGGTTTCTCAATGCAAACTGGCAAGCTCTGCTTTGGCTTCATGCAAGACGGGAAGATCAGGATCCGCGTCCTTCCACAGGGCGAGGAACTCCTTATATTGGTTGCGGGCATTACTCGCGTCGCCGGAGACGACGTAACTCCGAGCCAGGCCCAGGTGTGCCAGCACTGCAACCGGATCGCCAATCATGGGCCCGCTATGGTCCAGAAGCTTTTGATATTCCCGTGCCGCCTCCGGACCTTTGTGGGCGGCGAGATAAGCCTCGCCGCGAAACAGGATCGGGTAGAGAGCTCCGAAGAAGAGCACTACCGTGCATCGGGGCGCTCCCAGTTCATAGGGGATCGCCGGTTCAAGCGCACCGACAGCTCGGGCGGGATCGTTGTGATTGAGCGCCACGATCGAATGGATGACCGGCAGGTAACTGAAGCGGACGGATGTGTCCTCGGGAAATTCGGTCTCCAGATGATCGGCCAAGGCCTGGGCCTGCTTGGAATCACCCGCGAGTCCGGCGACGACGGCGGCGCCGTATTCGAGTTCGCGATTGTTCGCGAGCGCCAAGGCGCTGGCCACTGCTTGTTTCGCTTCCGGCGCATTCCCGAAGAAGGCCTCCCAAAGGGCAGACTTGATCGTGAACTGCGCGGCTCGTTCGCGATCGCCTTGCTGCTGCGCCAGTTGCGTGGCTTGGTGCGACAGAACGCTCGCCTCTTTCAATCGTCCCGCGTACGCAAAGGAGAATGCCTGGGCGTCCGCCATCCAATCCACGGCATCCGGGTTTCCCTGGGCTGCTTTCACCACCTTTTTCATGCCATCGCGATCATCCGTCAAGAACGCAATATCATATTCGAAAATCAACAATTTCGGAGTCTCTATCTTGCGTTCGGTCGCCAGGCGCAAGACTTCCTCGCTGTCTTTCCGGCGGCCGGCGCTCCACAATTCCGCACACAGTTCCAGATAGAAAATCGATTGGTCTGGCGCCATTTCCATCCCTTTCCGTGCCTCTTCCATCCCTTTGTCAAAATTGGCGAGGACGGGATAGATGAAACCTGCGAGAAACGCGTGCGGGAATGCTTCAAGAGGGTAGGTCTCCGCCCACTGTTCGCAGATCTGGCGAGCCTTCTCCTGGTTTCCAACGGCCCGACCGTAGTAATAGGCGGAGATAAAGAATCGCTCATTGTCGCTGACGTGGCCGGCGAGCTCGTAGGCTTTGCGAATATTTTCAGTGGCCAGCTCGGTGGAGCCGGAAGAACCGTACTCCAAACTCATGTAGGCGTAGGCCATGGCAAATTTCGGGTCGAGTTCCACGGCGCGCCTGAAAAAGGGGATGCTGGCCTCCTCGCCTTTGCTGGCCTGGGCTTGCAAGCCAAGGCTGTAGGCTTGCAACGCGTCGATCGAGGCCGTGGTGGCCTCAGCAAGCGGCACATCGTGCTCTTGCAGAGTGGCTGCCGATTCGCCGACCCGTTTCCGGAAATCCCTGGTCATTTGGGTGATGGCTGCCAGAACCTCTTCCTTTCTGGCCACTTCCACCTGCTCCCGATCAATAATGTCTCCGCTCCGGCAGTTCGTCGCCCGCAAGTTGAGCACGTATCGAGTTCCGACGCTCTGAATGGAGCCTTCCAGTATGGCCGCGGTTCCGGTCCGAACGCAGACTTCTCGAGCAATCTGGCCGGTGACCTGCGTTTCCGGCGGTTGACCCATCAGGCGCAGCGTGTGCTGGATGCGAACTTCCGAAATGAGATTCAAGTAAGGGGACTGCTGCAGTTGCACCTCCAACCCTTGGCGCAATGTATTGTTGAAGACCGGGTCGCCGGTGAGGTTGGTGAAATCGGCAACCAAGACGGAATCCCTGGCATTCAGAGCGATGGGATGATGACGGCGCAGAAGGAGCAGCAGTCCAAATCCGGTAATGGTGATCGCGGCAGCGACCGCTGAGCGGAGCAGCCATTTCGGTCTGGAGTGCGAAGGCGGCGAAAGTGCGGGAAGGGTCGGGCCCGGCTCCGGTACCTGGTCCTCGATCAGAATCTGGGCGCGCGAGCGCATTTGCGCAATCAGCACGTCGCCTCCCTCGGTGATGGTACGGACCGGAACCGCGAATCGATAGCCGCGGCCCGGCAGGGTGACGATGTAACGCTCTCCTTCAAGAGTGTCGCCGAGCGCCTTGCGCAGCTTGAAGATGTGCTGGCTCAGGTTGGCCTCCTCGACGAAAGAGTCCGGCCAGATTTCCTTCAGGAGCTCCTCTTTCGAGACCACTTCCCGGCCGCGGCGCACCAACACCAGCAGTGTCTCAAAGGCCTTCGGAGTCACCGTAATGAGTTCGCCGTCGCGGAGGAGGACCTGTTTGTCGGGGTCCATGCGAAAGGGACCGAACTCGTAGACGACCTTGGGATCCGTGTTCATGGCATATACCGGGCCGAGGAGGAACTTACCGGAAATCTACCAGAGCCCGTGGCTATGGAGTGAAAGCGAGGGGAATCCTGGAATTACTGCAGTTTTCCGTACTCCACTTTGGCTTGCTTCAGGACGGGGATGTCGGGGTCTGCGTCTTTCCAGAGCGCAAGGAAATCCTGGTAGGCAATCTTTGCTTTGGTCTTATCTCCAGACAAAGCGCACGCTCTGGCGAGTTGCAAGCGAGCCAATGCAGCCCAGGGAGAGTTCCATACCAGCCCTCGGTGATCGATGAACTTCTGAAATTCGGCCGCCGCCGCATTCCCGTCGCGGAGCATGAGATAGGCTTCTCCGCGCAGGTAGATTGGGTAAAGGTCACCGTGATCCCCAAGTTCGATCGGTCCCGTCACCCGCAGTAGCTCCACTACGCGTTTCGGGTTTTTGTGCTGTAACGCCACCGCCGCACCGATTGCAGGCAGCCAGTAGCGCTGGACCAGCGTGTCCACCGGGAACGTCTGGTCGAGCTCGGCCGCCAGTTTCTCCGCCGCTGCGGTATCGCCTGCCAAGGCCAAGGCCAGGGCCACCCTTGCCAACACATCGCGGTTCGAGGCCAACTTGATTGCTGCATAGGCGTCGGAACGTGCCTCCTGCCTCATGCCCGATTCCACCTCGCCCAGAGCCGTCCGTGCCTCATACCATGCGGCCGTTTCCCTGGCGTCGTTTAGGTCGGCTGAAGTCATTGCCCGCCGAGTCAGTTGGCGGGCGTCTTTCCATCGCCCGTGCCAGGCCTCGGTGTTGGCTTGCACGCCCAGCAGCACGTCTTCCGTGCCCGGCTTTCCCATGGCCGCCGACACCGTGCGTGCCATCTGTGCCGTATCTCCCTCCAGAAAAGCTAATCCGTAGCGAGCCCAAGGCAACCCCTCACTCTCCAACTTGCGCTCTTCCGCTTGCTTGAGCACCGCCTCCGCCTCATCCAGCCGGTCGAGATAGATGTATGCCAAGCAGAGGACCGACTGGTTGATTCCAGAATTTGGCTCCAGACGCACCGACTCGCGTGTCTCCTCCAATGCCTTTTCCAGGTTTCCCAAGCGTACGTAAATAGCTCCGAGGTGCACGTAAAGCGCGTAGTCTCTGGGGTAGGACTGCCGCCACAGCTCGTCGGCAGGTATCGCTTTCTCCAGTTCTCCCGTTCCCATCCAGTAGTAGCTTGACTCAATATAGAACCGCTCTCGCTTGCTTACCCTTTCGCGCAGCTCATAAGCTTTGCGCAGATTTTCGGCCATCCTGGCGGACTGGTTGAGGTTTCCGTACATCGTCCCCAGGGCGCGGTAGGCTATGGCGAAATTTGGATCGAGTTCCACCGCCCGCTGGAGGTAGGGTATCGCCGCAGTGTTTCCTTTCTCAAAAAACACCTTTCGTCCCAGGCTGTAGGCTTGCAGCGCGTCTAAGGATGGTGTGGTTATTTCCTCCGCCGGCGTGGCGTATTTTTCCACGGAGCTGAGTGACTCGCCCAATTTGCTACGCAAACGGGTCGCCGTTTTGTCCAAAGCCCCGAGTACGTCTTCCTTTCTTGCCGCTTGCGCCTGTTCTTCAGCGAGGACGTCCCCACTGCGGCAGCTTTCTGCGCGCAGCCCCAACACATACTGAGTTCCGAGGCTCGCAATCGAACCTTCTATGACGGCGGCACTCCCGGTTCTTGCGCAGATTTCCCGGGCCGTCTCCAGGTTGATCCGCGCATCGGCCGGCCGGTCCATCAGCCTGAGCGTCTGCTGCATGCGTTGTTCGGAGATGACGCTCCAGAAGGGCGACTGCTCAAGTTGCACCGCCATACCTTGCCGCAGGGTGCCGTCAAATACAGGGTCGCCGGTGGAATTGACGAAGTCGGCGAGCACAACCGTATC
The DNA here is from genome assembly GCA_963790935.1 of uncultured Acidobacteriaceae bacterium. Classification (GTDB taxonomy): domain Bacteria; phylum Acidobacteriota; class Terriglobia; order Terriglobales; family Acidobacteriaceae; genus PALSA-350. The sequence continues at coordinate 59,559 of CAWBRJ010000033.1, read as the reverse complement.
GGTGTCGGTGAGAGCCCTATTTCGCTGGAAGAAGGTTAGAACCTGTTGATGGCGCAGAACCAGTAGCAGTCCAAAGCCTACAATCGCGGCACCGATTGCTGCTGGGAGCAGCCATTTCGGCTTGGCGTGCGGAGGTGGCGGCAGCGCGGCGAGCTGGGTCTCAATGGGCTCCGGCGCGTGCTCCTCGATCACAATCTGGGCGCGGGAGCGCATCTGCGCAATCAGCACGTCACCGTCCTCAGTGATGGTACGGACCGGAACTGCGAATCGATAGCCACGGCCCGGCAGGGTGACGATGTAACGCTCTCCTTCAAGTGTGTCGCCGAGCGCCTTGCGCAGCTTGAAGATGTGCTGGCTGAGGTTGGCTTCCTCGACGAAAGAGTCCGGCCAGACCTCCTTTAGCAGTTCCTCTTTCGAGACAACTTCGCGGCCGCGGCGCACCAACACCAACAGCGTCTCAAAGGTCTTCGGTGTCACCGCAATGAGTTGGCCGTCGCGGAGGAGGACCTGTTTGTCCGGGTCCATACGAAATGGGCCGAACTCGTAGACGACTTTGGGATCGGTGTTCATGGCATAGGGACAACGTATACCCGGCCAGGGAGGAACGTACCGGAAATCTACCATAGCCCGCCGAGCTTTCCAGTGCGTTAAAAGCCAGACGCCAACGTTCGCTAAGTTGTTGGTTTATCGATATCAGGCCCATCATTCAGATTCTTTAAGAAACATTGAAAGGCTCGTTGAGGACTTTTCGTACCGGGTCCGCTCAGGATGCGGTCATTCGAAGCCGTTGCAAACGACGGCGCATTCCGGAGCGAAGCGATGGCGGTGAGGACAACAAAGATCACGATCGAAACCGAAGGCCTTTTAGTCGTACGCCAGGCACGAACGGTGGTGAGTTGGTGCCCGGGTTGTCAGGCCGAGGTAGAGGTTGTGCTTCTAGGTGAGGACACGGCTCGACTGCTGAACGGGCTGCCAACAGGCACGCTACACATTTGGAGCCCGCCCGAAGGCCCTGTCCAAGTCTGCCTCCCGTCCCTGGCGCAGCGCTCACAATCCAACGACGTTTCACAAATTTAATCCCGAGCGAACGCCCGGCAATAAAGGAGAAGGACGATGACGGTGATGGACGCAGTAAAGAAGCAGATCGTTTTGAAGAGCGCCGGTGTGGTGGTGGCGGCGCTTTGCTGGCCGCTTTGCGCTTCCGCGCAAGCTCCCTACAGGTTAGTGGATCTTGGCGTGGTGGGTGCGGCAGGCGGGCCAAACCATATCACGAACAATGACATCAGCGTCGGCTCGGTCCAGGGTTCCGGCGGCAACGACCATGCGGTGATCTATTTCGACCAACACACCATTGACATCAGCAAACCCGGTCTTGGGGGAGCGAACAGCCTGGCATATGGAAACAACCCCTGGGGTGAAGTCGTGGGCGGAGCCAACATTGCCAATGTTGACCCCAAGAAAGAGGACTTTTGCGGATTCCAGGCATTGGGAATCGCTACTGCTACGGCCAGTTGCCGGCCGTTTCTGTGGTGGGACGGCCACATGATCGCACTTCCGACTCTGGACAACAATCATGGCAACAATGGCATCGCCGCCGCGATCAACGACTTTGGCGAGGTGGCCGGCGCAGCGGAAAACACAACCCCCGGCTGCCCCACGCAAAACCCAACGGCAACTCTAAACCAGTATTACCAATACAAGCCCGTTCTCTGGCGGGATCACGCGATCGAGGAACTGGCGACCGTGGGAGGAGATCCGGTCGGCACGGCTCTGGCCATCAACGATCAGGGAGAAGCGGCGGGGATGACGGGTACCTGCGGTGCCTTCAACCTTGTGTTGGGCTATTACCTGAATCCGTTGCACGCCGTGCTGTGGGAGAAGGATGGCACACCCATTAACCTGGGGTCGCTGGGCGGAAATGAGAAAAGCCTGTTGGGAACTGCCGCCAAGGACCTCAATAGTCGCGGCGATGTTGTGGGCTTCTCCTCGCTGTCGGATAATGCCACGATCAACGCCTTTCTCTGGACCAGGGAAACCGGCAAGATGAAGGCCCTGGTACCAATTAAGGGAATCGCAAACAGTTTGGCCATCGCCCTCAATGACAGCGATGAGGTCGTCGGATCTTCGATCAATTCAACTTTTACGAGCCTGACCGCAACCATCTGGAAGAATGGGGTACCTACGGACCTGAACACACTTATCCCCGCCAACTCTTCGCTGTACCTGATCTTTGGCTGCTCGATCAACTCCCACGGGCACATTCTTGGATTGGCGACAAATCTAGCCGGCACTGTCTATCACGGATTTGAACTGATACCGGCTGGCGAATAGCAACCGTCACCGAATTCGATCAACCATCTCGAGAGAGCAGGTTTTTCATGCTCTCTCGAATTCTTGCGCTGCGCGCTCCTTTCCGGCTCCTGGCGTTTGTGGCTCGAACCTGGATTCGTTAGCATAAAGCACATGACGATCCAACGGATGGAGCACGTCGGCATCGTGGTTGACGACCTTGCGGCGGCAACTGAATTCTTCGTCGAACTTGGACTCGAGCTTCAGGGAGAAGGGCAGGTCGAGGGCCGATGGGTGGACGGCGTCGTGGGGCTCGAAGGCGTCCGGGCAGAGATCGCGTTCCTGCAAACCCCGGACGGCCATGGACGACTCGAGCTGACGAAATTCCACACGCCGTCGGCCCAGGGCGGCAACCGGCAGGCGCCGGCGAACACACCGGGCATCCGCCATGTCGCATTCGCCGTCGAAGACATCGAGGCGGTTGTCGCCGGCCTGCGTGCCCGCGGCGCTGAGCTCGTCGGCGAGCTGGGGCGCTACGAGGACAGCTACCGGCTCTGCTACGTCCGCGGCCCCGAGGGAATCATCGTCGAGCTGGCAGAGCGGATCGGCTGACGCGGCAGCGAGCAGATCCAGCGTTCGAGTTTCATGAGTGCGGAGCAGTATCGGAGTGCGGCAACCCTAGCGAACGGCGGGACCACTCCGCATCCTTTTCGTTGCTGAAGATGAACTTTAGATCGCCACCATTCATGAGTTCGTCATGCGTAACGTAGGTGCGATCGAGCGATTTGCCGTTAAGCAAAACATCTTTCACGAAACCATGATCGTCGCTCAACTTCACACTCTCAATCGTCAGCACCTTGCCATTTGGCAGATGAAGAACCGCGCGATCTACGAAGGGGCGGCCCAGAACGTACTCATTCGAGGCGGGGGCGACCGGGTAGAAACCCAGTGAAGTGAAAATGAGCCACGCGGACATCTGACCGAGGTCGTCATTACCAACCAGGCCATCGGGTGTTGGTTTGTATTGCGAATCCACGATCTGTTTCAGCCGGGCCTGCGTCTTCAACGGCGCGCCCGCGTAACTATACAGATAGGCAAGATGGTGACTGGGTTCATTCCCGTGAATGTACTGGCCAATCATTCCGGAGATATCCTCAACGTTCGCGTAGGTAGCCGGATCGACCTTCTGATCGAACATTTCATCGAGCCGGGCGATCAACTTGCCAGGGCCGCCCATCAAATCGATCAGCCCCTGCTCATCCTGCGGTTGATACCAGGAGTACTGCCATGCATTGCCTTCGGTAAACCCGCTGCCCGCGCCCGCCTTAGCCGGATCAAAAGGCTTGCGATAAGTTCCATCTTCCAATCGAGGCTCAACAAAGCCCTCGCTTGCGTTGAAGTTGTTGCGCCAGAATCTGGAGCGCTTCTCAAACTGCGCGGCCTCCGTGTCCTTGCCCATCGCCTTCGACATACGCGCGATCGTCCAGTCGTCGAAGGCGTACTCCATCGTCTTTGAAGCTGCTTCATCGTCATGGTCGACAGGCACGTATCCCAATTTCATATAGGACGCGAGATTGCCATACGGCCCGTAGGTCGCGCTCGCCACCATGGCACCCAGGGCCGCTTCGATGTCGTAGCCTCGGATTCCTTTCATGTAAGCATCGGCGATGATTGGAACGGCATGGTAGCCGATCATGCACCAGGTCTCCTGGCCCTGGTATTGCCACACCGGCAGGATGCCAAAGGGACTCTCGTGCTGGGAAGCTATCAGCGACTGAACCAGATCGTTGGTGCGCTGCGCCGGCTCGAGAACAGTCATCAGCGGTTGCTCCGCACGATAGATATCCCACAAGGAGAGTGAGGAGACAAAGTGAAAGCCCTCGGCGTGGTGAACCTGGTTGTCGGGTCCGCGATACTCACCGTTCACATCCATGCTGGTGCTTGGAGCCATCAAAGCGTGATAAAGCGCGGTGTAAAGCGATCTCTGCATAGCTGGCGAGGCGTCAAACTCAACTCGTGCCAGCTGATCGCGCCACATCTGCTGCGTCGTAGCGCGCACTCTGTCAAAGTCGAATGCCGGCACTTCGGCTTCCATGTTCGCGATCGCGTTGTCTTCGCTCACCGGCGAAATCGCAACCTTCACAATCAGCGGTGCGGAGGCAGGCGCAAAACTGAACACACCTTCCAGTCCCCGCCCTTGAATGCTTTGTGTATCTTCAGGCGATGTTCCGGGCGTCTTGAACCCGTGGTAGGGCGGCGGGTCTTCTTCCTTGTTATAGAGGGCATGGTTCGACAGGGGGGCAGAGAATCGCATGGCAAAGTACAGCTGCCGCCCAGGCGCCCATCCGCGGGTCTCACGCATTCCGGTCACGGTGCCGTCCGCATGGATCGTGATACGCGACCACAGCACTTTGCCGGGATAGTTATAGATGCTGCTTCGCAGGTCGAGCAGAACGTTGCGCTTTGCGCCTTGGGCAAAGGTGTAACGATGCACACCCACGCGCTCGCTGGCGGTCAATTCCGCGAATACTGCCGAGTCATCAAGGAATACGTTGTAGTAGCCCGGCTCTGCCACTTCCCGGGTGTGCGAAAAATGCGAGCGATATCCAGGCTGGGTCTTCTCTGCATCGCCGGGTTCCAGCGGAACATGGTCGCCGCTGATCGGCATCAGGAGCACGTCGCCAAGATCACTGTGTCCCGCGCCCGAGAAATGCGTATGCGAGAAGCCAAGGATGGTCGTGTCTTCGTAGCGGTATCCCGCTGCCCACTTGTAGCTTTGCTTGAATGGCCGAATCTGTGTGTCGGGTGACAGTTGCACCATACCGAAGGGCGTGGTCGCTCCGGGGAAGGTGTGTCCCTCTGCCCCGGTGCCAATCATCGGATCAACAAACTTGATAGGGTCCGGCGCTTGCGCGAGTGCAGTGGTGACCGCCATCAGCGCAGCAAAGGAGAAGTATTTATTCATGAACCAACATTACAGCAATTGACTCATGTGAGCACCGGGACCCTGCGGTTCCTCTTTAGCCCTGGTGTATCCGCACCCTGCTAAGCCTTCAACCGAAGTTCTCGAGAATATTGAGGACTGCCATTAAGCGATGGATTTGACAGATGACTGCGGTGCGAGACTTCTGGCCTTTGATACTTCTTGCGTAGATCCCCAGCTGTTGTCTGGCTTTCACGCTGATTTAACTCGTGGAATGAAGCCTGGGCTGCCGGTATTCACTACGTCATTGAGCCTCTCTCTCGTCTGGATGCGATTGATCTCGTCGAATGCGTCTTCTGGAAGGGCGGAGATGTTGAAATTCTCTCGCGCCCGGCCCGCAGTCTTGGACGTGGTCAGCAAAGCCGTGCCGCGTTGCACCGCCCATGCCAGCAGCACCTGTGCCGGCGTCTTTCCAACCTGCGCAGCGATTGCCAAAACCACTGGATCTTCAAGCGGCCCCGGCCGCACGCCATGACCCAAAGGCGCGAAAGCCAAAAGCACAATACCTTTCTCCCGGCAGAACTCCAGAATCTCCGTTTCCGGCAGATACGGATGTGCTTCAACCTGGACCACAGCCGGCTTGATTCTCGCCGATTCGTAGATGGGCAAAAGCTCGTTCAAGCTGATGTCTGACAGTCCAATGGCCCGGCATCTGCCATGGTCCACAAGACTCTCCATCGCCCTCCAGGTGTCAAGCAAAGTCACGTCCCGGTCGTAAAGGACATTGCCGTTTTCATCCCGCGGATCGTGCTCCTCCCCCGGTTGAAACGCAAATGGAGTGTGAATGAGGTAGAGATCCAGATAGTTGAGCCCGAGTCTGTCAAGACTCGCCTCGAAAGCCGGTTCCACGCGCTCGGGCCGATGATTGGTATTCCACAATTTTGTCGTGACGAAGATGTCCTCGCGCGCAATCCCTCCAGCGGCAAGTCCTGCTTGCAAGGCCTCACCCACTTCACGCTCGTTCTTGTACCGTTCCGCACAGTCGAAGTGTCGAAATCCGGCTTCCAGCGCGTCTGTGGTAGCACTGATTGTCTTGGCTGCATCGGCAATCAGAGTGCCAAATCCGAGTGCAGGCATTTGGCCGGCTCCGTGGTTGAGCGGTATTCTCGTGGTCCGAAAATCGGAAGATTCGATCATGATGAACGCCTTGACGGAAATCCAGTTGATGTCTCGAGGAGTGGATGCCCGCAATCGGCATCCGATTCATCAAGACGCTCAAAACTGTTAAGCCGAGAAATCAGGCAAATTCTATCAGACGAACTACCGGTGACGTTTACTTCTGCCCTTTCATGAAGACCTCTAATCCATTAGGGATCGTCAACTCCAAGCGGCGTTTATCGTCATTGAGCGCGTGACCCGAAGTCGCGCCGCCATGTTTACCAGATTTGCGAATGAGTTCGCCTTCATCTTCCGCATGACATTGCCACGATGCGCTTTCACTGTGATTTCACTGATGCCCAGCTCTCCACCCACCTGCTTGTTCAGCAGGCCGGATGCCACCAATGTCATCACTTCGCGTTCCCGTTGAGTAAGCGACCCATAATCCGCACGCAGCGCGTGCAATTGGTTCTCACGCCCTAGCGCGGCCTCGCTGCGTTTGATTGCTTGCTGTATCCCGATCAACAGCGCTTCGGCGTCGAACGGTTTGGTCAGGAAGTCCAGAGCTCCGCGCTTCATAGCTCTCACCGTCATCGCTATGTCGGCATTGCCCGTGAGAAAAATGATCGGCATGTCAGTGCGTTCAGAAGCGATGCGCTCCTGCAGTTCGAGACCATTGAGGTCCGGGAGAGTTACATCCAGGACGAGACAGGAAGGAACAACAGATCGTGGACGGGCGAGGAATTCTTTCGCAGATGCAAATGTCTCCGCCTGCCAACCGGCGGCGCGGACCAGCAGTTCTAGCGATTCACGGACTGAAGGGTCAGAATCAACCACAAACACGATTGGGGTGGAAGCGTGTGACATGAGCTATAACCTCCGTTGGCCGAGCGGGCTCGGACCGTAGTTCGAATAGTCACCGGGCTTTCTTTCAGCGACGATGAGATTGTGGCTCAGTCGCCAATTCGAACGAACCCCAGATCGAGGATTATCTGAACTGCATCGTATATTTCGGGTACTGGCCTTTAGGGGTGGAACAAACCTACCCTCATCGGGCTGAACAAAGTCACCACCAGGTGTGCCGGGCGGCCACCGATGGTCATTACTTTTCGAGGTCGATTCTCTTCCAGCCAAAGAGCCGGGCGTCAAGAGACAGCGCTCCAGGCCCGACGAGTCCCAGCGCTGCGCCTATCGCAGCCAATAAAACGCCGGGATGAGGATCTTGATGTTGAACCAGGATCCCCCATGCGGAGAGCACGATGACAAGAGGTCCTGCAATTGGAGTCCATAGCCCAGTGACCAGGAGCGCACCGTCTACCATCGCGAACAGGCCGGCCATCAGGAGGCCAGCCCGGCACTTCTCAACTCCATCCATGATCAGAAGCCCACCAGAGACAATGCGCAGCAACAACAGTCCAATCCCGGGCCAGCCTCTGGCAAAACTTGAAAAAAGACGACGCATCAGTACCCTCTGCCGAAGGCTACCAATCGCCAATGCCGGGCGAACCCCCCAAATGAGCGTATCCCGGACTATTTAGGGTATCTAGAGCTCTATAATTCCACGCTTGATGCCTATCGTGGCTGCATGGGTCCGATCGTTGGCATTCAACTTGGAGAGGATGTTTTTGACCCGGCCCTTTACCGTTTCTTCCGTGACTGACAGCAGATCGGCGATCCGCTTGTTGGCATTTCCAGCTGCAATCAGCCGAAGGACCTGCACTTCGCCAGGGGTCAAGGCATCGTCTGTCGCGTGTTCGGCGAGTTCGTAGGAGGCCTCAGGCGACAGGCTCTTCTTGCCGGAATGAACCGCCCGAATCGTATCCAGCAGATTCTTGTGTAACGTGTTCTTTAGAAGATAGCCTTGTGCTCCAGCCTTCAATGCACGCAACACCTGCACATCACCGCCATAGGTCGTGAGCACGATGATCTTTGCCTCGGGGAATTCACCACGAATAGCGATGATCGCATCCAGGCCATTCATCTCTGGCATTTGTAAATCCATAAGAGTTACGTCAGGGCGATGCACCCGGAATTGCTGGATTGCTTCGAGCCCACTCGAGGCTTGTGCCACCAATTTCATATCTGGCTGGCCGCTCAAAAGACTGATGATCCCCTGGAGGAAAATCGCATGATCGTCGACCGCCAGAATTCCGATCGGATTGGGAATGGTATTCATCACTTTATCTCCGCCATAGCCGGGACAAGGCAAAACCGCGCGTATCGCGCGGTTTTGAGTAAGCGCTCGCGGCCGGAATTGTCAATTCGGCTTCAGTGCCGCTACCGAGCTGGCTCCAGACCTCGAAAGTACCCCCGATGAGTTTGGCCCGTTCCCGCATACCACGCAAGCCCCAATGTCCGGCGATGTGCTCCTGGCCGAGAACGACCGGGTCGATGCCCTTTCCGTTATCCCGAACTCGCAGTCGCAAACCGTCTTCACTGTATCGGATGTCTACCTCGATTCGTCGCGCATTTGCATGACGGACCGCATTTCGCAAGGACTCCACTCCAATCCGATATACCTCGTCACGAATGATGGGATTGAGGGGCCGCGGTGTTCCCTCAACCTGAACACTAAACTCGGGACCCGTTTCCGTTGTGGTGACCACTCAGAAGGTCCTTGCCGAATTTGCTTATCGCCTCCCCCAGATCAACTGTGTTCAGTCCGCCGGAGCGGAGTTCTTGCACAGCATCTCTGCCCTCGGTAATGGCATCGGATGCCTGGTCAAGCGCGTGTTCAATTCGTTGTTTGGCTTCATCCGGCCGCTCTGGCAGTAAATTCGATATTGCCTGAAAGACCAGCAACAGGCCCTGGCAGCTCTGTAGCAGAGTGTCGTGCAGTTCTCGTGCGATTCGCGTCCGTTCATCCACCCGGGCCTCAAGCGCAGTACTGAACTGCCTCCTGAGCTCGTTGAGGCGCAAAAGGTAAATTGCCCAGAGCAGAAGCAGGAATGCGGCCACGCAAATAGCGCGAAACCAGAGAGTCTGATACCAGGCTGGCAGAATCTCAATGCGGAGCATTGCGCCGGGCTGGCTCCAGGGGCCGCGGCTGGTTGCTCCCTGAACCTCAAACGTGTAGGTTGCTGCCGGAAGCGTAGTGTAGTTGGCGATACGTGCGTCGCTGCCTACTTCATGCCAGTCCTGGTCGAGGCCGTCCAGCTTGTAACGATAACGATTCGTCTCCGCGTTAAAAAAGCTTAGAGCTGAAAACTCAATCGAGAAGATATTTTGCAGGTGCGAGAGGGTGATTGAGTCAGTCTGCGTAATCGATTGCTTGAGCACCGACCCGGCACCGATGCGGACGGGGTTTCCTGACAACCTGAAATCGGTCAGAACGGTTCTTGGCACAAATGAACTGTTCACGATCTTGTTGGGATAGAAAGCCGTGGCCCCGCTGAAACCGCCGAAAAACATCTCTCCGGAAGGACTCTGATTGCACGTTCCCCAGCCCGTCAAATCTTGTCCGGGAAGTCCATCGGCCGCAGAAAAATTACGGAATTGCTGCGAATGCAGATCGAATGCTGAGAGGCCCTTATTCGTGCCCATCCAGAGCACTCCGTTTTTATCTTCCTGAATGCAGCTCACCACATCTCCAGCCAGACCGTCCTTCTCATAATAATTTTGGAAGGTCCCCGTTTGACGGTTGAACTTCGAAAGGCCATCTTGCGTACCCACCCATAAAGTACCCTGTTGATCAAAATGCACTGAGTTCACGCGATTGTCGCTCAGCGACTCCGGATCATCCGGTTTGTGGCCGTATATTGTGAACTGTCCCGTCCGTGGGTCGAAGCGGTGCAAGCCCGACTGCGCGCCGAGCCACAAAAATCCATCCCGATCCTCGGCGATTTTTTGGTACTGTATCGTGTTCTGATTCTCGGGCGTGTACATAACGAAACGTCCCGTGGCCGGATCAAGACGTCCTACACCGCCATACATGGCGGCCCACAAATTTCCCCCGCGATCATAAATCAATTGCATGATCGGGCTCGTGAAATGCGGCGGCAATCCGCGGGGATAGGGACTTACCTCGCCCGTCTTACGGTTGATTTCCTGCAGGCCTTTGTGAAATGTTCCACAAAAAAGAACCCCTTTCCCGTCCTCGAGTATCGAGAGGATCTCATTAGCGACCCCCGAACCCGCCGGCACTATGTTCGTTCCTGTCCGCCGGTCGATACGGTTGAGTCCACCCATAGAGCCAATCCAGAGTATGCCGTTTTTATCCTCATAGATCGAAGTGACGAGTGGGTTGACCAAACTCCCACGTTGGTAGGTGAAGTTCTGAAAGGGAAGTGGCTCTTCTGAGAAGAAGTTCGGCGCTGCAGCCTGGAAGCAGGTCCAGATATTTCCCTCATGATCCTGGTACAGAGCAATCAGGTTGTCTGATTCCAGGCTTTCTCTATCGATAGGATTGTTGTGATAGCGAATGACCCTATTATGAGTTCGATCGAACTTCAGCAGGCCGGCCGTGGAACTCAACCACATCGTTCCATTGCGGGTTTCGATTATTTTGGAAATGACGGCTTTGAATGGAATCCCTCTCAGGGAGGAGTTGATGGTATGACATTTCACCATATCGGTTTCGAGATTCCAACTTGCCAGCGCGCATGGTGAGTCGCTTCCGGTCATCCAGAGCATGCCGAATTTATCTTCGTGAAATTCGCTCACCTCGGAATGAATTGGGGCGCGGCGCAACACTTTTCCGGTCCCGGGGTCCAGTTGGTCTAGCCCGTTAGCGCTTGCCACCCACAGTCGCCCTTCTCGGTCCTCCGCCGCAACATTGGTGCGAGTTGCGGCAATGCTGCTGGGATCGTCGGGATTATGAGAATATCGTGTGGTTTGGCCGCTGGTGGGATCGAACCGGTATAGCCCCTTGGCTGTCGCCAGCCACAAGATTCCTTCGTGATCATCGCGGATGCGGTCAATGGGCGCGGGGAGTCCATTAGAAATCTCTGTGTAGATGCGGTAATGCTTAAAGGTTTCTGTCGCTGGGTCAAACCGGTCGAGAAACCGATCACAGCCAACCCACAGGGTCCCGGCGCGATCGACAAAGAGACTGCGTACATAGACGCAGCTCAGGCTGTCAGGCTGGCCAGGCTCATGTTTGAAGACCTTGGATTTATATCCGTCATACCGGTTGAGTCCGTATTGTGTACCAAACCAAATGAACCCAACTTTGTCCTGGACCAACCATTCGACCCGGGTTTGCGACAAGCCTGTGCCTGCTGAAAGCCGCTGAAAACGAATGTCGTTTCCATCCACAAGATCGATCTTCTCTGGAAGGGGATCAAGAATCGTGCTGTGGCCGGCAACTTGAGAAGATGGTGAGTCGCCTCTCGCAGGCGGCGTTGCAAAAAGCCAAAGGATTATAGCAATTGCAACATAGCCAGGAAGTCGAACCGGTAGACCACATCTTGCGAGGAAACAGAATAGTTGCGTCGGCTCTCTGAACGGCACCCCTCACCTCAACTATTCGACATTCCCCATGGATGTCGCCCAAGTCTCCTGTTTTCCGATCGAGATCATCGTACAGTAAATTCACCGGTGTAAATTGAGGGCGAGGAATCTCCTGATGCTGTCTGATGTCCGCACAACCCACCTGCATAGTTTTGCACCCGCTTTGGCCCCTTCGAGCGGTTGGAGCCACCCATCCCTTAGTCCGTTGCCCTGATTTGGTTCGCTCCGCCTCGCAATGGCTGTTCCTTCCCCTGCCAAACGAAGACGCCCTGTAGCCCCGGCGGCAGAGTGACACTCCCCGTCAGCGCATTGCCGCTGCGCTCAAAGTGCACCTTGATCATTCCCTGCGGATGAGGAAACTCCGCCGACACCTCGCGTAAATCCCCCAGGTGCGGAGCAATCCGTACCGTGGCGAAGCCCGGCGATCCCGGTTCGATCCCTGCCACCAGCGTAAGCAGATCGTAGATGGGATGCGCGCTCCAGGCATGCGAATCGGACCGCGTCTTTCCCGGCGTCTCCGGCCAGGTGCTGAAATGGAGTGGTAGTAGATCCCGCCATGGCTTTAGCGTCGCGAGATATTCGTCGGCCATGCCCGCGTGTTCCAGCGCGCGCACCAGATAGAAGCGAAAGTAATAGGAGCCGCTCAGAGTTCCGTCTGCCGGCGCCGTCCCTGGGGCGATGTCCACCAACCGGCGCAAAACATCCTGTTGCTCCTCTCGCGGAATCACATCGTAGAGCACCGCCAGTGTATTCGTTTGCTGGCTGAAGGCGGTGTGGCCCGGGTTGTCAGCCAGCAGCTTACGCCCCGCATCCCAGCACTTTTCGTAGAGCCCGCTGCGTACATGCTGCGCCCGCAGATCCCCTTGCGTGGCGCGGTCCTTGTCTCCCGTCGCCCGCTCCAACTCGGCCGCATCCGTCAACGCTCCCAGATATTCGAGCGTGGTGGTGCAGGATTCCCCGTGCTCATCGTAGGTGGGCAGCTCACCGCTGGAAACCCAGTCGATAAAGCTCCACCACGGTAGCTTGCGCAGCAATCCGTCCGGCTGTTCGTACTGCGAGAACCACGTGAGCACTGTGCGCGTGCCCGGCAACGCAGCCTTCACCGGTGAAGTATCGGGACGGTACATCCAATAGTCGTGCAGCATGCCGATCCACAGTAGTGAAAACGTGGGAATGATTTGCGGCTGCGACGTGGGATAGCGGCTCTGCGTCAATCCTTCCGGTATGCGCGAGTTATCAAAGCTCTGGATCGCCTGCTTCGCCAGCCGGTCGTCCCCGGTCACCGCATACGAAATCAATGCCTGGATCCGGGTATCGCCCACATACTGTAACTGTTCCCAATAAGGAGTATCCATATAAGTCTCGTGCGCATCGAGTTGCGCCGTGCGCCAGCTGATGTTCCATATCTGTTTGAGATCGGGATCCCCGCTGTCGAACGAAGCTCGCTCCTCAAAGGGATAAGCGGTGTATTCACCCCGCAGTGACTCGAGCGTCAGCGGCTCACTGCCCGTCTCAATATCGAGGTCCAGATAACGCCACACCCTCCACCACAGAGGCTCAAACGTGCGATGCTCGCCGCCGTCGGGAAGAAAGGTGTCGTGCACTCCCATGGCATGGCGGTTGCCGACGTCATTACGATCCCCCTTCTGCTGGTCCTGGTCGTAGAGTGCCTCCGAGTAGGTCAACCGGACACTGGCGCCCTTTCCACCGGAGACCGTCAATTGTGGGTAAGCCGTGGTCAGCGTCTTGCGATCGAGCAGCACATGCACGTGGCGATTGGCCGGGATGGCAACAGGCTTCTCAGGAAACGCTTCCGCGCCCGGCGCATCCGAACGCACTACCTCTCCTGCCTCCGTAGGGGTATACGTCATAGGCGGCAGTTCATCGGGCACCAATTGCCAGTAGTTGTCGACCTGCTCTCCCTCGAGACCGGCGCGAGCCGCCGAGGGATAGATGTTTTCGCGCATCGGATCGCCGGCAGCGACCCATGCGCTGCTTGCATCACCAGGAGCATCCCACTGCCAGTCGTAGGCCGTGGCATTCAATTCTTCTCCGGGACCATTCGCCATGTACTCGTTCAGGCCACCCGTGGTTCGCGGGACCGCGATGCGCCCCGGCTCAATGGCCACCATCCAGTCTTTTGGCGTGCTCAAATCCGCCTCCAGCGCTCCGTCGCCCTGCAACAGAAAGGCCGTGCGGTCGGTGATTTGCGCGGTGGGCGCGTAAATACCAAAATTCCATACTGTGGCCGTTACGAGATTGGCGCCCGCCGTGAGGAAAGGAGCCAGATCGAACGTTTCGTAGCGCCAGTGCGCCAGGTCGCCGCGCGCCGGCCCGTCTCCCACTCGATGGCCATTTATGTAGAGGATGAACCGGTTGTCGGCACTCACATGGACGACATAGCGCGCAGGCTTGCTCTCGAGTTGCAGGGAGCGGCGAAAATGCAGGACAATCGGCTCCCGCAGGGGAGCCGTGGGATGGGTAATCCAGCTTGCCTTCCACTGCGGCTCCGCGGCCAGCACTCCCATCGGAAGGACTGTAGCAAACATAAACAGAACCAAGGTGCATGCGGATACTTTGTTTCTCATGTGGGTCTCACCGGGCGTTCTTCGCGCGCCCACCATGCTATCAGCGCCATCCGTTCGTCTCACAATCTTGCTAAAGGCGAGCGGGACTATCTCCAAGCAATGGCGGTCAAGACGCGCGCGCTTCAGGTACTCATGCGGGCTCTCGACAGAGCCCGCCGCGGAAACGATTAGAAGCTGAAACGGCCACCGAGTGTCGGAGCAAAGTTGCTGTTGTGGAGATAGGGGACGCCGGGGCCATGAGGAATGGCGATGGCCAGACCGCCGGTGACGAAGGAATACGCAAGTCCGGTAAAAGCGTCGAAACGCTTGGCGAAGTGATGATCGAGATAGAGCGACCCCTCTTCGAGGTCGCCCGCGCAGGAACTGCGGAAGCCGGCTGCAATCGAGCAGGTCGACGGAACACGGAAGGTGTTCTGCGCCTGCCCATACCAGGCGAAAGTGATGTCGGTTTTGCTGTCGTAAGCGTATTTCACGCCCGTCCACCAGATCTGCACCAACTTTTCAGAATCAAGATTGTTGTCTTCGACGCCGCTCATGATGTAACCGCCCTGGACCGAGGCGCCCACGCCCAACGGGTCCGTCGGGTTATTCTGCCAGATGAATTCGTAGCCGCCAAAGAACTTGAACGGATCCCACGTATACTTCACAGCGCCCATAATGGCCTTGTTGTCGGTCACGATGCCATTTACGGTGTTGGTCGTTGCGATCAGATTGGCCCCGGTGATGGGGTTGGTATTGATGCTGTTGGTGGTCGACTGATAGGACTGCGTCGGACTCTGAGGCCCCAGCAAGGGGTTCAATACGCTGATCGCCTGGTTGTAAAGTTGGAAGACCACGTCGGCGGAGAGCTTGCCGTGGCTTCCGCCGCCGTCGAATCCAAAGGCGTTGTTATGCGCCGATTCCGGCGTACAGTTGGCGGCAGTCCAGGTTGCGGAGGCCGAGTAGCAGCCGCCATTACCATCGGCAAATTTATACATCGCGCCGAAATGGACCGGGCCATAGGTGAGGCGATACTTCACGGCGCTGTCCCAACGGCTGTTCTCGGTGTCGCCGCCGCCGGCCATCGTGCCGTTATACCCGATGTACGAAAAGGCATAGCTGCCGCCGGCCGGATCGTAAAGCAGCATCGCATCGGTACCGAGAGAGCGCTGACGACCGAAGGTCAGCGTGCCGAAATGATCGGACGATACACCGCCATAGATTTCGTCATTGAAGGGTTGGCCCGCGCGCGCGCCGTCGATGGTGTACGAATAGCTTTTCCTGGGAAGGCCGTTGTTGATGGTCATGGTGGCCGACGCGTTGGCGAGCAAGCCGGACTGCGGATTGATGCCACTGGAAGCGTTGAACACGACGGACCAGCCAGGCTGAAACTCTTCCTTGCCCCTGACGCCCAGACTCGTCTGCTGCAGGTTGTTCGGTGCGATGAGGAATCGATTTTGATAGCCGTTTCGATTCACCAGAGATGCGCCTTCATAGTTATAGCCGTTTTCCGGTAACCCGTGGCTGACCCAGCCGACGCCGATGTCATACGCACCGTACAGCGTGATGCCGTGCCAAGTCAGCGCGTCGGAGGCGGGTGGAGCTGGCGGAGCCGGTTCGTGGGGCTGGACCTGGTCGAAACCTGCCGTCTCGGTTACGTTTTTGGTGACCCACTCGATGCCGGCGGTCTTGAAGCCGGTCGCAATAAACTTCACGGGATAGTCGCTGGCAGGCAGCGAGAACTTGTACACGCCATCTGCGCCGGTCTGCTCCTCGCGTGCCTGGCTCGTGCTCTTATTTGTGGCCGTGACCAAAACGTTTGCGACCGCGCCACCCGATGGATGGGTGACGACTCCGGACAGGCCCACCTGAGCCCGGACGACGGGCGGCGTCGCGAAGATCATGACGGCGGCGAGGAGAACGAAGAGAGTGGAAAGAGGAATTCTGGATGGCATCCGGAGATAGCGCCAGAACACAGGGATCACAATAGCCTCCGACGAATTCGGCCCTTTCGCGGGCTGCGGTATTGCAGTTCGATTGGGCCGTTTGGGGATATAACGCTTTAATACGATTTAAATCGCAAACTCTAGGCAGATGCCATCGTATCATCCCCGGCCGCCGGGAGAGGTAGCTGGCCGGATCTTCCCAGACGGTCAGGTCCCATTCTCAAAATCAGTCCTCGCAAACGAGGGACTCCTATCAGCGCTGCCTCGGGCACGAAATGAGGATCAACAAGAGATTTCATTCGGGCAGTTTTGATAGGGCCGTTTGAAGAAGTCGCTGGAAGGTGGCGCGGTCGAATGTTGAGTGGGTGGCCCAGGTCTCGCTTTTGAGACCTGGGTGTTTCGGCCATAACCATTTTGCGGAGAGAAACCCAGGTCTCAAAAGCGAGACCTGGGCCACCCACTCAAAGTCTGGAGGTTGCAGTTCTCACGCGGGCTCCGTCGATGAAGCAGTCTTGCCGGATGCAGTCTCGTTCGGATAGTTGAAGAAGAGCTGATTGCCGTCGAGATCGTCGACCACCAGAAGCCGGTAGCCCCACGAACCCTCCTTGACCGCAACGCCTTTGGCCTCGAGTTCCGCGCGCAGCGCGTCCAACGCGACGACCGCGGCCTCGAGCGTCGCCGGCTCGACGTTCAGGGAAATGAACATCAACCCCTTGCCAATCTTCTCCGGCCACGTGTCGGCCAGGATAAGCGCGCAGCCCTGCCGATCGACCTGTGCGACATGCGCTCTACCGTCCTCGTCGTAGCGCCAGGGGCTCGTGAAGCCGAGCCGAGTCAACGTAAAAGCGAAGCGAGGCCTCGACGTCCTTGACGTGTAGGACGGGGCGCGCGAACCAGTCTGTCATAGACCATGTATCCTCGAATTTAAGATCACTTTTCCCAATATTAGTTCAGAAGCGAGGTGTCACGGTTCTGACTTTGGCAACGTTTGGTTCCGATGAAAAGTGGCAAATCCTCGGAATGAAAGGGACTATCGACTCACTTCCAAATAAGCTTCATCCGAACAGAAATCCACTTCTCTCTCATCGACAAAAAGATTAGGATCGGTCGCGTCTGCCCTATCCCGGAATCCCTCGGCGTATTTTTCCGGTGAATGTTCAATCCAACCGGCAGCGGTAAAACCCTGGAGATTCGGGCCCCTGCAGTGAGCGGAGGCGGAAGTGAAAAAGATTGCGTTGGCCGGATTCTTTCTCTTCTTGGTGGTTTTGGGAATCGCCTATACATCGGTACATCGTTCTGCTTCAAGCGCCGTCGACGCGGCAGCGCCGCTGCAGAGCGGCGCTATCGACCAGGCTGGTGACGCGGGTGCATCCGGAACGAAATGGATAACCGTTCGCGATACACGGGAGAAAGCATTTTCGATCCAGGTTCCCCCGGGCTGGAAGACCTACGGCGGACTCTTCCGGTTCAGCACCATCGACACGCGGATGATCGTCGACATGACCTCGCCGGATGGGCTGACGAATATCCGTATAGGAGACTCCACAGTTCCTCCCTACCGGGTGTCGGGCCCGTTCCTGCGGCCGGGACCAGGTGTGGCCGCGTACACCGCCGGCAATGTGTTCGCGACCAGGTATGGTCAGGCACGGTTCGCCAGCATGTGCCAGGCAGTGCACTTGACGAAAAGCGATGTACTGGCCCCAAAGTATCACCCCGCGGCAAGCGGCATAAGTCACACGACAGCCGGTGAGGCGTTCTTTAGCTGCACGAAGAATGGCGCGCCGATGTCCGCCTATG
Organism: uncultured Acidobacteriaceae bacterium; assembly: GCA_963790935.1. Taxonomy (GTDB): domain Bacteria; phylum Acidobacteriota; class Terriglobia; order Terriglobales; family Acidobacteriaceae; genus PALSA-350. The sequence goes on along the minus strand of CAWBRJ010000033.1, from coordinate 41,428 downwards.
TATATTCAGAGACCATGCTGATGGGGCCCGGCGGGCCGGGCTCATCCTGGGTGGTGGTGGCGCTCGGGAGTTTGATTGCTCCGGCGGAGCAGGCGAGAGCGGCAGGCGCGACGTTGCAGCACGCTGGGGAGTCGCTGGCGATGAACCCTGCGTGGGTCGCTATGCAGAACCAATTAAACAACCGGGCGATCCAGCAGATCAACGCCGCGACGCGGGCGACGATTGCGGCCACAAATGCGGAGAATGCGCGCGAGCAGGCAATGATCAGTCAGCTCCAGAATGACAGCTTCAACGACGTCATCAACGGCGTGCAGGCAACGGTAGACACCACTACGGGACAGCGCTACATCGCGCCGCTGGGCCAGGGCGGCAGACAATGGATCAACGGCAATAATGTGGTCGTCGAGTCCGGCCTATCGCCAGGCGCGGGGTTCACTTCGCTAACGCCGGTAAACCGCTAGAAGAGCAGCCTCGGCCATGCCGGCGTACTCCCTTCGGCCATAGCGCGCGTAACGGGAAGATGCAGAGAACGAAACATTCAGACGCCTATTTCACAGATACTCACCTGCGAAGGGTCTTCTCGTGATTGTCGGCGGTTTGAAAGACGATGAGATGCAAAGAAGAGAGTTTCTCGTACGTGCGGGCGGGTTGATAAGTGCAGCAGCGATTGTTCCTGCACTAACGCGACCCGCACGGTCTTTGCAGTCGGTCATGCCAAATGCAAAATCAAGCGTAGATTTAATTTCGGCTGAACCGTGGTGGAAGACAGGCATCATTTACCAGATTTACCCGCGATCGTTCCAGGATTCGAATGGGGATGGGCTAGGCGACTTTCCCGGCATGACCTCCAGGCTGCATCATTTGAGATCGCTCGGTGTCGACACCGTTTGGGTTACTGCTTGTTTTGATTCCCCGAATGCAGACAACGGCTATGACGTTCGAGACTACCGGCGCATCTCTGCAGACTTTGGCACCATGGCCGACTTCGATCGCTTCATGGCAGAAGCGAAAAAACAAGATATTCGCGTCATTCTCGATATGGTTTTCAACCACTCCAGCGACGAGCATGAGTGGTTCAGGCAAAGCCGCTTATCCCGCGACAACCCCTATCGCGATTATTATTTTTGGCGCGATCCGGTCAACGGCGGCCCACCAACGAACTGGCCATGCGCCTATGGCGGCTCCGCATGGGAGTTCGACAAAACGACCGGGCAGTATTATTTGCATCACTACGCCATAAAACAACCTGACCTCAACTGGGAGAACCCGAAAGTTCGTCGCGAATTATATGCGGTCCTCAATTTCTGGGCGGCAAAAGGTGTCAGCGGATTTCGATTCGACTGCGCAGGAGAAATCTCCAAGCCGCTTCCCTTGAGAGACATGACCCCGGCGGAGTTGAAGGACAACGTGATTGACTATCGCACGACAGGCGCGCGCCTCGATGAGTACTTTAAAGAGATGCGTGCGGCGACCAGCGCCTACCCGGACCTGTACTTTGTAGGAGAAGGGTGGGGTATGCCACGCGACCGGATCGTCCGTGCAGTAGACGATCGAAACAAGGAACTGAATTCAGCCTTCCGCTTTGATTTCATGCTTCAGAACATACAAGACGGATGGCGCAACCTTCCCTGGAGTCTTCAACGACTCAAGGACTTCAACAAAGAAAATCAATTCGACGACGATCCGCACGTGTGGCCTATTGTCTTCATCGAAGACCACGACTTCTCTCGCTCGGTTTCCAGGTTTGGTTCGAGCCGGCCAGAGTATAAGGATCGTTCCGCAAAGCTGCTCGCGACCATGCTTCTCTCCCTGCGCGGCACACCGCTCATCTACCAGGGTGAGGAGATCGGCATGAGCAACTTTCCCTTCACCTCTGTATCGCAGTACAACGACATCGGCGTCTACAACCTCTGGAAGGACCTGGTGGAAACTGGCAAGGTGCCCGCGGCAGAGTACCTCGCTAACAACGCAATCACCAGCCGAGACAACAGCCGCACTCCGATGCAATGGGACGCGTCACCCCAAGCAGGCTTCACCACGAATTCAAAACCCTGGTTGGCCGTCAACCCGAACTATTTGCAAGTGAACGTGGAATCTGAGGCTAAAGAAAGGGAATCGGTCCTCTCGTTTTACCGTGACCTCATTCGTATCCGGAAATCAAACCCCACGCTCATCTTTGGCTCCTATCACGACATCTCCGGGGATCACCCGCACCTTTACGTCTACGAACGGTCCGGCAGCTCCGGAACGCTGGCCGTTCTCCTCAACTTCTCGGATGAGCCGACGGAGTTTCGCTTGCCCACATCGTTTAAACCGAGGGATGTCGTTATCAACAATGTTCCGCAAGGCAAACCAACACTGTCTGCCAGCGTGCCGCTGCTTCCATGGCAATCGTTGATACTCGAATGAGTAACCCGCATGCACGATAGGAGATCGCCTGGGCGGCGGAATACAGGCGAGGTGTAGTTGTTAAGGATGTAGCAAATCGACAGGGAAGCCCCGCCGAATCAATCTTCGCGCAACAGAACCAAAGGATCGATCGACAGGGCGCGTTGCGCAGGAATCCACGTAGCCATGAGCCCCAGCAGCGACATGGCCAGAACAACCCCCGCCAATACCAGCGGATCGCGCGGCGTCGCCTGATACACGATGGACGCCAGCACCCGGCTGGCTAAAATTCCGAGAAGCAATCCCGCCGCTGAACCGATCGCCAGCAACTTGACCGGCCGCCCCAGCGCGGCTTGTAACACTTCCTTCCTCTGCGCGCCGAGGGCAACGCGAATCCCCAATTCCTTCAGGCGCTTGCTCACCGAGTACGCAGCCATTCCGAAGATGCCGGTAATCGACAGCATGGCGCCCATCAGCCCAAGCACGCCGAGTGCAACCGTGGCCACATTGGAGGGGAACAAGGCGATGTCCATTCCCTCGTTCCACGTCATTATGGAGAGCGGAAGACCGGGATCGAGTTCTCGCAGGCTGCTGCGGATCTCCGCCGCCAGATGCTGGTCTTTCTCCGCGCGCACCACCAGGCACATTACGCCCGAGGGAGATTGCAGGAAGGGAAGAAACATCGCCGGCCGCGGGTCTTCGGTCAGCTGATAGTATTTTCCGTCTTCCGCCACACCCACCACCTCCACCCTCGCTCCACCTTCTATCTTGAAATGTCCGCCGACGGCGTTGCTGACCGAACCAAAGATCTTCCGCGCAAACTGCGCGTTCACCACCGCCACGGGCGGCGCGTCTTTGTCGTCGTGCCAGGAGAAACCCCGGCCGGCCAAAAGGGAAGTCTGGGCCGCGTGGAAGTAATCGGGAGATATTTTGAACACATGAACGTCGGCTGCGGCATTCGCTGTTCGCAGGTCCGTCGTTTGGTCGCGAAAGACATCCTCGGTCGAAGCGCCCCCGCCCAGCGGGATTTGACTGATGAGCCCCACAGTCTCTACGCCGGGCAATCTCTCCACAGCATCGATCATGCGCTTTTCCATCGCCGGCACGCTGTCGCCGCTGTAGCCGGCCATGGGAAGAAACGTACTCGCCAGCATTGCGTTCCGGGGTTCAAACCCGAAGTTGCTGTGCATCGAGCGCACCAGCCCCCGCACCGCCACCAGCGACGAAGTAACCACCACCGCGCAGATAGCAATCTGCACCACCAGCAACACGTCCCGTAGCGTAACCCGCCGCCCGGTATTCCCGGCAAGAATTCCGGCCGATCCTGCCTTCACAATCTCGTTCGGACTGGTGCGCAGGATCTGCCTTATCGGTACCGCTGCAAAGAGGAACCCGCTGACCAAGGCCAGCACCAGCGCAACCAGATACACCTTCGCGTCCGCGTAGACAGGTAGGTGCATGGGATATTGGGGGATGGGATGCCACGCGCTCAACGCGCGCAACAGCGCCACGCTGGCCATAAGTCCCAAAGCGCCGCCGAGCAGCGAGATCAGCAAGGCTTCGATAAACACCCCGCGCAGAACACGCCTGCGGGTCGCTCCCAGTGCCAGGCGCAGAGCCAGTTCGCGCGAACGGTCGGCGGCGCGGGCGGCAAACAGACTCCCCAGGTTGGCGCACGCGGCCAGCAGAATCAGCCCCGCCAGCAGCATCATCCCGGTCATGAATTCCTTGACTGCGGGCCCCAGCGCGTCACCGACGAGGCTTGGGCGGGCCAGGGAGAAGGTCATGTTCGCATCGGTTTTGGGATAGGTCTTCTCCAGGTACGAGCCAACCGAGTTAAGGTCGGCCATGGCCTGTGCCGGGGTCACTCCCGGCTTCATATGCCCCATCACCATGAATAGGTCGCGGTCTCCGCGCGCGTCCAGCACCTTCAACCCCTGTATCTGTTCCTGCTCGACCATCGGCGCCCAGAAGTCGGGAAAGAAGAACAGCAACGTTCCCTCGAACTCGGGAGGGGCCACGCCCAGGATCGTGAAAGGATGTTTGTTTACCCCAACCACACGTCCTACGACCGTGCGATCGTCTTGAAAATGGGTGTGCCAATAGTCATAACTCAGGACCAGATAGGGAGCGCTGTTTGGGCCATGCTCGTCGGCGGCGTGAAAGAATCGGCCCAAATACGGCTGAATGCCTAATGCGTCAAAGTAGTTCCCCGTCACCTCGTAGCCCCAGGACTCGGATGGATTCTTGCCTATATCCAACCCTACCGGCGTGAGGATGTACGCGGTAAGGCCATCGAACGTGCGGTTGCGATCGCGGAGATCGAGATAGTCGGGATACGACGCAGCCTGTTGCTTGTCGCCACCGCGTTCGATCGCGTAGAGGCTCTGTGGGTGAGGCACATTCAGGGGGCGCAGGATCAGCGCGTTCAATACGCCGAACACCACGGCGTTGGCGCCGATGGCCAATGCCAGCGTCAAAATCGCGGCCAGGGCGAATCCCGGAGAACGCCCTGACTGGCGCAGCGCAAATCGCACATCGGCCCATATCGATTCAAGCGTGGGCCACTGCCACACGGCACGGCTGCGTTCCTCAAGCAGAGAACGATTGCCGAAGGCGACCCGCGCCTGCCGCTGGGCTTCCTCTGCGCTCACGCCTTCACGGATCAACTGCTCCGTGCGTTCCTGAATATGCAGGCGAATTTCTTCAGAGAGATTGTCATACAGTTCGCGGCGGCGGAAGATATTCGGCATCCAGTTCATCGGAGACTCCCCCGGTTCGTCAAAGGCCTTGTTGCTACAGGCATAGAGTAAACAGGGGAACGAGTGAATTGTCAAGACGAAACTCCGTCGCGGTGAGGTAGAGGTAAGAGGCTTCGGAGTATCCTCTGCTCTAACTGCTTGATTCGCGCGGAACCGCTGAGAAAACGGTTTGTCTTTTCCTACTCCAGCGAGAACATGATCGGGTGCCCCATGCGGCTACCGCGGGTAAAAGCATCTGTGCTTCCCGCGGTATCCGCTCCCATCCTTCGCGGTTTTTGCGAAGGGTGGGATACCACTGCTCTGCGCCCAGGGCTCTTCCCCGGCAACGCCTGGTCCTAGTGCGTTTTTTGTCCCGGAAACCCAGTCAAGTATTCATTAAGATCGGGTATATTTTTCTTTCACGATGCGCTGAGACGGGCAACAGTGAATAGTTCGAGCCAACCTTCCCGCGTAAGCGCACGCTGGGCCTCCCGAGACTAATCGTCGCATCGAGCATCGAAATGACTGAAAAGAGGTTTCCATGCCCCAGTCACCCTTATCCCCAGGAAATTTGCCGGTTGCACGGCTGGCGATCATTGCTGTAGTTGTCGGCCTGGTCGCCGTCGCTTTCGCCTATACGGCGGGCTGGCTTTCGCCGGATCGGCTCACGCCAGCCAAATTGGTCGCTTCACTGGCGCCTCCCGGTGGCCCGGCACTCGGCCATCGCCGCAACCACGCCAAAGGCATCTGCTTCACTGGCACCTTTGAGGCGAACGGCAACGGCACGGCGCTCTCAAAGGCACAGGTATTCGTCCCCGGCCAGTATCCGGTGGTGGGACGCTTCAACCTCGCCACTGCGGACCCGAACGCCGCGGACGCAATGGTGCGCGTGCGCGGCCTCGGCATCCGTATCATCCCGCCGGATGGGCAGGAATGGCGCAGCGCCATGATCGACGCGCCGATCTTCCCCGTTTCGACGCCGCAGGCTTTCTACGACCTGCAGACGGCTGCCGGAAGCAAGAACCCGGAGGCGATGAAGAAGTTCATTGCCGCGCATCCGGAATTCCTTTCCTTCGTCGGTTGGGCCAAGAGCGCCCCCTGGACCGGGAGCTATGCCGAGGAGCGCTACAACAGTCTCGACTCCTTTCTGTTTATCGACGGCTCCGGCGCCCGGCACGCGATCCGCTGGTCATTGGTGCCGGCTGCGCAACCAGTCCCCATCTCGCCGGATGAGCTGGCCAAACGTGGTCCCGATGCCCTGGAGCAGGAGATCACCCAGCGTGTCGCTGCCGGCCCTCAACGCTGGAGCTTGGTGATAACCGTTGCCAATCCGGGTGACCCTACGGCCGACCCCAACAAGGCCTGGCCCGCGGATCGCCGCTCCGTCGAGGTTGGCACGCTCACAGTACAGCAGATCGAGCAGGAGCGTGAAGGCCCCTGCCGCGACATCAATTACGATCCGACGGTCCTGCCTGCCGGCATGACAACGTCGGATGATCCATTCCCCGCCGCCCGCTCCGCCGCCTATTCCCGGTCATTTAACAGCCGTACCGCCGAAGCTGCGTACTATCCGGGTACGGAGAAGGGAGGCAAGCAATGACCACAAGTCGCGAACGCTTCGCTGTACCGCAGCGACTGCTTCACTGGCTCATGGCAATCTGCATTCTGTCCATGTTGTTCATCGGTGTAGGCATGGTCTCGACTGCCGCCCCGAAGTACCTGACATTGGTTCAGATTCACAAGCCTCTGGGGATTGCCATCCTGGTGCTGGCACTCATCCGTCTGGCGCTGCGTATCTATTATGGCGCTCCGTCGTTGCCAACCGATCTGCCGGAACCGATGAAGCTGGCTGCGTATTCGTCGCAAGTCATCCTCTACGCACTGATGATCGCTATGCCGCTGCTCGGCTGGGGCATGTTGTCTGCGGCGGCCTACCCCGTGGTGCTGTTCGGCAGCGTGCATCTGCCTCCCATCCTGCCTGTGAGCGCCAGCCTGCATACGTTGCTGTGGCATGCGCATTACTACCTGGCCTTTGCCTTCTTCGCCATCATCCTGATGCATGTCGCAGCGATTCTGTTCCACAAGCTGATCAGGCGTGACGGTGTATTCGAAACAATGGCTCCCGTGCTCACGCACAACCAGTCAGAGTGACTGGCCGTGGCTCGGCTGGCACCCTGTGGCTAGGGCGATTAACGCACCCCCAGCATCTGAGTTGAGGGTAATCGGACCGCGGTTTCGTGTGATTTGAGCGTGTCAGGAGCGGCGGACGCTTATGAAGTTACGTCCCGTCTGGTTTTGTCCAGGCGGCAACGCTGCCTACGGACTATCCCAGATCCAGTTGCTATAGTCCTGTCGCAGTTTGCTCTTCAGCAGCTTCCCCGTGGAAGTGTGGGGTAGCTCGCTCACAAAAACAAAGGCGTCAGGCACCTGCCAGCGGGCGAAGCGATGTTCCAGGAAGATCCGCAGTTCGACTGAATCGATTTCACAGCCATTCTTTAGGATGACAAGAGCGAGCGGGCGTTCCAGCCATTTGGGATGGGGTACGGCGATCACGGCCGCTTCCTTGATGGCCTCGTGTCCGACTAAAGCATTCTCCAGGTCGACTGAGCTGATCCACTCGCCGCCCGATTTAATCAAATCCTTCACCCGATCCGTAATCTTGACGTAGCCTTCGCCGTCAATCGTCACCACATCTCCAGTTTGGAACCACCCGTCCACGGTCCACTTACCCGGCTGATCACCGCCGTAATAGCCGCCAGCGATCCAGGGGCCGCGTACCTGTAACTCCCCCGTGGTCTCTCCGTCCCACGCAGCCTCACCTGTGTCACTTACAGCGCGTGTCTCAATGAAGGGTAGTGGCAGGCCCTGCCTGGCCCGTTGGGCGTAAAGCTCATCTTCTGTCCAGCCGCTCATGTGGGGTTTGAGTCTGCATGTTGTGCCCACTGGCGTAGTTTCGGTCATGCCCCAGAGCTGAATCGCCTGGATGCCGAATTTGTCGAAGCGACGGAGCATCGACTCCGGAGCTGCCGAGCCGCCGATGATGACGCGAAGCCCTTTAGGCAAGGTCCAACGTCCGGGATGCTCTTCGAGTGCGTTCAGAACGGCCAGCCATATCGTGGGGACCGCGCCGGTCAGCGTAACTTGCTCCTCTTGCATCAGGTCGAGCAGCGCCTCAGGTCGCAGGTTTCGTCCGGGCAAGACTAATTTGCTTCCGTTCATGACCGCGGCGTATGGGAACCCCCAGGCGTTCGCGTGGAACATCGACACGACGGGGAAGATGGTGTCGTGGCAGCTAATGTTCATTTGATCGGGAAGAGAAATAGCGAGCGAATGAAGGCAGATTGCACGATGCGAATAGAGAACTCCTTTGGGCCGGCCGGTTGTACCTGACGTGTAGCACATGGCTGCTGCGTCTTCTTCCGCGATAGAAGGGTAGTGCGGCTCGCTGTCTGCTCCAGTTAGAAAGGTGTCGTACGATTCAGTTTCTTCCGGCAGCAAGCTGCAGCCATGATCCACGACGAAGATGCGCTCAAACTTGACCCTGGAGCGGATCTGTTCGAGAACCGGAAGGAGCACGTCGTCCACGATCAGGAAGCGGTCTTCCGCGTGGTTGACGACGCAGGCGAGCTCGTCCGGGTGCAGTCGCATATTGAGGGTGTGCAGAACGGCTCCCACTGCCGGAACCCCGAAATAGGATTCCAAATGCTCCTGCTCATTCCACATGAGCGCGGCGACCCGATCTCCCTCGACAACACCCGCGCGCTGCAGAGCAGCTGACAATTGGCGCGAGCGTCGATGCAGTTCGCACATTGTATGCCGGCTACGCGAGCCATCCGGGCGGGCGGAGACAATCTCAACGCCGGGGAAGAGCCTCCCGGCGCGCTCAAGAATGTTAGTGACCAGTAGCGGGGATGACATCATGGTGGACTTCATGGAACCTCCATGAACTGTAGCTACGGCAAATTTATGGCCCTGCGCCTACCTGTGGGAATACGGTAGATGCACACAGTAGAGACCGCGAGGATTGGATGAGTATAGGCCCCCTACCCGGGAGAGCGCTGCAGAAACTAGTTCTATGTTCCGCACTCGAGCAGGGGACAACAGGAACCCTCTGCTCAAGATACGCGCCAGATCTCTGTATCAATTTTCATTGCTGTTGCATTAGAGGAAGCTGCCTATCCGCACTTCTCTGACGATATACGTGGTAGTCGGGACTATCGAGAATCCGATACGATTGCAAACCAGAATCCCGTTTGTGGGAGGATCGTGACCGATCTAAATTCACTCATCGTGTTCGCACACGTCGTCGAAGCAAACAGCTTTTCAGGAGCGGCGCGCATCCTCAAAATGCCGACCTCGACTGTAAGCCGCCGCATCGCCGAGTTGGAGGATCAACTCGGGATGCGTCTGATCGAACGTTCCACGCGGAGACTACGGATGACCGACGCCGGAGCGGAGGTCCTCGAACACGCGCGGCGGATGGTTGAACTCAGCGATGCCGTCGACAATGCGGCCTCCAATCGCCTGTCGCATGTCTCAGGCACGCTGCGACTTGCATCTCCCCCCAGCATCTCCGACACTTTGCTGGGCCCGATCGTAGTGGCGTTCCAGGAAGCTTATCCCGAGGTTCGCGTTCACATTTTCATCACTGATCGAATCGTCGACCATGTTTCCGAAGGTGTTGATCTAACCTTCAGAGTCGGGGATCTTGAAGATTCTTCCCTCGTCGCCCGGAGAATCCTGAAATATCGCCATCAACTTGTCGCGAGTCCGGCGTATATCAAGAACCACAAACCGCCGAGGAGTCCGAAAGACCTGCTTCAACACAGGCTGCTGGCGTTTTCCTTCTGGAAGCCGAAATGCCAGTGGAACTTCATTCATTTAAACGGCAAAGACAAAGAAACCCTGACATTTCAACCGTATTTCTCTATGAACGACTATGCCGGACTTGCGACGGCGCTCCTTGCGGGCGCCGGCATCGGTGACCTACCGCCGGTGGTGGAACCAAGCCTGCTGCGCGAGGGCCGGCTGGTGGAGATCATGCCAAAGTGGAAGTTTCGGAACTTTGATCTTTCCCTGGTTCATGCGGGCAATCGCCACATGCCCCGAGTGGTGCGCGCGTTCAAGGAATTTGCAGCCGAAATGGCTCCGCAGCTTTTTCCAAAGTTACCGGCCTAGTCAAGTCGTTCTCCGGCACGGATTATCCCATCGTTGGGAAATACATTTCCATTTATTCGCCTAGCTGAAGCAAACAGAGCAAGCCTATATTTGTGTTTCAACGAGCACGCCGGAGTTTTAGGACATACGAATGAGTCCTACCAAAGAAGCGATAACTGAGGTGCTGGCGAAGTACAACGATGCCTTGAATGCATCGAGTACCGACGCGGTGATGCGAATCTACGCTGAAGAGGGCGTGTTCATGGCTCCATACAGTCCGTCCGCAGTCGGCTCGGAGGCTCTCAGGAAAGCCTACGACGCAGTGTTCAAGGCGATTACGCTGAACGTAAAGTTCACCATCGCAGAGATCGTCGACCTGGCGCCCGAGTGGGCCTTCGCACGCACCAATTCTGCAGGAACAACGTTGGACCACGCGACGGGAGCCAAGAGCGCCGAGGCAAATCAGGAACTCTTCATTTTCAGAAAGGACAGCGGTGGTTCCTGGAAGATCGCGCGCTATAGCTTTTCCTCTACGAATCCGCCGCGACATTAGATCTGGAAGGAGCCGACTCATGGCTGAGATGAAGGCCGTCGTGATCTACGAGCCGGGCGGCCCAGAGGTCCTGAAGGTGGAGAGCCGTCCCATACCGAGCCCGAACAGCGGACAGGTGCTGATTCGCGTCAAAGCATTCGGACTGAACCGTTCCGAACTATTCACGCGGCAAGGCCACTCACCGGGAGTGAAATTCCCACGAGTGCTCGGGATTGAAGCTGTCGGCGTGGTGGAGGAAGCTCCCGGCGGCAAGTTCGAAAAGGGGGACGTGGTGGCGAGCGCGATGGGCGGCATGGGCCGCGAGTTCGACGGAGGGTATGCAGAGTACACCTGCCCGCCAGCGAGCCAGGTGCAGAAGATCGACGTGAAGCTGCCATGGGAGACGCTGGGCGCGATGCCGGAGATGCTGGAGACTGCATGGGGCTCACTGTTCCGGTCACTGCGGCTGGCAAAGGGCGAGCGGCTTTTGATCCGCGGCGGCACAACTTCGGTTGGGCTTGCCGCAGCGGCCATCGCCAAAAACAGTGGGGCCTTCGTCGCGTCCACGACGCGCAATCCTGACCGCGCCAACCTGCTGCGCTCGGGCGGCGCCGACGATGTCATCGTGGACACGGGTTCTATCGCCGGCGAGGTTCAACGTAAATATCTGGGAGGCGTTGACAAGGTACTGGAGATGATCGGCACGACGACACTCGAAGACTCGCTGCGTTGCGCAAAACAAGACGGCTTAGTTTGCATGACTGGCATCGTTGGAAACAAGTGGTCCTTTGACAATTTCGCGCCAATGGACGTTATCCCCACAGCGGTTTGTCTCACAGTCTACGCAGGCGAGTCGGAAGACTTTATGCGGACGCCCCTCAATGACCTCGCCAGGCAGATTGAGGCGGGCAGGCTGCACATTCAGGTAGGCAAGACTTTTCATCTGGACGAAATTGTAGAGGCCCATCGCCTGATGGAGGAGAACAAAGCAGGCGGAAAGATTGTAGTCCTCACCTGATTGGATGGTGGTTCAGGAACAAGGTGTACAAACCGGGAGTGGTCCCTCCGCGCGACGTAGCCGCCTATGTCGCGGCCTACGCCCGGGATGGGTGGACGGTATTCACGCAGACTCTTCAACGCCTGGTGACATCTATCGTGTTGTCGTCTGCGTCGCGGTCGATCAGTTTGTTTTGCGGATCAATTCCAGCGCGGGTCGGCATCTGATCAACCAGGATCTCGAAGGTCTGCTTCTCCGCCGTGAACTTCTCCTTCTTCAAATAGAGCACCTTCTCCTGATCTTTCTTGCCGGTAAAAAGACCAACATCGATGAAGTCATTCATCGGCATTGGAGTCTCCACACCGTTCCCGTCGGACTTTAACTTGCGTGCCTGCACGGTCAGGGTCACTTTGTACTTCTTGTCCGGGGTCTCGGAGACAGTCGCGGACAATGCCTTGTTGTCATACAGAACGATGGATTCGAAAGCATCTGTGATGTAGTACTGCAGCTCTGGCGGGGTCTGCGCCCGCAGTGCTGCGACGAACTGCCGGGTGTCAGGATATACTCCGCTTTGCTCGCCGGTAGCATTGGCATAGCGGTACTGAAGCAGGAAATTTTGCAGCGCGAGGTTGAGCTTATCTTCGCCGATGTAGTCGGAAAGAGCATAGAGCACCAGTGACCCCTTCTGATACCAGACATAGGGTTCGCGCTGCACCAGGGCAAGGGGCGGTTCGTGCCGGCTCTCTGATGATCGGCCCCGCAGGTAGCCGTCTAGTTCATGCTTCAGGAACTTGCGCATCTGGTCGTCGCCGTACTTCTTTTGCATGACCCGCAGAGCAGAGTACTCGGCCAGCGATTCTGACATCATGTTCGAACCTTCCACCCGGCCGCCAATCAGCTGGTGGCCCCACCATTGGTGGGCCAGCTCATGGGCTGTTACAAAATAGGTCAGGTCGATGTCCTTCTGGGGATCGATCACGCGGCCGACGAAGCCAAATTCGGAGAAGGGCACGGTGTTGGGGAACGACTGCGCGAAAGTGCGGTAGCGGGGGAACTCGAGGATACGGAACTGGCGGAATTGAAAAGGACTGAAATTCTTCTCGTAGTAAGCCAGGCCGGCTTTGCTGGAGGCGATCATGTCGTCCACATCGTAAGGATGCGCAGGCGCAGAGTAGACTTCGATGTTGACCGGTCCACTGACCCCTTGGTAGACCTCCTGCTTGAGGTGATAGCGGGCTGAAACGTAGGCGAAGAAATCCTCGATCTTCACATCGCCCATGTCGTATTCGTAATAGTGGCGGCCGTTGCTGTGCCAGTCCCTCTGCAGATATCCGGGCGCCAGGGCGATCTGGTCGTCCGCGGTGCTGACAATGGTGCGGAAGGAAATCCAGTCGGCATCCTGAGTAAAGAGATTGGTACGGCTGCCCAGCGGATCTCCACGATGCGGCAGCTCCGAAACAGGGCCCAGATGGTGCTCGCGGCGCCGGCGTGGGTCGGTGAGCTCAAAGCGTGCATCGTAGCCGATGGCAGGGAAGTAGCCAACGTCGAAGAAGGTGCCTGAATACGCGAGTTCGGGACGCTCGTTGCCGTCCATAAAGCCGTGCGGGGTTCGGCCAACATTAAAGTTAAGGTTGAGCTGTTCGCCCGGTGCGAGCGGCTGCTCGAGCGCATAGATGGTGTATAGGTCACGCGGACTCGACGAGACCTTGTGGAAGGGCCGGTCGAAATGAACGTTGGTGACCGACTGTTCGCGATTGAGAATGTGTATCTGAGAGATGGGACCAGGGGTCTTGTTTTCGAGGACAAAGTGGCCTGTTCCGGAGAAGGCGCGTTTCTCGGGGAAGATATCAATATTGGCGTCGACGGCGATGATCTTGGGTTGTGGAAGGTTCTCATACTTCTTGAAGTCGCGCTCATACTGTGCCTGGATTTCGCGCTGCGCCTTGCTGTTCAGGTATTCGTTCAGTACGTGAGCATTGTAGAAAAACCAGCAGCCGCTGCCGATGGCAATGAGCAGGAAGCAGGCGGCAACGGGGACGAGGCGCCGCGCACGCCGGCCCGCGAGGCGAAAGCGGCTGGCCCAGGAGTCATCCGCGCCTCGCGCCGCAAGTGCAATCGAGACCACACCAAGAAAAGCGGAGATCGAGAGCCAATAAACGATGGACCAGAAAATGGCAGGAACGAAATGGCCATATCCGTTCATGTCTGAGTAGGTGTAATCGGGAGTGCTGCCGAAAAGGTAGAGAGTATTTTCCCAGCCATGGGTGACAAGAATAGGGGTAAGGACGAAGAGCCCGATCACGACACCATGGGCGATGAACTTGTTGCCGAGAACGGTCTGCAGGAACAGAGCCAACAGAGTGAAGATGAGGATGTGGGGAAAGGTGATGAGGTAAAGCTGTTTGAAGTATTGAAGCAGTTCGTAATGGTAGTAGCCCGCAATGGTCTGGCTGAAGATGCCGCAGACCATCACGATGGTGAGCAGCAAAAGCTCAATCACCGCGAGTGCGGACAGTTTGGAGAGCCAGTCGATCGACTCCCGCACGGGCAACGCATCATGAATGCCGTAGAACTGGATATCGCGTTCACGCCAGACCAACTCGCCGGCGTAGAGGGTCGCGATGATGAGGAAGAAAAGGGCTGAGCCGCCTTGGACCGCTTGCACCATCTGGAAGGTGACTGGATAGACGTTATTCTCCAGTCTACGGCCGGCGAAGTGCCCATTGGCGAGAACAAAAACCAGCATGGCGCCGACGATGCCCCAGAACGGAAACTCGTGCAGGATATCGTTGATGCGCAGCCGGGTGAGAGACACCCACTGTGACCAGCTGGTCCCGGAACTGAAGGACGGGTGGACCACGGGCAATCTTGCCGCCACCAGCGAACGCTGAGGCCTGGCGTCTGCTGGGTCGATTTCAGCGTCGCGAGCGGCTTTGCGTCCACGGGACGCTGCCGTCAGCGCCTCAACGGAAAAGGGGAACAGCAGGTACACGGCAATAAGAGAGAGCAGGCCAACCGAACTCCAGACCATCCGGTTGTAGAGAAAAACTCCGGACCACGGCAATTGCAGTGTGTTCTTTTCGACCACGGTCCAATAGCGGGTGACGCTATCCAGGAGGCGAAGGCCAACAGGGTCGAAGATAGCACTCCAGAAGTGCTCGAGCGAGCCGGTGGCGGCAAAGATGACGTTCACGATGAGGTAAACGAGGAAGACAACGACGCCCTGCAGGTACATCACAAAGAGCTTGCGCGTGAGCGCGGCTACGGCGAAGAAGAGCGATCCGAGAAAGAAAATTTGCACCACGGGGACGGCCAGGAATGCATGCAAATACCAGCCCAGGTGGCCAGGGACAATACGAACGTGATCCGCCCAGGGAGCTAGCGTGCCCAGGGCCTCTCCGATGACCATTCCGCTGAAGCATAAGAGCGCAGTGACGAAGGATCCCGCCCAGCGGCCTCCGAGGTAGGCGAACTTGGTGATCGGTTTGGTGAAGATGATTTGGTAGGTATTCTGCTGGAAGTCGCGCAGGATCGATGAACCGAAGATCGCCGCCATGACCAGCATGCCGAAAAAGCTTAATAGGGTATAGAGCATGCTGGTGGTGAACGGGCCGTTGAGCAGAATCTTATCGTTGCCGGGGTTAAGAAAGTCCTGGGCGGCGATGGAAAGAAAACTGATTAAGAACCAAAGCGCGAAGTAGACGTAAGTAGACACGCTCTTGAGCCGCAACTTTATTTCGAACGAGAAAAACTCCCAAAACAATGCCATTGGTTTCTCCGCGTTCAGTTCTTAGCGTGCCTGGCAAGGTTGAGGAAGTACACGTCTTCAAGTTCCGAAGCAACGGGCAGGAAGGCATCTCCGGGATTCGATTCAGAATAAATACGAACCTCGTGGAGACCTCCGGCCAGATGGGTGGAGAGAAGATGGAAATTCGCTTCCAGTGCGCGGAGTTCTTCATCCGTCGCAACCACCTTGCTCCAGATCTTGCCCTTTAGCGCATCGAGAGCTTCTGCCGGCACTCCCTCCAGCAACAGTTCTCCGTTGGCGATGATGGCCATCCGGGGACAGAGTTCGCGCACATCCTCGACGATATGGGTGGAGAGGATCACCGTCACATCGCTGCCGATCCCACTGAGCAGGTTCAGGAAGCGATTGCGCTCCGCTGGATCCAGACCTGCTGTCGGCTCATCCACGATGATCAGCTTGGGGTTGGCCAACAGCGCCTGCGCGATCCCGAAACGCTGCTTCATGCCGCCGGAGTAGGTACCCAGCGGCTTTTTGCGCGCGCTCCAGAGGTTGGTCTGGTTCAGCAGCGCATCCACCATCTGGTTGCGCTCGGTTCGATTGGTGATTCCTTTCATCACTGCCAGGTGCTGCAGCATGGCCAATCCCGATATCTTCGGATACACGCCAAACTCCTGCGGCAGATAGCCCAGCAGTTTGCGAACGGCGGTCTTATCCTTTAAAACGTCGATGCCGTCTAACTGAATTTCGCCCGCATCCGGATCCTGCAGGGTTGCGATGGTGCGCATCAGCGTGCTCTTGCCGGCACCGTTGGGGCCCAATAAGCCGAACATGCAGTTGCCTACGGTGAGTGATAGATTTTTAAGTGCTTTGACCCCATTGGGATAGGTCTTTGATAGGCCGGTGATGGTGAGTGCCAACGGGCTAACCCCCTGTTTGTGGGCGTTCGGATGAGTAACCGCAAATCTACCACGATTGGTCCGTTGACCTTTTTGTGGGGTGTCCCGTCCCGGACGGCGAAAATCAAACAGCGACCTCCAGTCCTTGAGTGGGTGGCCCAGGTCTCGCTTTTGAGACCTGGGTTTCTTCTCGCCGCCGGTACTACGGATTGGTTTGGAGGGCCATCCTCCAGGACCACATCAAAAACGAGGTCGACGTCAGGTCAATGGCGGGCTCGGTTGTGCTGAAGGATTGCACATTGTCTTGAAAGAGTGCGGTTTGCGACGGATCGTAGGTTCCGCTGTTCCCATTGAACTTAGCGAAGGTATCAACCCCATTGGCGGGACAAAGGATCATACCGCCGACAACGCCCGATGTCGTATAACTGTCCGGCCCTTCGGTCGCTGCACCCCATAGGATGGGCGTTCCACCCTTCGTTCCATTCAGAGCGCCGGCGAGGTTGGCCACCTGATGTTGGATGCAGTTTGGAAAGGTACTTCCATCGCCTACGATGAACGACGCGCCCCAGGAGTTTCCACCCAATATGTTGGCCAGCCAACGCTGCGCATAGGTGTTATAGCGCGCGCTGCCAGTAAGTGAGTAGGCCTCGCTGGCCATGACCGAAAGACCGGCGCCGTGTGACGTGGTATCGCCGTTGCTCCATGGAACTCCGAAGCCCCAGGGATCAGAGCTTGCCTGGGTGATGGCCGCATCGGTTTGAGAGAGGAGCTGTTGCTTGATAGCCTGCTGCGAAACCGCCAGATCGCCCGGATCTCCCGCTTGTTTGAGAGCCTGATAAAGCTCAAAATGAGCCAGGCCGCTGACGTCGTACAGATTCAGCGTGTCGGTGTAGCCGGCATTGTAAATATCATTGATGTAATTGCCGGCGAACTGCGCAGCTTGTTTCAAATAAACATTCGGATCGGTGATGGGCAGTCCGGAAGCCAGGTTCCCTAACCCGGAGCTAAGACCGGAGCTGAGGGCGAGATACAGCTCCGTGGCGCCGAGCTCCATATCGTCGTCCCAGACAGTTTCAGGATAGCCGTCGAAGGGAGCGATGGTGAGCAAACAAGTGGGGCAGGATCCCGAGCCGACAGCGGGCGCCGGATCGGTATAGTGAGTATCCGCGTGTGCGAATACTTCTTCGGCGGCCTGGAGACACTGATTCGCGAGCGCAGGATCCTGCTGCCGGTTGAGCTGATAGCAAACCGCGAAGTCCGCAGCTAGCCGGCCGGCAAGATTGGGGCTGATCAAGGCATTTCCCGGCGGCGCTACATACACCGGACGATTGCAAATGTAGAAAGTGGTGAGCGGATCGCAGGGTTTGGGATCACCGGGTTGCAGGTAGTTGTCTGCGGCCTGGGGAAGGGTCCAGATGTCGTACTCCGTAATCAGGCAGTAAGGCGTGTTGTAAGTCCCGCCACAATTGCCTGCGGCGGAAGTGGGGTTGCCTTCTCCGTAGTAGTTCCAATCCTGGGTGTTGTCGACCTGGTAGGCGAGAGGTTGCGACCCATTGCGCCACATCTTCAGCAGCCATGCTAGACCGAACCTGGCTTCGGAGCTGAAGTCCGCGGACTGCGGAGCTCCGCGGCCGCTATCGCCGGCGTAAGAGATTGAGTTCGGAGGCGCGGGTGGGTCGAGCGGTGCGCCAGGCCCCATTTGGTTGGGAAAATCACGAACTCCGATCTCCATCAGCGCCACGGTATAACTCACCGTCTCGACATACTTCTCGTAGTCGCCGGCGTCCCACCAACCGCCGGATGCGTCGATGTTGGGCAGATTCGCCGGGCTGAGAGGCTTGGCGGGAGGAACGTTGTTAATCAGGTCGTTTGCATCGAGCGGTGGGGTCAGATAAAGCTCGGCGTTCTCATCCTTCAGATGTCCGGGAGCGGTACGGAGGGCATTGGGGATGTAGTCCGGGCCGTCCCGTTCCGTCTGGTAGAAGAAAAGCGTGTTGAGCAGCAATCCAGGGTAAAGAACATTGGGGCGCTCGACGGCAAATTTCGGCGATTGCGCGCTTACCGGACCAGAGACAGAAATCGAGTAACTGGCGCCGGCTGGCACAACGAAATCGAGTGCATAGACCTGGTAAACGAGCTTCTTACTGTTGGCCCAGGTGCCGAGGAGTGTCCCGACCTTTCCGCTATAAGCAGCGCCCCCGTTTGCACCCTGCACCTTGAACGTGGCTCCCGTTTCAGCGGCAGTAGACATCAAATATGCGCGCGCGGATTGGCCAACTTCGTATCCGACCTGGCTCACGCGCACGTAGGCTGATTGGGCCTGCGCAGCCGGCGCACACATCCCAACGCTGAGAAAGACGGTTGCAAGAAGGGGCTGGCGAACGGGCCATACGGTACCAAGCAATCTCATCGCACCTCTTTTCGGGCCACTTGTCGAATCCGAAGGCTAAAAGAGGCCCCGTTCGATTGTCAATTTTCAAGCCAAAGCCGCGATCCCGGGCGTGCAAATACGATCTGCAATTTTGTCGCGCGAAACGCCAGGTCAGCCGTCTGTCTCGGTAGAAGGCAAACATGGCGTTGACCGAGGGCTGCAGTTTGGCGTTGTCGATCATAGAGGATGCTCCGTCTGCGGTCGATGTAGCCGCGCTGGTGAATGCCTACTCGACGCTGCTCTTTCGTATTGCTTACTCATTGCTAAGAAGCAGGACGGAAGCCGAAGACGTGGTGCAGGATGTTTTCATTCGCGTGCTGGAGCATCGCCGCTCCCTTTCGACGATCCGCGAAATGCGCGTCTGGCTGGTCCGCATCGCCTGGAATCTGGCGCTGGACCGGAAAAGACGAAAAAGGCCGGAACAACTGGATGATGCCTTCGCAACCACGCTGGCGAGCAGAACGATATCCGCGGATGAAGCGATGGAAGGGGCCGAACGCTTTCAGTTGGCCTTACGAGAGGTGGAAAGGCTGCCGAAGGCAGAGCGCCATGTATTGCTACTCTCTGCCCTTGAGGAGTTGAGCACAGTGGAGATTGCCAGGGTATTGGGACGGAGCGAGTCAGGGGTGCGTGCGCTGCTGTCGCGAGCGAGGGCGCGGCTTCGGGAAAGGCTCGCGCGGGAGATATATGAATGAGAGACGCTGACGAGACAATCAAGATGCTGATGGCGGGTTTCAGAGACGCAGAGCCGCCCACCGGCATGCAGGGCAGGATCTTTCAGGCCCTGGAACTTCACGCGACGGTATCACCTGGGTCGCTTGTGTCATGGCGGCTGCGTCCCTCAGTTGCGATGGCCTTCGTGTGTGTCGCGGTTCTGATGGTTGCCTTGGCCATTCGCATCCACCGGCCTTTGCATAGGTCTGCAAATGTGACCAGTCAGGTGACTCATGTCGATGCACGGCGAGGCGTACGGCCGGAAACAACCACAGTGAAGACGTCTGCGGGGCTTCGGCGGAAAGCCCCACGAGGATCAGCGACCGGTCCGCGTGGGAGTGAACTGGCCAGCTATCCTGCGCCCCCTTTGCCGTTAACCGAGCAGGAGAGATTGTTGCTGCGTCTCGCGCATCGAGATGATGTTCAAAGCGATGCAATGCTCAATCCTGATTTACAGGCTGCAGCGTCTGCAGAGGCGGCCAAGCAGTTTCAAGAATTTTTTGGAATCGATGCCAAAGAGATGAGGAACGAGAGTGAATAATCCAATGCTAAGAAGCAGCTATCTTGCGAAAACGCTTGTGAGCATCTTTCTAACCGTAGGTTCGTGCGGGATAAGTGCGCTCGCACAAACAGAGGCGCCCGGCGCGAAGGCCAGCGGGGAAGTCTATCAGACTCTCTACCTCACCAACCTTACGCAGGAGAATGATGCAAACAGTGTTCTGAGCGACCTGAGGAACATGTTGCCGCAAGCAAAGGTCTACTATGTGCCATCACAGGCTGCTATCTCACTCCGAGCTTCCGCTGAGGACATTGCATTGGCACAAAAGATTCTCGCCGATCTGGATAAGACGAAAAAGATCTATCGTCTCACGTACACAATGACGGAGCGGGATGGCGCCAAGACCATTGGGGTTCAGCATTTTGCCATCATTGTTGCGTCAGGCAGCAAGACGGACTTCAAGCAGGGCAGTAGGGTGCCTATCGCTACGGGCAGCAGAAATTCCACCTCGGGGGGGCCGGACACCGAGTTGACCTATATCGATGTAGGCCAGGAAATTGAAGCTACTCTCGATAGTTATCTCGATGGAGTGCGCTTGCGTACGCGGGTTGTCCAATCCAGTATCGTCGAAGACAAGCCAGGCGTGGGCACGCCAGCTCCCGTGATTCGCCAGACTACGCTCGAAGGAACGTCCACCCTTGTCCAGGGAAAGCCGCTAGTGCTCGGTTCGGTCGATGTTCCTGGAAGTACGCGGCATCAGGAAGTAGAGGTGGTTTCTGAACTCGTTCGTTAGCGCCAAACCATCCTAACCAAAATTTCCAACTAAGGATTGCCGGTTGCCGTTATAGTTGACCTCGAAAAGGACAACTTCGATGAAACCGTTCCTGGCAGTCTTCACCCTGCTGTTTTCAAGCCTGGCGGCGTCGGGTCAGGCCAATGTCGTTCGCCCGGGCGACAATCTGGTGCTGGAGAATATCCCGGCCATTCCCACTTCGCTTGTCGAGCAGGCGTATCCATACGGAGAAGTGCGCACCGCTTCGCTTGCGGATTGGGATCCTTCTCACCTCGAAATGCTGATCACCACCCGGTTCGCAGACGTGCCCCAGGTGCACCAGGTAAAAATGCCCGGTGGAGCGCGTACCCAACTGACCTTCTTCCCCGATCGAGTGACCGGCGCCCACTATGGCCCGAAGGGAAGCAATTACTTTACGTTTGTCAAGGATGTAGGAGGAGGCGAGTGGTTCCAGTTTTACCGCTACGATTTGGCGGACGGCAAAGTGAGCCTTCTGACCGACGGCAAGTCGCGCAACTTCGGCGCGGTGTTTGCTCATGACGACAATCGCTTTGCTTACAGCTCCACCCGACGCAGCGGTCAGGACACTGACATCTGGGTTATGGACGCCACCGACGCTAAGACCGACCACATGCTGTTGCAGTTGCAAGGTGGAGGCTGGTTTGCAACCGATTGGTCGCCGGATAACCAAAAGCTGCTCGTTGTTCAGGTGATCTCCGCCAATGAGTCTTACCTCTGGCTGATAGATGTCAGCAAGGGCGAGAAGAAAATGCTCACCCCGAAGACCGGCGCCGAACAAGTCGCCTATAGCGGCGGCACCTTCAGCAAAGATGGCAAAGGCTTCTACACCGCCACCGATCGCGACTCAGAGTTCCAGCGGCTCGCCTATGTTGATTTCGCTTCCATGAAGCCGGTCTATCTCACCTCTGATATCAAGTGGGATATCGATGAGTTCACCCTCAGCAACGACGGCAAGACCCTGGCCTTTACTGCCAATGAGGACGGTGTCGACAAGCTCTATCTCATGGACACCCGCACCCGCAAGTACCACCCGGTCCCGGGCTTGCCTGCGGCGCAGGTATTTGATCTGAGCTTCCATCAAAATAACCAGGATCTGGGGTTTGTGGTTAATTCTGCCACCTCGCCTTCGGACGTCTATTCTCTCCACGTGCCTACCAGCAAGATTGAGCGCTGGACGTTTAGTGAAACCGGAGGTCTCAACACCGCTACCTTCTCTACACCGCAGCTCATTCAAATGGCAGACCTTCGATGGCAAGACTATTTCCGGCTTTCTCTACCTGCCCGATGCCAAGAAATTTCCCGGCAAGCGTCCGGTGATCGTCAACATCCACGGCGGCCCTGAAGGCCAATTCCGTCCCGGATTTCTAGGGAGGAATAACTATTTTCTTAATGAGCTGGGCGTAGCCCTGATATTTCCTAACGTGCGCGGGTCCACCGGTTACGGCAAGACGTTCCTCAAGCTTGATAACGGAATGAATCGCGATCACACGCACAAAGACATCGGGTCGCTGCTTGATTGGATCAAGCAGAACCCTGAACTCGATGCGCGGCAAGATCATGATCACGGGCGGCAGCTATGGCGGTTATATGACCTGGGCAGTCGCGTACGAATACAACGATAAGATTTGCTGCTCGCTGCCGATCGTTGGCCCCTCGAACCTGGTGACTTTTCTGGAGCACACGGAGGGTTATCGCCGCGACCTGAGGCGTGTGGAATACGGCGATGAGCGCGATCCCAAGATGCGCGAGTACCTGGAAAAGACTGCGCCGCTGAATAATTCGGAGAAGATCAGGAAGCCGGTGTTTGCCGCAGTGGGCAAAAACGATCCGCGTGTGCCCTGGACCGAGTCCCGCCAGATGGTCGACAAGCTGAAGGATAACGGAATCACCCCGTGGTTCCTGATGGCGAACGACGAAGGCCACGGCTACGCCAAGAAGAAGAATCAGGATTTTCTTTTTTACGCTACGGTCATGTTTGTGCGCGAATATTTGCTGGGCGAGGACGTGAGTGCCCCGGCTAAATGACCAGGCGCGCCCGCAGCAATGTATACTCGGGCAACCAAAACAAGGATGTTTGCGGATGCGGAAGAAGTTGTTGCTCTGGGGAGGCTTGCTTGCCTTTTTTGTCTCTGTGGCTGCCGCCCAGAGCGCTCACGATGAGAACGTGCTGGTGGTGCAGGGCGCCCGGATCCTGCCTATTACGGCACCGCCGATTGCCCAAGGTGTCTTAGTCATCAAGGGCGGCAAGATCGTTGCGGTGGGCGAAGCAGGGAAGGTGCAGATACCCGCGGGAGCCAGGATTCAGGACGCGACCGGCAAAGTCATCATGCCTGGTATCGTCGACTCCCACTCTCACATCGGCATCGTTGGCAATCCGACCGTCTCCGATTCACAGGACGCCAACGAAGGCAGCGGCCCGGTTCAGCCGGGGTTGCGGGCGCTCGACGCTATCGATCCCGCTGATCCGAATATCCGCATGGCCACGTCCGGCGGGATCACCACGGCCAACATCATGCCGGGCAGCGGCAACGTGATGGGCGGGCAGACCGCGTACGTCAAATTGCGCGGTACCACCATGGAGCAGATGCTGATCCCCGGCACCCTCGGCGGCATGAAGATGGCCAATGGGACCAATCCTAAGGGCTATGGAACGCGCGGCCAGGCTCCCATGACACGCATGGAAGAAGCGGCCCTGGCGCGGGGAATTTTCGTGAAGGCGCAACAATATAAAGACAAGTGGGATGCCTACGCCAAGGCGGTCGCGGCCAAAGACAAAAATGCCAAGGAACCGGATCACGACCTGGGACTCGATGCCGTAGTTCAGGTTCTCAACGGCAAGCGCATCGTGCACAACCATACCCACCGGGCCGACGATGTGATGACAGTGCTTCGCCTGTCGGATGAGTTTCACTATCGCGTCGTGGTGCATCACGGAACTGAGTCATGCGAGGTAGCCGATGAGCTGGCCAAACGGCACATCGGTGTGAGCTTCACCATGATTGACTCGCCCGGTGGCAAGCCGGAGACGATCAACTTCAGCATCAGCTGTCCGGCACGCCTGGAGAAGGCCGGAGTGAAGGTAGCGTTCAACACCGACGATCCCATTACCAACTCCCGGCTGTTGCTGCGGTCAGCAGCCCTGGGTGTTCGCGGCGGTATGAGCGAAGATGCAGCACTCAAAGGGCTCACCATCTATCCTGCGGAAATGCTCGACCTGCAGAGCCGGGTCGGTAGCCTTGAAGTGGGCAAGGATGCGGATTTCATCGTGCTCAGTGGTGCTCCACTGAGCGTGTACACACACGTCATCGAAACCTGGATTGAAGGAGAGAAGGTCTTCGACCGGAACAATCCAGCCGATTTGCGCTATGCCACAGGCGGTTTCGGGGTGGTTGGCCGCTATCCGCAACAGACCGGAGGTGCACAATGAGCATGCGCTTCCCGCGGTTCGCGCTGTTAGTAACCGTAACGTTTCCGTTTTCGCTGGGGGCGCAAAATGTTGCCCTGGTCGCCGAGCACCTCTACACCATGGATGCGGGCCCACAGGGTGGCCCCGGCATGGTGCTCTTGCGCGATGGCAAGATCGACGACATACGCCAGGGTGCAAACATGCAGCCACCCGCGGGCTTTCAGGTTATTCATGGAGCGTACGTGACGCCGGGACTGGTGGACGCGGACACGACCGCGGGTGTGGCCGGCGCCTACAACATCCCCGCCGACCAGGATCAGGACGAGGCAACCGACCCCAACACCGCCGACGTAAGCGTGCGCGACAGCCTCAACCCGGAGGACAAGCTCTACCAATACGTGAATACGTACGGCGTTACGACCCTGCAGGTCACACCGGGCCCGGCTAATCCGATTGCCGGCCGTGCCGGTATCTTTAAGACCGCAGGGCCCGCTGTCCCCCTTTTCGCACAGCGGATCAACTGATCGTCCGTCTGAACTCGGGGATGGTTTTCAATTTAGGCGAGTCGCCCAAGCAGACCTATGGTGCGAGCCACAAGGCGCCGGTCACGCGCATGAAGACAGCAGAGATGATCCGCGAGGCTCTGCTGCAAGCCAGGCAATACCAGGACAAGCTGGACAAGTGGAAGCAAGAAGGAAGTGATCTCTCGAAGCAGCCCACGATCGAGCCCAAGTCCGCAGCGCTGGCAGACGTTGTCTCAGGCAAGACTCCGGCCATCTTCAACGCCTACCGGGCGGATGACATCGACACCGCGATCCGCATCGGGACTGAGTTTCACCTCAAGTACATGTTGGCTTCGGTGACGGAGGGCTATCTGATCCGGGACAAGATCAAGCAGGCTGGGGTTCCCTGCCTGGTGGGGGCAGTCATGCAGCCTGTCGAAAGTATGGAAACCGCGAACGCGACTTACGAGAATGCCGCGTTGCTGCAGCAGGCGGGCATACCCGTTGCCATCATGACCGGCTATGTCGCCTATGTTCCAAAGACCCGGGTGCTGTTGTTTGAAGCAGCCGTGGCGGCGGCTAACGGGCTGGGCATGGAAGGGGCGTTACGCGCGATCACCATCTCCCCGGCAAAGATCCTGGGCATCGACGATCGGGTTGGTTCACTCAGCAAAGGCAAGGATGCGGATGTAGTCGTTTTCGACGGCGACCCGTTTGAGTACACCAGCCATGTAGAGCAGGTCATGGTGCAGGGAACAGTGACCTACCGCAAACCTTAAAGTGGGCCGGAACACCCAGGTCTCAAAAGCGAGACCTGGGCCACCCACTCAATGTTCGTCCGCGTAAATTTCATTTTCTCCGGTCGACCCGTCACGGCTTAGCGACAGTGGCGATCGAATCGAGATCCGCCATCGCCTGCGGAGAAAGTTGGAGCGCCGCCGCCGCGAGGTTCTCGCGGAGATGTTCTGGGGAAGACGTTCCCGGGATCAAAAGGATGTTCGCCGAGCGGTGAAGAAGCCAGGCAAGCGCCACTTGCATGGGAGTGGCCTGAAGAGTCGCTGCTGTTGCGTTGAGAACCGATGACTGTAGCGGCGTGAATCCTCCCAAGGGAAAGAACGGCACATACGAGATGCCTTGCTTTGCCAGATCATCGATGAAGCCATCGTCGGTCCGATGGGCCACGTTGTACAGATTCTGCACACAGACGATCGGCGCAATCCTCTGACTCTCAGCCAACTGCTGCGGGGTGACGTTGCTGAGACCGATATGGCGAATCAGTCCCTGGCGTTGCAGTTCGGCCAGCACGGTCATGGGCTCTTCAAGCGATCCTTCCGTTGGCCCCATCACGCCTCCGACCCTCAGGTTGACGACATCAATTTTGTCGAGTGACAAGTTGCGAAGGTTGTCGTGCACCGCATCGATCAGCTCCTGCCGGGAAAGAGCATGGAGCCAGGACTTGTCAGCACCCCGGCGAGCGCCCACTTTGGTGACAATCACCAGGCCGTCGGGGTAAGGGTAGAGGGCCTGCTTGATAATCTGATTGGTCACATGGGGACCATAAAAGTCGCTGGTATCAATGTGGTCTATGCCCGAGTCAACTGCTTCCCTGAGAACCGCCACGGCACGGTCAACATCTGCGGGCGGCCCAAAAACCTGTGGACCCGCCAGTTGCATAGCGCCATACCCCATCCGGTGCACGTTGATGGAAGTTCCTGAAAAGGTGAAGGTGCCGCCTAGATTTAGTTGTTTCGCCATTCTTTCGCTCCTCAAACTGCTTGCTTGTGATTAGATGAAGAAAGCTTCAGATAGGAGTTCGCATTTGCCGCCGCGTTCGGATTTGGTTTTGGAGCCCCGTAAATCGCCGGTCCAGGCACGTTCAGCAGCCAGCGTGGACGCTATTCTCGAAGCGACGATTCAGGTTTTGCTTAACGTGGGCAAGGAACGGTTGACTACCACCAGGGTGGCATTGCGAGCCGGTGTTTCGGTGGGAACCCTCTATCAATATTTTCCTAACAAAAGCGCTTTGCTACAAGCGGTCTTGAAGCGTCACCTGGATAATGTTGCAGAGGCAGTGGAGCGAGTCTGCCGCGAGCAGAAAGGGAATTCGCTCAAGCAAATGGCGCCGGCGTTGATCAACGCCTTTCTCGACGCCAAGATGAAGGACCCAAAAGCAAGTGTGGCTCTGTATGCGGTCAGCTCCGACCTGGACGGAGCGAAGATCGTTCAGCGGCTAAGAGTACGGGCTAACCGGGCGATTGTTGGCTTATTGGCCAGTGCCCGGGAACCGCTCAGCAAAGATCCGCAGGTAGTGGCTTCGATGCTGCAGAGTGCGATGTTCGGAGTGAGCCAAAGACTGCTCGAGTCCAGTACGCCCGAGAGGGAATTGAACACCCTGCGAGAGGAACTCACCTACCTTGTAAACGCGTACCTGGAAGCGTGCTCTGCTGCGGCAAACATCCCACAAACGTTCGTTGGTTAGCGAAATCCAAGCTTTGGGATACAACTAGGATACTTCCGCCTGTCACCCAAGAACTATGGCGATTTTTGCCAGAAACAGTAAGCTCATCAACAAGCGGCGATTCTCTGAGAAAGTTTGATTGAGTCTTTCGGGGGAAAGACTCAATCAGAGGGACGAGGAGAATCGCTGTTCCATCCCTACATGAGATCTTAGAACCTCTTAGAATTTGGTGATTGAAATGGTCGCAATCAAGACGGAAGAAACACTGCACAACTACCTGAGACGGCATTTTGAAAAGATCTCTGAAGGCAAGGCTCGTCAGTTTGCCGAACAGGGGGAACGTCCGAAAAAAGGAGTTGTTTCGGTTCCGCGGTCTTCCGATGGGAGCAGTCAGCGTAATTAGAAGCCCTTCCTGCTTCACCCCGTTCCGCGAATCAAATCCTATTTTTGTGTCGTCCCCGTTCGACAAGCTCAGGCAGCTCTTCGGGACTCACCTCATAAACCTTTTCATCCCCGGCACTCCCGTGCCGGGCTACAGGTTGTTTCGTCCCCGTTCGACAAGCTCAGGGCAGGCTCTCCGGGACTGATACGCGCTACCTCTTCCAGGAGCGTCCAATTGGACGGAATTTTTGTCAGCCATTGACAATGACGGTGATCCGAGTTCATGTTGCTAGTAATTTCAGTATACACTGTAATTACTATTATGAAGCGAACTGTGAACAAAGGCAAAAGGGCAGCTAATCCTGACGCGGAGAAGATCGTTCGCTGGGTTGAGCGCGTGGCGGTCTTTTGGTCAGAGCAAAGCGGGCTGCCTGCGATTACCGGCCGCATCGTCGGCTGGTTGATGATCTGTGATTCTCCTGAACAGTCGGCGGGAGAGATCGCAACAGCCATTGGCGCGAGCCGGGCATCGCTCACCACGAGCATGCGTCTCCTCATTGCGATCGGCCTGGTGCATGCCGTGTCTCGACCCGGCCAGCGAACCATCTACTATCGCATCGATGGCGACGCCTGGGAGATGGTGGTGCGTCGTCGCATCGCCAGCATGGCGTCCTTTCGGGCAATCACGCGAGAAGGGCTCGCCCTGCTGGGCGACAACAAGTCCCGTGCCGCACGGATACAGGCTGCGGACCAGGTCTACGCATGGGCCGAAGACGTCTTCGCCAACGCGCCCCCTTGTCCATCAACGAAACCAAAGACTAACTCCTAGTCGAGAAGGCTGTGGAAAGGAGCCTCTCATGAACTCGTTCACGCTGAAAGTCCTGCTGACGGTATATATCCTCTATGCCCTGCTGAAGTTCTTCGAATTTTTCTTCAGGGATGAAGCAACCAAGATGAAAGGCCTCGACACCGTCTACGTAAAGGGCGGCGGCGCCGTGGTCAAAGTTTTTGACAACGGCATCCTGATCCTGATGCTGATCTTTCTCGGCCTTTTGTTCGCAGGTGGAGTGGAATACGTTAGTTTTACCACCGGCCTCCTGGTCGGCATGACCATCATCCAGGTCTACTTCCACCGCTTTTCCGATCCGCTGCCGCCGGAGAAATCTCCTGCGCCTCCCATCACAGCGCTCAAGATGCTCTCCTATTCCGTCCAGGCAAACCCGGGCAAAGCCTGGCGGGAACTCGTCCTGATGACTCTTCTTTTTCTCTGGTGTCTGTATATGCTTGCAACCCAGGGATTCGGCCTCTTCACACGCCATCTCGTTTTTAACAAATGATCGTGGGTTCCGTCCGGAAAAGCTGCGCGATAAGCGCGGTATGCGCGGTAAGGGTCCCGGAAATACTGCGCGATAAGCGCGGTATTGCTTGAGAGCTGGTTTGCGCGGTGCTGTTGCTGTGTAACGGTGACTTTAATTCTGATTCTGATTGTGAGTTATGAATCGGCATCGCCAAGCATTGCTTGAGCAATGCTTGAAGCATAAATTTCTGCGATTCTAAAAAGCATTTAGTGTTTCGACCGGCGTCGAGATCCCCATTCCTCACCACCGCCGCCACTGGTTGTGAGGCTTCGTCCCTGCTCGCGTTGAGGGTTCCGGTTGATTTACCGCCCACCCGGAAGTTACCCCAGAACCGGTGTAATGTCCGGGTTGGCGACAACACTCTCGGAACCCGGCAAATTCCTCGATAGCCTGGCTCGGTGAGCGCATTGGGCTGTCACCACTTGACCTGGTCTTCGTCCCGTCCTTCCCATGGAACTTCGAGTGGTATACGCTAATCTTGCATAGAACTTCTAGTGGAGGGGCACTCGTGGGAAAGACAGAGCAGTCGGGTGGAGAGATGCTGAAGGGGACGCTCGACATGATGGTGCTGCGGACCCTGGCTACAGGGGATGCTCATGGACACACCATCGCCAAGGTGATCGAGCGGACCTCGGAGCATGTCCTGGAGGTGGAGCAGGGGACACTGTATCCGGCACTCCATCGGTTGGAGGATCGTGGCTGGGTGACGTCTTACTGGGGTGCGAGTGAGAACAATCGCAAGGCGAAGTTCTACCGGCTGACCATCGCGGGAAAAAGCAACTTGTCCGCGAAACGAACCGCTGGTGGCAGATGGATCGCGCCATTGGCTTGGTCATGGGCGGAAAGACTCAGGCAGATGGAGGTATCGTATGAAGTGGTTCAGGTTCTTTCGCCGGCGACAGGCGGATGCCGAGTTGCTGCAGGAAATCGATCTCTATTTGGATGAGGAGATCGCCGAGAACATGGCGCGTGGCATGTCGAAGGACGAAGCGCGACGCCAGGCCATAATAAAGCTCGGCAATCCTCAAAGCGTTCGAGAGAGCCTGTGGCAACAGAACACCATCAGGGCAGTCGAAGACCTCTGGCGTGACCTGAGATACGCCGCCAGAACACTGGTGCGAGCGCCCGGCTTCGCGATGACCGCTATTCTGACGCTCGCGCTGGGCCTTGGCGCAAACACGGCAGTTTTCTCGCTCATGAACGCGCTTCTGCTGCGGCCACTGCCTGTACCGCATGGCGAGGAACTCGCCCTGGTCCAGTGGAGCTGGTCCCATGACGCAGGCCCGAACTACAGCTTCAGCGCACCTGTGTTTCGTGCTCTGGAGAAACGGCACGAAGCGTTCCAGTCAGTTGCCGGATTCAGCGGTAATGTATTTCAGGTGCGCAGCGGATCGGGGAATGTGGAAGTGCCTGGCGGGCTGGTCAGCGGCCATTTCTTTCAAGCTATGGAAACACCACCGCTGCTAGGCCGCTATCTGACGCCACAGGACGATCAACCAGGCGGTGGCTCGGCGGGATTCGCCGTCGTCATCGGCGAAGATTTCTGGCGGACCTGGTTCAACCGGGCGCCCGATATAGTCGGTCGCCAACTTACCATTTCCAATGCACCGTTCACAGTGGTGGGCGTCATGCCGAAGCAGTTCATTGGAGCCGACGCAACGCGCCGGCCCGAAATCTATGCGCCTTTGTGGGCCGAGCCGGTCATCGACGCCCCTTATAACAACATTGCAAGCGGGTACCATTCGACGTGGATGAGAGTGATCGCCCGGCGCAATCCTGGCGTCTCGTTACAAGAAGCCAACGCTGCTCTGAAAGCGGCCACGAATTCGGTCCTCGATGAATCCATTCCGGATGCGAAATGGATTAGTGTTGCACGAGATCGTCATTTTCAAATCGCCGCTGAGCCGGGATCGAACGGCTACTCTTATCTGCGCTCGGTCTTCATCAAGCCTCTTGTCGCTGTTTTCTCACTTTGCGCAGCCATGCTGCTGCTAGCCTGCCTGAATCTGGCCAGCCTGTTGATGGCGCGCTCGGCCGCTCGGGAACGCGAATTGGCTACACGCCTCGCCATCGGCGCTACGCGAAACCGGCTTATCAAGCAGCTCATGGTGGAGAGCCTTCTCGTTGCGTCGCTGGGAACGGCAGCGAGCCTCATCGCGGCGCCGATCGTCAGCCATTCGTTGGCTGCATTTGTGTTGGGAACAACCGGACTGCAAGGCTGGATACAACGCTCGACCTGCGCGTCTTTGTGTTTGTCGCGCTGACCGCAGTTGCGGCGACAGTTCTCACCGGGCTCATCCCGGCGCTGCGTTCCACGTCGAAAGGCCTGAACGAGCGAATCAAGTCGGGCGCGCGAGCAATTTCGGCGCATGAGAGCCGCATGTTGCCCAGGATTTTTATGGGCTTTGAGGTCGCGCTGGCACTCATCCTCGTTGTGGGCGCGGGGCTGTTGGCCACAAGCCTTGCACGCCTCTATCGCACCGGCCTCGGCTTCGACCCCAAAGGGGTTGTGAATCTCGACCTGAACATGAGCAAGCAAGCGCTGGATGGCGATGCGCTCGTCCGCTGGTATCGCGCTTTTGGCGACGCGGTCAGCCATCAACCGGGAGTGAAGGACCTGAGCTTTGCTTCCGTCACGCCGATGAGCGGCAGCCTCTGGACCGCGGATTTTCACACGCCCGCGAGCGGCGGCGGGATCGAGCCTTATATGAACGAAGTTGCGCCCGCATATTTCCGAACGCTTCGCATTCCATTGCTTGCCGGCCGAGACTTTCAGTGGAATGACACGCTCTCATCCGGTCGCAAGATCATTCTAAGTCAGGCGGCAGCAAAACAGCTGTTCCCTGGCCGCAATGCCGTTGGACAATTCGTCCAGGACGACAAGGTGAGGTATGAAGTTGTTGCCGTCGTCGGCGACATCCGGTACGCATCCATCCGTGAAGACGCGCACGCTGAGGCTTACATCCCAATCATGCAGAACGAAGACAAGAAGCCCTCGTACACGGCTGTGGTTCGCCTCGAGGGTTCAGTGACGCCGTTCTACCCGGCCGCACGCGCGCTGGCCGCGAAGATGGCGCCCGATATTCCGGCGCCAGTGACTATGACGATGGGGAGCGACCTCGACGCATCGATCAGTTCCGAGCGCATGATGGCGATGCTTGCGGTGTTCTTTGCCGCCTGCGCTTTGCTCGTAACGGCCATCGGCCTCTACGGCACGCTGGCCTATGTAACGGCGCGCCGCACCAGCGAGATTGGAATTCGCATTGCGCTTGGGGCCAGCCGGCAACAGGTGGTGAGCCTGATCTTTCGGGAAAACGCTTGGATTGCCGCAGGCGGGTCGCTGCTGGGGCTCATCATCGCACTGTTGGCCTCTCGCGCTTTGGCGAGCTTCCTCTACGGCACTTCAACGCGCGACCCGTGGGTGCTGCTCGCTTCGGTGGCGGCGCTTGTTTCCGTTGCGAGTGCGGCCTCCCTTTTGCCCGCTGTACGCGCAGCGCGGCTCGATCCCATAGAGGCGCTCCGGGCCGAGTAGCCAGGAACACGGTGAACGCTGGCGCATAATTCGAACACATATCAACGCGGGTGCAAAAGCCACCAAGCCAGATAGATCCCAAGGGCGCTGTCCACGAGGCATAGCAACGCTGCGCTGAGGAAGATGTCCCCGCTGATGAAATGAGTCGCATGCGGGGTCGTCACCGTGAATCCCTGTTGAGATGGAAACCACTGCAACAAGGCACCACTAGCCAAGATGACAGCTAGATTGAGCAGGAGGCAGCATACAAGTGTCGTGCGCATCCGGAAACTCCTCGAACATATTATCCGCTCGCCTGACGAGGATTCCTTCCCGTTGGCGGGCCTTTCCCACCATGGAATCACACGTTTCGTGGCTCCGGGAGAATCACCGCCTATCCTTCCCTAACCCGTCTAGTAAAGAGTAGACCACGATGCATCATCGTCCGAATGCCCACGCCACCATTAGCGGGAACTCTTCTCGCCAGAATGCGCCACCGTGCGATCCGGCTCGCTCATTCATGACGACATCCGCACCTGCGTCGCGCAGCGCGTCCGCCCATCTCCTTGCGTTCGCGAGGAAGAACGGCTCCTCTGTGCCAGCGACAAGGTATGTGCGCGGAAGCGGTCTCGGCATAGCGCCAGGCGGCTTGTAACCGCCGCCAGGCGAGGCGCAGAAGACCGCACCGTAGACATGTGGATGCCGAAGCCCAAGAGCGAGGGCCAGCTCTCCACCCGCCGAGGCGCCGAACACTGCGGTACGTTCACCGGGCAGCGAAACGCCAAACCACGACTCCGTCCATCGGCGAACGTCCTTCACGAAGAACTTCTCGTGTGCCGCGAACCGCTCCGGCTCAAAGCCTGGTGAGTACTCATGGAGCCGCAGCGTCTCTTCGGTCGGCCCATGTACACCGACGATCATTGTGGACCGTGCGTCTGCATTTTCGAGCAACCGGCCCCACTTCGAGATTCTCTGACCGTCACAGGCGAAGACGATTGCTTCGGGCGGGTCCGGTGGAACGTACACCGTGACCTGCCGTCCACCGTCGTACTCGAACGTCTCGGTGACAAACTCTCCAGAGACTGCGCCGGTGGGATTGGAGGCCGTTTCGTCGGACTCACTTAGCTTGCGGTTGAGGGGATTGTTTGCTTGCTTCTTCATGGCATTGCCTTCATTTATAGAACTATGGTCGGGCCCGTTACTAGGATTTAGGTTGTCGACCGGCGGATCAGCCATTTGCTCATCGAAGCGGAATCCGGAGTTTCGAGCGCATCATCGCCCATCCGGAAGTCACCCCAAAACCGGTGTAATGTCCGGGTTGGCGACAACTCGACCGGACCCCGCGAGTTGACCCTTAGCCGGCCTGGATGAGTGCTTTCCCCTGTTAGCAACAGCCGATCGCTTTTCAAACCGTATTCAAGGAGCCGAGTGGAGCAGATTTCCGTTTCTGTCCGGATAGGCGACAACCTGGGTTGCGGGGGCGGGGGGATCACGTCGACTTCAGATTTCCGCATAGCAGGACGAACGAGCCACCTACTGTTCCCAAGGTTCGAGAGTCACATATCCAGCGGAGCAACTGATGAATACGCGCTCAAATGCGATGGTTGGGAGAAGGCCGTCTTCCCGAGTAATTGGTCCACCACCGACTGAGTTCTTCGGAATTACGAATGGGACGTGCCCGACCCAGCGCTTCCCGATTTGAATATCCTGAGGCGGCAGTGCGGCAAAGGTCTGTTCGACTCCATTGATGACCCGTTTTAGGAGCGTGGACGAAACTGGGAACGCTTCGCGAACGACCGGTTCAACTTTCGAATAGCCGAGTCCCATCGCGCTCAGTTGAGTTCCTAGGCGAGTCCGATGAGAAGCCCTTCAGGCCCGCGGATGTAGCAAAGCCGATACGAATCCTGATACCGGACTACTTCGCCTACGAGCTGTGCGCCGCGCTTGCGAAGCCTGGCAAGCGTCTCGTCGATGTCGTCCACGGCGAACATGACGCGGAGGTAGCCTAAAGCGTTCACTGGGGCGTTGCGGTGATCCGCGACGACAGGCGGCGTGAGGAAGCGGGAGAGCTCGAGACGGCTGTGGCCGTCCGGTGTGCGCATCATGGCAATCTCGACCCGCTGGTCGGCAAGTCCGGTGACACGTCCTGCCCATTCTCCTTCGATCGTGGCCCGCCCTTCTAGCTCAAGGCCGAGCTCTCGGAAGAAATCAATAGTCTCTCCGAGGTCATCGACGACGATTCCTACGTTATCCATACGTTTGAGCGCCATGCGTCGACTGTACAAGATGTCGTCTAGATGCAACAACGGACGCTTTGCAACGCCGAAGCAGAATCCGCGTGGAGTCTGCCAGATCGCTCCCGAACAGCCCTTAAATCTGCGCGGATCACGGGCGATCCGGAAGTGATCGCAGGATCAGTACCGGGCGTGACACTTCGATCGCCTCGAGCGGGCTAGGAATCGCCTGCAGGTGGCGCCGTGACAGGTGCAGATAGACGGTTGAGTGTTCGAGCTTGGAGTGGCCGAGAAGCACCTGCCGCCACGAAGACATTTACCACTCCTCCAGCCAGGCAGTTTCGTGGACAGACCTGTCACTTTCACGAAAGCGAACTCATCTTTGAAACTTAGACTGACCCTGTTCCCCAAAGTGCCAGTTCCGGTCTGTTTGAATGTATAGGTGTTGGAAGAAGGGATTGCTACCCAATGAGAAAGGGTTCTCCTCAAGATTACACTGCTGAGACCGGCTGTTCGAAGCAGCCGGCTCAGAAATCTCGATTAGGAGAACCCCATGAATGCTATTCACTATATCGGATTCGACGTTCACAAGAAAACCATCAGTTTTTGCGTAAAGACGGCAGACGGCCAGATTGTGGAAGAAGGCAGACTGGAAGCGGATCGTACGGTGTTGCGGCGTTGGGCGGCGGGTCGGAAACAAGCCTGGCATGGCGCCATGGAAGCCACGCTCTTCAGTGCCTGGATTTACGACACGCTCAAGCCTTTTGCCCAGGAGCTTTCCATGGGCCATCCGGCCAAGATGAAGGCCATTACCGCGGGCAAGAACAAAAGCGATCAGATCGATGCACGTACGATTACCGATTTGCTGCGTTGCAACCTGCTTCCTGCCTGCTATGTATTATCGCCACAGTTACGAGATCTGCGACGTCTGCTCCGTTATCGCAACCTGGTGGTCCAGCAATCGGTGCGCATGCAGAACAAGATGGCGGGTCTGCTGATGGAGAGCGGCACCGCATTCAACAAGCGGAAGCTGCACCAGAAGAAATATTTCTCCGATCTGATGAAGAGCCTCGAGGAAGTACCAGAATCGGTCAAAGACTTACTCCGCATGAGTCGCGGCTCCATGGAGATGTTTCAGTCTACCCAGAAGCAGCTCGTCAAAAGGCTGCTATCAGAACCTGCCTTGGGACAACGGGTCGAGCGGCTGATGAGTATCCGCGCGGTTGGCCCTATCACGGCTCTGACCTGGGCTCTGGAGATCGCCGACCCGCACCGCTTCGCCTCCATCGCCGACGCAGTCAGCTACTGCGGCTTAAGCGCAGCCTTCCGCTCTTCTGCCGGCAAACAGCAACGTGGTCCGATTTCCAAGCAGCGCAATGCCTGGCTGCAGCCGGTGTTGATCGAGGCCGCCAAACTGGCGCCGCTCTGGAACCCGCAACTGGCGGCAGTGCATGCCCGCGCATTGGAGCGCGGACATGCCAATCGAGCGACCTTGCAAGTGGCGCGAAAACTCGTGGCGTACCTGCTCGCTGTGGACAAGAGTGGTCATACCTTTCAGGTACACACCCCGCCACCGCCGGCAAGCACCACGGCAAAGAAGAAGCCAGCGAGAAAGAGCAAAAAGGCAGTTGCTTTAGCACCGGCGGCTTAAAGCGAAACACACCGCCGGCTTACGCTCTTACCGTCAGATTCGTGAAGACCGAACATGTCCTTGCGAGTTTTCTAAGGCATGCCGATCTTTCCCCCGATGGTCACTCTGTTTGGCGCAACACAAAGGGGAATCTGGCGTCGCAGATTCCCCTGAGGACACATCGGTGGGATGAGTCGGACCGAGTATTCCTGGCAGGTTGCTCTCCAGCAGAGCCTGCTTCCGCTTCCTCGATCCACTCAGCCTACCAGAGTTTTCTATGTTCGATCTGTCAGCGACCCACCGGCCGGTCCTTGCGTTTCGTGGACTGTGCATGGGAACTTCGGTTCCCAATACACCCTACCGTCTGTTTCAAGGTCGGCCGGTTTACTATAACTCAATCTTCGTGGACGGCGCCTAGTCAGCGTTGTTCCCGCAAATGGATGTCTGGCCACGCTGCCATTGCGTTGGTCTTGCTAAGGGATCGAGGACAGTTCGCAACACTAACTATCCGCCGGCTCGGAGAACCTATTCCGCCGAGTCAAGGGGAATCTCCGTTTCCCCTTGACTTCTACCTATCATGGATGTCCACGAAACTTTCGCAAGCCGGTGGAAATGCGAGTGCTAAAAAAAGCCCGATAGATAGAGATGCAGACTTCATGACGGTCCTCGACGGCATGCTTCCGCGTTCGGGCCCGCGATGCTCTTGCTTGCCAACCCGTTCTTTTGCCTGAACCAACTGTCTTCCAAGTTGTGCTCGCTTTCAAGCTCTTGACGGACCTTTGACGGTCAAGAGAGGGGGCGGCGATTGGTCTGCCCTGTGGGTTCGCGACCGACTGTGTCCCCTACAGCATCAAGTTCACCGGCCTCGAACTGGGTGAGCGACGCTGTTCCGCATCGTTCATGCCTATGAGCAGGCGACAAGCTGGCAGACGCTAAATTGCCGATGCGCTCATTGACCAATCCAAACAGAGAAACCCCAACTGTCCGTGTTCCGGGCGAGTGACGGACATACAGGATGGATCGAGATCCGGGAGCTTCAGAACAGACTTGGGTATCCGTTTGCGGTTCACTGGGCGCGCTACCATCGGGTAGGGAAGGACGTCATAGTAGAACCCATCCTCCTCGTCCCACATACCCCGCCCCCCGGTCTGATTCATGCGCGAGCGATCCAAAGAAGATTATCGACAAACTTCACCGCCATGTCTTCGTAGAAACTATCGTGGGCCGCCAGCTCCCCTTCACGCTAGAATCTCAACAGGCCAAATATCTGAATATTCCGCGGGGAAGCGTCGCCCCCCAGGCCTTGGCCGAGAATGCTCGTCGGCGGACTTTCCGTATAAGTGATCCGGCCAAACTCCGGGTCAGCAATATTGTTGTCAGGAAATCCGAAATTCGCGTGGTTAAAGAAATTAAAAAACTGCAAACCCAATCCCAGCCGAGCCTTCTCCCAACCCGGTATTTCTGTATTCTTCAGCAAACCGAAATCAGTATTAAAGTAGCTCGGACCCCGAAAGCGATTACGGCCCTGCGCAAACGTTACGGCACTTCCGCCGCAATAGTTCGACTGACTGGGAAGGTTCCCGGTGTTGAACCCGGTTTCGCAGGTCGCCTGAACGAACAGCGCATCCGGATTGGGATTCCCATTCGCCAACACCTGTGCCGTCAGGCAAGGATGGGGAGACAGCGGAGCAGCCGCCCCCCTTCCGCAGGCCCCGGCGTACGCAATGGGACCCGTCGGCACCGCATATATCGGTCCATAAGAGTTGTTGGCCTGTAGAATTGCACTCTGCAAGTTGTCGAACACCGTATAAGGGAGCCCGGTGTGCGCAAAGATGGTTCCGGAAATCTGCCACCCCTTCATCAATCTCCCTGGTCCACGCCGCATCCATCCAGTCACCGGCAAAATCCAAACGTAGTTGGCGTTGAACGAGTGCCTTGTGTCGTACTCCGCTGGTCCATAACTTCCACGAAGATTGCTCGCATCCTGCGGAAACAAAGAGCTCCCGAATGTAAAGGAAGACACCCCGCCATTCGACACCTCGTCAAATGCATGCCCGAAGGTGTAGTTGGCCTGTATCACTCCCTGGCTCCAGCCGGTAAACCGATGCTCAAATGACAGCACGAGACCGTTGTAATTCGAGACCCCCGCCGTCATCGCCTCAAGAACTTCGCCGAACCGCGCATCCGCACAAGGCGGCACAACCGGACTGCCGCATTGCGCGGCCGGTAATCCGCCGAAGCCGAAAGCATTGGCCGACAGATTCGCTAGTAACTCGTGGATGCCGTGATTTCCGAAATAGGCGACGGTGAGAGAAGTGTCCTGTCCCAGGGCCTGCTCCACTTCCAGGCTCCACTTTTGATACCGCGGCGATTTGAGCAATGCGTCCGGGTTTTGCAGGCGCGGAACAGAAAAGCCAGGCACCTGGGCCTCGATTTGGGAAACAGTTTCACCTGCTGCAAAACCGCGCTGCAGGGCTGCATTCGAAGCCGCGATATTTTTGAAGAGGCTGGTTGTTTCCTGTGGGGCAAGGTTGTCATCATCCGCGTAGAGCTCATTGAGAAGCGGCGGATTTTCAGTGAGCCCGTTGACTATGTAGTTGGGCAGCGGGTCATAGAAAACACCCACTCCGCCGCGAACCACCGTATTCCGCCTAATGCCCAGTGGCTGCCACGCGAAACTCAGACGCGGCCCCCAGAGCAGGCTATTCAGATGGTCGAACGCGCCTTTTAGATTGCTGAGAATAGCCTCGTTGTAGGGTTGGTCCGGGTCATGGCTTACCGACGCGAAGGAACCGGCGAGACGTGCGAAGCAGCGTTCTCGACATACGGGGTTGGATGGATGCTCGTTCCGCAGAGCCACCGCTATCGTTAGATTAGGCCGCGCATGGATTTGGTCCTGCACATACAGACCAAGAATGTA
Source organism: uncultured Acidobacteriaceae bacterium (assembly GCA_963790935.1). Taxonomy (GTDB): domain Bacteria; phylum Acidobacteriota; class Terriglobia; order Terriglobales; family Acidobacteriaceae; genus PALSA-350. The sequence continues at coordinate 2,110 of CAWBRJ010000033.1, read as the reverse complement.
ATGCGAAATGTGCTGCACGTACAGCGAGTTAAATCCCTGATAGAGAATCGTGGTGTCGCCTGTTCCCGGATCGTAGCCCCCCTGATAAAACGCATTTAAGCTCAAAGGCGCGAGCGTCCCTTCGTCCGGTGCATTTTGGCTGCGCACGTAGCGGCGAAGCAGGCTGAAACCGGCTCCCAGTGCGTGGCTCCCCCAGGTTTTCACCAGGTCATCCGAGGCCTCATACTGCGCGTCGATGTATCGAGATGGCAAAAACTGGTCAGTCCCAAGGAGGGTGAAGGTAGTAGCGGCATACCAATTCAGGGCGGCGGGCAGGGCAGCCATGGCTGCAGTAGGATTTGCCAATCCGTACGTAGCACCGTTTTGCCAGCCGGCCACGACCAGCTGGTTCACGGCCGCGCTTCCGAAATTGTGGGTTTCACCCATTTGCCCCTGCCACCAGGTTTGCAGGCCGCCGAAGTCAAACAGCGAACTAATCGGGTCCGCATTCTCATTCTGTAAGCCGCGGCTGTAGGCCACGCCAAGAAACAAGCCGTCCCCCGGCCGCGCATGCCAATCCACGCGCCCGGAAAACAGCTTGTCATTATCCGGACGGCCCAGCGTTGTTTGATAGTGCACAGCACAGGGCACAGTCGTGCCCAGGCCGTTAGGACCGGTAAACTGCTGCGTGCAACCGAGTGGATCCGCAAAGCTGCCGGGACTCGCTCTGCTGGCACCCGGAGCGTGGTCATAGAGCGAGAATATCTGCCTGTAGAACGCATCCGAAGCGGACGTTGCCCCGAACTTCGCGTCGATGTTGGCGATCGTTGCGGCCTCAAAGGCAGTGCTCGGCAGCACCACTGGTTGCGTAATAGGAATGAGTAACTGCAGCCCTTCGGTATCGGCAAAAAAGAACAGCTTGTCCTTTCTGATGGGGCCGCCGATCGAGGCCGCCCACTGGTTTGCGTTATCGCGCGGGCGTTTCGTTCCGTTTGCGTTATTAAACCAGTCGTTCGCGTTCAGCGTGCTCCCGTTCCAGAAATACAAGGCGTTCCCGTGAAATGCATTGCCGCCCGACTTGGTGATGTAATTCACCTCGGCGCCGGCCAAAGTTCCGGACCGCCCCGAATATCCATTGCTGACGATGGTAGCTTCCTCAACCGCGTTGAGACCCAGCCAAAGATTGGTGGCGCCCCTCGCGTTCGTATTGAATCCCAGGTCGGTGTAAGTCATCCCGTTGAGCGTGAATAAGTTGGAAAGTCCCGGCATACCTAAAATGGAAATACCCCATGCGCTCCGTCGGTGCTGACGATCGCCCCAGGAGAAGTCGCCGCAACGTAGGTGAGATCATTCCCCGGATTGGGCACATGCGCAATTTGCAGCGCGCTCATCGTGGAAGACGCATCTCCATTCTCCACGTGGATCAAGGGAGATTCGCCGGTGACATTGACCACGGTCCGGGCAATAGCCACGGCCAGCCTGACATTGATCGTGACCGGAGGTCCCAAACTCACATCAACAGCCTGGCTTGTCGTTTGCATGTCCGCATGGGACACGGTCAGCGTGTAGCTTCCAGGAGGCAAAAACAAGAAAGAATATTCCCCGGCAAAATTGCTGCTCGCGGTTCGCACAATGCCCTTCGCGTTATCTCGCAACTCGATCAGCGATATCGGGATAAGTGCGCCGCTCGGGTCAGTGACTACTCCCGTTAGCGCGCCAGAGACAGCATTCTGGCCGTGAAGGAATGGTAGAGCCACATACGTCAGGAGAGCCAAAAGCAGAAGCCACCGCAAATGGACGGCCTCACCCTCTTTTCCGAACACCCACAGCCCGCGAGCGAAGACCATACTGTCATCTGCTCCTAAAGGCCCGGTAAGTAGACGGAGTATAGGGGCTTACCCGGGACGAGTCAACCAAGCTCGGGTGCCTGCATGACCGCATTTATGCGGTGCCGTGGGAGTAACAAACCAGTTAACTTCCCTTTCATGGACGGAGGACGGACCGCCTGATTTCTAACGGGTTTCAAGTATGGCAAAGCGCTCTGCAGGGAGAGGGGAAGCAGACCATCGAAGTCCGATGTGCTGGATATGTCTTTGGCGCCGCGCGAAAAATGACTTGGGTTGCGGGGGCG
>CAWBRJ010000032.1:0-138020 GCA_963790935.1 uncultured Acidobacteriaceae bacterium | reverse complement strand
ATCACCCTGAAGTGACTCCCGCACCGGGCACCTACGCTCTGGTCAAATGGGATCCGCTCTATTCATAGCGGAGAGCTTCGGCGGGTGGGACGGCGATGGCGTGGCGGGCGGGCAACAAGCAGGCGAGGAGTGCGCTGAGAGCGAGGAGCGCCGCGGCTGCGAACAGACTGCGCGCGGCGAAGGCGCTTTGCATCCAGTGGGCGAGAACGGCGCCGAGAAAGCTGTCAAAGGCAAGACCGATGACAATGCCCACGGCCGCACTGACGACCGCGATGCGCGCCGCGACCCACAGGACGTGCCCACGCGGCGCGCCCAACGCCAGGCGGACGCCGAACTCCGTAGTGCGCTGAGCGACGCTGTAAGCGACGACGCTGAAGATGCCGGCCAGCGCGAGCGCGAGCGCCATGGCAGAGAAGACTCCAAACAATATGGAGAAGAGCCGCTGGCGGCTGTACTGTGCGTCGCGCTCGATGGCTTCGTTGAGGGTGAAGGTGCCGTTGAAGCTGCTGTTGGAGATCTGCTGGTCGGAAGCGACGGATGCAATAGCGGCGCGCATAGAGTGCAGGTAGCTGAGCGGATCGCCCTGGGTGCGGACGAAGAACTGCACGTTGGTCGGTATCGCGACGGTGTACGGAAGGTAGATGGCGGGCACGACGGGGCGATCGACGCCGTCGTTGCGCGCATCGCCGACAACGCCGATGATCTGACGCCAGGCGGTGCTTTGCGCAGAGATGGCCGCCCGCCGGTTCTGATGTGCGAGACCGGGAATACGTAGCTGTCGGCCCAAGGCATTGGATGAGGAGAGATAGCGCGTCGCGAACGCGCGATTGACGACCGCGATGAAGTCTCCGCGGGTGTTTTCATCCGTATTCCAGAGGCGACCCTGAAGCAGAGGGATGCGGAGCGCAGCGAAATATCGCTGGTCGACCGTCATTACACGGGCCTGGGGCTGCTGGCGATCGCTAGTTCCGTCGATGTTGAAGGAGCTCTCCACGCCAGTATAGGGCGGCGTGGCATCGGTGCCGGCAGAGTCAGCGGAAACAGCGACAGTGGAGATACCGGGAACGGCTGCGATCTTCTCCCGGATCTGCTCGATATAAGCGGTGCGCGCTTCGCGCGACTGAATGCGGCTCCACTCCCCTGGGTCTTGGAAATGTAGCAGGATGCCGAGCTTCATGACATTTCCGGGATCGTAGCCGAGCGGCATCTGCATAAGCCCCAGAAAGCTGCGGATCGCGGTGCCCGCAGTGGCCATGAGAAGAAGCGTGAGCACCACTTGCGCGGCGATGAGAACGTTCCAGCGTTGCTTTGCGGGAGCAGCGACCACGCCAATCTGCCTACCGGGGAGCATACGCGCGGAATCGTGACGCGAGAGACGCAATGCGGGGACAAGACCGAAGAGGATGCCGCAGAGCAGCGCGAGTGCGACGGAAAACGCAAGGATGGGAGCGTTGATGCGGATGACGGATTCGGCTGGAAAGGAATCCGGAGAAAGCAACAAGGGCAGCTTTGCCAGCCAGTAAGACGCAGCAACGCCCAGGACGGCGCCGGTCGAGGAGATGACGACGGCTTCGACGAGCAACTGGCGGACGATGCGCCAGCGACTGGCGCCGATCGCACTGCGGATGGCGAGTTCATGCTGGCGCGTGCGGCCACGGGCCAGCAGAAGGATGGAGCAATTGGCGCAGCCAATGATGAGCAACAGCACAACGCCTGCGAGAAGAAGCGTCAGGGTGCGGCCAGTGTCCTGCTGGTAAGGCACGATGATGGGCTGCAGCGCGAGATGCCAGTGATCGGGAAAGCGGTCGGGATGCTGTTGCGCAAACTGGCGCACGATGGGCTCGAGCGCAGCGTTGGCGGCGGCAATTGTTACGTCGGGCCGGAGCTTGATCCACGGTACGAAGGCCACGAAGGGAAGGTTGAAAGTCGGCATGAGACTTTTCGGCAGGTAGGCATCGCCGACGCCGAAGCTGTCATTGAATGCGAAGGTGCGCGGCATGACCCCAATGATGGTGTAGGGGGCGTGATCGATCTCCAGCGTTCGCCCGATGACGTGAGGATCGCCGCCGAAGTGGCGCTGCCAGAAGCGGTAGTTGAGAACAACGACGGAGCGGCCGCCGTTCTCTGCATCGGATGGCTCGAGGTTGCGGCCGAGAAGCGGGCGCACACCAAAGAAAGTCCCGGCATTCTCTGTGAGGTAGATGACCTGGATGTCTTCCGGCAGTGCACCGCCAGTGATCTCCATACCCGCTTTGTTGAAGCCAAGCACCGAATCAACCGGGGCTGCAAGGCGCAGGTCATCAAACTGTGCCTTGCTAAGGGGAAACCAGCTCCAATCGTCAGGATGCTGCTGATCGATGACGACGGCGTTCATGATGCGGTCGGCGCCGGCGTAGGGAAACGGGTGCAGCAGGACGGCGTAGATGAGCGAGAACATCGCCGTGGTGGCGCCGATGCCGAGCGCGAGTGAAAGCACGGCGACGGCGGTGAAGCCAGGGTCGCGGCGCAGCGCGCGGAGGCCGTAGCGGATGTCTCCGCCTAACTCATCGAAGAGGCGGAAGCCAATGGCGTCGCGGTAAGTTTCGTTTTGGGCGGCGGGCCGGCCGAGGTCGATGCGGGCTTTGCGGCGGGCTTCTTCTTCGGGGAGGCCCTGGCGGATTAAATCTTCCTGGTAGGCGTCGAGGGTAGAACGAAACTCTTCTTCGACGTCGCTGTGGGTGCGTGGCGCGATGGAGTCCCAGAGCTTGCGAATTGCGGCCAGGAGACTCATATCTCATCCGCCTTCTTGTCGAGAATGCCGGCAACGACAGCGGCCATGTCGGTCCATTTGGCGGTCTCGGCCTTCAGCTGACGCGTACCGGCAGCAGTGAGCGAGTAAAAGCGGGCACGGCGATTGTTCTCCGACTCACCCCACTCGCCTTTGATCAGGCCCCGGCGCTCAAGACGATAGATAGCGGTGTAGAAGGAACCCTGCAGGATTTCCAGGCGCTCGCCGGAGATCTGCTGGATGCGCAGCAGGATGCCGTAGCCATGCAGCGGACCAAGCGAGACCGCCTTGAGGATGAGCATCTCGAGTGTACCCTGCGGGAGTTCAACCGGTTTCGTCAAAGTCTCTCTCCTATCTAGAAAAGGAGAGTACGCGCTCTCTCCTTTCCCGTCAAGGAGAGTGCCACCCGGGCAATTGCGTCTTCGGCGGGTTCAGCTGATTCTCGGGGTCCGCGATTCCCTCCTGTTTTAGGGTGATTGGGCCCCTGCGTTTTGTTTTTTCAATCCGAATGGCAGATTGGGGAATCTAACGCGCATGCGGGTACAAAAGGGCTTGATCGGTCTCATCGTAATTCTGCAGACCGTGCTTTTTCTGGCGCATTTTCTTGTCTATGAGACGTGGACATTTTCGCCCGCAGGAAGCGATGTCCCCGGAACGATGGGGATCAAGCTGGTTCTCGGCTTTTTGTCGGTGAGCTTTGTTGCCGCTTCCCTCCTTGCCTTCCGCTATACAAACGCTGCGGTGCGCGCGCTTTACAGGATTGCTGCGGTTTGGCTGGGTTTTTTGACATTCCTCTTCTTCGCCGCTGTTTTCTCCTGGATCATTTTTGGAGTTGCGCGGCTGGCTGGGCTGGACGTGAGCTTCCATCGGATGGTGGAATGGCTGTTCGGCGCTGCAGTATTGGCTGGCCTCTACGGAGTTTTCAACGCCGGCTGGACGCGAATCACTCGAACGACGGTACGACTCGCGAACTTGCCGCCGGCGTGGCGCGGGCGGAGGGCGGCGCTCATCAGCGACCTGCACCTGGGGCATGTGCGAAACGGCAGTTTTCTGCGGCGGATGGTGGCGAAGATTGTGCAGCAAGAGCCAGACGCGATTTTTATTGTTGGCGATTTGTATGACGGCACGGCCATCGACATCCGGCGAGCAGCGGAGCCGTTGCGCGAGCTCCTGGCGCCCCACGGCGTGTATTTTGTCGCGGGCAACCACGAGCAGTTTGGGGATGACAGCAAATATCTGCATGCCGTTGCGGCAGCCGGGGTGCGCGTGCTCATCAATGAGAAGGTGGAAGTTGACGGTTTGCAGATTGTTGGTGTGCCGTACCGGAACGCGGCGCCAGGCGAGCATTTTACTTCGGTGCTGCAAGCCCTCCGCTTGGATCGCAATCGCGCGAGCATTCTATTGACGCACGCCCCCGACCATCCGGAAATTGCCGAGGCTGCGGGCGTTTCTCTGCAACTATCCGGGCATACCCACCTTGGGCAGTTCATACCTTGGAGCTGGATGGCGCGGCGTATGTACCGCCAGTTTGTCTACGGCTTGAGTCGGATCGGGAAGATGCAGGTCTTCACATCAAGCGGAGCGGGAACCTGGGGACCGCCGCTGCGACTGGGATCGAATCCCGAAATTGTAGTGCTTTACTTCGAGTAGTGTGATGGAACCGCATGACAGGTGTCATGGTGATAGCCGTCATCCTGCTTGACAAAATGCTTACGTAAGCCTCCTTATTGGGTCGCGCCAAGTCATCTTCAGGCGGAGACGCAGCATAGAACTGTACCGCCGCACTTACCCGCATGAACGTAACCATGGCTTCCTTTTTTGATACGTCCTCTCGACGGAAGTCTCAGGGCTCGGCACCGCATTTAAGGCGACGGGATAGAAAGGCGCGTACCATTGGACGAGGCAAGGAGAACAATACAATGTTAGATCGAGTGCAGATAACGCGGCTGGCTGACTCAATTCCACGTTGGCAAATTCGGGACCAAAAGGTTTCTATGTCCCAACTACGCTACGCGCTACGTGCATCCGAAGCGCAGATTCAAGAAGCGATCAACCTAAAGCCGGGGCAAGAAATGACCATCGACCTCTATCCGGCTGGAGTGTAAACAGCGATCTTCCTCGCGCAGAGCCGGATTTCCCGGCTGATACGACGGAGCGTCGGTAGGGTTGGTGCCCATGCCCCCGATGGAAGCGATTTCGATTGCGAGAGGGGTTTTGAGCCGGGCCCTACGCGGTCCAGGCTTCGACAAGAGAATATTTCTGTTCATCTCGGCAATCGTGATACATTCCTACTAGTACGTAGTTTATTTAACGGAAGACCACGAAGAATCCGCGAGCGACAATTATTTATATACCTACTAGTACGTATATTAGTCACATAACCCCAAAGGAATGATCATGTCGCTATCTCTCCACACAGTTTTTGCACTCTCCCTCGTTGTTTGCAGCATCTCCTTAGCCGCTCCAGCGCAAGCAGGCCGGTTGGGGCCTTCTGATGGCGCCGCCGTCGCCCAGCCCTCCGGCTGGAGTTCTACCCGAGCGGTTCATGTACTTGGCATGCCCGACGTAAAGGCCAGGGAGAACGGCATCTTGACCATCACCCCCGCGCATCTCACGTTCACCGCTAAGTCGGCGAGTTCCACGATTGATCTTCCCTCCATTGTTTCGGTCAGTGCAGGCAACGAAAGCGTAGAGCTTTGGGGAATGAAAGGAAGATTGATGCGGATGGCGGTTCCCTATGGTGGTGGCGCAGCCTTCGCCACATTCATGCATCATCAACGAGACATGCTCACCGTGGAGTTCGTAGACAGCCAGGGTGGCTACCACGGCGCTGTCTTCTATTTGCCAGGCAACGAGGCCGAACAGGCGCTCCGTAGCATCACTCCTCCACCGGTCGCTCCTCACCATGGGCCAAGTCTGCCCTGCCCCATCGCGAGCACGGAGCCACACTCGATTTCGGTAAAACAACTTACGCCCGGCCAAAGCGATCTTCCTGCGGCCTATCGCGTCCTTATTTATGAGCACATCATCGACCGCTTGCATCAGGCGCCGTTGAGCGTGGTCCATCGGGATGAAGTGACGGATGGTCGAGTTGACTGTTCACAATACACGATGCGGCTCTCCACCACAGCATTCAAGCCCGGAAGCCAGGTAAAGCGGGCTTCGATGGGGCCCGCGGGATTCTTCGTGGGCGTAACCCAAATCACCCTAAACCTTGAGATCACAGACGCAAAGGGCACGCCGGTGATCCGTGATGAGATCAAGGCCTCACAGCGCGGCGAGTCGGAAAGTATGAACGTAATCGACAAGATTGCACAGCAGGTTGTGAAGAAGTGGACCAGAGAGCAAAAGCAGATGTAGGAACTCTCCTGTGCCAGGAAAGCGAGATGCGCAACTCGGCGGGTGAAAACAATGGGGAGACTATGGATAATCACAACCAGCCGCACGAGACCGATGATCTCTGGGGCATCGGTTCCTACCAGGAGATGGAATACAGGCTCAAGTCCTTACGCTCTCTCGTCTGTGACCTTCTCAAGACCAATCAAGAGCTCCGCCATGCGCTGCGTGACGCCAGGACCGATCCGCATGGCGGTGATACGGTGTCGAGAGGTTAAGCTCTGCACACCAGCCTGGCCGGAAAGCACTTCAGTACAATTTGGAGAGCCTTAAGTGATACGTAAGCGGTGGATCGGTCCTGATCAGTGGAGAAGATGAGAAAAGATGCCTGTGAAGCAGCCTAACAAGAACGAGCTCAGAACGAAAGAAACGAGGGATTTACTGCTTCGTTCTGCCGAGACGATCTTCGTACGCGACGGGTACGAAGGGGCGGAACTTGGAGAGATCGCCTCGTTGGCAGGCCGGACCAAGGGAGCCATCTACGCTCATTTCGAAAACAAGGAGGATCTCTTCATCGCATTATTTGCGGAGCGAATGACTCGCAACGCGGACCGTATGCGCGAAATGCTTGCCAGCTCAACAAGCACGGAGCAGAGCGTGCAAATATTCCGCAAGTTCTACGTGGGGTCACTGGAAGATAGGAACTGGCTGCTTCTCCTGCTCGAGTTCAAACTGCTTGCCATTCGCCACCCGGAATCCAAGGAACGGCTGACGAAAGTCCATAGGGAACTGCTTCCCCAGGCTCACGACGAAGAAGAGTTCAGGAAGGTCTTTGGATCCGGTGGACACGGTAAGGCCGCTTTGAGCCGCTCTGTCGCTGTGGCAACCCTTGCGCCGATACTTTCAGCCCTGGCGGTGGAAGCGCAGTTTGAGCCTGCGCTGCTGGATGAGCCCGCTCTCAGGAAAGTAGCGGGCCGCCTGTTCGATGCGCTGCTGCCGCCGTCTTCTCGTTGATCCGACATATGTCCATCATCTGCTCGCGTCCTGGGCGCTCTCCCCAATGATGTCGTACTGAGACTCTTTCCCGCCGGTCCTGACATGCACATGCTTCCCATCGTTCCAGACCGCCACCACGGCGCCCGCCGGTTGTTTGAAGAGAGATTCGCGATGAGGCCGTGTCCCGTAAGGTGTCAGCGTGTAGACGACTTCCCCGGCTTTCACGGTGTACACGAGCATTTCCGCGTCGTGACAGGTAGTCATGCTGCTACCGTACCCGACCCCATCGCAGTTCATGCGGACAGATTCCGCGTGAGTTTCCTGGAAAGTGGCGTCTTGATACGCCGGCGCGGACCTGTCTTTGGCCGACGCGGCGGAGCAGAGGATGAGCGTGACTAAAAGAGTTCTCACGTGGAAGCCTCCTGCCTGTTCTACATTGCCGGAGACAAGATGGCTTTAGCACTTTCGACTCATTACTTCAGATCGGGCTCCTGCGGGATAGCTGCCCCATCGGACCGGGGATCGCCCGCTGCAAAGTTCACTTTGCGGCTGCTGTCACGGGCAACGGCCGCGCCCTGACCAACCGAAAACGATAGAGGCTCAAGAAGCTTGATCTGATGGCCGCGTTGTGTGAGACCGGCGCGAACGTCAGCAGGCACAGTCTCCTCCATCTGAACGTCGCAGCCCTCGAAGGTGTCTTTGGAGAACCGGGGCTGTTCGAGCGCAGCCTGGACATTCATGCCGTAATCGACAATGTTGGCAACGAACTGCGCGTGGGCCTGCGCCTGGTTCCAGCCCCCCATGATGCCAAAACCGATATGGATGTCGCCCTTCTCCATGAAGGCCGGGATGATGGTATGAAGAGGGCGCTTGTGCCCTTCAAGTGAATTCGGCAGGCCGGGAGTGAGCTGGAATCCGGCGCCTCGATTATGGAAGGAAAAGCCAAGCCCCGGGGCGACAAAGCCGGTGCCGTAGCCGGCGTAGTTGCTCTGAATGAGCGAGACAATGTTCCCGTCTTTGTCGATGGTGGAGAGATAGATGGTGGAGTTACCGTGCTTGTTGAGCTCCGCCGAGATGTTTGAGGGAACGACCTGGCATGCAGCCGTGTTCATCTCGATGAGCTTGGCACGCTGCTCGGCAAGATCCTTGGAGATGAGTTCCTTGACCGGGACCGGAGTGAAGCGCGGATCACCGTCGTACTTATACATGTCGGCGTAGGCGAGCTTCTTGGCCTCGATCATCACCTGCAACGCATCCACGGAGTTGTGGCCGTACTGGGCCATGGGAAAGTGCTCCATGATGTTGAGCATGGAAAGAGCGGCGATGCCCTGGCCATTGGGCGGAAGCTCGTAGACGGTCCAGCCGCGGTAGGTGGTGGAGACGGGCTCGACCCACTCGGGCTGGAAGTCGCGAAAGTCTTCCAGGGTATGCGTGCCCCCGTGGGCGTTGAGGAACTTAACCATGGTCTCGGTCATGGGCCCGTTGTAATAGGCGTCCCGGCCCTTTGCGGCGATCTGCCGCAGCGAGTTCGCCAGCGCAGGATTTGTGAACAGATCCCCCGGTTTGGGAGCCTCGGGCCAGATGTCGTAAGTTTCTTTCCAGCCGGGTTGGTCCATAAGCCTTTTGGCGATCCAGTAGCGCGCATTGCGTTCTGCGAGGGGAAATCCATTCTGCGCGTAGTAAATGGCCGGGGCGAGCAGCTGGCTGAAGGGCAAAGTGCCGAAGCGGGTACGCATGGCATCCCATCCGGCGACCGCGCCTGGCACGTCGATGCTCTCGACGCCGATGGGGTTAATTTCCGTCACGCCTTTCGATTTGAGGTAATCGATGGTGAGTGCCTTGGGAGTCCAGCCGCTTGAGTTCAGGCCATAGACTTTCCCCGTTTTGGCCTCGTAGTAGACCATGAACAGATCGCCACCGATGCCATTGACGTAGGGCTGAACGACGCCCATGACCGCATTGGCCGCGATCGCGGCGTCAATGGCATTGCCGCCCTGTTCGAGGATGTGCGCACCCGCCTGGGAAGCCAGAAACTGCGGGGTAGAGACAATGCCGAACTTCGAAACCACCATGGAGCGGCCTTGTCCTGGGACCGAGGAGAACTGCTGGGCCGGCATAATTACGGATTGAAGAAGCAATGCGGCCAGACATGCGAAACGCTTCATAGCACCTCTCGTTAGCTGCAACGTATCGTAATTCGGCAGTGGGCAACTGAAACATCTTTTTTGGAAACGTGTGGGTCGAGGGGAGATAAAGGTTCAGGCCTTGGCGATAGCCGCAAAAGAACACTCTCATACCGTTTGACATCATGGGCCAACCGCATAGTGAGATAATCGGTATATGGACGTGCGACTGCAAATTCCGGACGATGTGGCGCGCGTGATCCAGGGCCAACAGCCAGATCTATCGCGCGCAGCCCTTGAAGCGTTGGCGCTGGAAGGATACCGTAGCGAGCGCCTGTCTGAAGGGCAGGTGCGCCGCATGCTGGGTTTCAGGACCAGGATGCAAGTTCATGGCTTCCTGAAAGCTCACAACGTCTATCTGCATTACCCCATTGGTGAACTTGAGAACGATCTCGCTTCGCTCAAGCAGTTCGAAGAGACCCTCACAGAATAGGGGCTATGGTCAGGCCGCATGATCGTCGTCGCAGACACGTCACCCCTCAACTATCTGGTGCTGCTCGGACATATCGAGATTCTGGCGAAAATATATGCGGAGGTCGTCGTACCGCAAACCGTCCTTGATGAACTTCAGGATAGCGACGCGCCAGCAGAGGTTCGCGCGTGGTTTTCGGCTCCCCCGTCATGGTTGCAGGTCAGCACGCTCATCTTTCGGCGAGACCCCCCCATGGAGAGACTGGACCGGGGTGAGCAGGACGCAATTTTGCTGGCGGAATCGTTCAAGGCTGAGCGGCTGATTATCGATGACCTGGAGGGCAGACGCGAAGCTGTCCATCGCGGGCTCCCGGTGATTGGAACTCTCGGCCTTCTTGCGGAAGCAGCTCGTCGCAATCTCCTGGACTTACCGCAGGCACTCGCCGATTTACAAGCAACCAACTTTCTGTCTCCCCGGGACTCATCGAGGTTTTGCTTGCGAACGATGCCAAAAGACGGGGAGCCCGTTAGGCTGGGCGATCACCGTAGCAGCCCGCTCTGCTTGCCTATCATGCGATCGAGCGTGCGCGTGGGCAGGGCTCTCGGGAGTGTCCAGTTTTTCAGCTTTTGCGGTACGACCGCATAGCGCACACGCGGCTTCCGCACCGTCAATGCCTTGTATACCGTTTCTCCGATGCGCGATGCCGGCAAACCCTTCTTGCCCTCGTTCAAAAAGTATTCGACGAAGCCTTTCAGGATCTGCCCGTAATCCGTCGCCATGTAAGGTGAGAGGTCCATTTGCTGAGCCTTGTCGAAAATGGGAGTTTTCACTGTGCCGGGCCCCACAATAATGACGTCAATTCCATAGAGCAATAACTCGCGTCGCAGGCTCTCCGACATTCCCTCAAGGGCAAATTTTGAAGCGACATACGACCCGAGGAAGGGGAAAGCAAGCTTGCCGGCGACGGAGGTGATTTGAACGATCCTTCCGGGCTTGCCCACGCGCGTACGATCGGCCCCCAGGAGCGGCGCAAATGCCTGGGTAACCCTGAATGGTCCGAGCAGATTGGTTTCCAGGGTTTGCCGGAACTCTTCAATGGGTTGATGCAGCAACGGGCCACCCCCGGCAATGCCGGCATTGTTGACCAGGCCGAACAGGGTATTTCCCCCGAGCTTTTCCGCAACCAGGGCAGCCGCGGATTTCACTGCCTCGCCGTCGGTCACATCCATCAGCAGCGGGGTGAACGTTTTCCCCAACTCGCGCTGCAATCTTTCCCCATCCGCCTGTTTGCGCACGCTGCCAAACACCTCGATGCCGCGCTTGCCCAGCGCGGCGGCAATGGCGTAGCCAATGCCTGTCGATGCCCCGGTGACGACCACGCTCTTTCGCTCAGCCATTTCCTATACTCCTCGCCATGCAAGATATACGGTGTACATCTTGGTCAATATGGACAGTGTACACCTTCCCACGACTGGCGTGCATCGGGTACCCTGGAGACATGGTATTTCCAGCCAAGACCGACCGGGCCCGCATCCTCTCTGCTGCCATGGAACAGCTTGCGCGCGACGGCATGGAGAAGCTATCCCTGCGATCGCTGGCCGCCTCGCTGGATCTTGCGCCGAACGCGTTGTATCGCTACTTTGCCAGCCGCTCGCAACTGGAAGCTGCGATCACGGCCGAAATTACCGAGCAGGTCCATGAGGGTCTGCGCAAAGCAGCTGGACGCAAGGCGCCGGAGCAAGCGATTCGCGCGCTGGTCCGCGCTTACATTCGTTTTGCGCACGAGCAGAAGCACCTTTACGATGTGTTTCTAAGACCCTGCTCCGAGACTGCCGAAGGGGAGGCCGCCCATACCGCTTTGTGGAACTTTGTGCTGGAGCAGGTCGGACGAATTTCCGGACCGAAGAAGGCGCCCGAAGCAGCCATTGCGCTGTGGGCGCTTCTGCACGGATTTGTAGGGCTGGCAAACGCCGGCGTGTTCGACCGCGGCAAACCGCGCAGCGGCTTTGATTGGGGCTTGCAAGCGTGGTTCCGGGCTGCGCGGGGCTAGGCCCTCAATCTCTGTCGCCGAATATCCCATTCCTTTATCTTCTCCGCGGTGAAACCTGATGGTGAACTTCCTGCCCCGTCCCCGAGTTCCCTGTGCCTCTGGATCACGTTTAGGGAATGGTTTTGACGATACTCTATAAAATAGAGTACTCTACATCTCTGGAATGGTTTCCCTCGCATTTTCGTTTCTGCGCCCAAGGAGTTCGCCAATGAAAACCGCGATTTCCACCTTCACTCTTCCGCCCTTTCTTTCCACAACATTGCTCGCAGCAGCATTCATGATTTCGTTCAGTCTCTCGCTTGCCGCACAGCAGCCCGTTTCGAACAGCGTCGACGCGCAGCGCGAGGCCATGCGCAAGCTTTCGTTTCTGGCCGGTCACTGGTCGGGGCCCGTCACCATCGTTCGTGGACCGGGCGAAGCGCTTCATCTCACCCAGACGGAAGCTGTCGAGTACAAGCTTGACGGCCTCGTCATGCTCATCGAGGGCAAAAGCACCGGCGCCGACGGCAAAGTTTCGTTCAGCGCCCTGGCCACGATTGCGTACGACGATGCCTCCCATACCTATCGTTTCCGCGCCTACCATGACGGCCGCTACCTCGACACCGAGCTCTCGGTGCCCGCGAGCGGCTTTTCGTGGGGCTTTACGGCCGGGCCGGCGCACATTGTGAACACCATGCACCTGACCGGCAAAGGCGAGTGGGACGAAGTCACCGAGGTGACCGTTGGGAGCAATCCTCCGCATCGCAGCGTGGACATGCAGCTTCAACATCAGCCGTGAAGCGACGTGCCCGCGCCGCCGCGGGAGCAAAGCGCGGGAATATGCGGTAATTCGAGCTTCGTCAAAAGGAGAACTGCCATGCAGGACCACGACACCGATAAGGAACTGAAAGACAGGCTGGGCCTCATCGAGAGCACGATTGCCGCAGGACGCCGGAAAACCGAGAGTTGGGGATGGACATTCGTTCTGTGGGGCGTTGCTTATTATCTCGCCATCGCCTGGTCCGCGTGGGGTCACAGCGCGTGGGCTTGGCCGGTCACTATCTCGATCGCGGTTATTGTCACCGTTGTTGTTTCTTCCTTGAAGTCCGGCAAACATCCGGAGACCACCCTGGGCCGGGCAATCGGTTCCATCTGGGCTGCCTTGGGAATTTCGATGTTTGTGCTCTTTCTAGCACTCGGCCTGAGTGGAAGACTGACCGATCAGCATCTCTTTGTGGCCGTGATATCGGCCATACTTGGCATGGCCAACGGAGCCTCAGCCCTGATTCTTCGCTGGAAGGTTCAGTTTGCGTGCGCAGTCGTGTGGTGGGTGGCGGCTGTGACTACGTGCTTTGGCACCAACGCGCAGAGCATGATCGTGTTTTTGGTCGCCATCTTTCTCTGCCAGATCGTGTTCGGCATCTTCGGCATGATCGCTGAAGCGCAGGAGCGCAAACGGCGCAGTCCAATCCATGCCTGATTTGCCCGAGCTCAATCCCGTGGTTCACGGCAGGCTGCGACTGGCCCTGCTTTCGCTGCTCAGCGGCGTCGAAAAGGCTGAGTTTACATGGCTCCGCACCAAGACTGAGGCCACAGACGGTAACCTGGGCGCGCAACTGCTCAAGCTCGAAGAAGCCGGATACGTGGCTGTCGAAAAGAAGTTCGTATTGCGCAAGCCGCAAACCCTCTATCGCATCACCGAAACTGGTCGCCAAGCCCTCATCGAATACGTCCAGGCATTGAAACAGTTGCTTGGCCCAGCCATCGATGCACAATAGCTTTTGCATCCAGGTTTCCGTCCTGCGTTCCCCCGGGCGATTGACTTATTTAAGTCGTCTGCGCAGGATCTATGTGTATGAAACCCGATTCTGTCCGTACCTCGATTGACCTGCCCTGCGAGCTTCACCGCCGGGTCCACGAGGCCGCTGCTCGAAAGGGCTGCTCTGCGCGAAAGCTCATTCTTGCGGGGATCGAGCGTGCCGTGGAAGAAGCCAAATCGACTCGGCCCCGCCGGCGGCTCAGTCTCGATCCGCCACTGATCCGCCCTGCGGGGCGGCGTATCCGTATCACCAACGAACAGGCGTATGAACTCATTGAGCTTCCCTGATAGCAACGTGTGGCTGGCGCTGGCGGCACCGGAACACGTCCATGCAGCGATCGCAAGGCGCTGGTGGGAACAGCAAGCTGGGATGATCGGATTCTCTCGTCTGACGCAGCTTGGCTTCCTACGTCTCATGACGGCAGCTGCGGTGATGGACGGCAAGCCGCTGACGATCGCCGCAGCATGGCGCGTCTACGACCGCTTGTACGAAGACGACCGTGTAACGTTTGTCTCCGAACCCCCAGAGGTAGAGAAGCGTTTTCGTGAGAAAGCCTCGGGGCGAACGGCATCTCCCAAACTTTGGGCCGATGCATGGCTGCTCGCACTTGCTCAGCAAGCTGAGGGGGTTTTGGTCACGTTTGACCAAGCGCTTGCTTCGCGGGGCGCTTATTGCCTCCTGACAAAATGAGCGTCCTATCTTAAGCGGCCATGGTTGGGAGTGGTTTCAATCCTGGGAAACACGCGTGACGAGTCCCAAAGCGAAGACTGAAAATCACCGCAACCTGAACGCGGTTTTCTTTTGGGGGTTACTTCGTCTGGATCTCCCGCATCATCCCTGAGCATTCGACTACGTGAAGCTGGCCGCGCCGGAGCCGGCGGTTTTCGCCGGCGTAAGGGGCGGCGGCTGGGGCATCCGGTAAAATAGGAGCACTATGGCCAGCACGATCCAGATTGCGATCACTGAGTACCTGAAAAGTACTTACCGGCCGGACCGCGAGTATATTGATGGCGAGATACGGGAGCGCCATGTGGGGAAATGGGAACACGCAAGATTGCAAGCGCTTCTAGTGATGTGGTTCGGCAGGCACGAGGGTGAGTGGGGTATCCAAGTTGCGACTGAATGGCGAACCCGGGTGTCCCAGACGCGGATCCGGGTTCCAGACATGGTGGCTGTGCCGCTTGGTCCACAGCCGGATGTCCTAACGTCGCCACCCCTTCTGGTGGTTGAGATCCTTTCGCCCGACGACAGTTATGCTGAGCTGCAGGATCGTTGCCAGGACTACCGTGTGATGGGGGTACCGACCGTGTGGATCATTGACCCTACGACGCGCACCGCCAGAATGTGTACCGGTGACAATTGGACGGAGACCCGCCGGCTCAGCGCGCCTGGTACGCAAATGTATGTCGACCTGGACGAACTCTTTGCCGGATTGAAGGTCTAAGCGGAGGCCTTGCGCGAGGCTGGGTTGCCTCCGCTGCAACGCAGCCGCTTGTGGGATCCGAGCAAGGTGGATTGTTGGTTATTCCGTCTGTCGCTGTTCGGGCCTCGTGGTGATTGGGGGAGAGAGTGTGGCCATGACACCGACGGCCTAGGTGCTCTGGTGGGGATGGTCACTGTCCCGGATCTCCCAAAGTACTCGTCCCGTCTGACCACTAAATCTTGAGGGCCTGTTGTTGATTGGCTTGTCATAGGGCCGCTTCCGTCTAATCCTGCTTTTCCCTTGGCCTTTAGGGGGCGCAACTGCTTAAAGACCGGTGAACGTCCCGGCTGTCCGCGCCTCTCGTCCACGCCTTTCTCCTCACGCCATTCCCGAAGGTCCACCCCTTGGGAAAGAGCCGTGTTCCTGGTCGTGGCGGTTTTGCCTGTTTCGGGCTTTCGCCGCCGCCTGGTCCGCGATGCGATCTATTCTATTTTGCTCTGGAGTCTCCACGGTGTTGGACTGGTCCTGCTGCGGTGGGTTTGTCGTTTCAGGTTCGTTTGCCATGGGTATAGTCTCCTGTTCACTGCATATCCCAAAGCATACGCCAGATAGTCGCGTTTCGCGGTGATTTGCATCACAGGCTTGGGAACTGGCGTGCGCCGATCGAGAATGAACAGGAGTAAGGTAATGTGGACAGGACATAACCCAGCGCGGCAACGCGCGGCGCTTTATAAGAATTTCTGTAAAGTGCGAGTCCCGTCCGACCATGAAACTTCAAAACTGAACCTCTGCGACGGCCTCGGGCCGCACTCAAACCCATTCCTTCATCTTCTCCGCAGTAAGACCTGAGGGTGAACTTCCTGCCCGTCCCCGAGTTCCCCTGAGGCACCGCACGCACATCGAAATCCCATAGGGATTACCGTATCTGTAGCTAACACCAGCGCCTCAGTTCAACCGACCCTGTCGAAACGCCCTGGCAATAATGTTGCCACGCTGCCTTACTCCGCCGGGAACTCCGACAAGGATCTATCGTTTTGAGGAGCCTTGATGCCAGAGCCTGACCAGACAAGGACTTCCACGGAAGGGTAAAAACTTCCTGAGGCTTGACGACCGCAATTGGATAACCCTATTGTTTTCCGTCCGCACCTTTGGCATTTCGCTTGCCTTCTAGATTACCTGCACAAGACTAGTGCGGTAGTCACTCGGCGATGGCATCCGACCACCAGAATGCATAGAAGGGGCAGGGCAAACGGACTATGTCGCAACCATTGGTGATACTTGAGAATTGGGCGGTTGTAGACAGCGTGGTCTCCCGCAGTTACCACGAATTGCAACCGGGGAAACACCTGACCGGCACTGTCTTCGGTCATGCGAATCTCCCGGATAGAAACTTTATCTTCACTTCTCCCATCCTAGACGTCGATAGCAACAAGGGAGTGGTTCAGACGCGTAATACCACTTACCAACTTGGCGAGGCCAGCGACGCATACAAGACCTGGGACCGCGAGCGAAGCAGGTCAGCCGCAGCCTAAGCATGACGACATGTGTCTAGACGGCGCGCCACCGAATTGTCGCTCTGGTTTCTTCTCCGGGTAGCAGGGCGCGCAGAGCCCAGGAAGACAACCCCGTCGCCAGTCTATGCATCTCAAGTGTTTCACCCGCCTTCTCCACACGAGACGATGCGCATTTTAAGCCTGAGATTGATTGTCCCGTTGATTACTGGCTTACGCTGGTCTCGATAGCTTCGTCCTGGTATGAAGTACAGTCCGAGAAGGACGCCCTGCAGAGCGACCTCGAACGCAAGGCCGAAGTCCTGGGCGAGAGCCTTGCCAGAACCGCGGAGTTGTATCTGGAGACCGGCGACCGGCCCGGACTGGAACAAATGGTAAGGCGGTTCAGCAATCGCAGAGCTTTGGACAGAGCTTTGACGGGACGGAGCAATCACCACTCCAGATCTGAAATCCTAATCGTTCCGACACAATGGTGGTTGTTCCGTCTCTGTCCTTTCAAAGCCTTTATTGCAGCAATTTCAGCTGACTGCAGGTGTGCGTCCTGGAGCGCGGGGCGTGATGGGTCTGCCGAGCAATCGTCACCCCGCTATTCGTGGCATGCGCACAGCTACGAGAAAGAATGGCACGGCAAACGGCATTGCCGAACTGGCCTTTGAACCAGATTAGATCGGCGACCCATGATTTGATGTTTGTAGCTGTCGTTGTGCCGCATGGGTTACATCCCGTCACCTGATTTTGGAGTGGTGATTACTCCGTCCCTTCAAAGGCACGGCGATTGAACGGCGCCACATCAACTCTGGACCCCCAGTGTACGGATTTGCTCGCCGAACGGCGCCGCAATAGAATTTGCCGACGCGCCCATAGGAATAGCCGTCAGCCAGACGCGAACCCGGCGTCCGCGGTTTGGTAGCTCGGCTTGGTGAAACAGTCGGCCACGTTTTGCGAGGGATTCCCACGTTCCCTGCGAGCAGGGGTAGACCAGACAGCAAACGATATCAGCGGTGCTCACGAGGTTGGCGTATGCGAGCACTTGGAGGAGGTCCTCTCGATGCCGTTCGCGCAATTCAGTGGTTTGCTCGTGCCATGTCCCCTGCTGGAGCTCTTCCCAGTGCCGTTTGTACTTCGCATCGATGATGAACGACCTCCCCTCCAACTCCAGGATCATGTCGGGGACGAGTGAGCGCTGCGACCCGAGGTAGGGTGGGTCCCAGGCGAGGGGAGACACCGTCTCTCGCCGGCGCCCGGCTTTGAGTGTGCCACCCATCTGGCGCGCAACGCTGCGCATCACAGTCTCGACCCAAGCTTCAAAGAATTGCTCCATTGGCATCGTCCAGGGTATGCCTTCAAGATCGCTCAGCCCGGCGAGTCCTCGCTCTTCAACCGTCCAGTCAATTGCCTGCAGGCCCTCGACGAAGCTGTCGGTACGCATCGGGCGTCGTAGCCACATCTGGGCATCCGACTTTTGTGGTCGGCGGCTGGGTACGGCGTCGACTTTCCGAAAGAGTGACTCCGCTAGGGCTATCAGACGGTGGATGAATCCCCCTTGCTCGTGCTGCGTTTCGAGTGATCGCCGCTGTTTTTCTATGGCGAATCGAATGGCTCCTTTCAAGTGTCGGTCGTCACGCAGGTCGGGAAAGGTGCAGGGCACGGATAGAAAATCGCCCCTCGGCATTTGGCGCGTGGCGTACCTGCGTCCAGTCAATGTTTCCCTTGGGGGCCGATCGCATTTCGGTCGTGAGCTCAAAGCGACGTTCCAAACGCTCTAGCAAAGCCTTGAGCCGCGCCAACACCATAAAGGACATACCCACGGCGGCACCCGCCGTTCGGAGCGCTTCAGGAGCGGCAGTCGGAGAGGTGTGGGACTGATGAGCCACCCCATTTCCGCAAGCATCGGGCCGATGCCCAGTCCACGGAAACCGCGGCTGGACGACAAGGCCGAAATCTTGTCTGCCGGTCAAAGGGGAGACGAGCGGGACGGCACCGATCGCGCTCCCGGAATTGATATGGAGCAGAACATCTCTGCCGTCGTAGTCGCGCTGGACGCTCACTTGGAGGAGTTGAAAGAGCGGTGCGTTTTGCGTGATGAATTGGTCAGCGAGTCGCGCCGCCTGGGCATGCGGGGTCAGCGGAGGTCTTGCTCCCGAAAAATGCGACCGCTGATTTCGTGACCCGCGTATGATCCCGAAGCTCCAGGCAGATGTCGTTTGTCGGTGTAATCGTCTGTAGCGGCGTGCTTCCGCTGGGGCGAGGTCGGAATCCTCGACGACGAGCGTTGACCTTCATAGGCTCTCGAGCCATTGCAGGTACGCGCGAATAGGTTCCGCAAATCCGCTGACGTAGCCCTGGGCCAAGTACTCCATCAAGAGGGGCACGAGGCTTGTTTTGAGGTTCGTCCTGGCGTGATCTTCGTCTTTTCCCAAAAAGTAGGAATGCCCTGGCACAAGGGGGAGGGCTTCATCAGTCGCGTGTTCGATGAACGTCGATACGAGCTCTCGGAATGCCTTTTTGCTCAACTCGCAACCGTGCTCCTCAACTACCGCCAGGCTTGGCCATAATGACAAGAAAGCAAATCGTCGACGAACTGCCACATCGAGGATGGCAATGCTGCGGTCGGCACTATTCATAGTGCCCAGCACGTGTAGATTGTTGGGGAGTCGCAGTTTTCGAAAGAAGGGCCCTCCAAAATCGTAGGCCAAGCTGAGCTCACGCGGAGATTCTGGATCTGGTTCGAACAAATAGATAGCTTCTCCGAGGATTTTCCCGAGATCTGCTCGATTTATTTCGTCGATGTGGAGCAGGTAATCCCGGGCGGGGTCTTCGTAGGCTCTGGCCGCAGCTTCTATGAGAAATCCTGGTTTTGGAGCGAAGCGAAACCCAAGCGCACCATTATTGCTGGTGGTCTCCTGAACTGGCGCCAGACCACCGACAAAGTTCTCATAGGTCGTATTCGGGTGGAATTGGATTGTCTGGCCGATGCCTGCATAGTCTATGGCGAGGATCTCGCGCGCCATGCGAGTTTTTCCCGTTCCTGGCGGCCCTTGGATGATGATATATCGACGCGTCTTTAATAACGCGGCCACGGCGTCGCGGGTTGTCACCGGCATCAAGTGCTGAAACCAGGCTGCCTGTATCGTACGCTCGTCGCTCTCAAAGTCCTTAAGCGGTCGGTGACCCCGTTCCTGGAAAAGGATATCGAGCATGGCAGTCAACGCGGAGAGAGTGCCCTGCCGATCATCCGTAGGCCGGTAGATTGCGTATAGCACTCTGCCGTACTTCTTAAACACGCGATCATACATTTGCCACGTATTCAGGATTGAGGGTGGCACGTCGATGTCCACGCGCGTTGGGTCCTGTTTTGCCCAGGCTAGCTGCGTCCCACCACCAAAGCTCTGATTTAGCCAGGTGCAGACGGCCTGCATTTTTCGCGCGTGGCCTGGTCGTCCAAGGATGGTCTCATCGGGCGCAAGTCCTTGCGTCCCGATTCCCATGGCCATAAGACACGGCGCATCTTCCGCAGGGAAGATCACGAAGCACATGCCACCATATGCGCCCGCATCCGGGTTCGAAGGGTGGATGTATGCCGCGTATGGTATGCCGGCATCGTCTCCTCCTCTCATCTGTGGGGCTCGGAGGGTAACGGATTTTTCTGCCCTCCTTGAATAACGTGTGCCGAAAAGCCCTGCCAAAGCTTTCTCGTTGCGCTCCTTCCAACCCTCCAGTGTTGTCGAATGGATGATGTCTATCAATGAATCGAATGGTGAGGCCATAGGTCCAGCTTTCTTGTCAATCTTGTTCGTCACTCACGGTAACACCACGAAGTCATCCCTGCCCCGAGTTTTAGACTGTTAGCAGGACAAAGCGAGCGCCATTCGGCCAATTAGAGTAACGCTGGGGTAAGTTCTAACGGCAGATGAGAGATCCGGCAATACGGTGGCTATTCGTCGAGATCAAATCCGGACGAAAGACCCGATCCGCCGGAGGTACGATAGCCGCTTGCTATAGGCCCAGTGAACGTCCCGTCCGTCAGCCTCTCGCGTGTCACCCTCTCGCGTCCCAAAACAGGCGGTGCGAAGAGGAAAAAAGTAGCGCTGATTTCATGGTGCTAGTGAGGATAGCGGCTGACGCCGTTGCATGGTTTGTTCTAACCGACTTTCTTGGTCGGTAAAGTCAACACAGACGCCTCCAGAATTCCCCGGCCAGGCCGGGGAACGGACGAAGATGTATCCCGATTGCTCGGGAGCTTGCATCCATTTACTTTTCGCCCGTCCCTAGTCCCTAAGGAACGTTTACTAACTTGGTATCATCATTAAAACAATGGTAACGTTCCGTCTGCCCCCTCCCTGCCACGCCGGCCCACCCCCGACCAACGATTGTGCTAAAACGTAAAGGCTGAACGGATTCGCTTCCATTAGGGTCATTTCCGCCTGGCCTGTTTTGCTCCCCCCACGTTCCAAAACTCCCCATAAGTCCACGAGACATGATCAGGGGCTATCCTATCTTGACACCCATCTTGAATTGCTCACATTGAGCATCACGAAATCAGATAAGATCACAATTGTCAATTTGGAAACTCTAGGAGGTACCCTGTGTTTCGTCAACGGCTTTTGCCTCGAGCTTTGATTATGCTACTTTGCTCACTCGTGGTAACCACGCAAGGATCGATCGTGGCCCAAACGAACCAGGCCAAAGCCACGGAGTCAGAGTCAATCGAGAAAAGGCTGAACCTAAGTGGTCTAAATTCAAGACCTTTAAGTGCAGAATCGCCTGCCCGATCGAACTCAGGAATTTCGTTGCCCCATTACGCAAGAAGTTTTGGTTCTCTTCACGGCTCCTTCAAAGAGAAAGATCTAGTTGCCGGAAACGTTGTTCCGCTGCCCTCGAAGCAATCTTCACTAAAAACATCACGCATATCGTCCCCAAACCTTAACCTTGGGGAAAATAGAGAGTTCGGATTCACTGACCTGCCAAAAAGTAAACTGTCCCCACAAAATGCTAACCTGTCCTCCGTCAACAAAGCGTACTCGAGGTAGCATGTTAGTAAATCATGATGAGCCCCAACACTCGAGTCTCAGTTGTATTTCTATACTTCAGATAATTGTTCTGCTACTAATCTGGCACAATCAGCAATCATTCGCATACACAACGTCAAAGGATACTGGTCTTGCGCAGCAGGTTTTTGAGAACCTGCTAAGAGTGGCCCCAGCCCAGAGCACGATTCAGTGGCCACCTACTCTGCAGATTGTCGGCAACCAAGACGTTAACGCCTTCGCGACAATCGAAGTGACGAACGGCGCACAAAGATCAGTTGTCATCTGCTATACAGGTTTGCTCGAAACAGTGGTTCAGGGCGATCCGGACAGAATCGCGTACGTGCTAGGCCACGAAATCGCGCATCATCTTCTCGGGCACACGCGTAAGACCGTAGCTGAAACGGACTTCTTGAGAGCGACATTTACTAGAGCCCAAGAATTGGAAGCCGATCGCCGGGGCATGGAGCTTGCCCTCCAAGCTGGTTATTCTTATGAAGGCGGGCTGTCCGCTATTCATAGGATGATTGACCTAGGACTAAACTACTCTTCCTTTGAAGGTCTTTCGAGTGACCATCCGTCGTGGTACGATCGCATCGCGCAGCTAGACCAAAACCAAGCAAGCCTTTGGAGATCTCTAAGCGCTTTCGAAAATGGGACCTTCTTCTTGATCGCTCAAAATTATCCCCTTGCAGAGCGCTCGTTTAAACAGGTCACTAAGAGCTTTCCAAAATCCGATGAAGCTTGGGCAAATCTCGGTTACGCACTCCTGATGCAATACACCGATTCATTGGACGAGTCTGCGATCCGGCACTTTGACATCGGCCAAGTAGTTACAGGAGGCTTTTATAGGAGATCGCGATCACTCGAGGGTCAGGTAAGGGGGATAAATGAAGAACTCTGGTGGGATTCTGTTGGCGCCCTACGGGAGGCCATCAGGATAAACCCCGGTCTGTCACTTCCCAGAGCTAACCTCGGAATAGCTTACCTATTTCGGCCAGAGGGCAAGGATCCGGGTAAAGCCGCGCAATACTTGGAAGAAGCGTCCACTCTGGCTGACCAAGATAAATCACTTGATCCAGTTGCGCGGTTGGCAGAACAGACGAACCTTGCAGTAGCCTATGCTGCGATGGGAGACCCCGAAAGGGCCCTGAGCACAATCGGTGCTATCGAATCATCATTGGAGTCTCCCGAACTCGCTAGTTCGCGAAACACGCTATCTGTTTCGAGTGCTTTGGCATACAATCGCGCCTTCCTGCTTGCCGACTCTACAGATGTCAAATCGAAGACTATTGCTCTCAATGAACTGAAACACTACCTCAAACGCGCGGATCCCACTGCAATGTGGTGGAAGACCGCCTATACCAAATATTCCTCGCTCAGTAAAACAATGGGGATAGTGCCGGACCCCGAGGCTTCAATCTTTGCGAATGAAACCCCGCATTTCCGTCCAGTCGAAGCTCTGACCCTCGGGACAACGTCGGTTGCCCTTGGAGACGATTTTGATCATCTAAGGCTGAGCGCCCGCGGTACTGATCGAGTATCGACGTTGATTCCAGGTACGAATCTGGTCAGAATAGACTACCCTACGCTTGGAATCGGCGTCCTAGGGACGGATGAGGTCCTTGCCTTCGTTTTAAAAGGTACAAACGCACCCACGATTACTCTAAAGCAGATGGGTCTTGCGTCGAAGTCTTCTCAAGTAAGAATTGGGATCTCAACCCATGACTTGGATGCGTTGATGCAGGATTCAGATTACGACTTCCGCCAGCTCACGGACCCTGAGGTCAGTTACCGATACTATAAGGATCTTGGGCTTGCATTCTTGACTCAGAATGGTTCTGTTACTGAGATCGTGATCAGTCAAATCCCAAAACAGCCACATGGCTTGCTTTAGCTGCGACGGAGACTTGGAACCCAATAAGGAGGAACAAATGAGATTTAAGGCTTTTCGCGCACCCTTTTACTTGTTGTTGGCGATTCTTTCCAGCAACGCAATTGGCCAGCAGCCTAATTTGAAGTCCGAGAGCTATATTGAGTCACTTTGTAAGGCAAACCAGATGCCTTTTGTGAAGATCGCTGACGGTCATTATGCTGCAGTCGTAACAACCGATAGCGGTGAGTCTGATCGATTTCAGATTTTTCTTGGGAATGTCGGGAACGATGCAAATGACGAAGCACTGCAAGTGATGCAGATTGTATTCTACCTTGCTGAGATTCCAAAGGGCACCTCCGCGCCTATTGCGCTAATCAAGCAGTTAAATGAATGGAATGCCGCCATGTCCAGGGGCAGCGTATTCGTTGTTGGGCAGTCCGTTGTATATCAAAGCAGTGACTGGCTATTTAAGTCTGACGCTGGTTCACTAGCAGTAGAAGCATTAATCGGCCATTATTCGGCCGCGAACTTCGAAAAGAAGTTGAGCCTTACCTAAAGCAATAGTCTAATGTCATTCGCTTTGCTGTACGAGAGCTACTCGCCTGAAAGCACGAAAGGCGCCCAATAGAATGGATTTCTGTACCCTTTTGCAGCGAGGTCCGTCCGCGCCGTCGCTAGGGCTTCATTTTTAGGCATCCCAGTGAGCAAATTTATATAAAATCTTGCATGAAAATAGAAGTAGATTTATCAGAAACCTTCCATAGGCTCACTGCAACACTGGATGAACCAGCCGCAAGGAATGCCGTTCCCAAGCTGGCCACGCCCTCCGCGCGATGTATGACTCCCGACCCAGTATTGCAAGCAGATAGCACCACCATATCGGTATGGAGGTTCAACGAAAGAACTTCTGAGGAAGCTAGCATCATGTTGTTCTCGCTGGTCCCGTCGTAGGAGAGTATAAGGCTGGCTCCAGTGCCCCCGGCTCTACAGGGAGGAAATCCATGGGTTGCAAAGTGCAAAAATCGATACTGGCCGAAGTCTGTTCTAATAATTCCGCTTTTGTGGCGTCCATTCCAACGCGAACCACGGCCGCCATATTCCTCGCTCGAACAGGGCCGCGATACTCTCTACCTCCGAGGATGTTTCGGGAAGCCGATCGAAGTAGTAACCCACGCGTGGAGAGCGTGTATCGCGGGTCCGCTCCCGGCTGAATCGAATCTGATCTTTACCGTGGGGCTTCGCCCGCCGGGTGTAACCGACGCGGCGAGATCGAGATCTCAAAGCGCGGATCGTCTTTCGATGTCACAGGGTCTGCGACCCCAACATGCTGACACCGCCATGTCGTTGAACGTGGCCGATCGACCGGTCAAGTCGAAACGCAGCCGCTGAAGCAAAATACGAGGTAGGCTTATCTATCAAGATGTAATCGTCTCTCGTTGCCTTCGGAGAGAGGAGTTCAAACGGAATTGAAACAGTAGATCGTCAGGCACAAATATGATTGCTTTGCGTCCTCCAAGACTCCTGCGTGCCCGCCGGAAATAGTGCTTGAACAATCCTCTGATATGGTGGGGTCAAAAGCTCCCGGCGTCCCTCGGTTCATTCCGCTTCGCAGAGCTGTGATTCGTTCGTCGAACCATCTCCTGTTCTCTCTACCTTATAAAACGAGATCAATTTTGACCCGGATGGTCCACCTTCGATCTGCCAAACGAAAACAGCCGGTTCGAACATTTTGATCTCGATCAGCACTTCTCCGGGACGCAGAGGGAGATCGAAGATGGAATGCGGTGCTGGATAAAGAATTTCGGTGTAAGCCGAGTTACTCTTTCGCAATTCAGCTTTAAGAGCGTCTTGTTCGAAGCGGACTTGTTTTAAGGCTCGCTCATTTTCCGAGCTTTTGAAGGTCGAAGTATCTGCTGAATGGTTTAGTTCTCGCTCAAGGCTCTGTGCTCTTTCGCCGAGTTCTTTTTCTTTTTGTATTTGGGGAGCCGGAAGCTTCTGCCTTAATCCATCGACGAATGAACTTCCCCAAGTGTGCGTAAAGTTTTGCGCCTTATTAAGCTCTGCGGCATTGAAGGCCTTCCCTGCGTTGACCTGGGCTCCATCCCCTCCATCCGGCAAGGCGTAGTACGTGTCGATCAGTTCACCGTATATATAGTCATATGTCGACGCGATGGATTCTCTGGAGTGAATGCTGCTAATCGACTTTGCCTTCTCAAGATAATCAAGGACCTGCTCATATTGCGCTACCGCATCCGTTAACCTGCCCTCACGCTTGGATTCATTTGCCTGGCCATAATAAAAGCGTCCAGTCAAATAGAAATCGGCTACTTTTGTAACCAGCGGTTTGGCACGAGTAATCGCCTCTGCCGCACCCTTGAGATCTCCTGCGGAGCGGCTCGCTTCAGCGAAGCTAAGCAAAGCATGTGCTTCGCCCAAAGCATCATCTTCTTGTTTGAAATAGCTGAGCGGGCCCTCACAATCAGCGATAGCCTCTTTGTAGCGCCCCTGTTGAAAGTGGATTTCAAAAAGAGCCAAAGACAGCGATGCGCCGTCTGACCCATTGGCCGGATCAGAGAGCCCCTCAGCCTGTCTATAGTATTCGAGGGCCTTATCGAAGTCTTTGAGATCACTCTCACGTTCCCCCATAAATATTCATTAAAGTGATGAGGGCAGTGCGTAGTGAGTTCTTGTCGGCGAACTGCTTGAATATCGGAATTGTTTCCGTCGTTAAAGTAAGCGCCTCTTGCCATTCCCCGACATCGGTTAGTATCCCGGCAAGATGCAGACTCGCCTGCGCGGCCAGAAGTGGCGCGTTCGCATCCAGTGCGCGGACCCTTGCATCCCTGAGTGCCTCGATGGCGTTCTGATAGTTCCCTCGGTGTGCCTCTATCACACTCAACAGGGTATCCGACCAGAAAACTCTGGTCGGGTTGACCGCTTTTGATCGCAAGCGAGAGCGCCCTTGTAGCCAAGTCGTGGGCCTCCTTTGACGAATTCAGTTCACCATTGAGAACCGAGGCTTCATTCAGGACCTCACCGCATTCCTTCGCAGCGTTCTTATTTAGCTCGTATATAGCTGCTGCCTCATGAAATGCCTGCCGAGCTTCCAACGGTTTCTTAGATTCTCTAAGAATTTGTCCTCCGGTCGATAACGATTCGGCCTCTATGTCTGACAAATGCGCCTCTTTAGATAGTTTTAGAGCGAGTTTGACCTCCTCCTGAGCCTCGTTCCAGTTTTTCTCTCTAGAGTAAAATCTGGCGAGGCTGAGAGTTGCCTCAATTTCTTGTTGTGGATCACGTGCCTGCTTGGCAAACTCTATGGCCTTGAGCAAATGGCCGCGTTCTTCATGCTTGTCTTGCATTTCGGCCAGTTCAATGGCAGCTGCTATCCGAGTATTAACCAGGCTGAGGCTGTGAAAATCCTTAACTTGTTCAAGGAGCGGAACGCTTCTCGTCAGAGTTTCAATTAGCTCTGACCACTGACCCTGAGACGCTTGAGCGTTGGCAAGAGAAAGCAGAAGTTGGGGATTCTTAATTGGGTGCTGGCGTAAATAGAGATCTGATTCTGCTGTGTCTTCGCGATTGCCCCCGGCGCGCACGGCTTCGAGATAAATCAAATGCGCGCTCAGGAGCAGATCGGGGTCGGCAAAGCCTTTCGCCGCTTCCAAGCACCCCTTCGCTTTTTGGACGGAATCGGAGGTGCTTTTCTGCGTGAGAAGTGCGAGGGTCAGCTCACATGCAACCTGCACGTCGTACCTCTGCGGTTTATCTGCTGCTTTGAGATGTAAATATGGCCAAACGCTCTGAGCGGCAGCGACCGTCTTTGCTAGCTCGTTGTGTTGGGCGTAGTAACTTGTCAGAAAGACTTGAGTTATGAAGGCTGTGGCCGAGGCCACTGGTCCCAGCGAAGACTGATTCTTCTCTAGAATGGTTACCGCATCTGGCCTATCAGTGATTTCGCCAACTAGATTAATAAGTTGGTTGACGATCGGATCATTAAAATGCGTATTATAGTCAAGGTTTTCAGCTTTGGCGTTGAACATCTCATAGTGCTGGCGCAATTCGAGGTAAAGAAGTGCTTTGGCGTAGTCCAGTCCGCGGTGTGAATCAATTGCTCGTTGGGTAACATTCAATGCCGTAAGATGAGATTCTATTTCCCTCGACAGGCCGACCAGTTGTGACCTGTTACCATATCTAATCGCCGCCGTGCTTTCTTTTTCCAATGCTATAGTCTGATTCAGTTCATCGTGCAGGTTAGCGTAGTATTCGGCAAGCATTGCATACAGTTCAGTTATCAACGCAGGGGACACATCGGTGAGCGTTAAATCTTGCGATAAGAGAGATTCGGCGTGACCCAAAGCTTCGTAGCACTCCATGTTCTTTCCCGCAGACTTGTAAGCTTCGGCGGTTGCTAAAAATGATATAAATTGTCGATGGGTGTCATGTTGAGATCGTGCTAGGGATTCCTCTTGATTTAAGGCCGACACCGAGTCATCATATTTCCCAGCCCTGCCGAGTGAGTAGGCTGCTCCAGCTATTGCGTCCATTGCTTTTGCTGCGTTGCCGGCATTTTTCCAGGCCTCGGCCTCGAGCCCAAACCATTTGGCAGCTGACTCATAATCATCCAACGCTTCGTAGGAGGTGGCGACGCCCCTCGCTGCTTCGGCCCTGAAGGCGGATGCGGAAACGATCTCGTAGACGCTTCTCCAGTTATCAAGCGCTTTAGAAGGCTGCTTAGCAGCTTGATAAGTTAGCGCAAGGGCCTCTAGCAGCGCGGCTGAGGTGAGTGGTCTCGATACCGCGCTTTTGTATGAAGCAGCATCACTAAAAACTTTTGCTCCAGTCTCGTCGAGTCCGCTTTTGGCGCTTTCAAGAAGGAGAAGACCATGCTTAAGATCCCCTTTTTGCGCGTATGCTCTTGCTATCGAAGTGGTCGCTTCAATAAAAATGAGATAATTGTTTTGGGATACCGCGAGCTTTCGTGACGACTCCGCTAACTGTATTGCGTTGTCAAAATTATGGGTGGCCCCGAATGTAGCCCACGCTAGTCCGAGCAGATGGCCTGCTTCTTGGGGATAATGATTCAGGTGATCGATCTGAATCGCCTCCTGGAGGGAAGATTTGGCATCGTCTGGCTTTTCGTTTTGAAGTTGGGAAAGCCCAAGCTCTCCAAGGCTGAGGGATTGGATCCAGAGGTTCTTGCTTTTGCGTGCGAGGTCCATTGCGCGATTGGCCAGCGTAAGGGATTCAGCGGGCGCCTCATACGTCCGAGCCACTAGACTTAGATCCACCATGATGTAGGCTTGAAGAACTTGGTTTTGAAGTGAAAGTGCATCTTCTTCAGCTTGCAAAAGAGCTGCTTTACCCTGCTCAAGTTGCGCTTCAGAAATAAAGTAATCGCCGATCTTATCCTCTAGGATCGCTTTGTCTGAAATAAGAGATCGTTGCGTCGCGATGGCCAAAGCGCGACTAAGGAGAGCGAAGGCTGCGTTGCCGTCCCCATTTCGACTGAGTACGTCGACAGGAGATATGATCTCTTGAAGCTCAGGGTCTGCTACCTGAAGAGCTTGTGGAAAATAAGCTTCGGTGTCGGAGGGGGAACTGGCGAGGCATATCTGTGAAACTAGAATGAAAATCGCACACGCGATCGCCAGCGCTGACACTTTCGTTGGTGCCATAGGTCCTTTAGCATCCAAGTAAGATCAGCCACAGGCTAACATAGCTCGTCAACTGAGACGCCAGGCTAACCATAGGGCGATCCTGAAGCTTCAGTCGATTCTACATGCAAATCGGTGAAACGAGAGTGGCACTTTGCTATGCCGGTTGCGGCCAGCTGTACCGACTCCGGAGGCCGTAGCGTGACTTGTTGTTTTTCGGAAGTGCCACTTCCGCTGCCATCGAAAGGCTGGCACCGAAAGGTCTGTCTAACGGATCACGTTGGTGAATTAATCGGGTAATCGGTTGGCGATTCGAGCTAGGTTGATCTCAGCGTTCTCCGTCCCGATGTAGATGAGAACCACTTCGAAGCCTCGGTCGATGCCCCTGGAATATTGCATCATTTGCAGGTAATTTTTGCCCGAGAGAGTCGTCTCCACAGCAAAGCTCTCTCTCCGCTCGAGGTGTTCCTTCGCTAAACGAAGAACCTCTTTGCCCGCCGCATTCGTCGAGATTCCCGCCCCGCTCGAACGGAGCGTGTTTGCGAATGCGTCCGGGTCAAGGAGAGGAATTGCGGCGAACGTGCCTGGGCTTCCGGCGGTAAGCGTGGTCTTTCCAGCTCCCTTTGCACCAGCAATGATGGTCAGAGTCCGCCAGCTCACCGACCAGAAGCGGGCGCCTCGGCGCCAGCGCGCGCGTCGGCTCTTTGTGCCTGAAGCTCTTCAAGTCGGCGGCGGTCTTCTGCAGCCTTTGCTCTCGCGCCTGCAGCTAGCCTTTGCATCATCTCCAACCAATCGACGGGCATGCCACTAGTTTACTACCTCGGAGTTTCCGGGACACGCAGTTTCCAGTATGAAGTAACCCCCATCGTGTGCCATTGACTTCAGGACCCGGCAATACGAATCTGCTTGCCGAACGGTTCCGCAACAGAGTCCGCCGCCCCGGACCCCGAACTTTCCCGAGCGTTCCACCATCTTGCCCTTCCGGAACTTCGAAATCTGCACTCCCGGATACCAATGCGGTGACAGCATACGTATTCCCCGCGCATGAACCGCCTTGCCGGTGAATAGGCATGCTGTCACCGCATTACCATGAGCGCATGTGAAGCCATCCGCGAGTGAGATGCGTCACAATGGCTCAGGACCGGACTGCCTGGGTAGAGTCGCTACGTGATCTTGAAGTTTAGTTCGCGATAGAGCTCGAAGTCGTTTATACAGCGGATGCCAAACGTTCTGCACACATCGGGAACACGCCGGTTAGCCCGCTGCTTGCTAGTGTAGTGCGTCTGAAGTAATAACGATTATGAATGTCGTGCGTCCATACAATGAGAGGACGACACGATGCGAGTTGCGCGGCCGGTCGAACTGAATTCGGAAGTACGAAAGGCTGTGGAGCGGCTTGGCGAGGCCGTTCCCTGCCGGCTCGGGTGGTGGAGCGTGCGCGCATTGTGTTGCGGGCCGCCGACGGCCTGCAGGACAAAGAGATCGCGCAGGAACTTGGCGTTACTCCGGAGAAGGTGGCGCGTTGGCGTAACCGATTGCTCGATGGTGGAATCGCCGCATTGCAGAAAGACGCCTCGCGTCCGGGCAGGACGCGCACGATTACCGACGACCAAGTGAAGCGCGTGGTAGACATGACGATTGGCCACAAGCCTGCCAATGCCACGCACTGGAGCACGCGTACGATGGCCGCAGCAGCAGGCATCAGCGAGGCCAGCGTGCGGCGCATCTGGCACGCCCATGGTCTCAAGCCGCATCTGGTCCGGACGTTCAAGCTCAGCGGGGATATCCGCTTCGCCGAAAAACTGGAAACCATCGTGGGCCTGTATCTGAATCCACCCGAGCGCGCCATCGTGCTGTGCGCTGATGAAAAGAGTCAGATTCAGGCCCTCGACCGGACACAGCCGGGTCTGCCTCTGAAGAAAGGCCGCTGCGGAACAATGACTCACGATTACAAACGCAACGGGACGGCTACGCTGTTCGCCGCGCTGGACGCTCTCGACGGTCAGGTGATCTCCATGTGCGACGACCGGCACCGTCATCAGGAATGGCTGAAGTTCCTCCGCGTGATCGACCATGTGACCCCGGCGGAGAAACAGATCCACATGATTGTGGACAACTACTCCACCCACAAACACGCTAAAGTGCAACTGTGGCTGAGCCGTCATCCCCGATTCCACGTACATTTCACTCCCACCGGCTGTTCTTGGCTCAACATGGTCGAGCGCTTCTTTCGCGATCTTACTCAGAACCGTTTACGCAGGGGCGTCTTCCACGATATCGAAGAACTGATTATGGCAATCGGCGACTATATCGACAAACGCAACGACAACCCCAAACCATTTATCTGGACTGCTAAGGCCGCCGATATCCTCGAAAAGGTCAAACGGGCCCGCGCTTCTCTGAATAATCGGCTATCTGTATGACGCACTACACTAGGGGCGGAAACCTCTTTGGTGACTACGGTGAATCCCGCAGGATCATTCAACGCATAGCCAATGAGGAAAGGATCGCGACCTATCTCTTCAATCTCGCCGTCATCGAGGTCGGGGGCGTATCCTTCCATGATGACCCTGTTCAAGTTAGCAGGGTCGATCTTCTCGTGCAAAAGCATACTCTTGGACACGGCGCCGTCCGTCAGCCAGTCATGCAGCGGCCCGGTCGAGATAGCGATTTCTCCGTAAATCTCATACGGCACTTTTACGGTGTTGCTGTCTCCCAAAGAGACGAGCCATATCCAGAACTGCGGTATTCGGTCGATGGGGTAGTAATCCTCATGCGCACGGATTAGTACGTTGGCATCGAGAAGGTAGGGCACCTAAACGACTGCCTCTCGGTCAAGAGCCGCCGGGGTTTTCTCGTATCTGCGTAGGAGCGGTTCAACCGAGGAGGGATTTACCCCCAGCACCTTCGCAGCTTTTGTATGTGTGAGGCGATTTTCGCGAAGCGTGCGGCGGACGACGTCGATTAGGGAATCGCCCAGCCTGTACTGTTTCAGCGTGTAGTAGCCTGGACCACCTTCTTTTAGCTGGTTCGCCGCCTTCGTACTGGCCTTATAAGCGGTCCAACGAGCGGCGTACGAAGAAGTAAGATCCCGATAAAGGGACGCGGAAATCCAGCCGAGTCGGCGAAGTCGGAAAGCAACGAGCGCTTCGCTAACGAGCCAATGTCTGGCCGTCTCCTCGACGAACCGCTCCGCAGCTGCCTGATCACCGCGAATTAGTTCTGGGGGCCGCTGCGTCGCAAAACTGCTGGGGAGAAGGATCAGTCCGGCGACTTCATTGCAAAACTGTTCCACCTGCCCTTGTTCAGAATTCTCCCGCACAGATTCAGGGGTCCCACTGACGCCGCTCTGCCCGAGATAGATGTGCGCCAGTTCATGAATCAGGGTGAACGACCGTGCGGTTCTCGCATCGTGTTCGTTGATTACGATGAAGGGTGCGATCGCATCTGCAAGAGCGAAGCCGCGGAAGACCTCTTCGCCCAGTGCCGAGTGGTACGATCCGAGATCTCCCACAAGAAGGACGAATACTCCGAGTGCCTCGGTGGCCGCTCTGAGCTTTCGGAAGAACTCATCGGGTGTACTGCCCCAATCGGATCGCCAGGCGGGGAGGTGGAGCGCTTTCGAAATGCGCCGCATAACAGTTTCCGCGCCCTCGGCGAGCGAGGAAGAGGAGACGAATTCCTTAGGGAACCCCTCGTCCAGGTCTTCAAGAACGTCGCGGACCATTTCCTGGCGCGCCTTGACGTCGCGGACGAGAGAGTCGAGCAGGGCATTGTCGCGAGGGGATACCTCGGTGCCGGTTGAGCGAAAATCCTCTCCGCGGGGTCCTTTTTTCGGCACAGCCGACATATAGAACGCGAGAAGCGGCCTTCGGTAGGTCTTCGCAATCTTTGTGAGCTGGGTTCGAGTTGGTAGACGCACCCCTCTCTGAGGTCTAGCAGCCTCTGCTCACTGCTCTCGTTCTTCGATTCTCCAAGGGCCAGCCGCTTCGCTGCGTCTTTGACGTCGAGCCCGGCTGACTCCCTCGCCCAGACGAGAATCGCGGGGTTGATTTGTTCTCTCTGCGGCATGGCACAACCCCTTCGACACGGGCGATTTAGAAACCAGCCGCCCGGCAGACCTAAGTATATGAAACATGGGAGAAGAGGGCGACCCCCTGCGGCATTGCCGCCGGCAGGAATTCCCGCTCCAAAACACCAGAGCACTCCCTAAGAGGGTATAAGAGGGTAATTCGGGCGGCAGGTAATTCGGCTTGAGGGGAGACGAAATAACCCGTCAATAAGAGCCGTCCCGCACCCACAGGGTGCGCAGTTCGCAAATGGTAATGCGTCGATCGTAATGCGTCGACGTGATACCTATTCCCTTCAATCGTGGCTGCATCTCGATGGAATTCGGTATCAGGTCGCTGCCAAGCCAGATTGGCTCTTTCTCGGGCAGTAGGTATTCAGTAGCTAATTTCGCTGTAGCATCAGCTCTTCGTGACGATCGAAGCCGTTTGCGAAAGGGCAGATTTGGGGGGCTAAGCGAACGATCGCTGCTCTTCGCTGCGCTTTGTCTCTTCCGCCCACCGCCGAATCGAATCCACCGCTTCCCTGACATCGGGATCTTCGATGGTTTGGCTTGGGGCATTATCGATGAGGGCTTCTCCGATCTCCTGGACCTTCGGATCAGCATCACCGAGGAGCTTACGGCGTTCCTCAGCGGGTAGTTCCCGCTGTTCCAGAACATCCATCAACAACGATGCGTCTCGTGAAGAAAGCCTGACCATAAGGTTATTTTACGCCCTCCCTGACACCTTGGACGAAGTCTTGACCCCATGGATGCCCGAGAGTAAGGGGTAACCAGCCGCGCCCCGGTCTTCCCTCCCATCGGCTGTCCACTCGTCCATCCAGCGAACAGACAGTGAGAGTACCACCCCGCCGCAGCTCTCCGGCAGCTCAATTTCCACCGGTGTGCTGCTATGTGCATCTTTCCAAAGGCCGATAACCCGGCTTCGGTTGGTGCCTGAGGCGGGACGGCTCAGCTTTGACATACCGGCGCTGGTCAGGCTCAATACAGAGCAACCGGGGTCTTCGGCCAAGGTTGTGGCGTAGCGAGCTGACCATCGTTCCTTGATTTGTGGCCCGTCCATCAGCAACGCGATTACCAGATTGGGCCCCACGGCACGTAGCAGATCGCCAACCGGGTCCGGACGAGCAAGGTCTTCACAGATAACCACGGACAGAACCAGCCACGGAAGCAAAGAAACAAAGTTCAGCTTGCGATTGTCTACGTTGATATGCTCCCACCACGATCGCTCAGGATCCAGGAGGCTGCCAAGACCATACTGTCCGATCTGGCTTCCGTCCAGCTTCCAGCGGTGATGTTTGCTCTGCACCATTCGTTCGCGGTTGGGAATATCGCAGTAGAGTTCATTGACACCGAATTTGCCGTCATCTTCTGGCCCTCTCGCGATCCCGCTCACGAGGAAGGTTCTTTGCGTGAACTCCGCGTCGCGCAGCGCCTCGAACTCTTCGGGGACCAAAGCCAATTCAGGAAAGATGATTCCGTCGATTCTCCCCAGCATAGAGAGAGCTTCGCGATATAGCGTTTCCACATGCGTGACAAAGCCGTCGGGCGTCACGTTTCCGTCCTTGTTTCGTTCCGGCTCCGGAACGTAGCGGAAAAACCCAAATTTATCAGGCATATTTCGCATTCCCGAACCGCGCCGTGGCACTCTTTTGAACTGCACCGGTTTGACCCTCTCCGGCCAAGGCACCACGAGCAAGTTCAGGCTTTCCCGCTGACTTGCATAGGCGATCGATGTCTCCCAAAAGGGGCAAATCTCATCGCCAGAGCATAGCGCCAGATGGTGTGACAAGGAACGGATCGTCAATCCCTTGCCGGGTGCGTGCATCTTCGGCAGAATGCGGAGACGTGTTGGGTCAATCTCAATACACAAGCTCGATCCCTTCTCATTCGGCAAGAGTTGGTGCCGCGCGCGACGGTAGAATCTTGCAGATCTCCCTGAACTATCACTCGACCTCGGCAATCCAACTCCAGCCGAAGCCTCATCCGCCATTGCTGCTAACTCAAAACAGGGCATGAGCAAGCGACGGATCTTCTCTGAGCTGGTCAAGACTCATGGAAAAAGATTCGATCAGCTTTTTCCACCTGGCCTGTACAAATCTCGGTAAAGATCTATTCTCTTCACCGGCAATCTCGCGCCATTGCTCTCCGAGCTCCCTCATACGCTCCGCCCATTCGCCGGTCGTCTGCTCATCATCGGCCGGGGGAGGCCAGTCGTTGAGAACCAGCGTATAGATGCCCGACTTCTGGATAAGAGACATCGCCAAAGCGAAAGTATCTGCCGGCCAGCGTGGAGCGTGGCGTCGGTGAGTATTTGCGAGCCGAGGCAGGAGAAAGGCGAGGTACTCTCCAATCGTCAGTCGAGCAATGGGTGTCGATCCTTCTTCCATAGTGTTATCGCAAGCAGTGTAGCGGCGATCCCCTCATGTTTCAACTGGGTTAGTTCGATCCGTCAAGCGGCGACTTCGATTTAGGCTCCACCAGGCCAGGGGTGGATGCACGAAAATCGACAAGCGTGTCCAGCTCGTGCTAGTTGCCAGTCTGCGAAATCAGTCGCTGGTCCTCCGTTTGCTGATTGAGAACGACCGCACCAGGATTCTCCAAGTAACAACGATCCATCCAAGGGACGGTGTCGATTAAGACGATAGTACTCTGCCATGGTTACCGAATAAATCCTCTTACCCTATGGACACGGTCCACAAAACCGTACTATTGTGGAACTAAGATCCAGATGTCGGAGCGGTCTTTTCACGACGCCTCTGCTTGGCCTTGTACCGGTGCCCTCTGCCCGTGCACTGCCGCCAACCACCAGAAAAGCATCGATGCTTATCAGCATGATGGCTTAGGTGTAGCAAACGGTAAGGTGACCTCAAAGTGACGGAATACGCCTTTCCGCAGCATGGGTGCGCCTGCGGAGAGCAGAAATCACCGCGTAACCAGGGTACGCTCAGGCGTCCTCTTGATTGAGCAGTTTTGACAACTTGAGAAACGCCACACACCGGATATCAGCCCGAGCAATCCCGGGCCATGATGACAAAAACGCCGGATGACCGACGGGACGTTCACTCATACGTGAGCACGTAGGCCGGAAGATCGTCCCGTCTCGGCAGAAATGTCGTCCGCACCCGGACTTAGTTAGCTTAGTCAGCTTAGTTCGCACATTTCTACAGACGCAACAGCAACCCGGGGCCACCCGAGGCGATGGAAATGTTTTTCGGGAGAGCGACCACCCACGCAGAAGGCAAGATGGCCAAATTAATTAATTAAAAAATTTGAGCCACCTTATGAAAACAAAGGACTTAGGTCTCCAAGAGAGAGATCGTGGCAAACAATTAAGGCGCTTATGGCGCACACTTCCCCCCGGCAGGACCCTTACCACGCTTACCACGCTTACCACGCACTCTTTCCGGCGCGTCGCCGATGGCTTTTCGGTACCCGGCCCCCCTTAGTGCGCTAGCGCTTAGTGCGCGTATTTTCCGGCGCACTGCCGATAGATCTCCGTCTCCGCCAGACCCTTTTTTCGCTTTTTGCGCTTTTTGCACACTTTTTTGCAGCTCTGACGAACGTATCCTCATTTGCTGTCAGTTCTCAAGGAAAAGGCCAACAACTCACCTGGATAGTCCTGCCCCCCAATGGCGACCACAATATATTGCTTTCCATTGCACATGTAGGTCATGGGTGATCCGCTTTGTCCCGACGGCATGAAGACCGCGCCTGCGTCTTTACCGGTCTTCTTGTCATAGGCGCGCAAGAGTGCACCTTTTTGCCCTGCTCCGTTGGTGAAAACGCCGCCTTCTCCAGCAATCAGGAGCGATTTGGTGGTAAGGACGCCGATAATTCCCGGGCGTCCGGTGCGCGGAATTGTCAGCCCTTTCAGCGCGGGATTGTTGCGAATCTCATCGGGTGTTTCGCCGTGCGGCACTTGCCATACGATCTCGCCGGTATCTAAATCAATCGCACTGATCTGGCCATAGGGCGGCTTTAAGATCGATAGCCCGTCAACCGTCAGGTGATGAAACTTGCCTTCGCCTGCGGAGGCCATCCCGAAAACGAATCTTGCTTCTGAGTCTCCAGCATTCGGCTTAATGAGGCCAAGACTGCCTATGGTCCCTTGAGAAAAGACGTAAAACATGTGACTTTGAGGATCGTAGGAACCACCGCCCCAATCCGTTCCGCCGAATGGCAACCCGACGACCAGGGTGCCGAGCGGCCCGTCTATCTTGCTAACGACAGGAGGTGTAAACACCGGACCCAGCTTGTACTGAGAAGCCACCTTGATCGCTTGCGCTCTTAGCTCTGGAGTGAAGTCAATGAGCTCGTCTATCGAGGAGCCGTTCCTGTCATAAAACTTGGGTTTGGTGGGAATGGGTTGTGTGGGTGAATACCATTCACCCGGCACGTCGCCCTGAGGTACGGGACGTTCGACGATGGGCCATATCGGTTGCCCATTTTCACGATTGAGGACGTAGAGTATTGACTGCTTTGTCGCCTGAGCAAGAGCCCTGACTGGTTTTCCATTGACAGTGATATCCACCAGGACTGGCGCACATGGGATGTCAAAATCCCAAAGTCCGTGATGAACAAGTTGGTAATGCCATTTCCTCTGGCCCGTTTTAAGATCGACTGCCACGACACTTTCTGCAAACAGGCTACTGCCGGGCCGGTCACCACCGTAGTAATCGCCAGTGGGTAACTCGACCGGGAGATAGGCCAGCCCTAATTCCTCATCGACGCTGATCTGCGCCCAGACACCGGTATTGCCCGTGTAGTCGGCCGCGCCGTTCTCCCACGTGTCGTAGCCGAATTCGTCGCGCTTTGGAATCGTGTGGAAGATCCAAAGGCGTTTGCCCGTTCTAGCATCGAACCCACGCACGTAGCCTTTTACGTTTGCCTTATGCTTTGGCGCCTCCCCTGAACTGTGAGCCGCACCGACAATGACCGTGTTGCCCGCGACGATCGCTGTGGAGTGCAGTCCAATATCGGCGGTCGTGAGGTCCATTTCCTGATCATCGTCCAGGCGGAGATCGACCACCCCCTGGACCCCGAACGAGGGAACGGGATTGCCGGACTTTGCATCAAGCGCGACGAGACGGTAGCCGGGCGTCACGTAAAGAATGCGCTGGTCGCCCCCATCGCTCCAATAGGCGACTCCATGGCCCGAAAGCTTGCGTGGAGCGGATGCGCCGCGAGCACCTTCGTGTTCTGTGTGTGTCCACAGCACTTTCCCTGTCGCAGCATCAAGCGCCACGACCGACCGGAGCGACCCGGCAGTGGTATACAGGACTCCCTTGACCATCAAAGGAGTCGACTCGAACCGGTATTCGGGATCTGGGCCCAGGGGCTCGGTTTTGAATCTCCAGGCAATTTGAAGTTGGTTGAAGTTCGAGGCATTGATCTGATCAAGAGCGGAATATCGAGTGTTGCCCAGGTCCCCACCATAGGTAGGCCATTCACCGGAAGCGGTACCTGCCTGCGCAGAGAGGGAAACAGGCGCGAGGAGAAGGAAGATGGTCAAAATTTGGAAGACGCAAAACATGCCTATGCCTCTATCAAGTTCTGATTCTAGTGGACTGTAACAGCTGATTTGGTAGAGCCTCTCATGAATGCTGCGCTTCACTTGACAAACAAGTAGTTGCGGGCCATCATCTGGGTGAATAGGTGTACTTGCATGCCTAGTGGAGAGTCTGTGGCCCATCTTCGGCGATTCTTTTCGAAACTGCTCGGCTTTTTGAGGAATACCCATGTCGAAGAGGAGCTGAAACGAGAAATCGCCTCTCATCTTGCGCTCCTTGAGGATGAATTCAGGCGGCAAGGTATGTCCCAGGACGAAGCCAGCGTTGCGGCCAAGCGCGCATACGGTGGAGTGGAGCAGGCAAAGCAACTGCACCGGAACGAGCGTTCCATCCTTTGGCTCGAACAGACTGGGCAGAATCTGCGAT
Organism: uncultured Acidobacteriaceae bacterium; assembly: GCA_963790935.1. Taxonomy (GTDB): domain Bacteria; phylum Acidobacteriota; class Terriglobia; order Terriglobales; family Acidobacteriaceae; genus PALSA-350. Next base: position 98,975 of record CAWBRJ010000032.1, on the reverse strand, counting down.
TCGCGTTTCGGCAACTGCGCAAATCGCCCGGCTTCACATTCACGGTGGTACTGACGCTAGCACTCGGCATTGGAGCTACGACTGCCATCTTTTCGCTCGTCCATGGCATCCTGCTGCGTCCACTCTCTTTCAGCCAGCCTGACCGCCTGGTCTTATTGGGGGATCATCTGGCCAGCGGTTTGGATTTCGGTGTGACCGCCCGCGAGATCGCAACCTATTCGAATGCGACAAGCGCTTTCTCGTCGCTTGGCGGCTATGCGCCCAGGACTTACGAAGTCTCCGGGAACGCGACCCCGGAAGTGGTCCACGCCGCTCGCCTCAGCGCAGGCGTCTTCCCCACCCTTGGCGTTCCACCTATTGTCGGCAGGGTCTTCACACGGCAGGAAGAAGATGCCGTTCAGCCGCTCGCCGTCATCAGCTACGCGCTGTGGCTGAACCGTTATCACCGCGATCCGCACATCGTGGGCACCTCCATCGTCCTCAACCGCAAGACCTACTCGATCATTGGAGTGATGCCGCGGAGCTTTCAATTCCCTTTGCTCGCCGGACGGCTCGACCAGGCGCAACTTTGGGTACCCATGAGCCTGGGGCCGGACGAACTTTCCGACGAGGCTGCCGGCAATTGGGGATACCACATGGTCGGGCGATTGAAGGATGGAGTCAGCCTTTCGCAGGCAATCCAGGACGTCGACCGCGTCGCCCAGCAGATCATGCGCGATTTCCCCGCGGGCATCTCTGCCATTCACATCCGCGGCGACGTGGCACCGTTACGTGAACACATGGTCGCAGATGCTCAGCCTTTGCTCCGCACCCTTTTCCTGGCCGTTTCCGTTGTGCTCCTGATTGCTTGTCTCAATGTCGCCGTTCTGCTACTCGTCCGAGCCATTCGCCGTCACCGCGAATACGCTGTTCGGCTGGCGCTTGGTGCGCGGCCCAGCGCGATCCTTGGTGAATCCCTATGCCAAGGACTGTTGCTTAGCGTGGCCGGCGGCCTGCTAGGCATGGCGTTTGCCGCGCTTGCCATCCGCGCCGGCGTGCATCTTCTGCCTGAGTCCATGCCGCGCATCGACTCCATCTCCATGGACGCAACCGTGGGCACGTTCGCGCTGCTCCTCGCGCTGGGTACCGGCGTGCTTTGCAGCTTGGCCCCAGGCTTTGCGGCATTACGGACGAACCTGCTGGATAGCCTCAAGGAAGGCTTGCCAACCGGCACCGGAACCAAAAGCCATTCCTGGCTGCGCTCTGCCCTGGTCGTCTCGGAAATTGCTACCGCTTTGGTGCTGCTGATTGTATCGGCTGCCTTCCTGCGCAGCTACCAGAAGATGCTCTCCGTAGATCCCGGCTTTCAGTCTCAACACGTCCTCGTCGCCAGCTATCAACTGCCTTCCAAGCAGTACTCCACTAATAGTTCTATCGACAAGTTCAATCAAGGTGTCATCGATCGCCTTTCCAACGAGCCTGGAGTCGTCGCCTCAGGTATCACCACTGCCCTACCAGCGTCTGGCGGTTCCGCAGCATCGGGATACACCCTCGAGGGTATCCCCGCCTCGAAATGGAAATTGCAGTTCGCTTATTTCGCAATCATCTACGGCGATTACTTTCGCGCGATGGATATTCCTCTTATCGCAGGCCGGTACTTCACCATGGACGACCGCTCGGATACTCCTCTCGTCGTTATCGTGAACCAGTCCATGGCCAAGCATTGCTGGCCGGGTGAAAGCGCCATCGGCAAGCGCTTCAAGGCCGGCAATCCGCGTCGGCCCTATCCTTTTGCCACCGTCGTTGGCATCGTTGCGGATACCAAAGTTGGCTCTCGCGATGAGCCAGGTGCCGACCAGTGGTACGTTCCTGTTGAGCAGCCTGCCATTCTCAATGGTTATGTGGACCCAGGAACCCGCACCCTTCCTTCCGGCGGATACATAACGCTGAGGTCGGCGCAGACTCCCGAAGCGCTGGTTCACTCGCTGCGCGCGGCCGTTGCCTCGATCGATCCACAACTCGCACTCGATCAAGTGCGGACGATGGACGACGCAATCTCTCAAACGGAAGCGCCGCGCCGCTTCAATACCGTGCTCATCACCGTCTTTGCCATCGGGGCTTTAGCGCTCGCAATCATCGGGATCTACGCGGTTGTCGCATTCTCAGCTTCGCTACGCACACAGGAGATCGCCATTCGCATGGCGCTCGGCGCCCAGCGGGCAACCATAGCTCGGGGGGTACTTCTCTCAGGCGCCCGAGTGGCCCTCTTCGGCTGCTCTCTGGGTGTGATTGCATCTCTTCTGTTGTCGCGCATTGTCCGATCTTTCCTTTTTGATGTCAGCCCGACCGACCCGCTGATTTACATAAGCAGTTTCCTGATCATGATGCTTGTAGCCCTTGTCGCGTCAACGCTTCCAGCACTTCGCGCCGCTTCCACAGATCCAGTGGATGCTCTGCGCTTGATTTGAAAAAGAACGGGTTAGACCTGACCTCCGTGATGCACATCAGGATCGCGAGGCTTCTGCATCTGTTTCAGTAACCAGATTCTCGCCAACGCCCAGTGCCGCTTTACGGATCGCGGAGATATCTCCAGGATGTCGCCGATCTCTTCGACGGAGAATCCGCCGAAGTAGCGCAACTCCACCACTTTCGCCTGCCGTGGATCCAATCCTTCAAGAGTCGTCAGTGCCTCATGCAAAGCAAGCACCTCGTTTGAGCGCTCGCTCGAAACCAACAATCCCTCTTCAAGCTCGACGCGCTCAAGGCCTCCCGCTCTCATCTCGGCGTTGTGTGCTCGTGCGTGATCGACAAGCAAGCGACGCATGACATTTGCGGCCACTCCGATAAAGTGTTGGCGGCCCTGCCAATCGACGCTACCGCGAGCAAGACGCAAATATGCCTCATTGATGAGAGCAGTCGGCTGTAATGTGTGGTCCTGCCGCTCCCGTTGCATATAGGACTTGGCTAAGCGGTGAAGTTCGTCGTAGACAAGGGGCAATAACTTCCCGGCTGCAGACTCGTCTCCATTTTTCATGGCCTTCAACAGAAGGGTGACTTGCCCGTCATCTGCAGACATGATCGTTGGCTCACATTTGGGTTTCAGACCTGGTTGCCGGCCGACGCTGGTTCTTCAATGGCTCATAGGCTAGGCCTTCCGGCGGCCGCTCGCAACCCTGTTTACTTCTCAGGTTCAACCGCCTCCTGGAGAAAAGCTAAGAATCTTGGCCCTTTTGGGTAGTGGACTCCGCTTAACAAATTGAAGGCGATCAGATTCGACGCCTCATTGAAAGGAGAAACGGTCATGAAACGGACCACAGCAATCGCACTCATCGCCATGGCAAATTTTGCCCTGGCCGGCACGTCATTCGCGCAGTCCAATGGGGTTCGGGCGACCGTCCCCTTCGACTTTACCGTGGGCAGCAAGCTGCTTCCCTCCGGTACTTACACGATTCAAAAGCAATCAACGAACGGGAACGTGATCGTGATCAGGAGCCACGACAAACCCATCGCGACTCTCAGCCTTGTGAATCAGGACAGCAATAAGTCCCCAAACGGGGGAAAGCTGCTGTTCCACAAGTACGGCGGTCAGTACTTCCTGAGCGAGATTCTCTGCGACCGGGCGGGCATGAACGTCGAAATTCCTCCCTCGAAGACGGAGAAGAGAGCTCAGCTCCAGCAGGCAACGCTCAAGACGAGCAGCCCAACTGTCGTTGCTGCCCAGTAAATAGAGTCTTTGGAGTAGGCCGGGAGCCAAAAAGGCTCCAGGCCTTCTCATTTACGCTGATCCATTGGCTTTTGATGACACCCAGGCGGAATTTACAAAGAAACTTGATACCTTTTTTGTAATTCAAGCACTAAGTAATAGGTAGAGAAGCACGGCGGCCTGTTCATGGCGAGAACAACGCGTCACGACCGGCTAGAGGACCGTAGAACCAAGGTTGACCCGACTCCACTCCGGGCGCGAAAATGTGCAGCTAGCGCGCGCTGGTTGGTATAGGCTTGATGTATCTTCAGCAACTGCTGACTCGGGCAGTTTGATTCTTCCTGCCGATGCCCGAAATTTCCCAGGGTTTACCTGCCGCTGTGCTGTCATCAAGAGCCCAACGTCGCGGCATAGGTCATTACAAATAAGCGCTTTGTGGGACTGGGTATTATGGCTACTCAACCCGAGTTCGTCGAGCAATTGTTCGAGGTGGCATTGGCGCTCGAGCCGGCCGAGCGACAGGCTTACCTCGACCAGGCGTGCAGCCACGACCCGGAGCTAAGACGCACAGTCGAAGAACTGCTGGCCGAGGATGCAAATGCCGGCAGCCTTCTTGAGCACCCGCCATTTGATTTTCTCGGGGCCAGCGGTGATGGGCCCTCCGCGCGCCTCCGGCACTACCGGCCCTATCGACGACAATGAGATTGCTTCGCGGCTGACCGGCGGGCGACTCCAGCCCGGTCAAGTCCTGATCGATCGTTTCGTCATTGTCCGATTCATCGCAAAAGGAGGCATGGGCGAAGTCTATGAGGCGGAGGATCGCTTCCTGCAGGGCGTCCACGTTGCGGTGAAGACCATTCTTCCTCAAATCGCCGATGAGCCCGCCTTGCGGCAACGGTTCGAGCGCGAAGTGTTGCTTGCCAGGGAGGTTAGCCACCCGAATCTTTGCCCCATCTACGACATCTTTCGCTGTGAGCAGCCGCCAGGTAACTTCTTGTTCTTGACCATGAGGCTTCTGCCGGGCGAAACCCTCGCAGCGCGGCTGCGGGGCACTGCGTCCATATCGACCGAGGAAGGATTGGCCATCCTCAAGCAGATGGCCGCCGGGCTGGCCGCCATCCACGCTGCCGGTATCATTCACCGGGATATCAAGCCGAACAACATCATGCTCGATGGTACCGGTTCGAGAGTGCGGCTCTGCATCACCGATTTCGGCTTAGCTCGCGCCCATGAGGCAGATCCCTCTCTTTCCGGCAAAAGCTTGGTAGCTGGAACACCGGACTACATGGCTCCGGAACTATACCAGGGGCGGCCGCCCTCGCAAGCCAGCGATCTTTTCGCCTTGGGTGTGGTGCTACACGAGGTCTTTACCGGGCAAAAGCCGGTGGTGGCATCGGACAGCTCGCCTGTGATCGTCAGTCCGCGATTGAATTCCTCAGGTGTGCCTTCCTATTGCGCCCAGTTCATCGTGGGATGCCTCGATCGGGATCCCGAGCGGAGATGCCAGGCCTTTGAGCGAATACTGGACTCACTCCACATCAACTATCGAACCAAACAATTGTGGACCCGGCGTCGTTTTGCCGGCGCCGCAGCTGCGGCCATTGCTACCGTGGCCGGCGCCGCATGGTGGAAATGGGATGAAGTGGAAGATGTCCTGCGTCCACTGCCCAGCAAACGGTTCGTCGCGTTGTTGAATTGGCCGAAAACTTCCGACATCCACGTAACTCCGATGCTGACCAGCGTCCTGGGTGCGATCAAGAGCTGAACTTACCCATTTCGAGACCCTTGACCAGAACCTGTCTATTATTTCGCCGGAAGACGTGGATTCGAGTATCGCCAATGCAGCCCATCTGAAAGACGTGTGCGATCCTTTGGGAGCCAACCTGGTGCTGGCCGCTTCCGGCTCGCCCGGAGCCAAGCACTTTCAGCTTTTTCTGCGTGTGTTGGATCCCTCATCCGGTCAACCACTTCGTGAGAAAAAGCTGACCTGCGCGCTCAACCAGATAACTTCCCTGCCGCAAAAGGCTGTCCAGGCCGCGGCATCGCTGCTGGACCTGGAGAGCTATCTACACCACGATAAGCAGGCAGAACCGGAGACCCATTCGGCGGCCGCCTTTACCGCCTTCCAATCCGCCGAGACTCTCATCAAACAGCCAAACGATGCCGGACTCGATGCGGCCATAGAGCAATACAAGCAGGCCATCGATCTGGATCCTCGCTATGCCGTTGCTCATGCCAGGCTCGCCCTCGCATATGCCCGCCTCTATGGAATTCGACGAGTTCCCGAAGCGCTCGACCTTGCTTATGGAAACTGCCAGGTCGCGCTCTCGCTCAAACCTGACCTAGCGGACGGACATCTTGCCCTGGCATCCGTCTTCGAACAGACCGGCAACGAGCACGGAGCCCTGGACGAGATTGCCAGGGCGCTTTCGCTCAACCCATCCAATCCACGAACCCTGGTCCGGCAGGCGCAGATCTACACCCATCTCAATCGCTGGGAAGACGCTGAGAAGAGTCTTCGTCGAGTCGTGAAAGAGCACCCCAACTACTGGTTAGGGTATAACGAGCTTGGCTTTGGCTTACACGGGCAGGCCAAGTATCAGGAGGCGATCCAGGCGTTTCGCTCGGCCAGCCTGGCGGCTCCCAAAAACGCCATGGCCTTGAGTAACTTAGGTGGAGAATATCTCCAGATCGGCAAATTTGACGAAGCTTTAGAGAGTCTGCAACGGGGCTTGGCCCTGGATCCCGACTCAGATTTAGCGGCAGTGAACACCTCGCTCGCATTGCGCTTCCAGGAAAAGAACGAACAAGCGCTACCCTTCGCGCGCAAAGCCGTGCAACTGAATCCGGCCCAAGATACGGATTGGTTAGAGCTTGCTGATTGCCTTTCTTCCCTGCGTACTCACCAGAGCGAGGCGAAAGATGCCTATTTGCAGGCCGCGAAGGTGGCCGAGCGGCAACTGTTAATTGATCCAACCGATGGCCCGAGCTGGATGCTGCTTGCCCTGTACAAGGTCAAGTCGGGGAGTCCACAGAACGCTCCTCTACTCATGGAGAAAGCCGAATCCCTGGGAGCTCGTGACATGGACTCGCAGATTTACAAAGCGAGGATACTCGAGCTTTTGGGAAAACGTGACGAGGCGTTAACCACGCTTGCTGCTTGTGCTCGTAAAGGAGCCACCGACTTTCAGGTCGCGGCCTTTCCTGACGTGCAACAGCTTCGAAGAGATCCTCGATATCGGCAGATGATGCCGGCCAAGGCTTTTACTCCTGTCACCAGCGAGTTTTCGCCTGCGAGGAGCCTTTAAGCGTTTCGTCTGAGAGTCAGTAATCGCCGGCTGAAGGTCAGTGCGGCGGGACAGATCAAGGGCCTGGTCAAGAGACACAAGCTACGTGTAACACCCGGGCCGGGCATCGTGCCGGGTCCATTCTATCCACTAACTTCTTCCCAGAGAGCGAGGCATGATATGGCCACCGTAACAACTCCCGCAATTTCAGCAACCGCACCCAGGACGATCGTAGCCGATCCGAATGAAACTCCGGAGATCTCCGGCGTCCGACCGGGCGGCATCCTGGTATGGTCAAACCGTTCACACAAATACCCAACGATTGAAATACAGTTTCTTGGTGCCAGCCCTGCCAGTCCAACAGACACACTGACTGGGACCGGTTCAGTCGTCGTCCATGTGCCCCCGGGCACAGAGGGCGATTTCAATTACCAGATCCAGCACATCCCGAAGGAGGGCGCATCCACAACAACAGGGCCCTTTGTCGTTCGTTCTTGTACCAATTGTTAACCTCGGCCCGCGAACCAGGATGCACCTTAGCGAAGGCTCGACTGCGCAGTACCGTCGATGGTGACGCGCCCGCAACCGATCTTTCATTCGGCTCAGGTGTGCGCTACGATCCTCCCTTCGCTGGTAACATCACGAGCACACTGTGGCCACGAACGGCAGTGAGTTCCAACAATCCGGCAGCTTATCCGCAACTTACTCGGGAAGCCCATTCAAGCCTTCTCAGGCTTGAATGGGCTAAGCCTGCGATCGGCGATTCGATCGTCCGGAAAATATGCGCTGGGGCGGCGAGTCCCCTGGTCATATGCGTGATTCCACTTACCTAGCCGGAAATACATGCCTCAGGGTGCCCCCGGGTACTTCGCGATCTTCAGCCTGGTCTGGCAAAGCCGGTTCTTGATGTAGTTATGTGACCTATACTTACCGGTTTCATTCCATCCGCAAGGCGTCGACAGGCTCGGTAGAAGCAGCGCGGCGCGCCGGCCACCAGGCGGCAAAAAGCCCGGTACACATGAGTACGCCACACATCGCGGCGAGCATAACCGGATCACGCGGTATCACCCCGAACAGCAGACTACGCAACAATTGAGCGCTGGCTAAAGAGGCAAACAGGCCAACCGCCAACCCCACGGCCATCAGCAGCCACGCTTCCCGCAGAACCATGCGCAGGATGTCACCGCGATACGCTCCGAGAGCCATGCGGACTCCAATTTCCCGCGTTCGGCGAGCTACCGTGTACGACATCACGCCGTATAGTCCGGTAGCTCCCATGAGCAGCGAAATGAGCCCAAAGCAGGCGAGCAACGTCATGGTGAAGCGCTGCTGCGCCAGCGACCCGCTCATCACCTCGGGCATTGTTTCCACGCTCAGCAAGGGTATATGTGCGTCTTCCATGAAGACGCGCCGGGCAGCGGCCGCTGCATCCAGCTGGCCGGCCCTGGTTCGTACCACCCACGAAACGCCCAACAGAGAGACTTCCATTTGCGTTTCCGGGTCAGGAATTTGTGCCTGTGGAAGATACATCATTGGAGGCGCCGGCAGGTCCAGTCCAGCGTTCTTTGTGTCTCCCACGATGCCTACGATTTCCCGCACCTTGTCTTCAAAGCCAGGGCCCATCAACGCACCGATGCGGATGTGACGGCCAATTGGGTTTTCTCCTTTGAAGTAGGTCCGCGCCAGCTGCTCATTGATGATGATGACCGGCTGCGCTCCGGCGGCGTCGGAGGTGCTAAACGAGCGTCCGGCCATGACCGGAATCCGCAAGGCCTGGAAGTAATGAGCCGTTATGGGCATATAGTCTTCGCTGCCGGCCGGATCTCCATTGCCGTCAGATTGTCCAAGGATCTCGAAAGGCATGGTCGGGGTTATCTGCGTGGGTAAGGTGTTGACTGCAGCGGCGGCCTCGACTCCCGGCTGAGCCTCAAGCCGCGCGGCGATTTCGTTCAGGCGCTGACCGAATGAGGCGCTGCTGGTGGCCTGCTCTCGACTGAAGCTGGTTTTGAACGTGAGGACATGATGAGCGTCGAAACCCGGGGCAACGTGCACCAGCTTCCAGAAGCTGGTGAGCAACAAGCCTGCAGCCACCATAAGCACCAGCGACACGGCCACTTCGGCAACCACCAGCGACCTCTGCGGTAGATTGCGTCCGCCGGCCACCTGGGCAGAGTTCATGCGCAACGATTCGTTGAGCTGCGTTCTGCTGCTCTCGAAGGCCGGCACCAGGCTGAAGAGCAGAGCGCAAGCCAGTACGAGCCCGGATGTGAACAGCAGCGCAGGAGCGCCGATGTGCAAGCTGGCAAATTGGGGCAGTGGCAACGGGCTCAATCGTAACAGCGCGGGGGTCGCGAACCTGGCCAACAGCACCGCCGAGGCCCCGCCAAGCATGCAGAGGACGGCGTTCTCAACCAGAAGCAGGCGAAGAATGCGCCAGCGGGTAGCCCCCAGCGCGGCACGCAAACTGGTCTCACGGCGGCGCGCGATGGAGCGCGTGAGCAGCAGGCTAAGTATATTTGCCGAGACAATCACCAACACCAGGCCGACGGCGCCCATCAGAAGCTCGAGCGCAGGGCGCATCTGGCCTACCAGCGAGTCGTGTAGATCGAGAACGCGCACCGATTCATTCCGGTTCCACAGATCCGGGTAGGTGCTTTTCATCTGTAGAAAGGCTCGCCGGAGGTCGTCCTGGGCCTGCGAGATCGTCACGCCGGGCTTGAGCCGCCCGACAAAGTTGTACATGTTGCTTTGGTCTTTCGGATTCTCTGTGACCTGGAGCGGCATCCACACATCGACCCTGGAACTGAGGCGAAACGCGGGGTTGGCCACGCCAATCACGGTGTAGCTTTGGTTGCCGAGGGTGATGAAGCGGCCAACCACCGCGGGGTCGGCCGCAAACTGCTGCCGCCAGGCCGCATCGCTGAGCACAGCAACCCCCGGAGCATTCGGCACCATATCCGCGGGCAGGAATCCGCGACCGATTTTCGGCTCCATTTGGAAAACATGGAAGAAATCCGGGTAGCCCGCATGGCTTCCAGAGGAGCCACCTGATCTCCCCGGACCAGATTCACATGCATGGGGACGTAGTCATAGGCTGCAGCCGACTCGAGGGTGCGGCTTACCCGGCGCAAGAAAAGGACTTTGGTTCCCGAATAGGCTGGGATTACCGCGTCGTGGAGCACTGGATAGAAGCGGTTGATACGGACCAACTGCTGCGGTTGCGGGAACGGCAAAGGCCGGAGTAGCACTCCGTAGAGGATGAGGAAGACGGTGAGATTCGCGCCGATGCCCAGCGCTAGCGTCATGACGGCCGCAATGGTAAAGCCCGGAGATTTGCGTAGGTGGCGAACCCCGAACTTAAGGTCGTGCCATATCGCTTCGAGAAAGGGTAAGCCGCGTTCGGCGCGATATTGTTCCCGTGTTTGCGTTATGCCGCCAAACCTACGCAAGGCCGCTGTCTGAGCTTGCTGTTGAGACATGCCCTGCTTGAGGTTTTCGTCGATCGCGAGGTCGATGTGCGATTGCAATTCCTCGTCGAGATCGTCGTCGAGCCTTGCTCTCAAGAAGAATCCGGTACAGCGGCTTATGAGAATGCGTATCCAATCCATAGATCACCCCTGGCGGTTGGCCGCCAGGAAGCGCGCCATGGTTGCGGCAATGCGCTCCCAGTTTTCTGTTTCCGCTTCCATTTGCTTTTTTCCCAGACGGCTCAGGGAGTAGTACTTGGCGCGGCGGTTGTTCTCTGACGTTCCCCACTCTGCTTTGATCCAGCCTCGCTGTTGCAGGCGAAGAAGTGCAGGATAGATCGTCCCTTGATTCAGGCTAAGGTTCTCATTGCTGACCTGTTCAATACGCCGCGCTATCCCATATCCGTGCAATGGGCCCATGGCTTCCAGCGTTTTCAGGACCATGAGATCCAAGGTTCCCTGGAGTACATCTGACTTGCTCACTGCCATTACCCGCACCTGTTGATGTTCTACATAGAGTGTGGCCCTGCCTCCAGTTGATTGTCAACAGGCAAAATGCGAATGATGTGTCGCGACGTGAAGTGGAGCTAAAAGGACCGCATACCTATTGCAACAATTCTGGGGGGATCGGTATCGTGTCTGGGAACCGGTAAAGCTGAACGCTCGCGGTGAAGGAAACATCATGTCGAGGGACGACGGGATCATCGGTATATCGGATCACGGGGGTTGGGCGGTGTTGGTGACGGTGGCGGGCGACGGAACGCTCCTCGACCGTCGACGCGTCGAACTGGTGGACGAGGACCTGCCCAAGATTCCGCACCACAGCGAAGGGCAGACGCTTCCGCTCAACGAGGCAGTGGCATTGGTTGAGCGCGTGCAGGTGTCGGCGGAACGGCACGCGAAGCTCAGTCTGGACGCCGTCGCGACGACGTTGCCGGGGCGCATCCTCGGTGTCGCGCTTCGCCAGTGCCCGGGGCTGCCACCAACCATTGCCGAGCGGATCAAGGACTACCGGGCGCAGAACGTCGCCGACTGGGTGATGTACCGCAAGGCGCTAGCCGCCGCGGCCGAGGCCCGCGGTTGGGCCGTCCACTGGTTCGATGCGAAGAAGGTGTTTGATGCAGCGAGCGAGGCGCTGCGCATCAAGGACCTCGATGCCCACTTCCTCCAACTGAGGAGGTCCATCGGGCCGCCCTGGAGCAAGGATCACAAGATGGCGATGGCAGCGGCGGTTGTCGCGGCCAGGGCGCGCTAGAGCTAGGCAGCGGTGCGTCCCCGTCGGTCCCGTCTACTGCTCGGTCTGCAAGCTGCTATTGGGCACCAAAACAACATCGCAATTAGTCCCCATGGAACAGCTCACCACAGCGCTCCGCAGTAAGTGCGCCGCAGACCCAGGCGGCACCAGTTCCGGGAACTTCATTGCATTGATCTTCGCCGCAATCGCGGCCAGCTTCTCATCCCCAGACATCTGCTGCGAAGCGATTACCCCTTGGGTATTAAGCTGCAGCCGAAAGGTGCCCCAGCCGCTCACTCCCTCTGGCCGGGCAATTTTGTAAGAACGCGATTCCTGAAGCGCCCCCGTGCCGTTGAAAGGTGGTCCAGCGGCATTTCCGCCCCTGAGCCGCGCGATGCTCGTCGTGATGTGCTCGCGTACATCGGGGCTCGCATTGTCACCCTCTATCGAGGCCGCGGCCAGGCGATAGGCGGAAAGCGCCTGCTCCTTCTTCCCCATGGCCTCATACACCTGGCCAAGATGATCCCCTGACTCAGGCACCAACGCATTTCGCCAGCCGGCAACGATGAGCGGCTCGGCTTCTTCCAGCTTGCCTTCACGAAACAGGATCCAACCCAACGTGTCCCAGGAAGCAATCAGCAGCCTCGACTGCGCGAAGGCATTGCTGTTTACTTCAGCAGGAGTGATGGCTGCCGTCTTCGCTTCCAGCACGGTGATGCTTTTCCGCGAAACTTCTTCCGCGTAGGACAAGTCGAGACCAGCTTCCGCCAATACATAGCCGGCGTCATTCAGTATGCCCACATCGTCGGTGCCGTCCAAGGCGCTTTTTGCCACAGCCGCGGCTTCGTCCTTGCGGTTGAGCAGCAGTAGAGTGTTGCTCAGCCGCACACGGACGGTTCGATCTTCGGGATTCTCGTGGGCCGCGGCCTCAAGCGTCTTTCGCTCACCCTCGTAGTCCTGCGCGCTGTTTTGGAACTGTGCCAGGTACAGGGAGAGCTTTAGATTGCCCGGGTGTTTATCGATGTAGCTCTGGAGAGTGTGCTGGGCTTCTGCGGTATCTCCGCTCTTCGCCTCTACCCCGGCCAAGCCGAGAATCACATCAGGCAAATCAGGGTGGATGGCTAACTCTTTCTTGAAGTCGGCGACGGCCTCCGTGTAGTTCCTTTGAAAGGTTGCTGCTAATGCATAGAGCGACCACAAGCCCAACACCTCGGGATCTTTTGCTTTGGCTTGGTCGAGCGCGGCTTTTCCACCATTCCAGTCGCCGGCTTGCATTTTCTCGTAGGCGGAGCGCATCAGGTCTCTTGCCGTGGTACCTTCCACCGGCTCGGTGGTACTTGCGCGGCCGGCATCGAGCACCGGTAATCCCGTTACCGGAATCGCTCCCGGAGGAGCCGCGGCTTTCGCCGTTTCAGTGGGTTTGCCGACCTTCGGCTTCCCTCTCGCGATGGTTGGACGATCGATCTGCTCAGCCGGCTGCGCCCGTATCAATTGAATAAAGGGCTCGCCCTCAAGACCAATGTCTTTACTGAATGCCTGGTAGCGCTTCCAGTCCGTTTTGGGCAACTTTTTGGCTAGCACCACAATGGTGCGCTCGATCACTACATCCTTTCCGTCGTAACGGTAGGTCTTATCAAACGTGGTGAAGTCAGTCTTAACGTGGACCGGATCAGGCAGGTCGGTGCGGTAGCCGTCGGGCAGCCGGATACGGCTGATGGCAGTCAGGGTCCGCGGAGGGCCGAGCTGAATGTCTGCCGGCGGTGGGTTGTGGCCGCTGGCCAAGGGGCTGAATTCGAGCGCGGGATAGCACGGCACGATGCGGCGATTCTCCCAATCACCATACGTAGGCCGAGTGTAATCATAGGTGAGCACAATGGGCGAGGAGAGGTCTTCAGGGTTGGTAATGGACGTATGGCTGGTGGTTCCCCCAAAGCCGGTCATGGAGGAGAGATACTGAGATACCTTATCCCACTCCGCCGGCGCTACACTGCGCGCTACCTGGCGCAATAAGACCTCGTCATCGGTGCGATAAGTTGCGGTGATATGGCTGGTGAACTTACCATCCGCATCGAGCGTGCCGGTGGCCTCGAAGTGCGCGAACATGGGATACGGGGGCGCCGCTGGGGTGCGATCGAGGGCCGCCGGGCCTTCCGCAGGCACTACCAACGCTAACTGGTCTCGTATGGCCGCAGAGAGCAAACGATACGGAGCAACCTCAGGTGTGCTGTCGAGCCAGATGCGTCCGCCGGACAGCTCGACGGTGGTGATTACGTGGTTGAAGACCGCAGGGGACGGCACAGCCTCGACGGGAGTGATGCCCACGCCGATGAGCGCCGGGGCGGTGTGGAATCCTTGCGCACGGAGGAGGGCTTCGAGCAAGGTGTCCTTGTCTTTGCAGTCTCCGTAATTGTTGGCCAGTACTTCCGCTGCCGGGTGCGGTTGATAGCGGCCGATGCCGAAGTCGATGCCTACATAGCGGGTGCGGGTGGAGACAAAGGTGTAGATGGCGCGGACCTGGTCCTCGGGGGTTTTTGCGTCCTTAGTTATGTCGGCAGCGCGCGCCCGCAGGGAGTCGTTCGGTTGTGCCCGCTCGAGCGAGAGGCCGCGGTACCAATCGCCTACCTCTGCCCAGCTATGAAAAGTGGTCCAGGCTACCGCGGGCAACTTGCGCCCATCCGCATCTTCATCTGGATCCTTTGGGGTGTTTGCATTGGGTGCGTCGTCCGCCTGGTCGTTGGTTTTCGGCGCGGGCACCAATTGGGATTGCTCCCAGCGATAGGTGCGGAGATTGTCGTGCTCGGTGATGGTGGGCTTGTGGTTCGGGCTCCATACCTGGAGGTACTTGTCTTTGGGAACTTCGAGCGTGAAGGTTTCTGCCAGGACGATGAGGGAGCCGGGCGGAGTGAAGTTTTGTGCTCCCCAGAACTGGCCCGGGGCCTCGGCTTTGTCGATGGTGACGTGGACTTCGTACTCCAGCGTGTCCCCGGTCGCCAGGGAGCGTACCGGCAGGTGTTTTTCTTTCAAGTCGCTGTAGAGAGGAGCCTCGCGGGTTACGGCGGCCGGCATGTCGATCGCATCGGCGACTGGAGTGTCTACTGTGGAGCCGTCCTGCTTGTGCACGCGTACTAAGGTGATGTGCGGCGTCTCGTTGGCTGCGGCGTAACTGAAGGAGAGCACGCCGAATTGGCGAGCAGCACCTTCGGATTGCAAGCGGATCCAGACGTGCGTGTCCCGCTCACCTGTACCGTCAGCGTGCATGCGAATCGCTGTATCCGAGCGCTCGAAAACCAGGGCTTCCTTTTGGAAGTTGTCAGCAGCAGGGGGCTTGGCCGGAGTATTCCCTAAGGTCGCGGCAGGCAATAGAGCAAAGAACAGCAAAGAAAAGGGACGCATACCGCAACAGGTATACCCTAACTAAGCTGTGCATCAAAACAGAATTCGGCACGGAGGAAAACCGGCGAGTTACACAATCTGGTTATCCCCGTACCCCTGAAGTTACAGCCGCTGGGCATCTTTCAATCCGCATGAAATTCCGCGAAGCCAGCAAACTCGACAGGAAATCCGGGGGAGGCCCCTCTACTGCCTTGCTGCCCGCGACTAAAAGCGATCGAAAAAGACGTCTTCGGCCCACGTACGCTGGTGCGAACGTGGGGCACCCGTACAGAGTTGTTTAAGCCGGTTTGGATGGGTCTCTCCAGGAGGAATCGATGGAGACTCGACCCGCCCGCAATCTTCAGTACCCAGAGTTCTTCCGCGGCCCCCTATGCTGTCTGGAGGGCAAACTCTATTGCTGAGTGGGCCCACGCGCTTCCCCAATCGATCGTGAGTAACCGTGATTGTATTGTGTCATCCCTCGCGCTATTCTGCCCGCCACGCCGCCTCCGCCTCCCACAGGGCAGATTCGTCACGGCCTTGCGCCTGCTTCTCATAACCCTGCCGGTCGCGCTCTTCGCTACTGTGCACTTCCAGTCGTTTGAGGTGTTCCCGCAGGGCTTCGCGCACCAATGCTAGGCTGATCTACGACTTTCGGCTTAGGCTGGAAGGGGGTCGGGAGTGTCACGCAGCCGGAACTAAAACGGCCGCCAGCTCAATTCTTGGAGCAGATATGGAAAAATCAGTGTCTCAGGTAAGCCGGCGTGAGTTTATGACCAGAACGGCGGCTTTGGCTGCGGTGGGAGCGAGTTTACCAATGCATGCGGACACACATCAGTTTGCTTCGCCGGGAACCACGGACGAGTTTGACATTTATCAACAACGCCGTCGCTGGGAACTCTGGAGCCTGCTGGGCGATTTGCCCTGGGACCACAAACCCGCGCCGCCGCGCCTCGTCCGCACAGAGAAGCATGATGGGTACACACTCGAGCGGCTGATTCTGGACCTGAATGGGATCGAGCCCGTTCCGGCAGTGTTGCTAATCCCGGACCGCCGGCAGGAAAGGGCGCCCGGGTTGCTGTTCATCCATTGGCACGCCGGGCAGTACGACCTGGGGAAAGAACAATTGCTGCGCGGCACAAGCGTGCAACCGGCTTACGCGCCAATTTGCGCAGAAAAAGGCCTGGTGACGCTCGCCATCGATAGCTGGTGCTTCGGCGAACGTAAGCAGGAAGAGCCCGGACGCCAAGGGGAAGAAGACACTTTCAAGCTGATGCTATGGCGGGGCCAGGTGCTTTGGGGAATGATGATGTTTGATGAGTTACGCGCGCTCAGTTATCTGGCGAGCCGCGCGGAAGTGGATCCGGCGCGGCTGGGCGCGTTTGGCATGTCCATGGGGGCCACCAAGGCGTGGTGGCTGGCCGGCCTGGATCCGCGCGTCCGGGTCGCTATGGACGTTTGCTGCCTGACCAATTATGAATCGCTGATCGAGGCACGCGGCTTGAGCAGGCACGGGGTCTACTATTTTGTACCTGGGTTGCTGAAACACTTCGACACTTTTCAGATTAACGAATTGATTGTTCCCCGCGCCCACCTGAGCGTGAACGGGCGCAAGGACGATCTCACTCCGCCAGCCGGCGTCGAGCAGGTCCGCGACAAGCTGCTGCCTCTCTACCGAACTTACGGGAGAGCCGAAGACTGCAAGATCGAACTCTTCGATTGCGCCCACGAGGAGCTGCCGGAGATGCGGCGGGAGATTCTCGCGTGGATGGATCAACACCTGGTTGCGCCCTGAACTTGGGAAACACTGCCTTACCCGTTACACTGCTTGCTGTTCATTTAAAGGGGCGCGCATGTCACGAGGGTGTCATTGTGCCGGACTTTCGACCTTTCTTCTGCTTACGATCTTCACCGCTAACACTCAAACACAATCCACTGCGCCGCCCCCTGTTGCGGCAAAGATCCCCGTAACGGACGAGTACCACGGGGTAAAAGTTGTCGATGACTATCGCTGGCTCGAAGACGGCAAGAGCGCAGAGACGAAGCAGTGGGTGGCCGCACAAAACGCGTACTCGCTGGCTTACTTCAAGCGCGCTCCGGCATGGAATAGCATCTTGCAGGACCTCAAGAACCCCCAGAACAACCCCGGCGCGACCGAGTCCGAACTCGAGTTCCGCAACGGCCGGTTCTTCTATCTGCAGCTTGACCGGACGCGGCAACAACAGGCAGTACTGATGACATCCACGAGCCTTGGCACAGCGAACTCGCCGCCGGCGAATGCCAAGGTGTTGCTGGATCCAACCGTGTTGGACCCCTCGGGCCACACGTCCATCGACTGGTACAAACCGTCGCTGGACGGCAGCCTGATCGCCGTCGGGCTGGCGGTTGGGGGCAGCGAACGTTCCGCTCTCACCGTGCTTCAAACCTCAACCGGCAAGCAGGTAGGCTCAGCGTTCGTACCCATGGGCTTCCCCGGCGCCGAACGGAGCCTGGCCTGGCTGCCAGGCAACAAGGGCTTTCTCTACGCCGGGTACGATCCTGCGGTGGCTTCCGCTGCGCAGTCTACCGTACTCGAAAACCAGAAAGTGTTCGAGCACCTACTCGGCACCTCGCAGAACGAAGACCGAGTGGTGCTCGACAAAGGCCTGACACGGTTGGCACAGATTGCACTGGATAGTGATCCCACAGGCAAATGGATCGTTGCCAGCGCGGAAGACGGTGACGGGGGCAAGTATGCGAACTTCGTTCGTATGCCCGATGGTTCCTGGCAGCAGATCTCAACCTACAGCGACGAAGTCGTGGCCATTACCCCAGGTACGGCGGAGGAAGATGCGCTTTACCTGACCTCGCTGAAGGATGCACCTCGGGGCAAGATTCTGAAAGTTTCAGCAAAGTCTCCGCTGCTTTCGAACGCCAGAGTCATCATCCCCGAAGGGACAGCAAGCGTAGAACATGACGATCCGGGCGGAGACTCCGACCGGGTCGTTGTGACCAGCAGGCGGCTCTATGTGACGACGATCGACGGGGGACCAAACCGGTTGCAGGCTTACGATCACAATGGCCGATTTCTCGAGGACGTGCCCCTTCCCCCAATCTCCGGAGTTTCCGCAGTCGTCCCTCTGGGCGCCGAGAATCTGGCGATCCGCATCAGTGGGTTTCTTTCTCCTACTGCTTACAGTACGTATCAAGCGGGTCCGCACGCGCAACTGCAAGCCACAGCACTTTCCCAGCCTGCAAGCAGGATTCTTGCCGGATATGTGGCCGATCAGGCGTTTGCGACCTCGAAGGATGGGACCAGGATTCCCATGAGTATCATTCACCGGCGCGGCTCTGCGATGGACGGAACGGTTCCCACCCTCGTCTATGGTTATGGCGGCTACAGCATCAGCATGTCGCCGGAGTTCCTTGACAATATCTACTGGCGCCCGTGGCTCCAGCAGGGTTACACGCTGGTGGTCACCAACCTTCGTGGAGGCGCGGAGTATGGTGACTCGTGGCATAGGGCGGGAAACCTGACCAGGAAGCAGAATGTCTTCGATGATTTCTCAGCTTGCGCGCAGTACCTGGTCGACCAACACTGGAGCTCACCAGCGCACATGGCCGCCCTTGGGGGCTCGAACGGTGGTCTGCTCATGGGCGCAGAGATTACGCAGCACCCTGACCAGTTTCGCGCAGTCGTCTCCCTGGTAGGCATCTACGATATGCTCCGCGTCGAGCTGGATCCAAACGGCCAGTTCAACACTACCGAGTATGGCAGCGTAAAAGACGCTGCCCAGTTCCAGGCGCTTTACGCCTATTCGCCGTACCACCACGTTGTGGATGGGGAGAAGTATCCGGCGATTCTCATGGAAACGGGCGACAACGATCCGAGAGTGAATCCTGCGCAATCACGAAAATTCACTGCCCGCCTCCAGGCGGCAAACGGCTCCCCTTATCCGATCCTGCTAAAGACCTTTGCAGACGCTGGACACGGGGCGAGTTCAAGTTCCGACACACAGCAAGAAACGGCGGATACCTTCGCATTTCTATTTCAGGAACTCGGGGTTATCTACGCGCCGGCACAGTGAAGGCAGGAAGACCGTACCTCAGGGGCTAAAGCCCTCATCCATGCTGTCCGGTTGCGGCACGGCTGAAGCCGTGCCCTTCCGTGCAGAGTGTTTCCGCGAGATGAAAGGCGGTACTGATTCGGATCGGTAGGTGCGGCCTGAATGGGCTCACCGCGGTGCAGGTTGCGAAGATTTCCAGAACTCCGGATCTGCTTTCAGCATCTTTTCGTTGGGATAGCTCATTTTTGGATCGATGAAGAATAGATCCGCTTGCTTGGATTCGAGGCAGGAAGCTTCGAGTGCCGCGAGTTTCTTCAGTCCATCCGCTCCCAAAGCGTCGGCGAACTTCTTGTCATTTTCGTCCTCAGCGTCCAGTTCGGCGGCCGCCTTATGGGTGATGATGACCAGGAAGGTGTTGCCGGGAGAACCATAAATCTCTTCATAGGTGCCCCAATGCATGCCGGACACACCCTGATAGCCCTGGGTGTACAGCTTGACCAGATCTTCGAATTCCTCCGCGTGACCGGGACGTACCCGGTATTGGATGATGACCTCGACGCGGGCGCCGACGCGGAAACCTGGATTGAGGCTCAAGTCGTCGCGTTTCGCCCATACGGAGTAGTCCTTGGAGGAAAGCAGGTCGCCATCGGCCGCGGTGGTGCGGGCCAGGGTAGAAGCTAGCGCGGGGTCAGTACCCTGACGCTGGTCCGCCCACTCTGCATAGGAGTCATAGCCATGGAAGAAGAGTACGCGCGGGGGTCCGGAAAGAGAGACGGCCGCGTAATAGTGGTTGGGAACCTTACCTGCGGCCAGTGCTTTCGGATAGGCTCCCTCTACCGCCTGGTGAGGAGCACCGTCCTTGCCGGGTTTGGTGTATTCCCGTGAGATGACGAGAAGTTTCGCCCCAGGGAGAATGTCCTGGGCGAAGAGCAGAGTCGAACCGCTGCATAAAAGCGCGGCTACAAGTGGAAGGGCGGCCATCCGGCGGAAGCTGAGCATCCTGTTTTCTCCATGGTAGGTTTTGCGGTTCCCAACGATTATGAGGCATGACGAAGTTGCCGGGCCGGCGGGGGCGACTGATGATAGAAGCTTCAGACTCACGTAAGCTTCTTTGAGGGGTGCGCGCGGATTTGCCCACGCCCACTGGACACACTGACGTAATCCGGGACGAACCTGATCTGAATAGGCGGAATCGACTTTCATGGAGCATGGTCCCTTCGAGTGCCACTGGCGTTTAGGCTGGATATACCTCGTTGTCTTCTTTTACTTCGCCACGGTCGCAGGGACTGGCCAATCTGTCACACCATCCCGCCACCCAACCGACAGTGTGCCCAACGCAGTCATCAGTCCGTTGCCGGTGAAAATGCTCTTAACGGATGGCCGGGACCTCCGGTTCAAAAAGCTTAATGGAAGTGAAGGGCTCTCCCAAACCAGAGTGTCGTCAGCGGTGCAGGACAATCTCGGATTTATGTGGTTTCCCACGCAATATGGACTAAACCGGTACGACAGCTATAAGTTCAAGGTATTCAGACATGAACCGGGGAAAGAACATAGTCTCAGTTGCGTATACATACACAGCCTGATCAAAGACCGCGCAGGGACTCTGTGGGTTGGCTGTGATTCAGTGGTCGACAAATTTGACCCTGTCAGCGAAACTTTCACGCATTATCCCATTCATACGGAGCAGAATACTGGTTTGGCGGGTGCCGTAGTCCACATGAGCCAGGACCACTTCGGGTCTTTATGGTTGGCGACCCCAACCGGCCTGTACAAGCTTGTGCCCTCCACCGGCAGCGTGACGCGTTACACTCACGATCCCAGTAAGCCCTGGAGCCTAAGCAGCAATCTCATCTCGACCATGGATGAAGACAGAACGGGCGAATTGTGGGTTGCCAGTAGCGGCGGCCTCGACAGGTTTGATCGGGGAACGGGCAGGGTCACGCTCCACATTCCTCTGGCTGGGTTTCGAAACGAGTTTTCGTTTCACGAAGATAAATTTGGAACCTTCTGGGTCGCGCGCGCTTCGCCCTCTTGTCCATTAGCCACTTTTGACAGGCAAACAACCACAGTACACTGCTACGCGGTCTACGAAGGCGACCGCGCCGCCGTCACCATGCCAGTGTTTTCGATGTTAGAGTCCCGAGATGGGACCATGTGGTTTGCAACCATAGGTTCCGGAGTGCTCAGATATAACAGAACCAACGGAACGCTCACGCGCTACAAAAATGATCCGGCAGACAGCGAGAGTCTCGGGTCGAACAACGTTTTGTCTCTCTATGAGGATAGAGAAGGTGAAATCTGGGCTTGCATGCATGACGTCAAGCCAAATGTCTTTGCCGAGAAACCACCAGCTTTCCAATCTTTCACACCACAGCGACGAACCCTCGGGGGCGCTTTGGTAACGACCATCTTTGAGGATAGCGACCGAATTCTTTGGATTGGAACGGCGGGGGCGCTCAATCGTATCGATCGTAAAACCGGGCTCGACGATGTTGCGCCAGCGTCTGATGCCAAAAGCGACATCCTGTCTATCATCGAAGATCGCTCGGGCACTCTGGTGGCTGGTACTTACCGCGACGGACTGCAAAAGGTGGACCGAAAGACTGGATTGCTCACTCCCTACGCCCGCGACCCGCACACATCATCCAATCAATCTGAGAGTCCGATCGTGCGCCTTTTGATCGATCATAGCGGTGTCCTATGGGCGACAACCTGGAGTGGTCTCGGGCGTTTCGATCCTTCAACGGGCAACTTTCAAAGATTTCGGCCGGAAACACACAGCGCGACTGACTATTACGACCTGAAGCAGGACACTCGCGGGGGAATGTGGATTGGTGGCGACTCAGGCCTTCAGTACTACGAACCAGAGACGAATCACTTCACGGCCTACAAACACGACCCAGATGATCCCCAGAGCCTGGCTGACAATCGGGTCAACTCGGTCTATCCAACACGCTCTGGTGAAATATGGGTAGGCACGCAAAATGGTCTGGATAAATTAGATGAGAAAACAGGCAAATTTCAGGCGTACTACACAAAAGATGGCCTCTCAGGCAATGTAGTCAGCTGCATCCTTGAAGATGAACACGGTCATCTGTGGATGGGGACGAACAATGGCGTGTCCACCCTTGACCCGAAGACCCTTAAGTTCACCACTTACTCTGCTGCCGATGGACTTCCTGGGCAAGACTTGACTGGATGGTCCAGCTGCTACAAAAGTGCCGGCGGAGAAATGTTCTTCGGAGGTTTCGGCGGCGCGGTGGCTTTTTATCCTGGTCGCGTTCAAGATGCACCTTATATCCCCGCGAGTGTTTTGACAGACTTTCGCCTGTCTGGTGCCGAAGTTCCGATTGGTAACAATTCCCCCCTCAAGAGATCAATCACCTACACTGACTCCCTGACCCTCACAAGCAAGCAAAACATCTTCTCGATCGAGTTTTCGGCGCTCAGCTATGTCAACTCACCAGCCGACCGTTATCGCTATAAGCTCGAAGGGCTTGATACGAACTGGCACGAAGTAGACAGTACTGCGCGAACGGCAAGCTATACGACCTTGCCCAAAGGGAACTACACGTTGCGCGTACAGAGTGCGACCGGCAGGGGGGCGTGGAATGATCCCGGCCTGTCTCTCCATGTCAAGATCCTGCCACCCTGGTGGGATACCTGGTGGTTCATCGCTATCTATACGACGGCCGGCGTGCTGGCCTTATGGTTCGGGTACTGGTTTCGCTTGCAGGAAGTCACACGGCAGCACGACATTCGTCTTGAAGAACGCCTCCATGAGCGGGGTCGCATCGCGCGGGAACTGCATGACACCCTGTTGCAAGGCTTTTATGGTCTGATGCTCCAGTTCCAGGCGGTGCTTAAGACTTTGCAGCCTGATGAAGCTGCCTATAAAAAGATGGAGCGCGTGATGGTTCGCGCAGATCAGGTCTTACTCGAGGGGCGCCAAAGCGTTCGCGGCCTCCGTGATGAGGTCACGAGCGACGATGATCTTCAGGCTCTCATGAAACGCTGTGGAGAGCAGCTGGCGCAAGATTATGGGATCCCCTTCACTCTCTTAGTCCTCGGTGAGCCGGTACGCATCGATCCAACCGTATCCAGAGAGATGTATTACATCGGGCGCGAAGCGATTAGTAATGCGTTCAAACACTCCCGCGCGGCGAAGATAGAAGCAGAGATTTCCTATGGGGAGTCTGTGGTGGGGTTAACGGTGCGTGACAATGGCATCGGTGTCGAGCCTCAGGTTTTGGATACGGGACGAATTGGGCACTGGGGCTTTCCTGGCATGCGCGAGCGCGCTGAGAGCATCGGGGGACAGCTCAGCATACGGAGTGATATAGGTTCTGGTACCGAGGTTACCCTGACGGTCCCGGTTAGCCTGGTTGATCCTCCTGGGCGCAAAGGATCGTTCTGGCGGCGTATCTGGATCTTTGCAAAGCGGCCTTCGGTCCCACGTTAATGAACGATTTATCGCGGGGATAGAGCACGAAAGCGTTCACGCCACTCTTAAACTAGCCACCGTAGGTCTGTGGCAATTGCTAATAAATTCTGAAGTCTACCTCTACATTCACTTCGACCGGCACGGGCCGGCCCTCAGGGTTGCCGGTTTGAATTTGTATTGCTTTACAGCAGCAACCGCCTTCTCGTCCAAGCCCATGCCGAGATGACCCACGGCGTGAACCCGCTGCGGATTGCCCTGGGCATCCACGATGAGCGTGACTACACACATCCCCTGAAATTTTGCCCGCCGCGCCTCGTCAGAGAATTCCGGATCGACAGCGTAGATCACCTTCGGAGCCGCTACGCCTCCACCCACTTGATAAACGCTGCCACCATATCCACCCCCTTCTCCTGGTCCATATCCGTTTCCGCGACCCGGACCGATGCCGCCGCCGGAGCCCGTGCCCATACCCGCCAGTTCCCCACTTCCGTTCGAAGCTGGACCAGCTACGCTGGTCCGCGGGTCGCCTAAGTTGGGCATGTGGTCGGGTGGAAGCTCGAGATCCTTGGGCATCACGATGGCGGGTTCCGACGTCAGTTTGGGATGTTCGTTGAGCGCCAATATGGGTGGGACGATCGGCTGCTGCTCAAACTTTGGCAGCTTTCCTTTCGGTAGCGGAAGGATGTCGTGCGACCCGCCGCCACCGCCGCCACCCGCTGATTGCTTGCTGGGGACAAAGGCCCTGGCGTCGAGTTCAGTGAGCTGCTCCGCAGGCTTTTGTACTCTTTCTTTTTTTGCAACCAGGGGCAGTAGCACAATGAGCACAAATACCGCCGCATGCGCCGCTACCGACCAGAGGCTCGACCAAACACTCCACGTCGACACGGTGAGCAAGCGCAGACCCGGGACAGCGGGTGCCCGGTGGGCGGCGAACAGGTGCGCTTCCACGCGCAGCAGAAGATTGTCAGGGGCAGGCTCACGAACCAACACCGTGTACAGGGCCTGTTCCAGTTCTTCATCCGTCTCGTAACCATTGAATTCGTCCATCACCGCCTCGCTTTCTGAGTCGCGTTTCAGTCTTTTGTTGCTCTTTAGCGCAGCACGCGCGCCGATTTTTCGCGCAATAAACGAAGGCTGCGTTGCAGGTGGCTCTTGACTGTGGCCACGGGCATATCAAGGGCCTGGCTGATCTCCTCCGGGCTCATATCTTCCTGGTAGCGCAAGACGACAACCGTCCTCGCCACCGTGGGGAGCGAGCGTACCAATTGATGCAGCCAACGGTTGAGCAATGGGTCGCCCTGACTCGATGTCGAACTATCTGGCAATTCGGGCAATTCGTTCCAATCCATCGCTACTTCCGGCTGGCGCTGCCGCCTGCGGATGCGATCGATGGATCGATGCACAGTGACCCGGCGCAGCCAATAGAGAACATGCGCTTCGGAGGCAAGCTCGCTGAGCTTGGCGTGCAGTTCCAGGAACACGTCCTGGGCCGCCTCTTCGGCCATAGAACGATCGCCGAGGATGCGGAGAGCAATGCTGAAGACCATGCTCTGGTGTTCCAGCATCAGGTTGCGGAAGCGCTGGTCGTCGTCTTCGGTTCTAAGTATCAAGTGATCACTTGGAGGTTAGACGAGAGCCACTCGCTTTCCCCCTTCACTCACTTATACGAATCTTGTTCGACGGCGGGATGCAAAAAGAAAGAGCCGCGGAAAAATTCGGGACCGGGCAGGAAGGGCGTACCGCGCCTTCGCCGGCTCAAGGCGGAAGTCATTCGGAGTGGAGTGTAGTGATGGGATCGAGGCGCATGGCGCGCAGCGCCGGGATATAGCTGGCAGCGAGCGCGACAGTGGTAAGTAGAAGGGTGACGCCAGCGAAGGTGGGCAGATCGGCAGGCGACACGCCGTAGAGCAGTCCGGCCATGAGGTGAGAGACGATGAGCGCACCGGCCACGCCCAGGCCGGCGCCAGCGGCGGCCAGACCGAGTCCCCGGCGCAGCACCATCTTGAGGATAGTGCCTCTTTGAGCTCCCAGCGCGAGGCGAATGGCGATCTCACGTCTTTGTTCATTCACAACATAGGAAATAGTCCCGTAGATTCCAAGTCCGGCGAGGAGCAACGCAGTGGCTGCAAAAAACGCCACCATTTCCATCGAGAATCGCCTGACGGAAAGCGAGGTGGAGAGCACGTCATCCAGGGTCTCCGCATGGAAGACGGGAAGTTGCGAATCGATGGACTGGACCTGCTCGCGTACTTGTGCGGAGATGGCGCTGGGATCGAGTTGTCCGCGAAGAAAGATGGCCAGGTCTTTGGCGGGGTGCTGGTACACGCTGCGGTAGATCTGCGGAATTGCCGCGTCCGCCAACGATTCCGTGCGGGCATCCGCAATCACGCCGACGATCGTGGTCCAGGCCGGCTTGGCAGAGCTCAACGGCTCGCGGGTATCCAAGCGCAAACGGACGCGTTTGCCAAGCGGGTCCTGGTTTGGCCAGTAGGTGCGAGCCGCGGCCTGATTGATGACCGCAACCTGGGGCGTATCCTCAAGGTCCTGGTCGCTGAAAAGGCGTCCGCGCAACAGCGGCATGCCCAACAGGTGGAAGTATTCGGGCGAAACGATGGGACTATCGATCACAGGAGCCTCATTGTCCATCGTCTCGAGGCCTTCGCGGATCAATGGCAGCGCATCGGCTCGCCGTGGCTGTGGCCCAGGGGAAGAGCAGCCGTGTCGCCGACGGCCGCTTCTTCTACGCCCGGCAGGGTTCGGCTGCGGCGAAGAATCTCGCGCAGCAAGACCGATTCCTGGGTGGCGGTTCGGTAGATATCCGCAGTGGGATCGTTGGGCCCCGGCAGCCAGGTCTGAATGGCCATAACGCGGTCAGGATTGAAACCGGGCTGCACCTTGAACAAGTCCCAGAAACTGCGCAGCAGAAGGCCCGCGGCGACCATTAGCACGAGCGAGAGCGCCAATTCACTGATGACCAGAATCTGGCGGGCGCGCGAGCGTCCAAGTGAACCAATTGATCCGCGGCCTTCCTGTCTGAGCGTACCGATCAAATCGAAGCGGCTCATGAGCCACGCGGGAGCAAGCCCAAAGACGGTTCCGGCTGCGACAGAGACGGCGAGAGCGAACACCAGCACGCCCCAGTTGATCGATATGTCGTTCAGGTGCGGGAGGCTCTCCGGAATCAACCGCAGCAGGAATTGCCTGGTGAAGAAGAGAATGGCAAAACCAGCGATCCCGCCAAGCAGGAAGAGTAGCAGACTCTCGGTGAGGAACTGGCGGATGAGGCGCGTTCTTTGCGCTCCCAGAGCCTGACGAACCGCGATCTCACGACCTCGCACACTGGCCCTGGCGAGCAGAAGATTGGCGACGTTGACGCAACTGATCAGCAGGACCAATCCTACCGCGCCGAACAGCAGAATGAGAGATTGGCGAACGCTGCCGACCACGGTTTCGCTGAGCGGAATCAGGCGCACGGTCCATGCGGCCTGTGCCGGATACTCCGCCGGATATTGCTTTTTCAGAGATTCAACGAGCGCATCAAGGTGCCCCTGCGCGGCCGCAATCGAGAGACCGGGCTTCAGGCGCGCGAGACCGCTCGACTCTGCAGACGTGAACCGCGCAGCGGAGGATCAAACGGCAGACCGGCAAAGCCAGCTGCCAACCACAGTTCCATATTCTGCTCCTCGCTGGTTGAGCCCTGATCGCGAAAACCGCGCGGCATGACGCCCACGACGTGATAAACGTCGTTGTCCAGGCGCAGAGCTTTGCCGATAATGTGCGGGTCGGCTCCGAATTCCCTCCTCCACAGCCCGTCGCTGATCACGACCTCAAGGTTGTAGCCGGGAGTAGCATCGTGGGGATCGAATGTGCGGCCCAACTGCGCGTCTACACCGAGGACCGCGAAGTAATTCGGCGTAACCTGCTTGAAGCTGAGACGCAGGGGCTGTGCACTGCCGGTGAGGTTCACGTTTGCGCCGGTGCCGGTAATCGACGCGGACTGGAATATCCCGGAACTCTCGAGGTCTCTCCACTCAGGGACGGAGATGCCGACGCCCTGCGCGCCTACGCCGGGAAGGTCGTCCTCAACGCGCACCAGCTCGGCAGGGTTTGGATACGGCAAAGGGTGCAGCAGCGTGGCGTCGATCACGCTATAGATCGCGGTGGTGGCTCCGATGCCCAGCGCCATTGTGGCGATCGCAATGAAAGAGAATCCAGGAGATCTTAGAAGCATGCGAACCGCGTACCGCAGGTCGAAGAGCAGATTCTCGATGAAGGGGAGGCTTTGCTCGGCATGGTGGCCTTCCCGGATCGCTTCGGCCGAGCCAAGCTTGATTGCGGCCTGCCGCCGCGCCTCGGCGGGCGACATTCCGGCGCGCAGATTCTCCTCTGTCTGGAACGCGAGATGTTCGGCGATTTCATCCTGCAGGCGTTGGTCGGCACTCCGCCTGGTCACGAAATTCGACAGGCGTATGAAGAGGCGTCGTAGGAATTTCATGCCAGGTCCTCGGCTTTGGCTTCGAAAAAGCGCGCGATGATCGCGGCGGTTTGCTCCCAATCGCGGGTCTCTGCCTGCAGTTGCCTACGGCCAGCCGCTGTTAGACGATAAAAGCGGGCTCGGCGGTTGTTTTCCGATGCTCCCCATTGCGAAGCGATCGAGCCTTCATGCTCCAGCTTCAGCAGCAAGGGATAGAGCGTGCCCTGATTCACATCCAGAAGGTCTCCGCTGATCTGCTCGATGCGCCGGGCGATACCCCAGCCGTGCTGCGGTCCCAAGGACATCCAATGTCTTGAGGACCATCAGCGCAAGCGTTCCTTGCAGGACGTCCGGCTTTTCCTTCATCGGGAATCCACCTTTAGGTTTCCAACAGGAATAATGCCATGCTTCCTTTTGGAAAGCAAAAGGAAATTTGAACTTTCTTTCGACAAATCCAGAAGAGCTGTTAGGAAAACCGCCGGGACTCTGTTCATCATTGTACGGATGAGAGTGAATCGAATCCTCACGACAGCATCTAATGGTTCATGCGCACCATTACCCTTGAAGAGCACTTCATCACCGAATCTTTCGTGAAAGCCACAGGAGCCCCGCGGTTCGCTGCGCTTCAACCCAAACTTCTCGATCTTGGCGCCGGCCGTATTGCGGATATGGACGAGGCCGGCATTGATCTGCAGGTTCTCTCGCTTGCCTCCATGGGCTTCGATGCGCTCGATGCAGCGACAGCCACAGCGCTGGCCCATGACGTGAATGATGAACTGGCAGCCGCGGTGCGCGCCCACCCGAATCGTCTCGCAGGCTTTGCCATGGTCGGCTTGAAAGATGCGAATGCCGCCGCCGCTGAACTAGATCGTTGCGTCACCCGCCTTGGTTTTCCAGGCGCTCTGGTGGACGGCACGACCGAAGGCCTTTTCCTCGACGATCCTCGCTTCCTCCCTTTCTTTGAAGCAGCGGCTCACTTGAATGTGCCGGTTTATCTGCATCCCGCACTGCCGCCGGAACCTGTGCGCCAGGCATATTTTTCCGGGCTGCCCGGTGAGCTTGGACTCTTTCTCTCCATCGCGGGATGGGGATGGCACGCGGAGACAGGCCTGCATACATTGCGACTGATCGTTTCAGGCCTGTTCGATCGCTTCCCTGCTCTGCAACTCATCATTGGACACATGGGCGAAGGCCTGCCCTATGCGCTGGCTCGTTCCAGCGGTATCCTCTCGCAGGCAGGGAACCTCAGGCAACCAGTCGCGGCCTACTTCCAGAGCAACATCCACATCACGACCAGCGGATACTTTACCCCTCCGCCCTTCCGCTGTGCGCTCGATGTGGTGGGCCTCAACCGGCTGCTTTTCTCGGTTGATTATCCTTTCAGTCCTAACACCCGCGGGCGGACTTTCCTGAATAGCGTGGCGGATATGTTGAGCGCGGAAGACCTGGCGACGTTGACTCACGGTAATGCTGAGTCTCTTCTGCGGTTGCAACGGAGCTGATCCTAGAGATCTAATTGGCCGTACGCGTCTGCGGGGCCAGTCCAGGGAAACAGATCGGGGTGGATGAGATGGGCCAGCAGCTCTGTTCCTTCGACAACCCTTGGTCCGGGACGAGCAAAGTACGAACTCGCGTCCACCGCGTAGACTCTTCCCTGCTGAACGGCTGGAAGTTCACGCCACCCCGGCTTGGCGCAGAGCTTTGGAGTCAACTCGAGCACCTGGTCGAGATGGAAGCCGCAGGGCATGATGACCAGGACCTCTGGCTTCCACGCCAAAACGTCTTCCCAGGCTACGCGGACTGAATCCGACCCCTCGTGGCCCAGGTGATCCACTCCACCGGCGATGCTTACCATCTCGGGAACCCAATGGCCGCTGCAGTAGACCGGATCAAGCCACTCCATGCAGAAGACGCGAGGCCGCGTCGAGGCTGCGCGGGCCCGCTCGGCGATGCGGTCGAGGATGGCGCGGCCGCGGGCGATGAGCTCCTCCGCTTTTTCAAGGCTGCCGGTTGCCGCGCCTATTTCGCGGAGGTTGTCTTCGATTTGAGCGAGAGACTTCGGCGTCAGCCATAGAATCTCCGGCTTCTTTGGCAGGGCTGTCAGAGCCTGGGTTACTTCGTTTCCGGATGGAGCGCAGACTTGACACAGATCTTGTGTCAGGATGAGGTCGGGCGCAAGCTCCTGTAACAGCTTTTCATCTACCTGGTAGAGGCTTTGGCCGTTTCTCATTCGCTCGCTCACGATGCTGTCGATCTCTGCCTGGGTCATCGTTGCCATAGAAACGGCGCTGCTCACCACGATGGGCTTCTCTTTCACCGAAGGCGGATAATCGCATTCATGCGTGATGCCAACCAATTGGTCACTCAAGCCCAAAGCGCACGCCATCTCGGTTGCGGATGGAAGGAAAGAAACGATGCGTGGCAACGTTGGCATAAGCACAGACCCCAGAATCAAAACAGTACCATAGACAGAACAGACAACACGTTGTCCTCTGGCGATTTGCCTTTAGGCAGCACTTATATCAACGACTTTTCCCTCTCGAAGAGCTTTGATATCGCGCATCGGTGGCTGGCCGAAGAAGCGGCTGTATTCACGATTGAATTGACTGACACTTTCGTATCCGACCTCAAAGGCGACGGTGGAAGCATCGAGGCCGTCAAGCAGCATTCGTCCTCGCGCAGCCTGCAGCCGTAACTGCTTCTGATACTGAAGAGGGCTCATATGGGTCAGTACACGGAAATGATGATGCAGTGTCGATACGCCCATGCCTGCGAGTTGGGCCAGATCTTCCACGCGCACCGGCTTCGCGTAGTTGTCCCTGATCCAGGAGATCGCTCTCGCGGTACGGTGGCTCTGATCTCCTGCGGTTGCAATCGCTCGAAGGCGAGCGCCGTCGGGTCCGCATAAAAGCCGGTAAATGATCTCGCGTTGAATGAGGCCACTCAGAAACGGAATATCCTGCGGGTTCGCGAGCAGATCCAGCAGCCGGCAGCAGGCGCTCAGCAATTCAGCCGTGATCACACCGGTAACCATTGCGGGCGTTTCAGGCGACAACGCGGGAACGTGGACTTCTTCCCGGCTAAGAAGTTCACGGACCACCGGCATTTGCAGTTCGAGCGCCAAGGCCAGCATAGGTTTTGCCTGACTTGCTTCGACCACCTGGCTTACGATCGGCAGGTCGACCGAGGTCAAAAGGAATCGCGACCGGTCATAGATGAAGGTGGTCTTGCCCAGGTCGACGCGCTTGCTGCCCTGGGCGACAACGATCACGCTCGGCGTATATCTTCCTGAGCAGGGTGCAGTGGGCGCAGTCCTGCGCACAAGCAACAGGCCAGGGATTTCTGTGTTCCGTCTCTCTGAAGACCCGATGAACCAGGCAATCTTGTTTGCCAACTCGGCTCTCAAATCCTGTATAGATCGGGTTGGTGGAGCGCCGGAATGCCTGCCATTCATGGTCATTTTGCTTGTCTTTTCACACTAAGCATAAACGTTGTGGCTCTGACGGTGCGAGCTCAAAAGCTGAGCTCCAAGAGAATCAGGCAAAAAATCGGCAGAATCGGGATAACGGCCCGCGCCTGGTACTGCCTAAACTGTAGTTGGAGACGAAAAGATGCACACACGAAAACTGGGAAAGTCCGGGCTGGAAGTGTCAGCCCTCGGCTTCGGCTGCATGGGGCTAAGCTTCGGCTTTGGCCCTGCGACGGAAAAGAATGAGGCCATCAAGGTAATCCGCGCTGCCTATGACGGCGGTGTAACTTTCTTCGATACCGCCGAAGCATACGGTCCGTTTAAGAACGAAGAACTCGTTGGCGAGGCACTCGCCCCTGTCCGCAACAAGGTAGTGATCGCAACGAAGTTCGGCTTCGAAAACGGAATACCAAGTCAGGGTACGAACAGCAAGCCCGAACGAATCAGGGCCGTGGCTGAAGCCTCCCTTAAGCGCCTCAACACCGATGTGATCGATCTCTTCTATCAACACCGCGTCGATGCGGCTGTGCCGATCGAAGACGTTGCAGGAACGGTTAAGCAGCTGATTCAGGAAGGCAAGGTCAAGCACTTTGGGATGTCGGAGGCCGGTGCGCAGACGATCCGCCGTGCTCACGCGGTCCAGCCGGTCGCCGCTCTGCAGAGCGAGTACTCCCTGTGGTGGCGTGAGCCGGAAGAGGAAATTCTGCCAACGCTCGAAGAGCTCGGCATCGGGTTTGTCCCATTCAGCCCGCTGGGTAAGGGCTTCTTAACGGGCGCGATCTCCGACAAGACGGAGTTCGACAAGAGTGACTTCCGCAACGTTGTTCCGCGCTTCTCCGCAGAAGCGCGAAAGGCCAACCAAGCGCTGGTGGATGCGCTCGGGCGGATCGCCGACCAGAAGAAGGCGACGAAGGCGCAGGTCGCGCTGGCGTGGCTGCTCGCGCAAAAGCCGTGGATTGTACCGATCCCTGGAACCACGAAGCTGCACCGCCTGGAAGAGAATCTCGGGGGCGCAAAGGTGGAACTGACGACGGACGATCTGAAGGCTATTCGCGATGCTGTCTCGGCAATCGCCGTTCAAGGAGAGAGATATCCTGCTCACTTTCAGAGCCTGGTCAATCGCTAGGTGAGAAACAATTGACGCTGGAAGACCTGGGTTTCTCCTCGCGCATAGGTCCTGGCCGGAACACCCAGGTCTCAAAAGGGAGACCTGGGCCACCCACTCAAATGTGGTATCAGGTTGGACTCGTTCACAACGGATTCGCTACCCGGGTTGGCAGGCTGCGAGAGGTTCGTGTTCATTTGTCCGAAATGCCGGTTTTACGACCATGTAGACAGCTTCGCGCGCGCCGAGTCTATTGGACGGTTAGCGATATGCTCAGCGCGTGCTGGGGCCCGCCGGCACTGCCGGACGCGTTAACCGAGATGGTGTAGGAACCCGCGGGAGTGCCAGGGTTCGACGGCGTACTGCTGTGGCCTCCTCCGCACCCCAAGAGGGAAAAGGAAACGGAAGCCAGCAACAGCACCCAACAGAGCCCACGCAAGGAACGGCGCCAGCGCTTGATTTTATTGGGCGTGAACACGAGACCCACGGCCGCGACCATGGCAAGCCCGCCTGCAGGGAGCCAAGGCCGGCCGGATTGCTGACCAGGACTCAGCATGGCTGTGGAAGCTGCCGTGGTGACCGTCATCGTGGTGGAAACCGGGGATCCCCCTGATGGCGTGACGCTCGTGGGAGAAAAGGAACAGGCTGCCAGGCTGGGCACGTTACCGCAGGATAAGTTCACCGTACCTGAGTACCCGGCTACTGGAGTTATCGTCAAGCTATAAGTGGCGGCCTGCCCTGGAGTGACGGACCCTGATGCCGGCGAAGCCGCGATTGTAAAGTCAGGTGCGGCGATCACAACAGTGACGGGGCTGGAAGTGCTGGTTAAGTTATCTGCGTCCCCTTTGTAGGTTGCTGTCGTAGCGTAGCTGCCGGCAGCGGCGAACGACGTTTCGAGTGTCGCTACTCCGCTGGTAAGGGTTACTGTGCCGAGATTTGCCGCGCCTGCGGAGAAGGAAACCGTACCCGTGGGATTAGATCCAGTCACATTTGCCTTCAACGTAATTTGCTCATTCACATCTCCGGCGCCCGGCGAAGCTTCCAGCGCGGTGGTCGTCGCCGCCTGGGCTATGGTGACGTCGGTCGCTGTGGAAGTGCTTGCGCTGTTATTGCTGTCTCCCGGATATGTTGCCGTTACGCTGTAACTGCCGGTACTCGCGAACGATGTTTGTAGCGTTGCGGTTCCGTTGGAGAGAGCTTCGGTCCCCAGGCTAGTTCCATTGGCTGTGAAGGAAACGGAGCCAGTGGGGTTGGTCCCAAAGACGGATGCGGTCAAGGTGATTGCCGCACCCGGAGTCGCAGTCGCTGGCGAGGCTTGCAGCGCGGTTGTGCTGGTAATGGGCGCCGGCTTCACCGGGGTGGGGTTGGTCTGGTTTAGCAAGGAAAGTTCATACGTGCCGGAGTTTCCGACGGTGACCGGAATCAAGA
Source organism: uncultured Acidobacteriaceae bacterium (assembly GCA_963790935.1). Lineage (GTDB taxonomy): Bacteria > Acidobacteriota > Terriglobia > Terriglobales > Acidobacteriaceae > PALSA-350. The sequence continues at coordinate 64,967 of CAWBRJ010000032.1, read as the reverse complement.
CGTCCAGTTTGTTGTCAAGGGGCAGAGCGGGAGCCTGGTTGTTGAGCCGGGTTGGCAGCGTACTGGTTGCACCGGCAGACGGCCCCGTGGCGACGTAGTAAGCATTCGTATCCTGGGTGAAGTTGCCGTGACCGTCTCCGAGATAGACCGCAAGGAAAGGAGCGGCTTCCGACGTCTCAACGAGAAGTAGATCCGGATTGCCATCGCCGTTCACGTCTCCGGCCGCGAAGGCGCCGGCATACGTAAATGGCGGTAGGGGCACGGTGTAGAACGGCGTTGTCTGGAAGGTTCCATCCCCGTTCCCGGCATAGATCGTGGTACCCGGACTGGCCACCGCATCGAGGATGCCGTCTCCATTGAGATCGGCGAAAGCAACCGCCTCAACGGTTCCTGCCCCATTGGGGGGAATGGTGAGAGGAATCTGCGTGAAGGTTCCGTCGCCGTTCCCGAGATAGACGGTGCCGCCCCAAACGAAATCGAGCTTCTTATCATTATTCAGGTCGGCGGCGAGCAGATTTACGAATGCTGATCCTCCCGCATTGAGTGGCACCGGAGTGGCGAAGGTTCCATCCCCATTCCCCGGGACAAATAGAAGTAACGTTGAGCAGGAGTTATTCGAGTAGCGGAGGATCAGATCAAGCTTTCCATCGGAGTTGAAATCGCCCGTTACCCCCGGTGTCACGCCACCGACACCCAGGGCAAACGCTGTTCCTTTTACCTGAAATTGGCCGGTACCCGTCCCCAGATACGACAACAGTTGACCATTTGGCTGGGTCTCGCACGGATCTTGGCCGGTGCCGCCACCGCCACCTTGAACCACGAGAGTGTCGACCTTCCCGTCTCCATTGAAATCGCCGAGGATAGGGAAAAAGCCGCTGGATGCCGGAGGATTGGGCAGTACGGTCGGCTGGTCCAGAATCGCAAAGGTGCCGTCGCCTCTGCCAAGTGCGGCGCCAAAAGAGTTTCCGCCGGAAGGCGAGAGAAATACCATGTCGGAGATGCCATCGTTGTTCAGGTCCGCGACGAGACCGGAGACAGGCGCGCCGGGGGGTGCCTGGAATGTGCCGTCCCCATTACCTGGAAAGATGAAGACTCCATTCGAGCTGCTTGCAGTGATCAAGTCAGGCTTGCCGTCCCCGTTCACATCGGCAAATAACCCGTCTGGTACAGCATAGCTGCCGGACGCCGTGAATCCGCCCTTGCCATCTCCGTGGAAGACATTCAGCGTATTGGTCCCGACCACAAGATCAAGATTGCCATCGTTGGTAAGAGCAACCGCGGCCAACGGCAAAGGCAACGTGGAGGGGGCGGGGCCACCGGCCAACGGTAGCGCGACGCCCTGGGTAAACGTTCCGCTTGTGCTACCCAGGAGAATCTGCACTGACGTAAAGAAGCTAGTCGCGGTAGAGGGCAGCAGCAGGGCAACATCCGTAACTCCATCGCCGTTGAAGTCGCCGCTGGTGGAACCGTTGAAAGGGGTTGTCGCGCCAGTTACGGCCGGCTTTAGGGTGCCGTCGCCATTGCCGTAGAGAACGTCAAACCCGGTAAATCCAAACGAGGAAGTGGAAAAGATGGTTGCCATCAGGTCTTGTTTGCCGTCCCCGTTGAAGTCGCCGGCCATGATGCTGTAGGTGCCATCCGGAATCGGGTACAGTTTGGGGGATGCAAAAACACCGGGTGCGCCCGCTCCCTGGTTCAGAAGAACGGCGCCGACGAGTGCGATATCCAGGAAGCCATCCCCATTGAAATCGGCAAAGACCGGGGCGCCCCCGAGGTTCGCGAAATAGGCCGCCTTCTGAAAAGTGCCGTCCCCGTTTCCCAGTTGAATGGTCAGAAATCCATTGCAAGTAAAGACAAGATCCAGCTTCTTATCATTGTTCAGATCGGCAAAGTTGACCTGCGGGAACGGTCCCATATCCGGGCAGAGAGGGGTTGTGACTATGGTGGGCGCATTGCTGCCCAGACTGAGAAGTACTCCTAAGGAAAACTCAGTTGTCGGGGTGTTGAAAGTGAGATAGGCCAGATCGGCGGCTCCATCGCCGTTAAAGTCACCGACAAACGTTGGCAGGGCATCGCTCTGAGAAATAGTGAATTGGGTCGCGACAGGAAAAATGGCTGGTTGCGTCTGTGCCTTCGCTGACCGGCTAGCAATACAAAAGGTCCCGAGAGTGGCGAGAAGACAGAGATTCCAAGGAACACTCTTCAATAAACCAAAGCGAGACATAGTTAAGAGCCCTGACTGACATATTTGCTTACTGTTGCGTGCTAAGTGTGCTCTAACCGAACGCCGAAAGGCAACATTTAAGTTGGAAAGTGACTAACCGAAGGCATAGCTGAGAATCGGTATCGAAAACGCGCCTCCCGCCTCTTGGACGATGGGTCGTCTCGGACAAGTGACAACCGGAAAAGAATCCAGCCCCTTATTCGGACGGTTGACTGGCTCGTGTCAACGCCGTGTGGAGTTCTCCTACAGCGGAGGCAGGAACTGTTGAGCGCGCCGAGAGCCCTCTACCTTTGTGTGAAGTTGACCAGTGTAATGCTGGTCCGCAGCTGGCAGAAGGTTACCGCCGTTATTTCCGGTGGTACCAAGGTCGCGCTCGAACTTGGTATCGGGATGGATGAATTGGCCGGATGGTAAGTAGAGCCGGGCCACGAATAAACACAGCCAGATTGGCGAACAGAATGTCCCTAAACTCGCCAGCAAAACCCCATGAATTTGTATTCAAATGGGCGAATAGTCGGCATCTCGTACACTTGTCTGCCTTCGGACCCCGTCCCGGACGCAACGGGATGTCGCAGATCTTCCGGATAGCCGGTTGTTCGGCAACTTGCCAGGACATAGGGCGATCTGAACTGCTTAAAGATTGCCTCGCCCTGATTGCGACAGGCGCTCCGCAGTCTTCTCTACTGTGGGCTATGACCCCGTGTTGGTGGCAGGTCCCAAAGCATCAGTGCCGATCATTTTCATAATCGCCAGAGCACTGCTGCGGCGAGAGACTCCTGGCTTCACTTTGTAGTCGAAGTTGAGCGGATCGCCGGGATCATCGCTCTCCATGCAGCAGTTCACTCCTCTGAGTTCCGGCAGTTCAGCGATCGAAGTGAGGGCCAGGTCGTGGGTAGACAGGATTCCTATTGCACCCCCGGCAACCAGGGCTCTCACCACCCACTCGCAGGCGATACGACGGTCGTGCGAGTTGGTACCGCTTAGGATCTCGTCGATGATGAATAAGACCGGCCTTTCCAGCTCTGTCTGTTGAAGAATTCTGTGAAGTCTCTCTGCTTCCGCTAGAAACTTGGATTTGCCGTCGAGCAACGAGTCGGAGATTGAGTTGGAACTGCAAACATAGAAAGCGGCTAGCCGCGCGCGTGTCGCCCGAACCGGAGCACCTGCATGAGCAAGAATAACGTTCAGCCCGACGGCCTTGAGCAGCGTGCTCTTACCCGCCATATTCGACCCGCTGAGAATGCAAAAGCGAGTTGATTTATCCAAGGTAAGATCATTGCGTACGCATTTTTCAGCTGGAAGCAACGGGTGACCCAGGCCCTCCGCTTCGAAGGCGACGCAGTCGCTGACAAACTCCGGGAAGACATCGTCCGGATGTTCCCACGCATAGCACGCGATTGCACTGAGTGCCTCGAACTCAGCCCAGCAATCGATCCACTGTTTGAGTCGCTCCTGGTTGGTTGCACGCCATCTTTCAACTGCCAGCACCAGTTGCGTACCTGCGGCCACAAGCAAAGAAGGGAGAGTGAGGAGTTCCTTTTCACGCTGGGCAATGCCCCAGAGTAAGCGCTCCAGCCTGCGAATCTGGACAGAAGCGTTCGACTTTCGTGATCGATCTACCAGGCCCTTCAGTTTCGGGGAAAGGAAGGACTGCCGCTCAAATAACTGCAGTCCTTGTTGGAGCACTGAGAACTCGTTTGTAAGATTTCGAAGTATCTTGAGGTGGGAGCGAATTCCGCGACGCAACCGAGCGCTCGCGGTGGCTTGCGCAAGTAAAAGGGGAGCTACTATGGGCAGGACTTGCAGCCAGCCCAGGAACTGGGCCAAACCCAACATCACCAGCAGAAGAATCACCGCACCGCATGCGAACAGGAAAACAGGGATCGCGGGATGTTCGCGGAGCACAGGCGCGCTCATCCAGTCATCAAGCGCGGCTGGGTTGCATCCCTGGAATTGATATTTGCCAAGCAGTGCAATTTCTTCACGCAACGCGGTTGCCGAGCGAAGTTCTCGAACCGCCTCCTGCCTGGCCTTCGTCTCCTCCATCCCTACGGGATCGAGCAAGAAGGCCGCTAAACATTCAGCCCCAGCCTGAGAGCGGGTTGTGCAAAGAAGGGTAAAGAGAGAACGGTCGCCGAGCACGTCTAGATCGAACTGATAGAGATGGCGACTACGCGCGAATTCTTCGCCCGTGACGTCCAGTGCCTGCCATTCTCCCCGTAGACGTTCCAGCCCACGCTCGCAAAACATACAGCGAAGTGCCAATTGGCGGGACAAGGCGGAAGACCTGATGTATTCGCGGAGGCTGAAGGCGATGCCGAGTACAGGAACTACCGCTAGGGGTGAAAAGCTCACATGTCCATTCCGCATCAATGACAGAATTAGCAGGCCGGTAAATACGGCCAAGACAAACAACGCCATAGACCGATGCCGCTGTGAAGAGGACAATCTTGCATCTAGTTCATGAAGTCTACGCTTGTAATCAGCTTCGACACGAGTAGGAAGCACATGGCAGCCGCCATGTTCTGGTGTAAAGATCATCAGAATACCGTCCTCACCTTGTGGCAAATGCGCCACTTTCCCCCGCAGGGTTACACACTCAGTCATGTCACCCAAATGGGTGTCATGCGCTCTGATTTGTGCGCTTTTATGCGAGGAGTGGCGGAGGGCGTTGCGAGAGAGGGGTAAAGTACGTAGCGGTGGGGCATGTCGCATCGCTCTGCGACGACCACGCCGGTTCTGCAGCAAGGAGCAGAGCAACCAGCAGGTTCGCACACTCCTGAAAGGCGGCCTGGATGAATTCACAGATCTCGTCCCGGTATGCGGCCACAAATGTCAGGAAAGCTAACAAACAGGCGCAAGCAAGGAACTGGAGAAGAGCTGCCACGAGCATTCCAGGCTGATGCATGGGGATGAAGATGAGAGACGCGTAGAAGATGGACATCAGGCATGCGCGAAGATAAAGCCGCCTTCTCATCCGTCTCCCCCTGCCGCAAAGTATAAACTGGGCCACGCCCCGGCCGCCCTCGTTGGCAGAACCACAGGCCCAGAATCAAACAGTACCATAGGCAGAATAGATTCATTCCCTCATCTCTTGATGGAGAACGGTAATGAAAGCTTTTCTGATCGCCGGAACAGCCAGCGGTGTGGGCAAAACGACAGTATCGCTCGCGCTGTGCGCTGCGTTTCGCGAGCGTGGGTTGCGTGTCCAGGCATTCAAGTGCGGTCCGGATTTTCTTGACACAGGGCACCTTTCCGCTATCTCGGGGCGTCCTGCCAGAAACCTCGATAGCTGGATGCTCGATGAGCAATCGAATCGCGAGATTTTTGCCCGCGGTGCGGCCGAAGCCGACATTGCCATCGTTGAAGGCATGATGGGACTGTTTGATGGTGTCTCCGGAGGGGGTGAAAAAGGGAGCGCGGCGGAGATTGCGAAGCTGCTTTCACTGCCTGTGATCCTGGTTCTGGATGCGTCGAAAAGCGCGCGCAGTCTTGCTGCGGTGATCCATGGATTTGAGACCTTCGATCCGCAGCTTCGCTTCGCCGGCCTGGTGCTGAACCAGGTTGCCGGCGAATCGCATTTCCGTTTGCTTCGGGAAGCAATCCAGTCGACCTCGCACACTCCGTTGTTGGGATGGTTGCCGCGCGATGAGGGGATTGCTATCCCCGAACGTCACCTCGGCCTGCGCACCGCTGATGAGGAGTCTTCTCCCGGCGAGAGGACGCGGTCTTTTGCCGCGTTTGCCGAGAAGCATCTTGATCTCGATCGATTGCTGAGCGGCGAGGATGCGGCCCCTCAGCATGCGCACGCAGTTACGCGAAGCCCGGCCAGGATTTCGCTGGGCGTTGCGCGCGACCCGGCCTTCTGCTTCTACTACCAGGACAATCTCGATCTGCTGCAGGCGGCCGGCGCAAAGATCGTCGCTTTCAGTCCACTCACCGATTCTGCGCTGCCGCCCGGCCTCGACGCACTCTACCTGGGCGGTGGCTATCCCGAGCTTTATGCAGAACAGCTCAGCAGCAACGGCGGATTTCTCACGTCACTGCGATCGTTCGCGCAGAGCGGCAGGCCGATTTACGCCGAATGCGGGGGAATGATGTATCTGGCGGAAGAGTTATGCACACGGGAGAGTCATGTTTTTTCCATGGCCTCGATTCTTCCACTGCGTATCGAGATGACCGACAGGCTGGTTCGGTTCGGCTATGTCGAGGTGGAGTTTGCGCAAGATTGTTTTCTGGCCGAGCAAGGTACGGTAGCGCGAACCCATAGCTTTCACTATTCGCGTGCCATTCCGACTGGCGAACTAGCTGCCCCGTTTCGAGCCCGCTATTCGCTCTCGGGACTGAATGAGTCGGAAGGATGTCTGCTGGGTAACGTGCTGGGAAGTTATTTCCATCTTCACTTCGCCGGCAACCGCTCGATCGCGGCAGCGTTTGTGCAGGCATCCGAAGATATAAAACATTCTTTGGCGGAGTTGGTTTGAACGGCGAAAGCCGGCTTCTACATGCTCAATGCAGCACGGATCGACGCCGCTGCATGATCGCCCATGATGTTTGCGCCTTGGGTGCCGAAGTGTATCGCATCCTGGTACAGGTCGGGATGCTCTGACATGAGCGTGTGCTGGTCGTCGATGGAAATACCGGCGGCTCGCACCTGCTCCTCCGCGATCGCATTGCGTTCTTCAATGCGGGGGTTCGTGGCGCCGTTGGAAGCATCTTGCTTTACCGGCGTTGTGTTCGCCCATATTAATCTGCCGCCCTTGCCGGTGAGAGAACGCACACTGCTGAGCAAGGCGGGAAATGCAGCTTTGTATTGCGCCTCGGTGTACCTCCAGCCATGCATCCCGTTGTTGAAGTGGACGACGCGAAAGGCCACGTTTTCCATTGCCGCAAACTCGGCGATCTGGTGTGGCAACCGCGGGTCTCCGACAGACGTGGAGACCGCCATCAAGTAGACGTTGGCGATGCCATTAAGATCCTTCCCTACCTGCGGAAAGTAGTTGCGCGCAATGGAGTCACCCAGGAGCAACACATTGGGTAGGTTCGGATCGGGATGGGCGGGCCGGACCTCCCAGGTCCATTCAATTTCCTCTGGAATAGAAACAGTCGTCTGTGCAGTTGCCGCTGGACCGGATATAAGACAAGGAATTACGAGCGCCAGCGCTAAAAGAGGAAGAGTACGGTGAGATGCGAGGGATAGATACGTGCGCAATGAAAACTCCTAACGCTCGGCGGCCGTCGCCGCTGATGTGATATTAGGATGCTCAAAGCTCTGCCGGCGCAAACGGATGGTTTCACCAGGTTGTAAGCTAATCGTGATCACCTTATCTCCATAACGAAGCGGTGTAGAGCCGCCACGCTCGCTCCTTATGGAGGCTGCAAACAGCATGCTGTTTTGCCACGCAACATCCACTACGTACCCCCCGCGCGCGCAGAGCCCGCGGATGAAGCCGTTGGGCCACGCGGCGGGCAATGCCGGCAGAAATTCGATCTCTCCGGACTGCGACTGCAGGAGCATCTCTGCAACGCCCGCTGCGCCGGCGGTGTTGCCATCGAGAGAGAAGATGTTAGAGTTCGCGCCCGCGATGCCGGCGCTTGAATAAGTAAGAAGATTATCGTCCGCGGCCTTCGCCACCAGGCTCACAAGGTACTTGTGAGCGTCATCTCCCTTCAGCAGCCGGGCGAAATAGACCACAAGGTTTGCGCGGCCCCACTCGCTCTGTTCCCAGTGCGGCGCGTTCATACGCCGCTGGATGGTTATCTCCGCGGCGCGGGCCAGCTCAGGCGTCGCGCGCGGCGAGATTTGGTGCTCGGGATAGAGGGCCACCAGGTGCGAAGTATGCCGGTGGTTCGGCTCCGCATCCTCAAAGTCTTCCAGCCATTCCTGCAACTGGCCATGGCGGCCGATCTGAAAGGGCGGTAGCTGGGCGCGCGCTTCTTCGAGCTTTGCCCGAAGTGCTTCGTCGGTATTGAGAGTTTTTGATGCATCCATGCACATAGTGAAGAGCGCGTAGACGAAAACGCGGTCGCAGGTATTGCCCATCCCCTCGGCAATGTGGCTGCCCGAGGGCGCGATGTGCCAGTTCTCCGGCGAGTCAGAGGGGCCGGTGACAAGCCAGCCGTGCTTTGGCTCCGGGACGATGTAGGCGAGAAAGAACTCTGCCGCCTCGCGCAGCACCGGGTAGGCACGGTTACGCAGGAACTCTACATCACCGGTAAAGGTGTAGTGGTCCCACATCTGCAGCGAAATCCAGATACCTGCGGTCACGAAGATACCCCAGCCGGTGCTGCCAGGCGCGGTAAAGCCCCATGGGTTCGTGACTGTGTGCACGACCCATCCAGGCGCGCCATACATCTCGCTTGCAGTTGCCCGGCCGGCGGTACGTATCAGATCGATCAGTCCAAAGAGTGGCGTTTGGCACTCCGATAGATTGCAGACCTCCGCCGGCCAGTAGTTCTGTTGGGTGTTGATGTCGAGATGATAATCGTCGGTCCATTCCATGCTGCTTGCCAGCCCATCGTTCCAGACGCCCTGAAGCGCCAGCGGCAGCGGCGAGTCCGCGCGCGAGCCCGCAATGGTTAGATAACGGCCATACTGAAAGAAGAGCGCGAGCAATTCGGGGTCGTTGGCTCCATTTTCCAGGGCCTTACGCCGTGCATCGGTGGGCAACTGCCGCGTCGTGGAGGGGCTCTCCCCCAGGCTAAGTGACATGCGGCGATAGAGAGGCTGATAGTCCGCAATGTGTGTCTCGCGGATCTGGGCGAAGCTCTTGTGTGCAGCATTGCTCAATGCCCGCTTGCATAGCTCCTCTGGATCGCCGTCGTGATAGCTCGTACCAATGGCTAGCAGGATGGTAACCGCGTTTGCGTCGCGCACCTCGATCGTGCCGCTTCCGGCAGCCGCATTCCCGCCCTCCAGGATCACCTGAGCCCGAATCTGCACCGCTACGCCGTCGTGACCGCTGCTGTGCTGCGATTCGTAACAATGGCCGTCAAGCACCAGGGTCGCATTGCCCGATACGCTGGTTGTCGACGGAAGAACGCCCTTACTGAAGCCCATGCGGAAGCCAATCCTGCCCGGTTGGCTGGCGGTAAGCCGCATGGCGAGCAGATTGTCAGCGTGGGTGGCGAGGATCTCGCGCGCAAACGACACGCCGCCGCTGCGGTAGTTTACGCGCGCAACTGCCTCATCCAGGTTGAGAGAACGGCGATAGTCCGCGACGCTGTCTATGGTCTCGAAGGTGAGCTGTAATTCAGGGAGGGGCAAGTTTGTTCCAAAATTCTTCCAGTGGCCGGGCAGGTATTCGCGGCAGAGCGCCTGTGCCTCGTCATATTTCCCGGCAAAGAAGAGTTCTCGTATCTCATGCAGATGTGGCAGGGCGCCGGGGTTGACCTCGCCGGTGGCCGGCGCGCCCGACCAGGCAGTCAATTCAGACAGCGCAATCCGTTCGACCGTGGTTCCGCCGAAGACCATTCCACCTAACCGGCCGTTTCCAATAGGCAGAGCCTCTAGCCACCGCTCCGCTGGCTTGGTATACCAAAGTTCGTGCTCGTTTATGCCGGATTGTGCGCGGAGTGAAGGCACGAACTGCGGCAGCACTGCAGTCGCGAGGCCGCCTCGCAAAAAACTACGTCGGTCCGTGATCAAAGCTTTCCTTCCTGACGAACACACGAATGTGACTGCAACTTTGCGTGGCAGGAACCATTCGCGCTGTGGTTCCCGCCACACTAAGGTTACACATTCCCGTGAGGCGTTCGTGCCATCAAGGTACGACGGTTGGAGCAACTACAATCCGGTCCAAGTCGGGCGCGTATCCAGTTGGGTTGCCGATACTGATGGTGTTGACTCCGGCCTGCAACTGGACCGGGAGCACGATTGGTACGGGATCATTGAAGGTGGTGCCATTCAGGTCGAGTTCCTGGGCTGTGGCCCCGTTTATGCTCAGGAAATACGAGCGCGCTCCGCTGGTTTGATAATCGATCTCAAGCTGATAGGTCCCGGTCGAGGGGACCGTCACATTTGAGAAGGTCACGGAATTGGCCGCGCCTCCACCGACGTTGCCTGCCTTCGCAAGACCAGAGGAGTAGTTGCTGAACCCCGCTGTCACGCTGCCGCCAAGGGTTGCGACTTCCGCTTCGTAAGTCGCCGAAGTTGGAGGAGGAAAATTCCCGTTTCCGCTGATGACGATGCGATCAAGATCCGGCGGATAGCTCGGCGGGTTGCCGAACTGGATGGTATTCAAGCCTTTCACCAGATGAACAGGGACGGTCGTGCTTGCGGGAATCAAGAAGCTTCCGCCGCTGCAGTTGAGGGTCTGAAAGGGGCCATTGTTCACCGTGTACAAGTACGAGCGAAGTCCAATGGTCATGGAATCGACCTGCATGAGGTACTCGCCATCGCGTGGCACATAGACATCATTGAAGGTGACGGTGTTACCGGCTCCCAGGCCCAGGTTTCCAACTTTCTCTCCGCCCGAGCAAGCAGGGCAGCTTGCGATCGACGCAGAGCCGCCCAGGACCGCCGACTCAGCTTCGTAGCTGGTTGAGGGCGAAGCCGGCGCCTGGCCAAAACCGGCGACCTTGAGCAGCGTCACGCTGTGCCCCTGGAGCACGGTAGAAAATCCACCGAAGGACGGACCGAGGTCGCGATGATTCCAAAGATCGCGGACCTGCGTGGCGTTTTGAAAACCCAGCAGGCTCCACGGAATTGTCGCATTCGTAACAGTGGCGTTCATATTGAAGATGCCGACGTAGTACTGGCCATGACCAAGGTTCGAGGCCCAGACTTCGAGATCGCCGTCGAGCAGTTGGGTCGCCGGCACACCCGTTTGTTGGACCGCAAGCACCTCATCGTTGGTCGCAATCTGCTTGCCAAAGCTATCGAGTTTCGTGAGATCGCCGCCCAGATAAATCGGCGCATTCGCCAGCGCCCACAACGACAGGGCAGACTGTTTTTCCTCGTTGGTGAGGCCGTCGAGCGTGCCGTCGCCTATGTCGAGAGAATCCAGATCGTTCCAGCCCACGGCCGGGCCGGCCGCATTCTCCCAGCCGGGCAGGTCGCGGAAACGCTCGTAGATGCGCGGCCAATTGGTGAGGGTCGCGCAGTCGCCTTCGCATTCGACATCCTGATCGATGCGGCGTGCGTTGGCGTACTGCTGCCAGGTGCTGAGGTAGTCCTCATCAAGATCCCAGGATATTGTCAGCCATATACGACGCCCGCTGGCCGCGATTGCCTTGGACCATGCCTCCACGTCCGGCCGATTGTCGATCGCGGTGCCATAGCTATCCGATCCTGGTGTAACCCCGTCGAGTTTAATGAAGTCGATGCCCCATGAGGCGAAGAGCGCCACCACGGAGTTCATGTACTCCTGGGCGCCGGGCTTGGTGAAGTCGATCTTGTAGTGATAGGGAGAGGTCCCCGGCGAACCAAAGGCATTGCCCGCGGTATACGGGACCACCAGGATGTCCTGAATATGATAGGGCGTGCCAAGGATCGGTGAGTTAGCCACAACCGCCGGATACTCTACGCCCGGAATCCAATAGATACCGGCCTTTTGACCGTTTTGATGGATGTGCTCCACCAGGGCCGTGATGTTGGGAAACGTCGTGGTGTTGGGGATGGGCCGGCCATTGGCATCAAAACTCCCCTGCCAGCCAGAGTCGATATTGATGTAGTCGAAGCCGTGCGCCTGCAGTCCCGAGGACGCGAGCGCATCGGACTGGGCGGTGATATTGGCCTGCGTGAGAAAACTGGAATTGATGGTTTGCTCACTGAATGTGCTCCAGCCGAGGTATGGCCGTTGCCCAACGCCATTCACTTGTGCGGTCGATTTTTGTGGAGCAATAAGCTGGCTGCCGAGCGTCAGAGCAATCACGAGCGCTGCTCCGAGTTCCCGTTTGCGGGATATTGGCCGAATCGAAGTGTCTTCCGTGTGTAGACTTTGCGTGCCGATGAAACAGGTGCGGACTGACATGGGGGATCTCCTTGGCTCTGAAGCGGAGGTTGATTGATATCATTCACGATCACAATAAGTTTGCGGTTTGAAACATCGAGTTTTACGCCGTCCGTTATATCTCGACGGACTTCTTTTGAGCGCTCGGATCGCAATACTAGGCGACCCTGCGTCAGGATGTCAAATTACTAGTTTGCCTGTGTGCCGGGCTGATTTTCCTGGTTGGAGTTGCCCGCTCCGTTAGAGCCGGTGCGGGACCGTTAGACGTTGGTATGATGTTTCATTGATCATTATTAGCCCCAAATGAATTATTAACTAACCCTCGAGATAACTCTTAGCTTTAGACTCGCATCTTTATAAGATTTGCTTCGTTTGTCATTTAAGCGCTCATGAAAGCGATTAGATCGATTGACGTACAAGACCGTTTACGGTACGCTCACGCCTGAAAGCGAACTATGCCGAAACCGAATCAGAATGCCAACGGGGCAGGGTCCCTGGTCAAGCATGCCCTGGCCGAACGCCTGCGCGACGAGATTGTCGCCGGACGGATTGCCCCAGGTGTGCGCATTGTCGAAGGCACGTGGGGAAGAAAACTCGGGGTGGCGCAGGCTTCCGTTCGAGAGGCTATCAACATTCTGGCGCACGAGGGTTTTGTCACCAAGGCCTCCGGACGCAGTGCCCGGGTGGTCTCCCTCAGCGAACAGGATGTGCTCCAACTATTTGACCTGCGGGGAGCGTTGGAAGGTCTCGCGGCGCGCCTGGCGGCAGCGCGCGGCGCGGACATCGCTCAACTGGAGCATGCCCTGGAACGCATGCGGCGCGCCTCGCGCTCCGGCAACTCCGCTGAGATTCTCGACGCGGATCGTCAATTTCACCTGGAGCTCTGCGATCTTTCAGGCAATCCCCATCTGCAACAACACGCGCGCCGGGTACTGCTGCCGCTCTTCGCATTCGTCCGTATGCGGGTGGTCGCCACCGGACAGAGCACATCGCCCTGGAACCGCGGACTCGATGCGCACCAACGCATCGTCGATCTTATTCGCGAACGCGAGGGCGAAGTGGCGGAGCAGTATGTGCGCCGCTTGATGGCGCGTTTTGGCGCTACGGCTTATCAAGACTGGCAGAAAGCGCCTCCGCAAAAGAAACTCCGCTCCGCAAAACGCAAATAGTTCAGCGTCACTATTTTGAAACTGCATGATCTCCGGGAACACACGCCACAGGTAAGAAGGCAAAACATGGCGGGGGGAGCAGTCTCTCAGGCGATCGGTCAAAAAAAAGGCCACGACTCGATTGCTCGAGTGTGGCCCCAAGGGTGCTTCGTTTGCAGACGAGTCTTACCTCGTCTTTGTTTTCGCGGCCAGGAACGACTTCCGTCCGGTGCCGCTGATGTGAGCCTGGACCCCTCCGGTGCTGGAAGGGGCAACTTGCGCCTTGCCGGTGCTGGTGCCAGTACCCGTCAGGTTGAGTTGAGGAGTTCCGCTGTTGTACGCCCTGCTTTGGACGATCACCTGCTCACCTTGCGCGCCGACAGCCGTGGGCGCAAATTGAACATTGAACGTACAAGTAGACGAAGAGGTCAGCGTGACACCCGCCGCGCAGGTACTGCTGCCCAGAATGCTAAATGCGCGGTTGCTGTTCGTGATGCTATAGTCCGGGCGCGAAAGCGTCAGGTTCTGGTTGCCGATGTTGGCCACCGTCGCCGTCTGCGTTTGGCTGGTACTATTCGTCGCCTGGTTTCCAAAAGCAAGAGTCGCACTATTACCGTTCAGGAAAATGAGACTGTTGCTGTTTCCATCGCCGATGTTGGCAATGACGAAGCTCTGCGAACCGGCGGAGCTGACGAGCGCGCTCGGAGCCACTAGCGAAGTCCCGGCAAAGCTGAGTAGGTAGCTGTTTCCGGTCGCGGACATCACGGTGATGGTATTGGCGTTGCCATCGAGAATATAGAGGTTCTCGGCGGCATCGAAGGTAAGCCCGGTGGGATCCGCTACGCCCGCAACGCTAACGGCGCTGGCGTTGTTTCCGTTGGCCGGAAGTTTCACCAGCTGGCCGGCGGTGACCAAGTCTCCTCCGTCCCCAATCCACAAGTTTCCGTTCAAGCTATCGGCTGCCAGCGCCTGGGGAAAGATGACGTTGACGCCAGGAGTCGGCAGGGTAAAGGCTGAACCGTTGTAGGGTACCTCTACCACGTAACCGGGATTGCCGCTGCTCGCGTCTTCGCCGGCCTGGCCCGAGTCTCCAATGTACAAGTCGCCCAGGACATCGAGCGCAAGCGAGATTGGGTGTTGCAGCAGAATGCCGGTGTTCAGAACATACGGCGATTTTCCCGTGGTGGTGGGCACTACTACCACTTCACCCAGGTTGTAGTCGGCGATGAACAAGTCCCCTTCACCGTTCATGGCCACGGCGCTGGGAGCCGAAAGTGGAATACTTCCGGTAGAGACCTGGTTAGGCGAGGATCCACTCAGGCCACTGATGGAAAAGACCGCGCCGTTAGCGAGATCCGCCACATAGACTGTCTGGTCAAAGCCCGAGGCAGTGATGCCCTGGGGTTGTATCAGGCCCAACGCTGTAGCTTTGGCATCGAGCGGATAGGTAATCTGCGCGGACGAATTACCTGTTTCATAAACCGGTGTGGAATCGAGAATGGCGGTTTTACCAGCGGTGGTCGGGCCTTCTACCTGGATGGCCGAGATGCGGGTGCCGGTGTATTGCGGCGTCGCTTCGAAGGTCTGGACGCATGCGTAAGGGGCGTACGCAGTGGTGCCGCCAGAGATTGGGTTTTTGCAGTTGCCGGTGGTGGCTGGAACGACATCCGCAAGAGCATGATTGCTGCTGGTGCCCAGGTCGCCGACGGTCACGGCGCGGAAGCCACCAAAGGTGGCCGGCGCGTTGAACTCAATGTTGAAGAGGACGGCGCTTCCGGCCCCGAAGACATTCGCACCACCCAGATAGACAGGATTGCTAAAGTCGAGCTGAGTAACAAAGCCATTAAAGGTTTGGCCGGCCACATCGATGTTGCCGTTGGGGTCCAAGGCCATGGTGTTCAGGTTTTGCAGGTTTGACATGGGAATGAGGTACGGAGTCGCCGGAGACGCTGCCGGAATATCCACCACTGCGTTGCGGCCACTGGGCAAGGTCGCCAGGACAAAGATGTCTCCTGCGGGATCAAGCGCCACTCCTGACGGCCCGGACAGGTTGAACGATCCCACGCTTACAGGCTGGGCGGTTCCGCCAGTAGCCGGCACCTTGTAGATGCCACCACTGTTGGCGCTGCTGTCGACAAAGTAGAGGTTGGAGCCGGAGTCCCTTGCCAATGCCGCAGGGGTAAAGCCGAATAGGCCTGTCTTCACCGTCTGCAGCGTGCCGCTACCCGCGGCGAGCGAGTAGATGGCTCCTCCGCCAAACATCTGGCTCACGCCGATGAACAAGGTATTCGAGCTGTCGATGGTCAGAGATGTGGGCAGAGTTAACTGAGATCCCGAGTATAGCTGGGTGACATTGGTCGTCAGGTTCCCATTGCTATTTGCCTTCACTTCGAGGATCCGCGAGTTGCCCGGCCCAAACAGATTAGGCGTATCGCAGATGTAAAGGTCACCAGAAGCATCGACGGTAATGCCCTCTGGGAATGAGAGCGTGACGCTCCCGGTGTTCACCTGGGTGAAATTCACCTGGCCGGGCAGACCAGGAGTCGCCTGCAGGATTCGGTTGTTGAAGCTATCGGCTACATACACGGTGGCGTTTGGGGCGACCACAACTTGTAGGGGATCGAAGTTTCCTGTTCCGATGGTTTGTTGCGCGTCGACTACCACTGCAGGCGCGGCGGCCAAGGCATGAGAGGTACACAATAAAGTGGCAATCGCGGGGATAGAAGATACCCTTCGCGTCCACTCAAAATGTTTTTTCTTACTTGATGGCATTTCTGCTCCTTTTGCAATCTGGGGACAACCCAGGCATTTGCATTCACCTGGGTCGCAATATGCAACCATCATCCTGGCGAATCTTACTCAGGTCTGTAAGGGGGGAGATTGCTATTTGCTGCGACAGTTACACATTAAGAGATGTAAGCAGGCTGAGGCCAATGATTAAGAGAGCGTGCGCTCACAGCCGTACCCATGCTTGGTTACCAGATGTCCTTGTTTTTCGAAATTCACAAATCCGAATGGAGGGCTCAGGCCTTTAGATAGCGGGTCGCAGAGCATGTCTGCAACTTTCGGGTGAGTTGAGGCCTGACTAATCGCAGAGGGCTGTGGTGGGGGCTTCGCCCCATCTTTTTCGGCCCACGTATCCCGGATTTCCTGTCGACGTTAGTGGCTTCGAGCAAGACCCTGCGGCTTTCTTTGAGAGAAAGCCGCATGCGCGGCCGCGGCTAGTGCTGCTTAGTAGGAAATCCGGGCGACGCTGCTGCGAACATGGGGCACCCCTGTGGAGTTGTTGGGCTGCTTCGTTTAATTTGTGAGGGCGAAGGCAAACAGCGCGGAGCCTGCTGGGATGATTACGTACTGCTTGCCGTCAAGCTGGTAGGTGATCGCAGTAGAGTAGATGGCCGCGCCTAGTTGCACGTTCCACAGATCCCGTCCCGTGCGTGCGTCGAGGGCTATGAAATTTCCATCGGACTCGCCGGCAAACACTAGCCCACCGGCGGTGGAGAGTGCTCCGCCATTGGGATTGCTGAAGTATTTGAACTCCCACTTTTCTGCTCCGGTGCTGGCGTCGAGGGCTTTGAGCGCTCCGGTAGGCCTCACGATCGGATCGGGCACATAGACGCTACCCAGAAAGTCGTGGCCCTCGCGATAGATCTGCGGTGCGCTGGTGAAGATGTCACACTCGTCCGAGGTAGCCACGTAAAAGAGCCTGGTATCGGGGCTGTAAGACGGCGAAAACCAGTTGGTGAGCCCAAGCGCGCCTGGGCACACTCGGTTCCCTTCTGGGCTTGGGACGAGATTGGTATTCAGTAGCGGCCTCCCGTCCGGCCCGATGCCCGTGGCCCAAGTCACTTTACCGAATGCCGAAGCCTGGAGAAATTTTCCGTTGGTTCGGTCGAGGATATAGAAAAATCCGTTGCGGTTTGCTTGCAGCAAAAGCTTGCGCGGCCGGCCGTCCCATTGCTCATCCAGCAAGACAGGAACCTGGGTAGCATCGTAGTCGTACAAATCGTGAGGAGTGAATTGAAAGTACCATTTCAGCTTGCCAGTGTCCGCATCGAGCGCCAGCATGCTGTTGCTATAAAGATTGTCGCCGCCTCGCGCACCGCCATAACCGCTGGGCGAAGGGTTTCCCGTGGGCCAGTAGACGAGGTTCAGTTCCGGATCGTAGGAACCGGTGATCCACGCCGGTGCTCCTCCGGTCTTCCAGGAGTCGCCGGCCCAAGTCTCATGTCCCGGCTGGCCGGGTCCTGGAACGGTATCAAAGCGCCATAGGCGGCGACCCGTGTCGGCATCGTAGGCGTCCACAAATCCTCGAACTCCATATTCTCCGCCGGAAATACCAACGATCACCTCGTTCTTCACCACCAATGGCGCGACGGTGAAGGCATAGGCGGCGTTGGAATCGGCTGCTTTTACATCCCACACTAAGTTCCCGGTCCTGGTATCCAAGGCGATCAGGTGCGCGTCCAGTGTGGCCATGAAAAGCTTGTTGCCCAGGATCGCGAAGCCGCGGTTCACCATGCCACAACAGGGCTGAAGCTTATCCGGCAGGTTTCGCTGATAACGCCAGATAGCACGTCCAGTGCGCGCGTCGAGCGCGAAGGCGCGGTCATTTTGTCCGGTTCCGTATAAGACGCCGTCCACGACCAGCGGTGTGGTCTCAAACTGGCCGAGATCGGCGACCTGGAAGGTCCACTGCATCGCCAGCTGCGAGGCGTTTCCAGTATTGATCTGGTCCAATGCGCTGTAGCGCCAACCGTTGTATTGCCCCGAGTAGGTGAGCCAGTTCTGCGGTTCGTGATCCGCCTGGAGCAAGCGCTGGTAAGTCACCTGGGCGGGCACGCGCACTCCTCCGCTAAGGAGCATAGCCAACGATAGCGCGATTGCTTTCATGTTGCGGTTCACTCCGGTCTTAGACCTTCCAGGTAAGCCACCAGATCCTGAAGCTCCGCGGGGTTAAGCCTGTCCTCAGAATAAGCCGGCATAAGAGACTTGCGCTCGTGGGTTACTTCTCGCAGGTTTTTCTTGAGAAAGAATTGCAGTTGTTGGTTGATATCGATCAATTGGAGAGAGAAGGTATCTTCGTTTTTGGCCACGCCGACAATTTTTTGGCCATCGGCCGTCACCACCGTCACCGTGTCGTACACCAGGGGCAGGCCATAGTGATTGTTGGGATCGAGCATCCCTGTGGAGAGTTCTTTGCTGGGCTGACGAATGGAATCGATCAAATAGTCCGCGGAGCGTGCCTCTCCTACACGAGACAGATCCGGACCAAGCACTCCGCCGCGGCCTTGCACCATGTGGCAGGTCGAGCACCCCGCGGTTTCCCAGAAAATCTTTTTGCCTTTCATGCGGATCGCCGGAGACAGCCTCGGTCTTTGCCGGCGCGAGCGATCGAACATATGCCAGGATGGCCCAGACCTCGGAATCGTCTAATGCGTTGGCAGGCATCTCGGTTCCGGGCACTCCGCGGGTCATGGTGCGGAAAAGATCCGCGTCGCTCGAGCCGTGAACCCAACGCCCGGCGGTCAGGTCCGGTCCCCGGCCTCCGCCCTGGGCGTTTAATCCATGACATGGCGAACAGTTTGCACGAAAGAGCGAAGCTCCTTCGTGAATGGCACGCGGATCGCCGGCGACCGGATTGGTCACCCCATGGTCCTGCGGTGCTGCGCTTAGCACCAGGGCCAGAACGGCGGGGGTAAGGAGCAAGAGTTGTTCAGTCTTGGTCATTTAGGGGCGAGAGCAGTGGAATCCCACATCTCAAAATCGAGATGTGGGGCACCCGGGTTTTGTTGCGGGGATGGTTTTGGGGGCTCATATCTGGGGTTTCTCGTAGTAGGCGATCAGGCTAGCAGGAAACACCAGAGCAGGATGTCCACAGTGTAAGCAAAGCCCAGCCGGGCGATGATGCTGAAGGTTTGTCCCACCAGGCCCGCATCCGGCGTCCAGTCGGCTAAGGCCCAGGTGATGGCCGGCGCTCCCAGTCCGCAGACCAGGACGCTCAGCCAGTAGAGCCAATGCCGGTATACGCGTGCCGCACGTTTGATCTGATTTACTCCGCAGGCGCTCGTCTCCATCGCCAACGGAAGCAGGAGCCCGGCCACTATGCATTGGATACAGTCATAGATATGTTCCTGCCAGGCTACGAGGCTGGAATAGCCGAGATGGTGGCGCAGCCACGGCGTCGATTGAGAGTTCCAATAGCCGGCATAGAGCGCTTCGTGCGCCCGCAGGGCGGCTATCGGCTGTAAGAGCAACCACCACAGTGCTATGAATATAGCCAGCACCAGACAGCTTAGCCACCAGGGCGGCCGCGGCGCACACGGTAAAAGATGGCGGAAGGTGGCGATGTAAAGCCACAGAAAGCCCACCACCAGCAACACACCGGAGAGAATCGAGAACACGAACTGCCAGCTGTGGGAGTCGGGAATCTGCAGCCAACCGGCAGCCAGCAACATGAGCAGGAAATTGCCCACCCATTGGAGCCAGAAGAGACGGCCTTTTAATTTGGCGGCCCCATTGCCTGCATCATTTTGTCTCCTCTACCTGCAGATGCAGCAGATCGCTGGTTGCCTGAATGCCGGGCTGATACATCGGCTGCACGTTGGCCGGGCTGATGGCAAAGCTTCCCGGGTTCACCACCTTGAGTAGATAGAAGGATTCGTGGCGGCCGGTAGACTCGGTCGCGAAGAGAGCGGCGCGGTCATCGTAGAACTCCCGCCGCGTGTACCAGTACTCCCAGGTTTGCGGCTGGTCGAGAATTTTGTAGCTATCCTCCTGCTGTACGAACTCAGTGCCCGCCGGAATTGGGTCCTCTATAAGAAGATACTTGGCGGGCGAGCCGTTCACCGCAATGTGCACTGCCAGTGTGTCTCCTACATTAACGGGCCCCTTGAGTGGATCGAGCTGGTAGACAATCTGTCCGTCCTTGGTGGTGGGGCTCAGCTTGAAGTAATCGCGGGTCAGGTTGAGCGACAGCGTGCCTTGCTGATAAAGCTTTTGCTCGGTCGAATAGTACTTCCCTTGCACCGACCAGTAGGCGCGTCCCGTTCCGTGCTTGCTGATTTGCACCACATTGCTGCCGGGGTGAAGCTGGGTGGCAGCGACATCGATCGAAAGGTCGGCGCCGGAGACGGCATCCGCCGCCGTGAAATGGCGCTTGCCGATTGATCCGCCGTTGAGCAACACGTCCACGTCAAAGTCCGCGTTCAGCTCCTGAGATGCGGCTAAATAGTCGACCAGTCCAAAGAGCACCATGGCTGTTTGTTCAGTCGAGCTCCACCAGTATCCGTCATTGCGATTCAGCACCAGCCACTGCGCCGCGCCTTCCAGCAGGGGGCTCTGAGCGTCAGCGTGAGTGAGGAAGCGCAAGGCAAAGGCGGTGCTCTCGGCGCTGTTGTCGTCATTGATGTCAAGCAGCGGGCTATAACTCGACGGCCAGGAGACTAACGTGCCGGCGCGCTGGGCTTTCGCCTCCAGCAATTGCGCGATCTGTGACGCACGGCTATCACCGGTGCGCTGCATCGTCATGCCGGTCAGCGCCAGCGCTTCCGGAGAAAGGTCGTTACGCCGCGACCAGAGGGTTTCCAGCGAGGCGGCGAGATTTCGTGCATCCGCCAGGCTGAGTGCATAGACGACATACGCGCGCAGCCCAGGGATCATTCTGGGATGCTGGGTTAATTGTTTCTCTAGATAGAGGACGCCTCCGGCCAGGTTGGCATCGGCCTTGGCATATCCCGCGCTCTTGGCCTCAGCCAGACCAGAGACAACATACGCAGTCATGAAGACGCGGCTGTTATCTTCTTTCCACCAGCCCCAGCCACCGTCATCGTGTTTCAGGTCATTGAGGCGATCGAGGCCGGCGTTGGTCTTGGCCGCTAAATCGGCCGGGCTGACGAGGCCGGAAAGGTTCAGCTTCTTGAGCGTGTCGGCCACTACCAGGTTGGGCAGGAAGCTCGACATGGTCTGTTCGGTGCACCCGTAGGGATACGTGCTGAGATATTGGAGCGCGGAGAAAAGGCTGCCCGCGATGGATGGAGCAATCTCCAGATGCAGAGTGTGCGCGGCAGCATCGGTATTAGCGGGAAAGTCGATGGTTGTGTTGGCCGCCTGGTCCTGGGCGATCGCTCCCGAAGTGTTGATGGTGCGCGGGAACGCCGATGGGCTCAACCGGGAAGGTAAGCTCGAGAGCGTCGGACTCTTCATTGGTAAGGGCTTTGGCGAGCAGACGTGCGGTGCCGATCTGCGACGCCTTGACTCGCCAGAGCGCTGAGGCTTCGCCCTTGCTGGGCACCACGACCGATTGCGGTGCGCCGCTCACCGAGTCTAATCCATTAATTATGAGCGATAGCTGCACTTGCTTGGCCTGATCGAGGTAGTTATGAACGATGACCGGGATCGTTACCTCATCCCCCTGGCGCAGGAAGCGCGGCGTCCCCATACGCACGATGATGTTCTTGCGCACCAGGACACGGTTGATGGCGGAGCCGGCTTTTGAATCGAGCGTGATGGCGTGCACCGTGGTCCGCCAGGTAGTGAGCGAGTCAGGAAAGGTCAGGGTGAGGTGAGCGTGGCCGGCGGCGTCGGTATGTACGGAGGGTGACCAATACGCTGTATCGGGGAAAGCTTTGCGCACCCGCGGCTGCACCACGTCATTGCCCGGCTTTACCTGGGCAAGCTGCGGCCGGTAACGGGACAGCCCGCTCGGCCAATTGAGGAGACTTGAGCCCTGCCCTGCCGCTGAAGTAATACTGCAGTGATGAGTCGATCGCGGCGAAGACATAGCGGTCAGGATAGAGCTTCTTGACCATGTCGCCGCTGCTGTCGGGATAGAGGGAGTAAATTGCCTCATCGACTACCCCAAAACTAAAGTCGGCGCTGACCGGCTTACCCTGCCAGTCGCGGGCAAAGACGTCGTACCCAGCCGTCTGCTGCGGCTGAAAGACTTGTTTGTCCGGGGTTATGTCGACTTGTAACTGCTGTTGTAGCGGAGGAACCTTGATGCTCAGATTCGCCTGGTAAAGCTGGTCGTTGCGGATAAACGCGACATTCAACTCCAGGTTGGGCTGGGCATCCGGGGTAATGGGCAAGTCAAAGGTGAGTGACTTGCCGGGAGAAAACATCACCTTGCGGAACTCGACCGTATAGCCGGTGGCGATCACCAGCGGGTGGAAGCTGTCGACGTTCGACAGTATGCTGATGTGGGCCGTATCTCCAGGAGCATAGGTCTTCTTGTCGGAGATGATCTGCACGGCGCGCGACTCACCTCCCCATCCTTCTTCGTTGCCACCCATCACCCACAGATAGGTGGAGTCGAACACGACGCGCTTCTCGGGAGTCGTGGCGGTAGCTTCTACCTCGGTATTGCCTGCGGCCGCTACTGGGATCGTAGCCTGAGCATGCCCACCCGCATCCGTGGTCACATCGGTGGCGGCTCCCCTTGTGGTCTGGGTTCCACCTTTGACAAATTTGTGAGTGACCAGCTGAAGGTGTACCTGGGTCTGTACGGGGTGGTTATCGTAATCCACCGCGGTTACGTTCAGCAGCGCGGAGTCACCAACGCGCACGGCATAGCTCACCGGCTCAACGTGGATACGGAAGCTGCCGCGAGTGGCGAGAAAACGTCCCCGGCCGGTGATCTCCCGGTTCGCCTGGTCGGTGACCGCAGCCTCGACGGTGTAATCCTGATCCCTGGGATTCTTCAGGTCGGCCACGTACTGGGTGGGCACGTTGATGGTGAGCTTGCCGTTGGCATCGAGTTTGCCAGTCTGTTCAGACTGCTGGGCAGCGTCGTAGCCTAGATCGGGCTGGTCAGATCCTTCTCCAGCATCTTCGTCAGAGCCCCCTTCTTCGTCCCACCAATAGTGCGGCGAATGGTAAACGCGGTACTTTACCTTTGCGTTGGAAACGGGTTCGCCGAAGAAATACCGGGCGTCGATCACTACCGGCATGGTCTCGCCCTGCAGCAGGCGCGGCTTGGCGGGGCTTACGCGCACCTGGTACTCCGGCTTGCGGTAATCCTCCACGCGGAATTGGCCGTTGCCCGCATCGCCGTCAACGTCGTCCGATGCGGGGCCGTTGCGCAGGCGAATGGTGTAGTAGCCCAGAGTCGCAGTTGCCGGCAGGGTTAGATCGCCGGTCACGTTACCGGCTGCGGATAACGGCATGTCCTTGTCCAAGAGCGCGTGGTCATCCTGATCAGCGATGGTGACGTGAATGGTCGAGAGCTTGGGAAGCTCCAAATGATTCTCCACCCGGGCGCGCAGAATTCCCTTCCAATGGACCACGTGGCCGGGACGGTAAACCGGGCGGTCGGTGTAGATATAGGAGGACCAACGGCCGCCCTGCCATCCACTGAGCGCGTAGCCGCCCGGGGTGACGGCGGCCACGTCGTCGCCGTGCGTGGCCAGTACCCAGAAGTCATCGGGCAGCGGCTTGGGGGCGGTCATCTGCAGCGGGGCCAGCCCGTCCGCATCGGTAGTTCCGGTGGCTTGCTGCTGGTGGGCAAAGCCCGCGCTCACCTGCACGCCGGCGATGCCGGCACCGGAGACACGATCGACACAGTAAGTAAGTACACGTGCCACCCCCGGTGCGGGTGATCATTGCGATTCGACTCACCATCAACAGGGTGTAGGCCTTGTAATGGCCATCGGTCGCTTCGACCAGGTAGAGTCCTGAAGACAGCGGGTCTATCGGCAGTTCCTGGGAATCGGAGACGTAGGTAGGCGGCAGCTCCTGGCGCCACCGGGCTACCAGCTGGTGATCATTCAGCAAGGGGATCTGGGCGAACTGGGCCACGCCGACAATGCGGCTGCGCCGGGCCAGACTGGCCTGGTGCGCGCGCAGCCGATCGCGGTTCTCCTCGGTGAACTGGGTGCGGAAGAAGCGGCGGACCAGGAACCATAGGTGATGCTTCCAGTCGTGAAACTTCTCCAGCCAGGTCCGTTCGTCGATTCGCTCTTTGGGACCAAAGGGCGTTCCGTTCTCGAAGCTATGCAGGTCGGGCAGCCCGGCTAGGAATTTTTCCGGGTGGGGCACGCGATAGATGCGGAACTCCAACTCATCGACGTTTTGCGCGTACAGATGGATGGTGGGCTTCTCGGTGGGAGCGAAGCTGCGGTTCGTGCTCAGGTTGAACGACACCGAGCTGGCCGCAAGCAGATGCGCGGGAGAAAGCAAGGCAAGCAGTAGCAGAAACCAGATGCTCAATCGCCTTCGCGCAGGATGTTCCAACGATAGACTCCGAGAAAATTGGTGTTTTCCGGGAGCGGGCGCCAGCGCGCATCCGGGTGGTGCAACAAATCGCTTACCAGCAGTCGGCGCATCTCGCCCTTGCCGTGGTGAATGGGCCCGGTGTGATAAACCACACCCATCTCCCCACAAAAAATCATGGAGTGGAACGGAGAATGGTAGTGGGCGACGTCGGGGACATCATACGGTGACTCCTGGTCTAACTGGCGATAAAAAATGAGGTCGCCGGGACGGGCCAGGCGGAGGTCGCGACCGATGAGGTAGGTGTTGCGCTGCATGAGGGTTTGCGCGTCGGCGAATTGGGCGAAGGCGCCGTTGTTGAGGTCCTGGGCCAGGAACGGGCCGGAGCGAACGCGGAAGAGGTTTGCTCCTAATGGAGTTTGGGGATAGGTGTATTGGCTGATGGAGGGTAGGGAGGCTTCCCTGGGGTGGCTGCCTAACCAGGTTTCGTCGTGGGCGCGCAGGGTTTCGCGATAGACGTAACGGAGAAGTGCGGCGCAGTCCGCAATTTCGGGCGGCAGATGAGGTTGGTCCAGCTGACCCTCGGCGATGGAGGTGGACCAGTCGCGAAAGGCCTGGCGATCTTGAGAAGTGTGGAGGCGGAGGAAGTCCGGAGTTCCGTCGACGTAGCTGTCGCTGGGATCGAAGAAGTAGGTAACAGGAACGATCATGACGCGATCGCGCCAGCGTAGGTGGAAGTTGGCGCTTCCGGGGGTTACGGGAGCTCGGATTACGCCTTCGAGAGAACGGGGATCTTTGCTTTGGAGCAGACGGATGCCGGTGTCTCCGGTCACATCACTGCCGAGGGAAAGCGCGGGGAGGCGGATGCGGAGTGCGTCGTGTTCCGCACCGTCTGCGGGAAGGGTGATGGAGCGAGGGTCGATGCTGGGGCGCTGGCGATGATAGAGGATGGCAATCGTGGCGGTGAGCGCCAAGGCCGCGAACCCGATAGACCGAGCTGCTTTAGGAAGGTGCATCTTCATTGCGACTTAGGACTGCCTGCCTCGATGCCCTTGCGTGTCGCCTTTGCCCATCGTAGCGCCGCGAGAACCGGCCGATTCGTCTTCAAGATTCTGTGGGTCGTCGGTTTTTTGTAAAATTCGATAAAACTCGATCCTTTTTGGTCTTTTTAGAGCATTGGCAGCACGCGTTTCTTTAGAGCCTCAGGCGCCAGGTATCGGGTTTCTTTTCCATAGAGGAAAGGACCCGGTTGTCTGGAGCAGAAGCTGACACGGGGGCATGAGACGCCGACGAGGCCGCTTCCGAGGGGCTAGAGGGGCGGGCGAAGATGGATTGGCTCAAGTCAAAGTCTGGGCCGGGGGTAGAGCCAAGATGCGAAGGCGCGTCTGCCGCCTCGCCGGGCGGGGGATGGGGAACGCCAAGCACATCTTCGTCTCGGACAGGGTTGGGGCCAGGCTGAGGCCCGGTGGTTTTCCCCTGTTGCTCGCGAAGCCAGGCGGCGGTATCGATTGGCGGGTGAACAGGTGGAGGGGCGGGTTTGTTCTGGGCGGAGCCGGCGCGACGATCCGTGTTCCGATCTGGGATCAGGCCTTCGATGGCGACGATCATGGAGAGGGCCTTCATCTGGGCGGACATGCTGTTTCGAGTCATGTCGGGGTCCAGGTCGGCGATTTCCCAGAGGCGGGCCAGGACTCGCTCGCGGCCCAGGTTCAGCCGGCGCTGCTCCTCAGATTCTTGATGCAGGAGGCGATCGTGCATGGCGGCCCGGTGCTCGAGCATGTAGGCGCGGACGCGGGGTTTGGCTTTGGTGTAGGCGGCGGTGTCGGGGTTGAGACCGGCGGCTTCGGCGGCCTGACGGTCGGTCATAGTTCCAGAGAGAACCAGGTGGGCAAAGGTTATTTCCTGGTCAGTAATGAGGTCGCTGACTTGATTTTTGGGCATAAGTGGCTCCGTTTGTCGGGAGGTTGTGTGGCTGCGAGAGAGAAGCTGCGCGCAGAGGTCTCTGAGCTCCGTGAAGCACGGTGGGAGCCCATGTTCAGATTTCTTATCATACTTAAAAGTAGTATGGCTTTTGCTTGTGCTCAAGGGGGGATTAGATGTTCGTTCCAACTAAGTTGGTTGAACTCTAAAGTTTCTGCCGATGTTCCTGCAAGGCTGCTTTCAAGCGCTGAACCTTTCCACACACAGGGTCGATCATCGGCTGTTCAACAGCTCAACACATGATTCGCACCGTAGTTCTAATTCATTTAGGGGTTATTTCATCTGTCGCGCATCTCTATTTCGTCTGGAAATAAACATGAGGAAGAAGGGGGAGTTAACTGGAAGTTACTCCCTGCGGGTGTTGGTAATCAGTGAGTGGGATTGGCTGCGCGCCGTTCGGGCGTGCGGCTGCGGAAAGCGAAAATGGCCTGGCCTGTTTCTTCGATACCTCGTTGGGCTCGACCGCGCGACGGCCAAGCCGCGAGTTGCTCTTTTGCTCTTTAGCCAAAAAGTGTATTCTGGTAGCACCTAATTAGGTGCCAAAAACCCGGCGGGAGGAAAGATGCTGGACATCACTCGTGACATTCAATCGCTGACTACATTTCGCCGCTCGTCCGGCGACTTCATGAAACAGCTCAAGAAGACCAAACGCCCGGTAGTGCTCACGGTTAACGGCAAAGCTGCAGCCGTCGTGCAGGACGCCGAAGCCTATCAGCGTCTGCTCGACATTGCGGCGCGCGCCGATGCCAAGGAAGGTATTCGCCAGGGGCTCGACGATGTAGCACATGGCCGTACACGACCAGTCCGGGAGTTCTTCGACGAGTTTGAAGCCAAGAGTGGCATACCTCGTTAACATCGCTGCCCGAGCAGAGCGCGACTTTGCCAGCCTGTACCGGGAGATCAATGCCGAGAGGTCTGATGCAGCCCTGAGGTGGTACCGAGGGCTCAAGGAGGCGGTTCTCAGCCTGGAAGAACTGCCAAACCGCTGCCCCATGACGCCGGAAAAAGCGCAACTCCGCCATCTCCTGTACGGCAACAAGCCTCACGTCTATCGTGTTATATTTCGCGTTGTTGAGAAACACAAGCGGGTTGACGTGCTCTCTATTCGCCACGGCGCAAAGTTCTCCCGATCCTGACAATGGCGCTCTGTCTGGTTAGCGTCGAGAAAGAGCACGTCCGAACGTCGAAACGTCTAGCGCGAGTTCAGTAGCTCCCTGGCGCGGCGGCTGATCAGGAGAAAATGTCTCGAGCGCGCGTCATTCTCGAGGGAAGTGAGCCGGATACGGCCAGCGGCGGTCCTGCCTGAGCTGATTTCGATTTCACCTAACGCGAGCCGCATGGAGAATAGACATTCTACGCAACCGGCTTTCTCATACTGGACCAGCCTAGCCTCGCCGTCTCGGATGGCTAGATCAGGCTTTCCTGCGGCGGCACGGATTCTTGCTTCGACCGGGACATATCCGGATATCGTCCATTGATCTTCCGTTTTGCTGACGAGAGCCTCGGCGCGTGCGCCGAGTTGAATAGCCTCTTTTGTTTTCCCTTGACGAAGGAGAATGTCGGCCAGAATTGTGATGGCGCTGAGTTCACTCATCGGGGCATTTTCTTTCACGATTTCGGAGAACGCATTTCTTGCCAGCGACTGCGCCTCATCCAGCCGGCCCGCATCCGCAGCGACGCCGGCAATCTGCATCTGCCAAGCTGCTGCATCTGCCGGTGACTGGTCCTTTCTGGCCGCAGCCAGGGCTTGCTCGTAGTTGGTTCGTGCCGCCACGAGGTTGTCCTTCACCCAGTACACGCCGGCAATGGCTCCCAATGCGTCGCCCGGAGACCTTCCCTGTTCGCGTGCTCCGGCTAACGTCTGGCCGGCAATCGTTTCTGCATAGGAAACGTCTCCTAATGCAAGCGATGCGGATACTAACGTAGAGCCGAAATCGGCTAAGGCGTCTTTTTTTCCGTACTGCCGATGTAACGCAACGGCTCGCTCGATCCCTTGCTTACCTTCTCTCAATTTCAGTTGTTGCAGGAGCACATCCGACACCACACCTTCAGTCTGAATCATCCCAGGTTGATCGCCGACCTGACGGTATGCGACCATCGCGCCCTCAAGGGTCTGGCGCGCGTGCTCCAGGGCGCCCTGGCCCTGATAGATTTGAGCGAGAATGAACAGAGTGTCGGCCGTGTTCTCCCCCTGGCTGATCTGGCGAGCAATCTTCAAAGCAGATTGAAGGTCTTGCATGGCCAAGTCGGAATTGCCTTGCTGGTAATAGTTGTAGCCCAGAATCGAAAGCGCACGGGCTTCGCCGCCCTTGTCGCCAAGTTCGGCATACAAGCGTTGCGCCTCCATGAGCTTTGCCGAACCCAGCTGCCAATTGTTCAGACCTGATATTGACCTGCCCTCCCAATACTTTGCGTTGGCGGCGAGCAGGCGATCTCCCAATGCTTCTGCTTTCCTGGCCGCAGTCGCGGCAGCCTGGACGCTGCCCTTGAAATCTCCCGTGCCATTGGCTCCGCGGGCAATCGCTTCGGCTAAATCGATGCGCGGATCCTGCCCGAGCGGGGGTCGGCAGTTTGCGCAACGCTGCCAGGGTCGTCAGCGCACTTTCGGGCGCGCCGCCCCATGTCTGGGCCTCGGCTAAACGCAAACCATAGTCGACATTGTCGGGATATTTCTGCCAAAGATTGCGATAGATGTCCGCGCCTTTGCCCCACTCTTTTGCGGCAACGTAATATTGCGCTTCGACTGCCAGACGGTCTTCATCGGCGAGTCCCGCCGAAAGATCGAGGGCTTTCCTGGCCTCGTCCCTGGAGTTGTGATCGTAACCAAGTTCCCGCCACGTCAGCGACAGCGCGGCGTGTGCGAGGGGAAACGCCGGCTCAATCGCGATTGACTTCTGGAACAGGTCGCGAGCCGCAAGATTGTCAAAACCGCGCGACTTGTCAAGTCCTTCGGAGTAAAGCCGGGTAGCCTCAGGGTTTGCCGGGTACGAGGTGCGCACCGCGTTCACGCCGGCTCCTCCGGCACCCAGCTTCTGGCGCAACTTCCCTGCAGCCCGATCGACAATTTCATCAAGCTGGGAGGTCGATCCTTTCTCGGAGAACGCCAGCACCGTCTCACCGACGGAAGTGTCCTGCAGTTGGAGATCAAGCCGGATCTGATCATTGCCCAGTGGAATATAGGATCCGAGGACTACATCGTCGCTTCCAAGACTGTTGCGAATCTTGGCCAAGGTCTCCTGCGCGAAACTGTCCGCGTCGGGCAGGGCCATGCCAATTTTCATTTGTCCAATCTTCTCGCCGGGAACGGTGCGGAGTTTCTCTCCCGCCGCCAGTTCCGTAGTCAGCATTTCCGCAAGCGCCGTGGAAACCCAGGCCAGTTCGGACTTGCCGGAAACATTTTTGAAACCGAGTACGGCGACCGAACGCCGGACGGGCGGGTTCGCCGGCTGCGATATCCCAGGCCTCCTCCAATACAAATACGCCACCAAGCTGAACAGAACGATCAAGGCCACGGGGCCGGCAATGAGCAACCAGCGGCGTGGCTGACTTGGAAGCTGAAGCGTGCCAGCGCGCAGTTGCTCAAGGTCTTGCCCCAACTCGTGCGCCGACTGATAGCGCTTCGCGGGATCTTTGTCCAGACATTTCAAAATCACAGCTTGCAACCGGGTTGAAAGCACGGGATTTCGGACGCGGGGGGCGGTGGGCTGGCGGTGGAGAATATCCCCGGCGAGCGCAGTGGGGACCGCTTCTTCGAAAGGCCGGTGCCCAGTCGCCATTTCATAGAGCACCGCGCCAGCCGCCCAGATGTCGGTGCGCGCGTCCGCAGGCCCTCCTCGCAGTTGTTCCGGAGCCATGTATGGGAGAGTGCCCGGTGTCTCTTGAGACTGAGTCAGGAAGGTGGCGGTACGAGCGAGGCCGCTGCCGGGCTCGATTACCTGGGCAATTCCAAAATCCAGGATCTTGAGACGCCCATCGGTGGTGAGACGCAAGTTGCCAGGCTTCAGATCGCGATGTATGACGCCTTGCTCGTGGGCAGCGGCAAGACCATGCGCCAGCGCGAGACCAAGTACGATGACCTCAGGCTCAGATAATGCGCCCAATATCAGTTTGGTGTCGAGATTGATGCCACGAATGAACTCGGTAACGAGAAAATCCGTGTTCCCCTGGCTTCCCAACTCATGAATGGTCGCGATATTCGGGTGATTCAGCCTGGCCAACGCCAGGGCTTCCTTGCGAAAGCGGATGCGCGCAGTTTCGCTGGTCAACGTACCCGGGGGAAGCACCTTGATGGCTACATCCCGATCGAGAACCTGGTCATGCGCGAGATGTACGACACCCATGCCGCCCGAGCCGATTTCCTCGATAAGGCGGTAATGCCCCAACATGATTTGTGGGTCGGTTGACACGAACAATCTTAAGGACCAACTCGCGGGTGGTCAACGGCGACATGGCGAGGGTTATTAGCGTTTCCGACCCGTCCCGTCTGGAAGGTCAGTCGGAAGCAGCGCGGCGTGGCCTCTCCACCACAGGAACCTTGGGCGTCCTTCTCGATGCCGGCGAGGCAGGCTTAATCGACCCGCCGCAGGCGTATCGGCGGTTAACCGGAGAGACGACCTTCCGCACATCGCCGGCGCTGGAAGGTCACGTCCTCCGCCGGTTCGTTTGACAACCGTCTGACCGATTAAGGTAGGGCCTCATGCGCTCGATAAGGCTACGCGGCATTGGGTTTGCCCAATCAAAATGGCCGATTTGTTCGTGCGAAGGTAGCCACAGGCAAGTACGCGACAGAAAGCGGTTTTATCTTGGACGGTCTGCGGACCTCCTTTCCGCAACCGAAGAGACGTAGAGTCGCGATTGCATGAACAGCTATTGAATCCTTTGCGATGATGCGGACAGCGGGGAACAGGTATCGTGTGCCCATTGCTCATCCGCGTAAAGCCAATACCCCGCGAGAAGACTCGTTACAGATCAAAGGCAACGCGAACTTCGACCCGTAGAGAGCTGCGTTTCCAAAGTCCCAGTCCCGTCTGACGAATAAATCCCGACGAATAAATCCCAATAGATCCCAAAGCTCGCTGGCCGTTTAAGGTTTTTCGTAAGACAGGGGGCGTGTTCGCGATCCGCATCTTTCAATGTGTTAACAAGCCAGTAATGCAGTAGACGTTGACAAAGCGGCCTTCTGAACCCTTTAGTCGCGTCTTACATTCTCCTCAACCTGGTAAGAGGTCCTCACTGAGCGAAGCTAAGGACAGAATTACTCGGTATGGGTTACTGAAGGGCGGGTTTTGCCCGGATTTTGCTTGCGCCATAAAACTCACATATATAGTTTCTACCCTGTCACGTAGGAGAGAAGGTAATTCATGTGTTTGTTGAGTAGTCACTTCGGCTCGCCGCCTATCCATAACTCCCAGACATCCAGGCTATGCAAGTGCGACAGTCGCGCAGCTTGAAGGGCTTGGCCTGACAGGTTCCTTTAGTTAAATAGCGATGCTAGTCGAAGCCAAGCCGGAGTTTTGTTGGCAGCGGCAAGGCTACGCACTTTTGACTAACGCGGCGCTCATAACAACGGAGCCGATATGCGACCGCTGCAAGCGGATTAGCTTTTGGAGGTTACAATGCCTTGTGAATCGCGCGCTTTACGATTTGGATCGTACATCGCCGCCCTTATCTTTCTTCCGGCTGTGTGTTGCCATGGCCAAGGAGGATTGGCAGGCAGCGTGACAGGGGTGAACGTGATGCCCGCTCCCGGGGCAGGACACGACTACATTCACTTGCTGTCGGAAACAGTTGACCCTTCCGTGGGCCAAGTGAGTGTACGGATCACACCGCCCATGCCTCCAGGGCGCGGGCTCACAATACCGTTTTCCATCAACTACGACAGTGGGTCGGTTTACCTTTTGAAAAACATTCCATCGGGGAGTTTGTGGTACAACTCGCCCACCGTGGAGGGCGGCTGGCATTACTCAGTCTTGCCAACCCTTACTGGCGATAGCTGGACGAGTTCACTGGGATCAGGTACCACGGAAGTTGACTGCACTTTCTTCTCTGCTTATACCTTTACGGACGCATCGGGAACCGGACACAACCTTGGACTGGGCTCGGTGAGTCAATCGGGGCCTGGAGTGGTCACCGGCTCTTACCCATGCGGTACGCCGATTACTCTAGGTGGAGACAGCCAAGTACTGGCTTATTCGAATGGCGGGAACTCCGGCCCCGGCCAGATTTATGTACAGGATAAAGACGGCACGACTTACATCTTCAGCGGCACTGCTATCGTTTCGGGCACTCCAGCGGTGAGTGTAGAGGATCGGAATGGTAATGAAATCACACTTACAGAACCAAGTAGCGGGATATATGGCTACCCTTTAGGCTACACGGATTCTCTCGGGCGCCCGGTTGTATCCGTGACAGGCAGCGGACAATCAGGAACCCAAGACACAGCCACCGTGGGTGGTCTCGCGTACGAAGTCGCCTGGACGACCGTATCGGCTTCGTTTTCAGCGCCGAACAATTACATCGCGCCGGGAGGGGGCGTGGGTTGCAGCGCGACTTCAGTCCCAGCCTTCTCCGGCTCCCAGACTGTGGTTTCCTCTATTACCCTGCCTAACCAAACGCAATATAAGTTTTCCTACGACAGTTACGGCCTCTTAAACAAGATCACGTATCCGGAAGGTGGTTGGGTGCAATACACCTGGTCGACCAATCCACAGGCGACGGGCAGCCCCTATTCGATATTGGCGTCGTTCAGCGGGACCAATGGTACGCAGAGCATCCCGAACGCCTGCCTTTACCAGTACACGACGCCGCAGATTATCGAGCGGCAGGTCAGTTTCGACGGCAGCACGGTAGCACTGACACAGACATTTGCGCCCACGACCTCATGGAGATCGCCGGTGACGGGTAACTGGAGCAGCAAACAGAACAAAGTTGCAACGACGGATGCAGTGCAAAGCCTAAGCTTCTCGAACAGCTACACGTATAGTCCTATACTTGTGAGCCCGCCTGCTTACGTAGGGTCCTCCGTCGCCGACCAAATTGCCGTCGAACAATCCGTCACCACAGCCACATCAAGCGGCACTGTTCTTGATCAGGAGACAAAGAACTGGTACGACCCATTCGAACTGGCGTGCGACGTCGACACTGTTTCCACTTCGAGTAGCGCCCTCGTTCAGGGTCATTTCTACCAATACTATGGTGGGAACGTTTCCGACGACAAGGAATACGACTTCAATCAGGTGTCGACTCTCGCCTCTTCGTGCTTGTCGAACTCTGCGCCTTCGACGCCGGCCCCGCGGCGGGAGACTGGAACCACTTATCAGACCTTCACGAATGCCTTAGCCGCTCGACAGGGCGGATTGCTCCACTTCTACAAGCCACAGGCGGTAAAGGTGTACACCAATGGCTCCGAGATAGCCGAGACTGACTATGCCTACAACCCGGCCGTGAGCGCGGTTCCCTCGGGGCCTGCGGTCGATCACGATGAAACGGTTTATAGCGCCTCGCGGACACCTGACCGTGGTGATCCGACCACGATTACGAAGGCATGCCTTAGCGGCTGTAGTAACAGCCCCGTCACCACGCTCAGCTACGACGCCACCGGCCAGATTACGAGTGTCGTCGACCCGTGCGGCGCATCCGGGGCGAACTGCAGCGACATGGCCGGCACTTCGCACACGACGACGTATTCCTACACCGATAGTTACTCTAGCTGCAGCGGCAGCGCGCCGCCCGCTACTCCGACGAATGCCTATTTGTCGCAGGTCACTTACCCGCAAACGAGTGGAGTGAGCCACGCAGTCAGTTATTGTTACGATTACACCACGGGACTGCTGCATTCCTCTACGGACGAGAATAAGAATAGTACGCAATACAGCTACAATGACCCTCTTAATCGTCTCAAGCTGATCCAGCGGCCGGATGGCGGCTCGACTGCCATCTCCTACAACGATACCGTGTTACAACCCACGCAGACGACCACGGTCGCTATCAACACGTCCGGGACCAGCAAGACAACAGAGGTGACGATGGACGGATTGTGGCGCCCCATCCAAAGCCAAATCACGAGCGATCCGAGCGGCGCAGTCATCACCGACACGATATATGACGGTCTGGGACAAGTACAAAGTGTTTCGAATCCCTATCGCTCACCCACGGAAGCGACCTACGGAACGACCACTTACAGCTACGACGCCCTGGGGCGTAAAACGCTGCAGACAAATCCGGGCGGTTCCACTGGGCAGTGGTGCTATGAGGGAATCTCGGGGAACAACTGCGCTGCTGACGCCGGCCAAACCAGCACCAGCGCTTCGTGGGTGGATTTTACCGATGAGAATGGGAACGATTGGCAGCGGAGGACAGATGCGCTTGGCAGGTTGACTCAGGTGCGCGAGCCTGGGGGCGCCATGACTTACTACAGCTACGACGGTCTAGACAACCTGCTGTGCGCTGCCCAGGACGGGGGGCCGGAGGAACCTTCACGTCCTGTTCGGCAACGCCGCCGACGTGGATCGCCAGAAGCTTCACATATGACTCTCTATCGAGATTGATAACTGCCAACAATCCGGAAACCGGGACGATCTGTTACGGAACCTCAGGCGGGGCACTGTCCAACGCGGCCAGCTGCGCCAGCGGCTATGATGGCAACGGCAACCTTGGTAACAAGACGGACAGCCGAGGTGTGGTGGTCAGTTACCGTTACGATTCGCTGAATCGCCTGCTGAGTAAAACCTACTCCAATGATGGAAATAAGACGACCTCATCGTGTTTTCAATATGACTCGGCGACGAATGGAACAGGCCGGCTAGGGATCGAATGGACACAGAGCGCGTCCTCCGGCGCCTGTCCGGGCGCGGCGCCCTCCTCGGGGATCTGGAGCAAGCGCTCGATTCTTGCTTACGACACGATGGGCCGGATCATGAGCGAGCAGCAGTGCACTCCCTACAACTGCGCGAGCGGGACCCCTTATGCGCCAACGTATACCCACGATCTTGCAGGAAACCTTAGTGTCTCAAGCAACGGGATCACGTCTACGCCCGTAGTGAATACGCTTAGCCTGACCAATGATATTGACGCGGTGGACAGGCTGGCGGGCGTAACGAGCAATTGGTCGGATGCTACGCATCCATCAAGCCTGTTCAGCGCACAGACTGTCACTACCACGCCGCCCTGCACCTCGTCGCAGAAATATCCTTTCGCCGCGTTTGGGGGTCTGATGAACGCGAGTTATGGAGGTGCTCTGACCCTGAATCGCGGTTACGACAACCGTTTGCGCGCGACGTGCGAGAACGATGCCGGCAGCCTGTTGAAAAGCAACACCGGCGCTTCCGCCACGGTGACGATTACGGGTGAGGAGCAGAGCAAATGAGGAAGGCAAGCAAAAGTAGTGCTGTCAAGCCAAATGTCGCTGGATCGGAGCAGTATATGCGATCCAGGCGAGCTCTTCGCCGCTCTGATGATCCGGCAGGAATTATGCAAGCGCTATTGCCTTGCGAGAAGACGGATGCGGGGGCGGCCAGCCCACAGCATTCGGAAGCTCTTAAAGCACGACTGAAGTCGCGTCATGCTTTGCAAGCAGGGTACCTGCGCAACCTACTATGCGCGGCTGCCCTGTTTGCAGTTTTCACCTGCAGCACTATGGCCCAGATTACGGTTCCGTCAGGCGGCATTATCAATACTGTGGCCGGAGCCGGGTTGTATGCCGGTGATGGCGGCGCCGCAGCCAGCGCACGCCTCAATGCGCCCGTAGGCATCGCCATAGACTCTGCCGGCAACATCTATGTCGCCGATGATTTCAACAACTGCATCCGCAAAGTGAACGCAGCTACGGGAATCATCTCGACAATCGCCGGCAGTCCGGCAGGAGGATATAGCGGTGATGGCGGTTCCGCCAAGCAGGCACAACTGCAGCAGCCTCAGGGCGTAGCCGTCGATGCTTCCGGCAACGTTTATATCGCAGACACCGGCAATAACAGGATTCGCGAAATTATTGCCGCTACGGGTATGATCGCGACGATCGCGGGCGATGGCACTGCCGGATACTCCGGAGATGGATGGTACGCCACCAGTGCGGAGTTGAATTCGCCATCCGCAGTGGCGGTGGATGCATCGGGGAGCGTATACATCTCGGATGCCAACAACAGTGTGATTCGCAAAGTTTCAGTGTCGACGGCTTATATCAGCACTTTCGCCGGCAACGGCAATTTCGGTTTTGCGGGCGATGGTTCCGCGGCAATCACCGCGGAGTTGAATTATCCGGCAGCGGTCGCCCTTGATTCCTCGGGAAACCTGTATATCGTGGATTTGGGCAATGGGCGTATTCGGGAGGTTAACGCTTTAACCGGCGTCATCAATACGGTTGCCGGCACCACCAGCACTGGTTACAACGGCGACAATATCCTGGCCACAAACGCCGAGCTGAATACGCCCGAGGGAGTGTGGGTTGACAGCTCGAAAAATATCTATATTGCAGATGCCGGCAACAATCGCATCCGCAAGGTGACGGCATCGAGCGGCCTGATCAGCACGATCGCCGGCACGGGTTCGCAGAACTTTTCCGGAGACGGAGGCCAAGCCACAAACGCCGGCCTGAACTTTCCTGCCGATGTCCTTACAGATGCCTCAAACAATGTCTATATTGCAGATTCCAATGACAACCGGATTCGGAAAGTGACCGCCAGCGTAATCAACACCTACGCCGGCAGCACGAGCTATGCGGGAAATGGCGCAGCGGCGACCAGCGCATTGATCGCCTATCCTGCGGGCGTCCGCGTGGATGCTTCCGGGAATCTCTATATCGTAGACACAGGGAACCAGGTGATACGCAAGGTGCTCGCTTCCACGGGTGTGATTTCCACGGTTGCGGGTAACGGCACAGCGGGTTATTCCGGCGATGGGGGCGCCGCCACCAGCGCGCAAATGTATTCGCCGGAGGACGTAGCCATCGACTCGAGCGGAAACCTTTACATCGCGGATACTCTCAATAGCTGCATCCGCAAAGTTACCGTGACCGCGACACCTGCCAGCATCACCACGATTGCCGGCAAGTGCGGCATAAGCACATTCGACAATGATTTGCAGGCGGGCGACAACGGTCCGGCAACCAGCGCTACGTTGTGGTACCCCAGCGGGGTTGCTTTGGACTCCGCCGGCAACTTGTATATCGCAGACAGCGATAACGCCGTTGTCCGCAAGGTGAGCAATGCAACCGGCACACCCGGTAACATCACGAGGTTTGCCGGAACCTACAATTACTCCGGCTCGTGTAGCTTCGGCGGGGATGGCAGCGCGGCGACCAGCGCATCGCTTTGCTCTCCTTACGGTGTGGCCTTCGACAGCGCGGGAAACCTCTACATTTCAGACTCGGAAAACAGCGACATTCGCGAGGTGCTGGCCTCCAATGGCAACATCCAGAGCGTCGCCGGAACTGCCCAGACTGTGGGGTTCTCAGGCGACGGCGGACCCGCCACCAGCGCAGTGCTCAATATACCGGAGGGTATTGCGCTGGATAAGACAGGAAATCTTTATATTTCAGATAACGGGAACAATAACGTCCGCAAAGTAAGTCTCTCGGGTAACGGGGACATTAGCACTGTTGCCGGGGACGGATCTTCGGGGTTCTATGGCGACGGGGCAGCCGCCGTGGGCGCTGAGTTGTTCTGGCCAGCCGGTATCGCGGTGGATGCATCGGGAAATCTGTACATAGCAGATACGAATAACAACCGTGTTCGGGCGGTGGGCAAGCCGAAGGCAGTGCCTCCTGTTCTCTCGTGGCCGGCGCCTGCGGCCATCGGGTACGGTACCGCGCTTAGCGGAACCCAACTGGATGCTACGGCTCCGATCCCGGGTACATTCACTTACACGCCGGCGGCACGGCAGGTTCTTCCGCTGGGGAGCAATACGCTGTCGGTTACGTTTACGCCAACAGACAGCGTCGACTACACGACAGCGACCGCACAGGCGACGATCTACGTCGTCCAAGCAGTGCCCAAAATCACCTGGGCGACGCCTGCTGCCATTACGGCAGGTACCGCGCTTTCAGCCACGCAGTTGAACGCGACGGCCAACACGGCGGGGACCTTCACGTACTCGCCCGCTGCCGGAACCGTGCTGGCGCAGGGCACGCAAACCCTTACGGCTGACTTTACTCCGAGCAACACGTCAGAA
Organism: uncultured Acidobacteriaceae bacterium; assembly: GCA_963790935.1. Classification (GTDB taxonomy): domain Bacteria; phylum Acidobacteriota; class Terriglobia; order Terriglobales; family Acidobacteriaceae; genus PALSA-350. Next base: position 26,289 of record CAWBRJ010000032.1, on the reverse strand, counting down.
TATGCATCGGCAACGGCATCTGTGCAACTGACTGTGAATGCAAGCCCAACGGCAGGCATTATCCATACGTTTGCCGGAACTGGAACAGCCGGCTACAACGGGGACGGAATTGCGGCCACGTCCGCGGAGCTGAATAGCCCCTACGACATCATCCCTGACAGTTCTGGGAACATCTACATTGCCGATAACCTGAATTACCGCATCCGCAAGGTGGCAGCAGGTACGGGCATCATTACGACCTTCGCGGGCACCGGCAGCAACGGCTCGGGAAGTCCGCCTACGAGTTCCGGCACGGCCACCAAGATCGCGTTAGGGTATGTCGCTGGGCTTGGCGTGGACACTGCCGGCAATGTGTATTATGCCGACGAGAAGTTGAACGTTATCCGGAAGATCACGGTCTTGACCGGCATCATGACGATTGTTGCGGGTAACGGTACGGCCGGCTACGCTGGAGATGGCGGGCTCGCCATCAGCGCGGAGCTGGGTAATCCCTGTGGTGTGGCTGTGGACGGGTCGGGGAATATCTACATTTCAGATACTGGCAATTCAGTGATTCGCATGGTGACGGAGTCGACCAGCAAAATTTCCACCATAGCGGGTACCGGGACGAAGCCAGGCTATTCCGGGGACAATGGGCCGGCCATCAGCGCGAAGCTTAAAGAGCCGACCGGCATCGTACTCGATTCGTCCGGCAATGTATATTTTTCCGACTATGGCAACAGCGTGGTTCGCAAGATCACTGCCACCATTATTACGACCTATGCGGGGAATGGAACGCTGGGATATTCCGGCGATGGCGGGGCGGCCGCGAATGCGGAGCTTGCCCTTCCGGAAGGGCTTTCCCTGAACGCGAACGGAGACCTGTTTATTGCCGACAGCAACAACGGGAGAATACGCGAGATAACGGGGTCCGGGACACTGATCAGCACCGTGGCGGGTACGGGAATCGAGGGCTACAACGGGGACGGAATACCCGCGACGAATGCCGAATTGCAAACGCCTTTGGGAGTGCGGATTGCGGGCAACGGAAGTATGTACATTGCGGATGCCGGCAACCAGCGTGTCCGTATTGTGGGCGCGAGTACGGTAACGCCCATCTTTACGTGGCTTACGCCTGCACCCATTTACTACGGAACTGCTTTGAGTGCGACGCAACTGAATGCGTTTACCAACGGCATTCCGGGGACGATCACCTATTCCGAGCAGGTGGGCACGGTGCTGAAGGTGGGGGTCTACAATCTGTCGGCGGTGTTTGTTCCCAGTTCGTCTGACTACAGCAACGAGACGGCGGAGGTTTCCCTCACGGTGAACCCTGCGCCTGCGCCGGTGAGCTGGCCGCAGCCGGCGGACATTACCAACGGGGCGGCGCTGAGCGCGACGCAACTGGATGCCACGTCGACGATTGCGGGCAGCTTTGTCTACTCACCCGGCGTGGGCACGGTGCTGACGCAGGGTCCGCACCTGCTGAGCGTGACGTTTACACCGGCCGACAGCATTGATTATGTGGCCAATACGGTGACGGTGGGAATTACGGTGAGCGGGGGCACCACCACCTACGATGCGGGTACGGTTGCGTTTTTGGCGAATGGGACGACGCTGGGCACGGCCAGCTATGGGCAGAACTCGACGCCGGCGACGATTGCGGCGGCGCTGGCTACGACGGTCAATGGGAACTCCTCTACGCCGGTAAAAGTGACGGCGGTGGATAATAGCTTGTACCTCACGGCGGTGACGGCGGGTGCGGCGGGGGATGCGATCAGTTACACGGTGGAGAACACCTCTTACAATGCTAGCGCCTTTTCCGGCCCGTCTTTCCCTGGTGCCACGATCAGCGGCACCCTGGAGGGCGGAGCAGCTTCCGGCACGGATGCGGGCAAGCTGGTGTACAGCTACAATGACGGCTACGATTCTGTGGGCAACATGACCTCGTCCACGGATTCGGTGATGGGCAACTGGACCTTTACGCCGGATACCTTGAACCGTCTGGTGGGAGCGACCAATGTGCCGGTGTCGAGTCCGGCGACGAGCTACTACTGCTGGAGCTATGATGCTTTTGGCAATCGCAACCTGCAGGGAGTGTCCTCGGTTGGGTTTGCCTCGGGTGCGCCGGCGTGCACGCCTGAGGAGAGCGCGACGTACCAGGGGGCATGGGCGCACTATGCGGCGGGGAACAACCGCTTTAGCAACACGCAGCAGGCGATCGGGGGAGTGAGCTACGATGGTGCGGGGAACATCCTGAACGACGGGGCGAACCAGTATTTGTATGATGGCGAGGGCCGGATCTGCGCGGTGTCTTCGGGCGGCACCGGTGAGCCGGTGCTGACGGGGTACATCTACAATGCCGAGGGCGAGCGGGTGAGCAAGGGGAGCATCACGGAGTGGAGCTGCGATCCTGGGGTGAACGGCTTTAAGCCGCTGAGCGACTATATAGTGGGCCTGTCTGGGGAGCAGGTGACGGAGATGGGGATGGACCCGAGCGGGACGATGGCCTGGCAGCATACGAACGTGTATGCGCTGGGCCAGGTGATCGCGACCTATGACAATGACGGGTTGCATTTCTATCTGAACGATCCGCTAGGGACGAGAAGAGCGCAGACGGATTATGCGGGGGTGCTGGAGCAGACCTGCACCAGCCTGCCGTTCGGGGATGCGCTGAACTGCGGCAATTCGACGCAGTATCCTACGGAGCATCACTTTACCGGCAAAGAACGGGATACCGAATCCGGCAATGACTACTTCGGGGCTAGGTACTACGCCAGCAATGTGGGCCGGTTCATGTCTCCCGACTGGAGCGCCAAGATCGAGCCAGTTCCGTACAGCAAACTGGACGATCCCCAGAGCCTAAACCTCTACAGCTATGTGAGGAACAACCCGCTCAGTCATGACGATCCAGATGGGCATGACTGTCCGACTTGCCAAAAGATCATGAACTGGCTGTCTTCGAGTCATTCTTCCAGCGCAAGTGCAAGTGGGGCAGCAGGCCAGGCCACATCGAGTTCGGGCGGTCTAACAGTGACCGCTGGAGCTGCAACTGGGTCCGCGAAGGCATCGGCTTCGTATGGAACAGACAATAGTCTTTCAGCAAAGGTGACCGGGGCCGTTGCTTCGGTAACGGCGAAAGAAGGCGCTAATTCAACCACTCAGATGGATGCCCTTACTGCGAACGCTGGCGCACACGCTGGAGTCGGGACGGACGCGAAGACTGGTATCGGTGCTAGCGCAGGAGCCGGAGCCGGGGCATTTGTTCTCTCCGGCAGCCAGACGGAGACCGTGACAATCGGGTCCGTCACAATCACCGCATCAGCGACCGGGAACGTCGGAGTAGGTGCCAATGCAAGCGCCTCCGTTGGAACGGGTGGCGTCTCAGCCTCTGCCGGTATTACTCCCGGCTTTGGAGGGGCATTGTCCTTGGGCGTAAGTTGGGGCGACATGACAGCCTCGGGCGGAGCTTCGGTCAAAGGCAACGGACAGTCGACGACTACGAAGATCAACACTCCGACGATCCAACCGCAATAGCACACCGAGTACGACCGGAGAGCCATACAGATGCGAATGTTATTTAGAACCTTCAACCTTGCTACTATCCTTGGGATCTTGGTGCTGACTATGCACATCTCTGCGCAATCTTCGTCATCAACCGACGCCGGTCAAATAACCGATCTAATGACTGGCCTGTCCGATCGCTCTAAGACCCCTGCGGAAGTCCTAGACCCAAACCTTGATCCATCTGCTCGCGCTAAAAGTCTCCAACGCTTCAGTGCGCCTCACTATGAACTCAGCATCGTGCCAATCGAGGGCATCCCTGCAATCGAAGGAGACTCGGCCTCTATGCCTGCAAGGGTCCACTTCGACTCGAAGGATGGAAACTCACTCGACACAAGCACGACCGTTCACTTCGTGAAGCGGAACGGGACTTGGTACTTCTCCAGCTTCGACTTCATGCAGTGGCCGATATTCCTAATCTTGGTTCTAGTCGGAGCTATCGTTGTCGGAATCGGCTACGCTGCAACTGTTCTGCTCCTCCGAAGCAAGCTAGTCAAAGAAGGCCAGCTCGGGCTCAATCGGGTGAAGATGTTCATCCCGTTCTACTGGCCCTCTCTCTTCCGGCATGTTCAATAGCCTTAGGATGTAGCGCTACGATGCAGACCAGTTCATCTACGACTGAACCTCACGTTTGTGCATTGGCATCCCGTTCTACGGGCAAAGAAAGAGACTCCGAATCAGGCAACGACTACTTCGGTGCAAGGTACTACGGTTCCTCAATGGGGCGTTTTATGTCGCCCGACTGGAGCGCGAAACAGGAACCGGTTCCATACAGTAAGCTCACCGATCCGCAAACGCTAAATCTTTACAGTTATGTCGGGAATAATCCGCTCTCGCGATTCGACGACGATGGCCATGAGGTCATCACCATTTCGTAGACCGAAGAATATCCAGTAACGCCTACGATCTCGTGGCCGCGTGAACTGGAGCGAGTTCCGCGGGCAACCGAATGTCACAGGCTGCTGGCGCTCCATTCGACTGCACTATACCAGGAGGCTGCCAATGACGCGCAGTACCCAAATGCTAATTCTGCTCGCGACCCTTCTTTCAGCAGCGACTGCGCAATCGGCATCGTCGGACCACGCGGGGCTGAAAGCTACATTTACCGCATCGAATGGAGATGTGATCGAACTGGATACACGGACTGGAATTCTCGTTGCGCCACGCTCGCGAAGTACTGGGCTCGAAGATTGTAGCGACAAGGTTCAAGTGTGTCTGACCGACCACCATGGATTTGCGTTCGCTTACTTTCGAAAGTGTAACGATGCGGGGTCAGGGGATTATAAGCGCCTCAGGTTTCGTCCAAAAGTCGTATCAGTGCTGCACAACAGCGACATATGGATGGTTTTCGACGCTGCCCCCAAATATCTGTTCCACTATGCCTATTCTAAGGGAATCGTCGGAATTTATCTTGGGCCGACGACTTCATTCGATTTTCGTAGTGTTCTTCATGATCGGAATTTTAAGTTAGTTAGTCTTGATGCGATGGAATATCGCATTACCAGTTCCGACACCGTTGCTGCGTGCGGCGAGTGACTCATTTTACCGGCAAAGAAAGAGATGCAGAGTCAGGAAACGACTACTTCGGGGCAAGGTACTGTGCGGGCTCAATGGGCCGCTTCATGCTGCCGCAGGATAATCATCGAAATGCTCAACCTTTCCCTCGTCCGATCCGTCATTGGCACGGATGATGAGATGCGCTCGCGGAGGGCCGCCTAAACCGCCTGTACGATCGCCATCTGTCGGCGGTGTTTGTTCCCAGTTCGTCTGACTACAGCAACGAGACGGCGGAGGTTTCCCTCACGGTGAACCCTGCGCCTGCGCCGGTGAGCTGGCCGCAGCCGGCGGACATTACCAACGGGGCGGCGCTGAGCGCGACGCAACTGGATGCCACGTCGACGATTGCGGGCAGCTTTGTCTACTCACCCGGCGTGGGCACGGTGCTGACGCAGGGTCCGCACCTGCTGAGCGTGACGTTTACACCGGCCGACAGCATTGATTATGTGGCCAATACGGTGACGGTGGCGATTACGGTGAGCGGGGGCACCACCACCTACGATGCGGGTACGGTTGCGTTTTTGGCGAATGGGACGACGCTGGGCACGGCCAGCTATGGGCAGAACTCGACGCCGGCGACGATAGCGGCGGCGCTGGCTACGGCGGTCAATGGGAACTCCTCTACGCCGGTAAAAGTGACGGCGGTGGATAATAGCTTGTACCTCACGGCGGTGACGGCGGGTGCGGCGGGGGATGCGATCAGTTACACGGTAGAGAACACCTCTTACAATGCTAGCGCCTTTTCCGGCCCGTCTTTCCCTGGTGCCACGATCAGCGGCACCCTGGAGGGCGGAGCAGCTTCCGGCACGGATGCGGGCAAGCTGGTGTACAGCTACAATGACGGCTACGATTCTGTGGGCAACATGACCTCGTCCACTGATTCGGTGATGGGCAACTGGACCTTTACGCCGGATACCCTGAACCGGCTGGTGGGAGCGACCAATGTGCCGGTGTCGAGTCCGGCGACGAGCTACTACTGCTGGAGCTATGATGCTTTTGGCAATCGCAACCTGCAGGGAGTGTCCTCGGTTGGGTTTGCCTCGGGTGCGCCGGCGTGCACGCCTGAGGAGAGCGCGACGTACCAGGGGGCATGGGCGCACTATGCGGCGGGGAACAACCGTTTCAGCAATACGCAGCAGGCGATCGGGGGAGTAAGCTACGATGGTGCGGGGAACATCCTGAACGACGGGGCGAACCAGTATTTGTATGATGGCGAGGGCCGGATCTGCGCGGTGTCTTCGGGCGGCACCGGTGAGCCGGTGCTGACGGGCTACATCTACAATGCCGAGGGCGAGCGGGTGAGCAAGGGGAGCATCACGGAGTGGAGCTGCGATCCTGGGGTGAACGGCTTTAAGCCGCTGAGCGACTATATAGTGGGCCTGTCCGGGGAGCAGGTGACGGAGATGGGGATGGACCCGAGCGGGACGATGGCCTGGCAGCATACGAACGTGTATGCGCTGGGCCAGGTGATCGCGACCTATGACAATGACGGGTTGCATTTCTATCTGAACGATCCGCTAGGGACGAGAAGAGCGCAGACGGATTATGCGGGGGTGCTGGAGCAGACCTGCACCAGCCTGCCGTTCGGGGATGCGCTGAACTGCGGCAATTCGACGCAGTATCCTACGGAGCACCACTTTACCGGCAAAGAACGAGACGCTGAGTCGGGTAACGACTACTTCGGCGCAAGATATTTTGCATCAACGATGGGCCGTTTTCTCAGTCCCGATTGGTCAGCGAAAGCCGAACCCGTACCGTATGCGAAGCTGGACGATCCGCAGTCACTTAACCTGTACAGCTACGTTCGGAACAATCCCCTCTCAAGGATCGATGCTGACGGGCACTATGAGCTGAATAACTCTGGCTGTGGCGACAACGCGAAATGCCAAAAGAAATGGGACCAAGCGGTAAACAAGTTCGAGTCCCGACGCGAGAAGGACCTGAATTCAAAGAACGCTGGTGTGAGAGCAGCCGCCGCAGCATACGGAGCTAAAGGAAAAGCAAACGGCGTCCATCTGGGCTTCGGAAATCTCAATACCGGGGCGAACCCGATTTTTGGTTCGGTCAATCCAAACGGCAGCACGCCCGGCAATGTGAATATCCAGGTAACGCTCGACTTCGGTAGAGCCGGGAGTGCAGAGACGCAGACCCACGAAGGAACACATGTAGGTGATGATGAAAAGTTCCTAAATTCCTACGATGGAGCTAAAGGCGGCTACGATCAAAGTCTGAATCCGACGCACGGACAAACGGAGTTCAATGCGTTCAAAGCTGGTGCAGCGATAAATCAGGAGCACGGCTTCGGACCGAACGACGATCAGAAAATCCTGGACTTCCTCCACAACAGTCCGACCTACGGGCCCATCTTCAATCTGCCGGTCTTCAATCCAGCCCAGTTCCCAGGCCCAACAGGAGTTGAAGATGAGCAGCCATAGGAGTTCAATCATGAGGGCCGTTATGCTGGCAATCATCTTGCAAACAGCAGTCTCAGTACATGCGCAACAAGAGCCGAAGGTGATCAACCTCTGCGATGTGGTTGCGTCGCCTGATAGGTACAACGGGAAGGTGTTGTCGGTTGAAGGAATCCTGCTTCCCGGTGAACACTCTGTGCTGCTGTATAGTCCATCGTGCAAGCCCAAAGAGAGCCTCGACGTGGGCATCCAAGCCGTGTTTCCGCCAGACTGGGTGTCCTCACCCAACGGGAAGGCGCTTCATAAGCTCTTCAATCATAGGAAGAGTGCCAGCGTGAAACTGATCGGTAAGTTCGAGAGCGGAGGCGGCCGCTATGGGCCGGATGTAGCTCGGTTCCGCTTCACCATCACTGAAATCTCGGCGGTCAAGAAAGAGCCACAGGACGCCTCGTAAGCATGAGCCGGGAACTTGACTGAGGACAAACTTGACTGGAAACTTGACTGGGGACAGACGAAAAGTTAACTAATTGAAGCGATGGTTGAGTTGTTAGGCTGGTAGGCTGCTAGCTGGCAAATGTAAATTCGGTCTGACGACCGTCCTTAACGCGGATTGCTATGCGGCCTCCGTTTTGTGCTGCCAGGCGTCTTCGGGTGCTCTTCTCCATTTGTTTGACGAACTCTTCCGTGCCCAGGGGGCGACCTGTGTAGGTGCAATGACGAATTGCGGCCAGCTCGGACTGGGTTTCTCCGGCGGCGAGGTAGGCACGCCAGCTCAAAGCAGACCAATGGTCTTGCCATGGTTCGAAGTGATGGGTCGGCCGCCGTCTGACCCAAGTGCACCGCGGCACTCGACCATGGCCAGGATGCGGCGTCTTTCACCAGTCCTGCACGTACAGGGTTCAGCTCCGTGTAGCGCAATGTTTGCCACAGGTGTGCTGGGCCGAGTGGGCAGGAGTAGAAGCGTCCCTGCCAGAGGTGTCCGCTGGAGCGGTGAACTGCGTTCCAGTAAGAGGCGTAGCGGCCGTGGGTGTGCTTGAGGGCTTTGGCCAATCCATCGGCTTTGAGTGGAACCAGCACGAGATGGACGTGATTGGACATCAGGCAGTAGCCGAGGAAGGTTACGCTGCAGCGCTGAATGTCCTCTCGCAACAGTTCGATGTAGACGTTACGGTCGGCGTCGCAGTCGAGGATGAATCGGCGTGCGTTGCCGCGCTGGGTCACATGATGGGGAACTTCTGCGATGACCACTCGGGGCAAGCGTGCCATCAGAAGCCTCTCGTGAGGCGGAGCTGTTGCTGTGATTCCCCTCTTCGGCTGCTATATTCTCTTATTCAGTTAAGGTTTCCATGAAATCTGGGTGAAGCGATCGAGGGGGAATGTAACCGTGAATCTGGATCGAAACCAATCTGGAATCGACCTCGTTTCTCCCTTGCGGGGCATGAACGGTCAGACGATTTCCAATCCCTTCCAAATCATCGCTGGCCATGAGGTTCTGGGCCATGCCTACGCCTCGGATATCTTGGGTTTAACCAAAGGGCTGACGCCTGGCCAAGAAGAGATATGGGTTCGCCAGAACATCGAAAACAGGTTGCGACAAGAGCAGGGTCTTCCGCTCCGCAACCCGAACTCCAACTGAGCAAAAGGGGGATCGAGATGAAGCGCACTATCTGCATCTGCGTCGTCCTTTTGTTGGCTTTGTCGAATGCGTACTGCGCGGCGAAAGCGCCAGACGTGAGCAAAGTCCGGTTCGAGATCACGCGGGTCTCAAAGACGGCTGGAGTGTTGCACTGGAAGATCGCCAACAACTCGGACGCCGGGGTATACATCTACAGCTTTTTCCTGCTAGGCCCGGCGTACAACATTGAGCACACTCCCGGGAAGTTGATCTTCGACACGACGCCAATCGAACGGGTCGCGAGCTGCCCTCCGAACCGCGTTGCCCCGCTGCTCCTTTTCTTCGTGCGGAGCGGTGGAGTGATCGAAGGTGACTTCGCAGACCCGGAGATCAAGAACGCTGGGGGTGACCAGGTGTCACTCAAGATCGCGGTTGGCTCTGAGCCTAATAGCGTGGTTGAAGAAGAAAAGCGCTTCTACAACACGGCCGGTTGCCAGCACAGCCCTTACGATGCGGTCGTCAACTGGGCGATCTTCCTGGAAAGCAGCCGAGTTCGGGTCCCGTAGCGGGTGCCGTTCGGCAGCTGTGGCGACGTTTACATCCGTAAACAGCAGTGGCGCGATCCCCGCGAAAAGCACGCCGCCTGACGCCGCCTGCGACGTCGGGAGGATAGGGACACGTCACCCCAGAATGAAGAAATGAGGGATTAGTTGTCAAACAGACGGGAGTGGTACTTTTGGAAAGCTGTTATCGCAAAGTACCACTCCCGTCTGGCGACTGAATTCCCAGGTACCGGTGGTGGCACGGTACGTTCAAAAGCAGAAAGAGCACCATCGCAAGATCGATTCGGCAGATGAGTTTGCGTTGTTGTTGAAGAGGCATGGATTGGTGGTGCGGGAGTAATCTGTGCCGGATTGTGGCGTGCGGGAGGAGGCCCGGCACTCCCGTGCCGGGCTATTGATTATGCCGTCCCTGCGGGACTCAGTCGATGGCTATCTGTTTCTAATTTTTATTTCCGCGATGGTGACTTCATCAGCGCAACGAACATTTTGGGGAACTTTGGTCGATCCAAATCTACCTGAGCATGTACCAGTTGCACATCCGTATCGGGCCTAAAGGTTTGAGTCCAGGTACCACTCCCGTCTGGCGACTGAATTCGAGAAGCCCTCTAAGCGTTCTCCCCTATACGGCGGCTCTCGAAGCCGATCATGAGCCGAATGGATGAATGCTCGCCACACGGGATTGTTAAACTGCATTTAGTCTGACTTCGCGTGGCCCCCTCATCCATTTTGGGGGTTATTTCGTCCGTCCCGCATCTCCTCGCATCTCCTGTCTGTCCCTGTTGCTTTCCAAAAGGAAGTGCGACATGATGATTCCTGTAGGAAACCCAAAGAGCGACTCTATGACTGAAAAAGCGGATGTTTTGCAGGGAACGCTGGCGCTGATGGCCCTCAAGACGCTCGATGTGCTCGGTCCACTGCATGGCTATGGGATCGCGCGGCGGATCGAGCAGATCAGCGGGGATCTGCTGGCCGTGAACCAAGGCACTTTGTATCCCGTCCTGCTGAAGCTGGAGCAGGAGGGCGCAATTTCGTCCGAGTGGGGCGCCTCGGAAAACAACCGCCGGGCGCGTTTCTATCGCCTGACACGGTCGGGACGAAAGCTGCTCGAGACCGAGACCCGGGACTGGGAGCAAACGGCGGCGATCATCGCACGATTCTTCGCGGTGAAGGCGGAGGATTTGACATGAGATTCCTGAGAAGGTTTCTGGCGCGGCTCAAGAACTTTGCCACCGGGCGGCGAGACGACAAACGGCTGCGGGAAGAGATGGAAGAGCATATCGCTCTGCAGACGGAGGAGAATCTGCGCGCGGGCATGTCCGCGGCGGAGGCGCGCCGCGAGGCGGTGCTGAAGTTCGGGGGGGTGGGGACAGTGAGAGAGGATTACCACGCGGAGCAGAGTCTGCCGTTCTTTGAAAACCTGATTCAGGATCTGCGCTACGCGCTGCGCATGTTTGCCAAATCGCCGGGCTTCTCCGCGATTGCGATTCTGACGATGGCGCTGGGCATCGGAGCGACGACGGCGATTTTCAGCCTGGTGAACGCGACGCTGCTGCATCCGCTGCCCTATCCGCACCCGGAGGAACTGGTACGCATCGAGGACGATCTGCCTGGTGCGGGCGCTACGGACGCGGGCATCTCGATTCCGGAGTGGAAGGATCTGCAGCGTTCGGGAATTTTTCAGTATGTTGTGCTGCAGATTTTCGGGTCGGCGAACCTGACGGGTGTATCGCAGCCATCGCGGATGCAGTATGAGGGGGTGTCGCCGGGGTATTTTGCGATGCTGGGGGTGAAACCGGAGCTGGGGCACACGTTCGATCCTCAGGATCAAAGGCCGGGGTTCACGCTGGATGTGGTGATCACTGACGGGTTGTGGAAGCGGGCTTTCGGGAGCGATCCGCACATTGTGGGAAGAAGTTTGCGGGGGGACAACGATTTGTATCGGGTGATCGGGGTGATGCCGCCGGGTTTTCGCGACCCGGGGCGAACCGTGGGCGAGAGGAATACGGAACAGTGGGCGGCGTTGGGTTTTGAGGAGGATCCGGCTCAGCCCCCGAACCGCAGTTTGCGGTTGCCCCTGGAAACGGTCGGGCGCCTGAAGCCGGGGCTGACGGTTGCAGCGGCGCAGAGCCAGCTGGACGCGTTGGTTGCTTCGTTGCGGAAGCAATTTCCGGACGATTATCCGGCCGACAGCAAGTGGACGGTGCGGTTGGTGCCCCTGAAGGAGAACGTGGTGGGCAACGTTCGGCAGTCGCTGATCCTGCTGTTGGGCGCAGTGGCGCTGGTGCTACTGATCGGCTGCGTGAATGTAGCGAATCTGCTGCTGGCGCGGGCCAGCGCGCGATCACGGGAGATGGCGGTGCGCCAGGCGCTGGGAGCGGCACGCAAGCGGCTGGTGCGGCAATTGCTGACGGAGAGCCTGCTGCTTTCGCTGCTGGGCGGAGTGGCGGGGTTGGTGATTCTGTTCTGCATGAAGGGATTCTTGCTGCGGCTGATTCCGGAGAGCCTGCCTCGGCTGAACGACCTGTCGATCAACTGGACCGTGATGCTGTTCGCGCTGGCGGCTTCGATCGCAGCCGGGGTCATTTTCGGGCTGGCGCCCGCGAGGCAGGCAGGGCGATTGAATCTGGCAAGTACGCTGAGGGTGGAGGGGCGTGGGTCGAAGGGTTCCACGGAGCAGACGCGCACGCGGCGGGTGCTGGTGGTGACGGAGTTTGCGCTGTCGCTGGTGCTGATGGTGGCCGCAGGCCTGCTGCTGCGCAGTTTTTGGGATTTATACAAGGCGCCGCTGGGATTCAATCCGCAGCATGTGATGTCGGTTCAGTCGTGGCTGCCGAGCCCCAACGATCCGAAGACGGACATTTACGGAACGGCTGCTCAGGAGGCAGTGTTTGCGCGCGAATTGCTGCGGCGCAGCCGATTGCTGCCGGGAGTGCGGGAGGCAGCGCTAGGATCGGAGCCGTCGATTCCGCTGCACCACGACGGCAACCGGAGCGCGCTGATCGTGGAAGGACGCCAGACACAGAGCAAGCAGCCGCCTTTGGTGGAGCGGTCGGAGGTTACGCCGGAATATTTTCATTTGCTGGAGATTCCGGTGCTGCGGGGCCGTCTGTTCAACGACGGCGACGACGAGAATGCGCCGCTGGTCGCCGTGATCAACCAGGCGATGGCGCGGACTTACTGGCGGGGCGAGGATCCGCTTGGGAAGCGGCTGAGGCTTGGCCGTGGGAGGCTTGGGGTTGGCCTCCCTCCGAGCAAGACCTGGATCACGATCGTGGGGGTGATCGCGGATGCCCGAACCGAGTCGCTGGCGAACGCGAGCGTTCCGCAAATCTATCTCAGCCTGTACCAGGAGACGCCCAAGGAGTTGGCCGTCTTTCTGCGTGGAGACCTGAATGCGAGTGCGATCCCGGAAGAGGTGCGGGCGATGGTGCAGTCAGTGAATCCGGAACTGCCGGTTTATGGCGCGCAGACGCTCGACGATGCAGTGTCTACATCTTTAGCAGAGCGGCGATTCTCGATGGAGATGGTGGCGTGCTTTGCGGCGACGGCGTTGCTGCTGGCGGCGCTGGGAATTTATGGGGTGATTTCGTACATCGTGAGCGAGCGCACGCGGGACATTGGCATTCGGCTCGCGCTGGGCGCGCAACGGGGCAAGATCATGGCGATGGTTCTACGCCAGGGGCTGGGGCTGGCGATGGCGGGCGCAGCGCTGGGACTGGTAGGATCGGTGATCGTGTCGCACCTGATGGCAGGTTTGCTCTATGGCGTAATGCCCAGCGATCCTCTTACATTTGTTGGCGTCACCCTGGTGCTCACAGGTGTGGCGCTTGCGGCCTGTTATATCCCCGCGCGGCGGGCAATGCGTGTCGACCCGATGATCGCACTGAGATACGAGTAGTTTTTCAAAGTCCTCGATGTGGCTCGGATTGAAGTGAAAGCATAGGATCTTTCATGAGAATCTGAGACGGTTTCTGGCGCGTGTGAAGAACTTCGCAATGGGGCAGCGACGCCGCGAATTCGACATCCGCATCGCGGTGGGAGCGACACGTGGCAACGTTATGGCCGTTGTGTTCCATCAGGATCTGGTCCTGACACTCATCGCCACCTCTGTCGGTGTAGGTGCAGCGCTGCCGGCGGCTAGAGCACTCACGCAACTGCTCTTCGGCATCAGCCCGCTCGACGCGACAAGCTTCTGCTCGTCTGTCGTTTTGCTGGGATTGATGTCAGTCGCCGCATGTGTCATCCCGGCACTGCGGGCCGTGCGCCTTGACCCTGTTCGTGCGCTGAGGAGCGAATGAGGCAGCCAGTACTTCTGTTTATTCTCAAGAGCGAAATGGACTGGCACAGAAACAGCAGACAGGCGCCTTGGAAGCTCAGTTCAACCGACGCTAACAGGGCGAGTCACTTGTTGACGGCTGCAGCTTACTATCCATAGGTGACTTCGCTCCTGACCGGGCATCTTCCGCTCTGGCCCGCGCGGCAACGAAGAGCCAGCAGGAAAGAATATGCCGCGTATGTGGCAGCCGCACCACTCAAGATCGAAAGGGGCGGGGTTTCGTTCGGCACATGGAGCGAATCCAGCTGAAGAATCCGGACGGGTCTGGCGAATATAAACTCAATGGTGAGCGCTGAATCAGTCTCGCAAGCATCGTTTACCGCTGTGTTTCTGCGGCGGGTACCGCGGGAATTGGGGTTATCGACCTGATAGTGATGACGTCGTTGGAAAGATTGCCGACAATGCGAACTTTCATTGCTGCATATTGCGACGCCTTCGACTGTGGTTCCAAAGCGTACACATGATTCTCGTACCAAAGCCCATACTTCGATCCTTTACGCACGCACAAGCGAACGCAAGCTCGATCCGGAGTCATCGCAGCCGTCCGTGGGCAGTGGATACCGCAATGGGTATCGGTGATGAATCCGTCCCATGCCTTGGCAGGAGTTTGGACGTCACTGTAAAAGACAGCGGCTAAAAGAAACATGATCGTGACCCGAGCGTCCATTGTTCTTCCCTTCTGACCGTTCCATGCAATCGACGTGCCATGAATACACCGCTAACTGTCGATCTTGACTTACTAGAGGCCATCTCATAAATCCTCGACAGTTGGAGGCGAGCATACCTCAGGGGCTAAAGCCCGCGTCTTTCTTGGCTCTAGACGGCACGGCTGAAGCCGTGCCCTTCCCAAAACCGCTCAACGCGAGCGTACCTTGCAAGACGTCCGGCTTTTCCTTCATGGCGAATCGCCCTTTAGGTTTCCAACAGGAATAATGGCACGGCTCCTTTTGGAAAGCAACAGGAACTTTTAACTTTCTTTCGACTGCAAAATCCAGAAGAGCTGTCGAGAAACCGCCGCGACACTGTTCATCGAAGACGGCGTAGTTTGATTTCTAATGAAGAGTCGGCCAGTGTTTAGAAATCCGGTCCACCTGGAGGGAGTTTGGTTGCGACTCGGTGATTTATCGTTTACTGAACGAATCGACCCCTAGAATTCGCAGAATCTCCATGCATACTGTTGTTTCACTTGATCACTTGATCTGGGACAGCGCCGTTCGTGCATGCTCGTTGGTTGGATCGAGTACTAAGGCCTTCTCATAATTCGCCCTCGCCGCTTGTGTGTTGCCACCAACACCATAAGCCTCGGCCAAACTATCAAATGCATTTGAGGACGCCGGATGTTCTTCAGCGTTAAGCGCGAAGACCCTTATGGCATCTTGAGCGTGGTGGTCGGCATAGAGAATTTGATAGCCCAGGCTGTTGAGTTCCCCTTCCGACAAATCGTATTCGCTCTCAGATTGTGCCTTTAGTCGCCGGTAGGTTCGAATGGCGGCGTCAATTCCGGACGACCGATAAACGTTTTCCATCTCCACGGATGCAGGTTGCTTAGGGTAGGTGTAGGGCTTGCCGTCATGATGTTGTTGATGTTGCCGTCTGATACCGATCAAAAGGTCTGCGCTCATACCAATAGACTGCTGATGGGCGGCCATGAAGTTGTAGTCGTAAGCCGGTTCCAGATACCAACCAAAACGGTGTTTGCCATTGGGCCAGAACATGAAGTCTCCGGCAACCTCGCCCGAGATTGAGTTGGATGTTGTTCCATGCTGCCGAACGTAAACCCATTCCGGCCCGACTCCCAGCATGAACTCGGCTTTCGAAGACAGCGTCCAAGGCTTCTTAAAAAGAAAATCTGTGTCCCATTCGGTGGAGTTTCGCGTAAAGAAGGGCGAGATGCCGGCCTCAATTTCCAGCCAATTTTCGATAGGAGTGGTTTCTGCCGCAAGATTAGGGGCAAAGCTCGCAGCGCCTCCCGTCGTAGTCCAACTTGTAGCAGCGCCTAGTTCAAGAATGACGCTCGGATCATCGTCAAGCGGAGACGGGTTGTGTCCTACTGCTTGGGCGTACGAGGTTGAGGCCAGTGAAAATGCCAGCAAAAGCGTAAGCCATCTCATGCAACGATGCTAAAGTCTATAGTGGCTATAGGGTCAATTTGAGCATAACCTTCCGCATCGGCGATCTAGCGAAGCAGGCTGGCGTCAAAGTCGTCACCATCCGCTACTACGAACAGGCCGGTTTGCTGCCCGTATGCGAATGAACGGCGGGTAACTATCGCGTATACGCGCAGGAGCACCTGCGACGCTTGAACTTTGTACGGCGATGTCGCGAACTTGGCTTCTCCGTGGATCAGATCAGGGACCTGCTACTACTCTCTGCATCCCAGTTGCCCACCTGTGCCGATGTCTGCAGCTTACCCGGTGACAGACGGGAATGACCCTGGCGAAAGCGTGTTGGAATAGGTGCCAAGGGGGTGCTTTTCAATTGGGGTCATTTCCGGTCTGGTCACTAATTTCCGTATCATGATGCCCATGAGTCCGTGGCGGCGATGGATATCCTGGGTAGGTTATGTCGGTGTCTTCCTAATGCCCGCACTGCATGGTGCCTTTTGGCGGCGCGCAGCCGCATTAGGTGGCTTTTGGGGGCACCTCAACGAGGCGAGCTTATGGTTTCAGGCGATCGATCTGACATCGGTGCTGGTTATTCTATGTTGCTTGTTTGGCGTTGGCTGGCGGAGGTGGGTCGGTACAGCCTGCGGTGTCTTGTCATTCGCGCTAACCAGCATGTATGCAATGGGCCTCTAAGGGCAGATGCATTGCGACAGCGTCCCCTGGTACGACCCCGGACGTGTCCTCAAACCACCTGCGAAGTCTCGCCTTCGGTAGGTTGCCGTACCGGAGGGCCTCGCAGCTGGGCAAGTTACCGCGAACACCGTTTTTCCGACATTTAACTTGGACCGCAGAAGATTCATTCCTCAAGACAATCAATCGCGACTTGGTAACGTCAGTTTGTCAGTAGTCGCTCCTGACCAACTGAATCGCAGGGGAGTCTTCACTTTTGTTAACAAATTCGCCCTTGTTCTCACCGGTCAGCGTCAAACGAAAGTTCACCGGAGGGTCTGCTAACGTTCTCGGCGGATGTGCGCGGCGGTGGCTCACTTGGAACGTCAGGACTTTTCCGTTGAATGTTGGGTTGAGGAGCGGTTCGGGAATTCCTGGCAAGGAACTTTCGGCTCCCTTTTCATCGCGCCGAAGGAGGTAAAAGAGAACAGCTCCTGCCAATCTGCCTCCTTCATTTGTGACGGTCAAAGTAACGAAGGGCAATCCGTCCATCTGTGCTCGCCAGACACCCAGTATCGGGCTAGTCTCCTGTGTCGATGTTGCTTGCCCTGACAGTGCAGCCTGTGAGCACGCGGTCACTGCACATAACACCCACAAAAAACATATGCGTCGTTGCCTGGCTCTCATTGTCTCCTCCATTGGACTACCGCCCCGGAGTGCGGAAAGTCCGCCGCATTTTTGGATTGGCCCAGGAGCATTCAAAGCGACGACCATAATACCTGTAAAGTCGCATTTTCGGTGACTTCCCCTGGCCCGGGGCGGGGCGGACGCGCAAGTTTCCGATAATCTCGTTTTTTCGGGGGAGATAGGGGGCACGTTACGTATCACCCAGAATTGCTGCAATAGGTATGCTGTCCCTTCATCTGCCTTTCGGATCATTACCTGTTGCTTTCCAAAAGGAAGTGCGACATGATGATTCCTGTAGGAAACCCAAAGAGCGACTCTATGACTGAAAAAGCGGATGTTCTGCAGGGAACGCTGGCGCTGATGGCCCTCAAGACGCTCGATGTGCTCGGTCCACTGCATGGCTATGGGATCGCGCGGCGGATCGAGCAGATCAGCGGGGATCTGCTGGCCGTGAACCAAGGCACTTTGTATCCCGTCCTGCTGAAGCTGGAGCAGGAGGGCGCAATTTCGTCCGAGTGGGGCGCCTCGGAAAACAACCGCCGGGCGCGTTTCTATCGCCTGACACGGTCGGGACGAAAGCTGCTCGAGACCGAGACCCGGGACTGGGAGCAAACGGCGGCGATCATCGCACGATTCTTCGCGGTGAAGGCGGAGGATTTGACATGAGATTCCTGAGAAGGTTTCTGGCGCGGCTCAAGAACTTTGCCACCGGGCGGCGAGACGACAAACGGCTGCGGGAAGAGATGGAAGAGCATATCGCCCTGCAGACGGAGGAGAATCTGCGCGCGGGCATGTCGCCGGCGGAGGCGCGGCGGCAGGCGGTGCTGAAGTTCGGAGGGGTGGGGACAGTGAGAGAGGATTACCACGCAGAGCAGGGGCTGCCGTTTTTTGAAAACCTGCTGCAGGACTCGCGCTTCGCGATTCGCATGCTGGCCAAGTCGCCGGGGTTTTCGGCTATCGCGATTCTGACGATGGCGCTCGGGATCGGGGCGACGACGGCGATTTTCAGCCTGGTGAACGCGACGCTGCTGCATCCGCTGCGGTATCCGCACCCGGAAGAACTGGTGCGGATCGAGGACGATCTGCCTGGCGCGGGCGCTGCGGACGCGGGCATCTCGATTCCGGAGTATAAGGATCTGCAGCGTTCGGGAATTTTTCAGTATGTTGTGCTGCAGATTTTCGGGTCGACGAACCTGACGGGTGCATCGCAGCCATCGCGGATTCAGTATGAGGGGGTGACGCCGGGGTATTTTGCGATGCTGGGGGTGAAACCGGAGCTGGGGCAGACGTTCGATCCTCAGGATCAAACGCCGGGGTTCACGCTGGATGTGGTGATCAGTGACGGGTTGTGGAAGCGGGGTTTCGGGAGCGATCCGCACATTGTGGGAAGAAGTTTGCGGGTGGACAACGATTTGTATCGGGTGATCGGGGTGATGCCGCCGGGTTTTCGCGACCCGGGGCGAACCGTGGGCGAGAGGAACACCGAACTGTGGGCGGCGACGGGTTTTTCGGATCCGGCTCGGCCCCCGCCCCCGAACCGCAGTTTGCGGGTGCCCCTGGAAACGGTCGGGCGCCTGAAGCCGGGGCTGACGGTTGCAGCGGCGCAGAGCCAGCTGGACGCGCTGGTTGCTTCGTTGCGGAAGCAATTTCCGGACGATTATCCGGCCGACAGCAAGTGGACGGTGCGGTTGGTGCCTCTGAAGGAAAACGTGGTGGGCAACGTTCGGCAGTCGCTGATCCTGCTGTTGGGCGCAGTGGCGCTGGTGCTACTGATCGGCTGCGTGAATGTAGCGAATCTGCTGCTGGCGCGCGCCAGCGCGCGATCGCGGGAGATGGCGGTGCGCCAGGCGCTGGGAGCGGCACGCAAGCGGCTGGTGCGGCAATTGCTGACGGAGAGCCTGCTGCTTTCGCTGCTGGGCGGAGTGGCGGGGTTGGTGATTCTGTTCTGCATGAAGGGATTTTTGCTGCGGCTGATTCCGGAGAGCCTGCCTCGGCTGAACGACCTGTCGATCAACTGGACCGTGATGCTATTCGCGCTGGCGGCTTCGATCGCAGCCGGGGTAATTTTCGGGCTGGCGCCCGCGAGGCAGGCAGGGCGGTTGAATCTGGCAAGTACGCTGAGGGTGGAGGGGCGTGGGTCGAAGGGTTCCACGGAGCAGACGCGCACGCGGCGCGTACTGGTGGTGACGGAGTTTGCGCTGTCGCTGGTGCTGATGGTGGCCGCGGGCCTGCTGCTGCGCAGTTTTTGGGATTTATACAAGGCGCCGCTGGGATTCAATCCGCAGCATGTGATGTCGGTTCAGTTGTGGCTGCCGAGCCCCAACGATCCGAAGACGGACATTTATGGAACGGCTGCTCAGGAGGCAGTGTTTGCGCGCGAATTGCTGCGGCGCAGCCGGTTGCTGCCGGGAGTGCAGGAGGCGGCGCTGGGAGCGGAGCCGTCGATTCCGCTGCACCACGACCGCAACCCGAGCCCGCTGATGGTGGAAGGACGCCAGACACAGAGTAAGCAGACTCCCTTGGTGGAGCGGTCGCAAGTTACGCCGGAATATTTTCATTTGCTGGAGATTCCGGTGCTGCGGGGCCGTCTGTTCAACGACGGCGACGACGAGAATGCGCCGCTGGTCGCCGTGATCAACCAGGCGATGGCGGAGACTTACTGGCGGGGCGAGGATCCGCTTGGGAAGCGGCTGAGGGTTGGCCGTGGGAGGGCTGGGGTTGGCCAACCTGCGAGCAAGACCTGGATCACGATCGTGGGGGTCATCGCGGATGCTCGAACCGAGTCGCTGGCGAACGCGAGCGTTCCGCAAATCTATCTGAGCCTGTACCAGGAGACGCCCAAGGAGCTGGCCATCTTTCTGCGTGGAGACCTGAATGCGAGTGCGATCCCGGAAGAGGTGCGGGCGATGGTGCAGTCAGTGAATCCGGAACTGCCGGTTTATGGGGCGAAGACGCTGGACGATGCGGTGTCGGCGTCGCTGGAGCAGAGACGATTCTCGATGGATATTGTGGCGGCCTTCGCGATAACGGCGCTGCTGCTGGCGGCGCTGGGAATTTATGGAGTGATTTCGTACATCGTGAGCGAGCGCACGCAGGAGATCGGCATTCGCCTGGCGCTGGGGGCGCGACGGGGGACGATCCTGCAGATGGTTCTGCGTCAGGGGCTGGGACTGGCGATGGCCGGCGCCGGGCTGGGACTGGTGGGATCGGTGATCGTATCGCACCTGATGGCAGGGCTGCTCTATGGCGTAATGCCCACCGATCCTCTTACATTTGTTGGCGTCACCCTGGTGCTCACAGGTGTGGCGCTTGCGGCCTGTTATATCCCCGCGCGGCGGGCAATGCGTGTCGACCCGATGATCGCACTGAGATACGAGTAGTTTTTCGAAGTCCTCGATTTCGCCAGCGTTATTTCGTTGTCGCCTTCGGGACTAACGACCAAGTTGTCGAACCGCGGCCCCTTCTTTTTCCACACTTCTACCTCGGCCTCGATAGCGGCCTTTAACTCGCCCCAAGGGTCTTTGGGCTCGAACTGCTCCTCTCGTTCTTCCAACGTATCCATAAATTCGCTCTCCTTATAACGCGATCACCTACCGCTATTCAGAGCGCCGCCGAGCTGCGGCCGAGCGGGAGCCAGGAATCTTCCCAGCTTTCGCGGGCGCTCTGCGACGTGAAGGGCGCGCGATGCGCCGAGGAAGCGTCTGCAAGCGCTCGATGGTATCGGGGTATTGAGTGACGAGTTCTACAAATGTGGCTGCAATCGGGCTAACCTGTCCACCCTGTTCCCATTTTTCGACAGTGCGTGGACTCACCCGAAGCATGTTCGCCCATACAGCGCGCGAAACGTTGAACTTCTCCCGAGCAGCAACAAAGAACTCCGCGCCCGGAGACACCTTGATTTTCGGAGGCGCGACGGTGTGCGTGCGAAGGGTGACCTTTCCCTCGCGATGCGCCCTCATCGCATCCACGCCTTCCATCAATTCAGCGTAAAGGTTGCGCTTGGTTCCCTTTTTCTTTTTCATTTGCTGCTCCTGGTCTTTCGAGCGGCGCGTTCTGCTTCGAGCGCCTTCTTCAATTGGTCTTTCTCGTCCTTCGTCAAGTCGGCGGCCTCGTCTTTGTCGTACAGCGTCAGCAGCCAGACTTCCTGCTCTGAGAGGAAGCAATAGTAAATGACCCGCAGTCCGCCACGCCTGCCTTTGTGGCGGCGTTGATCTTTCCAGCGCACCTTGCGAATGCCTCCTGCGCCTGGGACCAGGTCCCCCGCCTCGGGATTGCTCGCCAGATAAGCCTGCAATTCGGCAAACCCGTCATCGTCGAGATACTGATCTCGGAGCCGCATAAAGACCGGCGCTTCGACAAACTGGAACAATGACACGCGCTCTGAATCGTCAGTCACCGTGTTGTCTTATTATACCCACAATGGGTATACTCGTCGATTTCGAATCAGCAGTCCCTGAAAAGGCCTGTCCCGGGAGTTTGGTTGTCGGGAGTTTGGTTGTCAGACGGGACTGGAACTTTGTCGGAAATGCCGCTGGAACACAGGCGAATAAATTCCACGGGAGCGATTCTGAGCAAGCCCTTTTGGTGTGGTCACTCCTCGCCCGGATACTCTTGAGCAGCAGGCGTTATAAAGTCGCTCCGATCATTGAGGGCCATGCTCGCGTCGGGTGCCGCTGGGGCCTTCGCGCCGCACAGCGGCATCGTGCTGCATGACAAACACCGTAGGAGCGCCTGCGGGCGTCACACGTTGGCCTCGCCTTTCGTGGGAAGAGTGAAGTAGAAGCTTGCGCCGCGCGGGGAGTTGTCGTCAGCCCATAAGCGACCACCACGCGATTCGACGATGGAGCGGCTGATGCGAAGCCCCATGCCGGTCCCCTGCGACTTGGTAGTAAAGAAGGCATTGAATATCTGCTCCGTTTGATTTGGGGGCAGCCCCACGCCGGTATCGCTGACTGACACCATCAGGTGCTCGTTCTCCGCTCGCTCCGACTTCACGATCAGTTCCCGCGCCCCATCCACATCCTTCATCGCATCGATGCTGTTAATGCAGAGGTTCATCAAGACCTGCTGCAATTGCACACGATCTCCCAAGACGTGAGGAAGGTGTTCCGTCAACTCCATCCGGAATGAAATGGAGTATCGCATTGCCTCGCTGCGAAGCAGAACGATCATCTCTCGAATGACTTCGTTTACATCCAGCAACTCCGTTTGCGGAGTGCCCTTCTGGAAGAGCATGCGGATCCGGCCGATGATATCGTCTGCACGGTTTGCATCTTTGATGATTCTCGAGGCTGCTTCGCGTGCCTCAGCCAAATCGGGCTCATCGCGGCCAAGCCAACGCAGGCAAGTATGAGCGTCGGTAACCGCCGCTGCAATCGGCTGCTTGATTTCGTGCGCCAGGGAGGCAGTCAATTCTCCCATGGTGGTTACCCGGGTCACGCGTGCTAGATTCGTCTGAGCCTCGCGCAGCGCTTCCTCAGCACGCTTGCGTTCGGTCACGTCCATCACCGCTCCGACAAACTCGACTCTCCCCGATTCATTACTCAAGGCATGAGCCACAACATGGACGTACTTGACTGAATCATCCGGCATCAGCAAGCGATATTCATGTTCAAAGTCCCTTCCGTTCATCGACGCACTTTCAATCGTTTGCTTCACGTGGCCCGTGTCTTCACGGTGAACGCGTTGGAGAATGAGTTCCACCGTCGGTTTCGTCATTCGGTCGTATTGGAAGATCCGAAAGGTTTCCTCGGACCAGAGGATCTCACCAGTCGAAACCTCCCACCCGAAGCTCCCGGTGCGACTGAGTCGCTGCGCTTCGGCTAAGTAGGCCTCACTCCGCCGTAGAGCGTCTTCGGCTCGGTGCCGTTCCTCAATGTCGGTAGCTGTTCCGTACCAATTAACGATGTTTCCCAACTCATCGTGTAGCGGCACGTTGCGGATCAGCAACCAGCGATAATCCCGGTCCCTCCGCCGTACCCGTGCTTCACTCTCCATTGCTTGCCCCGTTGCCACGGCGGCCTGCCACTCGCCGAGGTACCGCTTGAGGTCATCGGGATGAACTAAGGAACCCAAACCCCAGCCCAGCATCTCCTCCAGAGAACGACCCGTAAATTCCAGGAAACGCTGATTGATGAAATCAACGGATCCGTCAGGACGAGCGCTCCAGGCGTGCGCCGGAATCGTATCGATGACAAGGCGGAGGCGATCTTCGCTGAGCTGCAGCGTCGCGTAAAGATCGCGCAGGCGCTGGGCGGTGGCGTTGAAGACCTGCCCTAGGTGAGCGAGTTCATCTTTCCCGCTGACAGACACTTGATACTGAAACTCGCCACGCGCCAATGCCTTGGAGCCTTCCACTAATTGCGCCAGTGGCCGCGTGATGCTGCGGGTAATGGCTAGGCCGAGGGTCCCGGCGATCAGCAAGGTGAACACGGCGGTCAGCGGCACAACCAGAAAGACAAGATGTTCCACGCGCCTCATGTTCAGCACGGTTTGAGCCTGCTCTTCGCCGACTTCATGGTCGACGGTTTCGACGAGCGCCGAGGTCAGAGATTCCAGTGGCCGAACTTGGTTCTCCAGGCGTAGGTGGACAGCCCGCCAGTCGCCGGATCTAGCGAGTGTGGTGATGGCGTCAAGCTGGGATGGCAGCGCGTTCTGAACCACGTGAAGGATAGGCAGTATGGTCGGATCGCGCGGGAGGTCGAAAGGTCGGAGATTGAGCGCGTTGATTGCCCGACGAATGTCCTCCAGGACCGCGGTACGAAGTGGTCCAGCTTCAATCAGCAAGCGATCGGCATCTTCGACGTCGGCGAGGCGATCTAGCCGATCATGAAACGCCGACATACTGGTATGAACGCGTAAAACCGCAACCAGCTTCTGGTCGACATCGTTCAAGCGCTCTGCATGAGTGCGGATCATGTGGAATTGCCAAAGGATAACGGCATCCGCGGCTAACATCGAAAGCACGATGAACACGAAGCCGAGGATCAAACGGGGGCCGATGTTGAGCCGACCGCCATGAAGAGTTTTCGCTGCAGCGCTTTTGACCCAACGGATCAATCCTGTTGCCGTGTGAAGTCCCATAGGTTGTTCCTATCGAGCTATCGCTGGCATCGAACTCACGCCACGCCTCTTATCGTTTGCGGACAAAGCTGAAGCCGGTCGGGGAGAGATTCTTTGAACCGGCCCAGAGTCCCATTCAGTGCTGAATTCCCTGCGGCGGTCCCTTTTTGAAACCGGTGATGCCAACCAATTCATTCTCCAGAGCTGCGGCAGCTTCCGGCGCACTCTTCTCGCCGGTAAGCACGGAGTGCACTTCTTGGATATAAGCGTCAGTCACACCCGGGTATTTATTGCCAGTGATGTTCGAAGGACGCGAAATCGCGCCCGTCTGGAACGCTTGTCTCAAAAGGGCAAAACGGGGATTTGGTTCAAGTACCTCAGGCAGGTTGTAGAGTTCCGGTAGAGTGGGTGGCTCCGAAATCACGCTGGCCCGCTTCACCTGCACGTCTCTACGAATGAGATACCGGATCAGTTCTAAGGCTTCTCGGGGATGAGCCGAGAATCGGGAAACTGCCAAGCCCCATCCTCCCAAGGTGCCCACTCGGCCTGCCTTACCACCGGGCAGCAGAGCTATATCGAACTTATTTCGGATTGGCGACTCTGCCGCCTGGCTTTCGACGTAGGCTGACGGCCAATTCCGCATGAATGCCGCGTCACCGGCCACCCAAACGTTTAGCGAATCCCACTCTCTATATGCGACTACAGCTGGGGGTGAGATGGAACCAACCCAATGCGCCGCCCTTTGCCACGCCCGGATCGCCTGCGGATTATTCACGCTGATCGTCTTGTCCTCCTCGATAATCCGTCCGCCGCCGTCGGAAGCCTGCCATTCCAGCGCGTCGCAGGTTAAGCCTTCGTCGGCCGCCCCTTGCCACACAAAGCCCCAAAACTGTTTCTTGCCTTTGGCACGTTCGCCAGCCTGAATGCGAGCCGCCATCCTCTCCAGCTCATCCCATGTCTTGGGTGGCTCTCGATATCCATACTGTCGCAGAAGGTCGGTGCGATAAAACAAAATCCCGATGTCGGCACGATAAGGCACGGCGACCAGCTTCTTATCGACAGTGTAGCTCGCGGCAACCTCCGGAAATTGAAGCGATATTTCGTTGGCGAAATATGGCTTGAGATCTATGAAATATTCGTTCAGAATCCCCGGCCAGATCACATCGATCCCGTAAACGTCAGCGACCCGAGGCACCTGACCCGAGTAACTCTTTCCACATAGCCAGCCTCTGCCGCGCGGAGTCCGGAGACGGAAGGACACTGACTCGGATTCCTGTTTCCCGAGTGAATTGCTGCAACTCCTGCTGGCGCGCCTCGCTGAACTCCTTGTTCGTCCACTCCTCTAGAAGAGTCAATGTAACCGGTTCATGAACAGCTGGCCTGGTACAACCTTCCAGAAGCAAAGAGAGCAACACCGCGCAAATAGGGCGTACCATCCTGCCAGATTTTGCCCACCCTGCGTAAAGACCACGAATTCTCTGTGCGACAAGTCTCTTAAGTTTCGTCCGCATTTCGAAAGGTGTCCTCTCGCGAGAGCATCAGGGACGATCCATCGCTCAATGGCCTGCCTGGCCTCGCTCCCTGCTGAGACTACCCATAGCGCATGAAGTGCAAGCACGCCGGAGGGTGAAGAGGTATTCATAACTCTCTTCTTCCGCACTTCTTCTCAGCATCGGTAATCCTACACCGTTTCGTCTGGGATGGGGCGCACCGCGCCCGACAGGACGGCTCGAAGCAGGGC
>CAWBRJ010000031.1:0-83836 GCA_963790935.1 uncultured Acidobacteriaceae bacterium | reverse complement strand
CTATCGCAGCCGCGGGGGCTATGATCTGGCGCCCGGATTATCTCTACGCTGAGGCGCTGGCCACTGGAGAGGGCGACGGAGCAGGGCAGAACCTGACTAAGGCCATAGCCGCGGTGAAAAAGGCTCTCCAGCTTGAACCCGGCTACCAGCCCGCTCGTGATTTGCTGTGCACGCTTCTCTTGAAAACAAATCAATTCAGCGAGGTCATTGACCAGGCTGGAATCGCTTTAAAGCAAGACCCCACCGATGAGTCCGCCCTGTTCCAGGAGATCCAGGCCGAGCGTAGACTGGGCAACAAAGAAGCAATCTCGCCTTTGGTCAAACGGCTGCAGGAGCTGAAGAGCCAGCAGCAGGTAGCCCAGGCGCAATATTTACTGCAGGATGCGAACACCAGCCGAAGCTCCCCCTAAGGAGCCGGATGAGAGGAACCATGGGCAACCTAAACTCACTATCGCGACGCAAATTTATATCGACCACCGCAGCCGCTACCGCTGCGATTGCCATGCCTGGCTTGCCCGGCTTCGCTCGCCAGGCCACCGGCGCTGCCGGCGCCCCCGTTCTCGATCCGGATTGGAGCAATGCCGGCATTATCGCTACCCGCAATTCTCCCTATGCCAAGTTGAAGAGCGTGCCCGTGCAAGCGGTCACCATCGAGACCGGATTCTGGTCAAAGCGCCGCGAAACCAACGTCGCATCGAGCATCCCCAGCATGCGCCAGGAGCTTCTTGACCACGGACGCATGGACAATTTCCTGCGCCTGGCTGGACAATCTCAAGCACCCCAGCGTGGGCCCGTCTATTCCGACTCCGACATCTATAAATGGGTCGAGTCAGTTGGGTTCGCCTTGCAACAGCAGCCGCTGCCGGCGCCCGAACTTCGCAGCCAGACCGATGCCATGATCCGCGAAGTGGTCGCGGTGCAGGAGCCGAGCGGCTATCTCAATACCTACTATGTCGGCGATAAAAAAAGCGACCGAATGCAGTGGAAGACGCAAACCACCGGTCACGAGCTTTATAACATCGGCCATCTTCTGCAAGGTGCGATTGCCTACTATCGCGCGACCGGCGATCCCACCCTGCTCCAGGCCGGCATGCGTTTCGTCGACGGGTTCCTTTTGCCGGGCTATGGCCCGGGCGCAAACCAGGCGCCAATTGTTGCCGGTCATCCGGAAATCGAAATGTCGCTCATCGAGCTCTATCGCACCACCGGCAACAAACGATATCTCGATCTTGCCGGCTACATTCTGCAGGGCGACTCCAGAATTCCCCTCACCGAGCGGCAAATCGTCTACATGTTCTGCGGGATTCCGTTTACTTCGCGGACCAAGCTCGAAGGCCACGCGGTGCGCGCCATGTATGCCTGCTGTGGCGCGACCGACTATTACCTTGAGACCGGCGATCCCACCTATTGGAAGACGCTGAACGTCTTATGGAACGACCTCTCGGCACACCAGCTCTATGTAACCGGAGGCGTGGGCGCGCGCAGTGATGGTGAGGCATTTGGCAACGCCTACGAGTTGCCTAACGAGCGCGCTTACGGCGAGAGCTGCGCGGCCATTGGCAACATGATGTGGAACTGGCGCATGCTCTCTGCCAGCGGCGAGGCCAAATTCACTGACGTCATGGAGCGCGCACTCTATAACGGCATCAATTCCGGTATGTCGCTCGATGGCAAAATGTACTGCTATCGCAACCCTCTGGCGTTCGATCCGGCAACCGGCGATAAAATCCGCAACCCGTGGTACGACACCACTTGTTGTCCTCCGAACCTGGAGCGTACCTTCGCCGCGCTCCCGGGATATTTCTACAGCACCTCTCAAGATGGCGTGTATGTCCACTTTTATGACAACTCGGAAATGAAGTGGCATCTCCCCAGCGGCACTCCGCTCGTCCTGCGTCAGACCACTGAGTACCCATGGAAGCCCACTGTCGACATAGCCGTCTCACCTCAGACCCCCCAGGAGTTCACGTTGTTTGTCCGCATCCCCGGCTGGTCGAAACAAAACAGCGTTACGGTAAACGGAAAGAAAGTAGAAGGTGTGACCGCGGGGCAATACCTGCCGATAAAGCGGCGCTGGACTTCCGGCGACAAGGTCCTGCTTTCCTTTGATATGCGTCCCCAGGTCGTGCACGCCAACCCCGCGGTGGCCGATGACCGCGGCCGCATTGCCTTCCAGCGCGGTCCCATCGTTTATTGCATGGAGCAACTCGATCAGAACGAAGCGTCCAAAGACTCGAGCATCTTTCCTTACTACACCGCACGCCTGACCGAGACTACGACGGACCGTTACGATCCCGGCTTGCTCGATGGGGTTGTTGTGCTCGAGCATCCTGGCTCGCTGCTTCCCGCTGCTGCGCCCGCACTCTACCAGGCAGCTCTTCCGCAGCCGGCCGCTGGGACCGATACCAAGCTCAAAATGATCCCGTACTATGCCTGGTCCAATCGCGACTTATCGGCCATGCAGGTATGGGTTCCTTACCAACAGGGGTGAAAGGGAAAGTCGAATTTATGAGGGACTTAACACGCAGAAAGTTCCTGCAGGGGAGCACAGCAGCAGCCAGTCTCGCGCTATGTGCTCCTGCCATGCCATCGATGTTTGCCGCGCCGACAAGCGCCGTCAAGCCGAGGCTGAGTCAGTTTGACTACGGGCAGGTCACGCTGCTCGAAGGACCCATGCTCGACCAGTTCACCCGCAATCACCAATTCTTCCTCGCTCTCGATGAAGACGGATTGCTGAAGCCCTTTCGCGAACGCGCCGGCCTTCCCGCGCCGGGGCCAGTCATGGGTGGTTGGTACAACGACAGCCCCGACTATGATCCGCCGAAGAATATGACCGGTTACATTGCAGGTCACAGTTTCGGACAGTACCTGTCAGGCCTATCCCGGGCGTATGCAATCACCGGCGATAAACCCACGCAGGAGAAAGTACAGCGACTGGTCAAAGGCTTCGGTGCGGCCGTTAGCGAGAAGTTCTATACCGACTATCCGTTGCCTGCCTATACGTTCGACAAGACCAACATGGGTTTGCTCGATGCCCACGCATTTGCCGGCGACCCTATGGCGTTGCCGGTGCTCGCCCACGCAACCGACGCCGTGCTGCCTCACTTGCCGGCCGGCCCGCAGACGCGTGTCGAGGCTTGCGCCCTGCCGCACAAGAATATCTCCTACTGTTGGGACGAAACTTACACCCTTCCAGAAAACCTTTACATCGCCTGGCTGCGCAGCGGCGATCCCCGCTATCGAAAGTTGGCAGAGCGCTTCCTGCAGGATAAGGACTACTTCACCCCGCTGGCGGAAGGAGACAACATCCTTCCCGGTCTTCACGCCTACAGCCATCTCAACGCCTTATGTTCCGCGGTGCAGGCTTATCTGGTGGATGGAAGCGCCATGCATTTGCGCGCAGCGAAAAACGGGTTCGAGTTCATCCGCACCACCCAGAGCTTCGCCACTGGCGGATGGGGACCGGATGAAAGCTTCCGCAAGCCCGGGCAGCGGGGACCTGGGCGAGAGCCTCTCCAAAACCCATGCCAGCTTCGAGACGCCTTGCGGCGCCTACGGGCATTTTAAGGTGGCCCGCTATCTCATGCGCATTACCGGCGACAGCCACTACGGCGATAGCATGGAGAGCGTCTTATACAACACCATACTGGGCGCCAGGCCAATTCTTCCCGATGGCACAAGTTTTTACTACGCCGATTACAATAACTCGGCTACTAAGTTCTATCACCAGGATAAGTGGCCCTGTTGCTCAGGAACCTTTCCTCAAATTACCGCGGACTACGGCATAAGCTCATACCTTAGCGCCCCGGACGGCGTCTACGTAAACCTTTATGTTCCGTCCAGCCTGCGTTGGAAGCAAAACGGCACCCCGTGTACGCTCGTCCAAAATACGCAATATCCTTACCAGGCCGAAACGACCATCGCCCTGCAAATGGAGAAACCAGAGAGCTTCACCATCTATTTGAGAGTACCCGCATGGGCTGGGCCTGCCACCCATGTGGCCGTGAACGGAAAGAGCGCATCCGTAACCTTGAAGCCCGGTACATTCGTTCCCGTACGCCAGACCTGGAAGAACGGCGACCGGATCGAGTTCAGCATCGACCGGCCGCTGCGCCTCTCGCCCGTCGATCCACAACATCCCAATCAGGTAGCCGTGCTGCAAGGCCCGCTCGCACTCTTTGCGGTAGGAAATATTCCCTCTGATCTGACCCGCGCGAATCTCCTTGCCGCCGCACAACAAGGAGATGCATGGCAAGTGCCTGCTTCGGGGCAAAGCATGAAGATGCTGTCTTATCCCGCGATTACCGGGGAGACTTACAGACTTTATCTGCCGGTCACCACATAGATAAATCTCAGGTAAGCAGGGATCTTAAGACATGCTGAAGCTATCTCAACTGGAGGTCTGGTTTGTCACCGGAAGCCAGCATCTGTACGGACAAGAGGCGCTGGCCCAGGTAGCTGCGCATTCGCAGCAGATTGCCGCTGCCCTTGGAGCCGAGCACTCATTGCCGTTCGAAGTTGTGTTCAAGCCGGTTCAGACCACACCCGAGGAAGTTCGCGGCCTTTGCCGGGAAGCCAATAGCGCTCCCCAATGCATCGGGCTCATCCTCTGGATGCACACCTTTTCTCCCGCCAAAATGTGGATCAGCGGCTTGAAGTCATTAACCAAGCCGTTTCTTCATCTGCATACCCAGTTCAATCGCGAGTTGCCCTGGTCGTCCATCGACATGGATTTCATGAACCTCAACCAGGCGGCGCACGGCGATCGCGAGTTCGGCTTCCTGACCGCGCGCTTACGCCTTGCCCGCAAGGTAGTCGTGGGCTTCTGGCAGGACCCCGAGACAGTTTCTGAAATCGCGACCTGGACTCGTGCCGCTGCCGGATGGCACGAGTCGCAAAATCTGAAAGTCGCCCGCTTCGGCGATAACATGCGCGAGGTTGCCGTCACCGAAGGCGATAAAGTTGCAGCCGAAGCGCAACTCGGCTACGCCGTGAACGGTTTTGGCGTGGGAGACCTGGTTGCGCGGATGAACCAGGTCTCCGGCGCCGAGATCGATCAGCTCGTTGCCGAGTATCGCGAGGCCTACACCCTCTGCAAAAAGCACGATCGCCCGGATGCCATTCGGAGTGCAGCGAAGATCGAGCTCGGACTCCGCGGCTTCCTGGAGGAGGGTGGATTCGGCGCCTTCACTGATACCTTTCAGGATCTGCACGGATTGGATCAGCTACCAGGAATCGCCGTCCAGAGGCTGATGGCCGATGGCTATGGATTCGGAGGCGAAGGCGATTGGAAGACCGCCGCTCTGGTCCGCACCATGAAGGTGATGGCGCATGGCCTGCCAGGTGGCACCTCCTTCATGGAGGACTATACCTACGACTTCACAGGCATCCCGAAGGTTCTCGGATCGCACATGCTCGAGGTGTGCCCTTCGCTTGCGGCGGACAGACCGGCGCTGGAGGTGCATCCACTCGGCATTGGCGGCAAGGCGGACCCGGTTCGTCTGGTCTTCACCGCGCCAGCTGGCCCTGGGATCGCGGCCTCGCTGGTGGATATGGGAAACCGCTTCCGCATGATCGTCAACCAGGTCGACCTCATCCAGCCTGAGCGGCCGTTGCCCAATCTGCCCGTGGCTCGTGCGATCTGGCATCCGCAACCAAGCCTCAAAATCGCCGCCGCGGCATGGATCTACGCCGGAGGGGCCCATCACACCAGCCTCAGCCAGGCCTTAACCGTGGATCATCTTGCCGACTTCGCTGAGGTCGCCGGCGTCGAACTCATCCGCATCGATAACGACACCCGCCTGTTCGAATTTCGCAGGCTGCTACGTTGGGAAGAGGCGGCATACTCCCGAACTATCTAAGACTTGGCCGTCGGCAGACGCTGAACCCTGAAGCATTCGATCTCTACCTGCATGGACGTCACTTCTGGCAACAGCTCAGTCCGCCAACAACCCGGAAAGCGATCGAATTCTTTATCCACGCCACTGATCTGGATCAAAATTATGCTCTCGCCTGGTCCGGCCTCGCCGACTGTTACAGCTCCGGTCCCGTCAACGGAGACGCGCCTCCACAGCTTTTCTGGCCGCGTGCTCGCGAAGCCACGGCGCGCGCCCTTAAGGCCCAGCCGGACTTGGCCGAGGTACAGACCTCGCTCGGTTCGCTCAAGTTTTGGCTGGACTGGGAGTGGAACGCCGCCGAAGTTGCTTACCGCAAAGCCATTGAACTCGATCCCGGTTATCCGCTGGGGCATCGCATGCTGGGCGTTGCCCTATCGCATATGGCCCGGCATGAAGAAGCCCAGGCTTCGATCCGTCGCGCGCGGGAACTCGATCCGCTTTATGTCATGCATCAGTCGCTCTCATCGCACATAGCCTTTGCTGCTCGCAACTACTCCTGCCGCCCTTCAATTCGCTCGCCAGGCGATCGTGGTTGATCCCGAGTTTTGGATAGGGCAGCTCCATCTCGCGCAGGTATACATCGAGCTGGGAGAAAACGACCTCGCACTCACCGCTTTGAATCAATCTGGCATGTTAGTGGTCAATTCAAAGGTGATCGCGCTGCGGGGCTACATCTTCGCTCGGGCTGGCCGAATCGAGGAGGCTCAGAATGTTCTCCATACGCTTCTGTCGATCGCTCAGGAGCGATATGTCCCTCCGTACGCCATGGCGATCGTGCATGCCGGACTTGGACAATACGAGGAAGCGATGCAATGGCTGGAGCGCTGTTACCAGGCCCGTGACGTCCATGTTGTGTTTCTGACTATTGATCCCAAATGGGACCCCCTGCGTGGGGATGCGCGCTTCTCAAATCTCTTACAACGGTGCGGCTTCTCACGATAATGCTCATCGCAGCAGAATTGCGATCAACGCAGCGGCCAGGGTGGACAAGAAATTCACCGCGTCATTATTAAGCCAACCTCGCCTCTCAATCGTTGCCCCTAGCAGGGAATCGACGAACAGGCCGCCCACTGCTCCCAGGGACGCGGCCGCCGTATCACCCAGGCTTAGCTTCAGTGTGGAAAACGATACCGCCGCCACCAGCAGCGCTCCGCTGACTCCGGCCACAGTCCCGGCCAGGCTGATGGCTCCGTCGGTGCCGGGCACAACCCGGCGAAAGGTCGTAACCAGCATTGGCTGGCCGCCCACCACCTCTCCCAGTTCGCTGGCCAGGGTGTCCGCGGTTGCCTCCGCCAGGGCGGCTACCACCATCACGGCGTACGAGTTGCCAAGCACGGGATGGAGGAGAAAGGATGCGGCCGCCAGCCCTGCGACCCCTAGATTGGCGGCGACTTGGGCGGCATTGCGGCCGCGCTTGTCTTCGGCTACTCCCAGTTGCTGCTTCCTCGTTCTGCCGATGCGCGTCGCTGCCCAGGTGAGCACAAAAAGCGTCACCAGGGCTGGGAGTGCGGAGTGATACCAGGGTGACCAGCCAAGGGTTAGGACCGCGCACAGCACGCCCCCGGTCAGCGCAGCCAGGGGCGTCGCGGCGCGGGCAATCAGGACCAGGAGCGCCAAGGTCAAACTGATGCCCAGGCTGATGCCGGATGCGGTCTGCGTGGCGTGACGCACGGCGGCCAGTGCACACCATGGCACCACCGCAGCCAGGACCAGCCACGATTGCCAACGCAGTTGCTGTTCTGGAGCGCGCACTGCTCATTTTAGGCCCGGCGTATCCCTGAGTACGCGCTCCCATTTACAATCATCTTTCTACCAGGAAATGAAACGTAGTGAGGTATTCACGGGTGCTTAGCGTTGCATGGCTCCAGTCATGGGGCCGGCGTGGTGTGCGTTTGCCGGAATTTGGATACAAGGTCTTTCCACGAATTGTTACCGGGTGTTCCCTGGGTTTCGCCCTCATGGTGGCTGGCTGCGGAGAAACGCCCCGGCCGGTGGTCACTCCCGTTGCGGTGACCGGACCCGCTCCACAGCCTCAGAGCTACGCCGTGGTGACCACCACAGCCGGTCCAAACTTGCCCGGTCTGGCGAATGTTTTCGACGCCGCTGGGGATACCCTGCTGACCCAGGCCTCCTTGGGCGTTAACCCGCTTGCGGTCACGCTCAGTTCCAGTGCGGGTGTAGCCATCACCTCCAATTCCGACGGCACGGTCACCAGCTATACCCCTTCGACGACCCTCGAGACCAAGAACATTCAGAGCAGCACTTTGCTGCAACCGGCACAGCCCATCAACTTGCTGGTGACTGCGACCAATCTGTTCATCACCGAACCCAATGTGCCTGCGGTAGCGGTTTTGACTAATAATTCGAGCGGCGTTTACCAGCTCACGCAGCAGTTGCCGGTCCCTGCCAGCCCGATCAACGTCGCCGGCAATTCGAATGCGGCCCGGGTCTACTCCATCACCCAGGATAATGGCGCCAACCAGGTGACGTTTGGAGCTTGTGAGACTCCTTCCAAGGTCACCACCGCTGGTCAGGTGCAATCGATCGAGATCTCGACGGTGACCATTTCACGCACCCTGCCGGTTGGCATTTGTCCCGTGTATGGCATCTCTTCGAGTGACAACAACCGCACATTCATTCTTAATCGCGGCAGCGGAACCGTCACTGTCATCAACAGCCAATACAATGCGCTGGATACTACTGCCAATCGTCCGAATCTGGATTCGACGACCGGCACCTTGCTTTTGCCACCGCCCACGGGTACACCGGCGGCTGGATTCAACGCCGGCCCGGTATTTGCCGACTACTACGCCCCTGCGTCTCAGCTGGTGACGGCTAATTACGACTCCAACACCATTTCCATCGTCAATGTCAGTCTCGATCAATTCGGAAATGATTCTGCGTTGTTTGGGCAGACGGTGACGGTGCCGGTTGGCAATGGACCGGCTACGCTCACCATCTTGCGCGATGGAAGCCGGGTCTATGTTGCCAATCAGAAGGACAGCACAATCAGCGTGGTGAGTCTCACCAACTACCAGGTCTTAGCGACGATACCGGTGACGGGTCATCCCATTTCGATTGCATCCACGTTCAGCACTCCCTACGGCCAGGTGTATGTGGTTCCTTCCGACCAGGCCTACTTGACCGTCATCCGTACTGACACCGACCAGGTAGCAGCGTCTGTTCAGTTAGATGGGACGGGTGTGGATGTGCACACCAGTGCTCAGTCTGTAGCGGCCAACAGCGGGACCACGGGTGCGGTAGCAAATGCGATCAATGTGAGCCACGCTAGCGGCAGCGGCTCCCCATGTGGGTTCGGCGCCCCTTGTTACGCGGCCACCCCGTTGAAGGCTGCCACCGCACGCGCAAAATAAACGACAGCAGCGACTTCGTCCGGGTGCCCCACGTTCGCCTCAGCGTACATGGGCCGAAAACGATATTCTTCGAACGCTTTCACCGACGAACTAGCATTAACGTCCGCAAGGAAACCGCAGGTCCCTCCACTGCGCTTCGCTCCGGTCGGGATGACATTCTGTTGCAGGGGTTAAGTTTCCTGGCAGAAGCTGTTGCAGCCAATACTGCTGCGGCCACAACAGAATTGTCATCCCGACCGGAGCGAAGCGCAGTGGAGAGATCTGCGGTTTCCGTCAGCTAGACTCTGCTCCGGGCCGCAACCGCCCTCTCCTTTGTCATCTCGACCGGAGCGTAGCGCAGTGGAGAGATCTCTGTGTGGATGCTCTTTCCTGAAGATGCTCGGACATGCGTAGCGTAGCGGGAGACCTGCGCTTCATCCCTCACATGGGATACGAGCTGAAGATCCGGCCAACCACTTGCGCGTGAGACCTAACTCCCGGTGGGCGCCCCCGACAGAATGATCGGCAACGTGGGCGACTCCGCTCCGCTGGCCTTCTCGATGGTAATGCCGAATGCCTTGGCCTCGATTCCTGCGGGAATCGTAGGCAGCACAAGGTTAGCGGTTCCCACTGCGTCAGGACGAAAGACTCCTGCCGGAACCGGCGCTTTGCCATTTGCCGGGATGACCCAAAGCTCATAGGCCTTATCCGCAGGCAACGGTTTCAGATTCGTCGCCAGCAGAATCAATCCGCCGCGCTCCGGGAGATAGGTGGCTTTGGCGCTCGGTTGGGCGGGAGTTTTCCCCTCGGTGAGCGTGACCCGTTGCGCGGTCGGCGCGGTCAACACTTCCAGCACCTGCTGTGCCTTGGAAGCCTGCGCGGCCAGATTCTTGACCAGGTTAGATTCAAGATCCAGCTCGTCATTCAAGGCCTTGTTCTGCACGCCGAGAGAGATAGCCACAATGGCCATAGCGGCAGCTGCCACCCAGGGAACCCAGAAGCTGGCGCCCCGGCGCGTGCTCTTCGCCGGCATGGGCGTTACCTCGGCCAGCGTTTCCCCCGGCTTGACCGTGGGAGAAGAGGCAATCCTGTTGAGGAAGCGCTCCCGGGCACCTTCAGGCAGCGGCTGCTGTTCGACCGCCAGGCCTAACAACGCTAGATCCCCGCAGACTTGAGCCAGCTCGTTGCGGCACTCTGCACAGCTCTGCAGGTGCGCCCTGATGGATGCAGACTCCTCTACCGGGAGATTCTGCATCGCATAGGAAGCCAACTCCTCCTGCGTGTTGTGCTCGTTGCCCGTCATGCCTGAAATGCCTTTCGTAACGTAATCAACGCCAGGCGGATCCGCGTCTTGACCGTACCCAGCGGATCGCCCGTTCTCTCCGCGATCTCCGAATGGCTCAAGCCTTCGAAGAACGCCAGTTCCATAGACCGTTGCTGCTCAGCGGGAAGGCCCTGTAAGACTTTCTGCACCTTCTCCATCAAGGCGTTGTGCTCGACTTCAGAAGCCAGGTTGGTGGAAGAGGCCAGAACCACGTCTTCCACCGAATCTGTAGGCTTTCTGCGCCGCAATAGATCGATCGACCGGTTTCTCGCGATGACGACCAGCCAGGCTCCGAGCGATCCACGCCCTTGCACAAACGAATCGGAATTCCGCCAGACCTGGAAGAAGATCTCTTGCATCACATCTTCCGCGTGGCCGGTGTCCTTCAAAATACGCAGTGCAACGGAATACACCGCCCTGCCATAGCGGTCGAAGACTTCCGCCATCGCACGTTGATCGCCTTGGCGCACCCGCTGCAGTAAGGTACCGTCATCGATTGCAGTAGCGCCGTCAGCCATCCTGGGTGTAGGGCTCGTGTCTCTGATGGTAGAACGCTCAGGATCGCCAATCGGATTGGGAGTTTTGTCTGGCATTCGACGAGCCGAAAACCATTCTACGTACGCAGGACGGAAACACCAAACGAAAGTACCCCCGGAAACAGCAGGTACAATAGCGTGTTTCCTGCCGCAATTCCGATGAGAAATCGCCTGGATAAACTGTTGTTCGAGCGCGGGTTGGCCCCTTCAAGGGAGCGCGCGCAGGCGCTGATCCTCGCCGGCCGCGTGCTCGTCAACCAGCAGAAAGTAGAGAAGCCGGGGGCCTCCGTCGATGACACTGCGCTGTTGCGGGTATTGGGAGAAGAGCAGCGCTACGTCAGCCGCGGCGGATTCAAGTTGGAGGCCGCGCTCGATCGTTGGCACATCGATCTCACCGCCCGGCACTGTGCTGATATTGGTACCTCTACCGGTGGTTTCACCGATTGCATGCTGCAGCATGGTGCCGCCGGCGTTGTGGCGGTGGATACCGGGTACG
The DNA here is from genome assembly GCA_963790935.1 of uncultured Acidobacteriaceae bacterium. Lineage (GTDB taxonomy): Bacteria > Acidobacteriota > Terriglobia > Terriglobales > Acidobacteriaceae > PALSA-350. The sequence continues at coordinate 72,230 of CAWBRJ010000031.1, read as the reverse complement.
GGCAGATTGCCGAGGCTTTGCGCAGAGATCCGCGGGTGAGCTTGCGCGAACGCACCAATGCGCGCTACCTCAAGCCGGGCGAACTGGGTCCCGGGATCAGCTTCGTATCCATGGATGTATCTTTTATTTCCGCCACCCTGGTGCTGCCTGCGGTGCTTGCCGCGGTGCGGGACAGTGGCGAGAGCCGGGTCGAGGCGGTCATTCTCGTGAAGCCGCAGTTCGAAGCGGGCAGGGAACATGTCGGCAAGGGCGGCATAGTGCACGACCCCGCGGCGCACCAGCTGGCCATTGATCGCGTGCGCGCGGCGGTTCATGATCTTGGCGCCGCCGGGACCGAAGTCGCGGAATCACCCATACAGGGGGCCAAAGGGAATCGCGAGTTCCTTCTCTACAGCCGGTTTTAGGCAATCGCGTAAACTAAAGCTCCATGCGACCGGTCGCCATCATTTCCAAGCCGCAGAAGGAAGAGCTGGCCACACTGCTGCCCGAGCTTGTGACCTGGATGCCGGCGCACGATTTTGAGCCCATCCTCGACCATGTCAGTGGAAGTTACACCCGCGATGCACGGGTTGTTCCCCGGCACGAGTTGCCGGCCCAGAATCCGGCCCTGGTGGTGGTGCTGGGTGGGGATGGCACCTTACTGGCCGCGGCGCGTGTTTTTGCCCGCACCGAAGTTCCGATTCTCAGCGTCAACCTGGGCGCCCTGGGCTTTCTCACCGAGGTCCGCCTGGCCGATCTTTACTCCACGCTCGAGGGCTGGGCGAAGGGCTGCTGCAACATCGATGCCCGCGCCCTGCTTCACACCGAAGTCATGCGTGGCGGCGCTTTGTACAAGGAGTACGAGGCGCTGAATGATGTGGTCATCGCCAAGGGGGCAATTGCCCGCATGGGCGACTTCAGCGTGCATCTGTCTGAACAGCTGGCCGCATCTTTTCGCGCGGATGGCGTCATTATTTCTACCCCTACCGGTTCTACTGCCTACAATTTAGCTGCCAATGGGCCCATCCTCGCGCCCTATGTGGATGCCTTGGTGATCACGCCCATATGCCCACATCTATTGACCATTCGTCCTATGGTTGTTCGCGGCGATTCGCACGTGATTGTGAGCGTGGAAGGGATTCCCGATCTAACCTTCCTCACTGTCGACGGACAAGAGGCATTGCAGCTTCGGGTCGGTGACCGGGTATGCTGCCGCCGGTCCGAGCACAGTGTGAGGCTGGTAAGAATGGGCGAGACCGGTTTCTTCGATGTTCTCCGCTCCAAGTTAAGTTGGGGTGAACGCTAACTAGAAATACTTCACGTTACCCAGTGTCGATCATCCTATTTTGTAACAGTCTATAACTTGATCCGTATCAATCCGTACGAATCCGTTGTGTAGCCGCGGACGTCAGTCCGCGAGAGCGGATTTTCAAACCCGCCGTAACTGCTTGAAAAATAGACCCTATGGTTTGGTGAGCTCGTCCAGCAGCAGTTTGGCCTTGGTAGCCAGGGTGTGCGCGCCGTCCGCGTCTCCGCTGTCCAGTTCCTGCTGGGCCTGTTTCAGAAATGTTCGTATCTGCGTGGCGGTGACTTGTTCCTCGGTCGAGAGGGAGCGTTTGATCGCGTTCAAGCCCTGTTGTGTGCCGCCGATCAGATCCGCTGTTTCGTGCTTGGTTCTTTCTCCCAGCGCACTGTCACCGGTCGTCAATTGACCAATGGGAGAGCCTGACCCGCCACCAGCAGAAACCGTTGGCGGCGTGGCCTGGGCGGTGGGTCCGCTTGCAGCTGGCGTATTCCCGCTGCTACCCGCGGCAGTCTGCGTCGTGTCAGTCGACTTGGGCGGGGCCTTCTTTGGGTGACGCACTTTCTTGGGCGTTGGAGGAGGCAAGGGCACGCTTTGCGAAGACGGCGGCGGCAGCGGGGAAGCGAGCGGTGTTTCCGATTTTTCCTGCTGTTGGGTCGTGTCCGGCGGGGGCAACGTTCCTTTCCCAGTCTGCAACGGCGGCGCCTGCGCCTGCTGCGGCGGAGACGCGGCTTTGTGACACCCCGTCGTCCAAAGGGCGAGCAGGACCAACGAGGCGCAGAGGTTGGCTCCCTTCATCCCCTCGGCTCCTTAGTTACGATCGTTCCAGCTGAGGTACTCCCGTCCGGCATAAGGTATCCACGCGCTGCCCGGCTCTCAGGGGGACTGTTAAGCGGAAAGCGCAAAATAAAGGTAGTTCCGTGAGTTGCATCCGATTCTACTTCAATAGAACCATTGTGCAGCTCTACTATACGGTAAGTCATCGCTAAGCCTATACCACTACCGTCTTTCTTGGTAGTGAAGTATAAGTCGAAGATTTTGTCCCTCACGTCGGGAGGTATACCGGCCCCCTGGTCGTGAATGCTGAGCAGGGCCATGCGGCCGTCTTCGGCCAAGCTTACCCGTAGTTTACCCCCTTCGCTCATCGCCTGGGCGCCATTCAGGACGACGTTGAGCAGCGCCTGTTTCAGCAGATCCGAATCCACTTTGGCCAGCACAGGGCGATCGGGCAAATCGCTTTGCACCTGAATGTCGCGGGTTTCCAGCTCCGCGGATGCCAACATCAGCACGCCGGAGACGATCCGGCGCAGGTCCTGCTCCTTGAGCTGCAACTCCACCGGCCGGGAGAAATCGACCAGTGTCTGCACCACGCGGTCCAGCCTCTGAATCTCACTTTCGATCACTTCCAGGTGCCGCATGGCCCTGTGGTCGGCGTCCCCGAGTTTGGTACGCATCAGTTCCAGGTGCACCACAATGGCGTTGATTGGGTTCTTAACCTCGTGGCCTACCCCGGCCGTCAGCCTGCCAATGGCCGCCAGCCGCCGGGAAAGCTCAAGATCGCTTTCGATTTCTCGTACCGATTCCACATCGTGAAGCGTGAGCAGCGCGCCCAGGGTTTCCTGGGGAGACACGGCCCGGTCGTCATGGATGAAGTCCAGCGAGATTTCGACATGGCGGCCGGTTTCGGTAGTGATCTCCTCTTGCACCAGGGCCATACGGGCGTCAAAGGACTCACGCACCAGTCTGCCCAGGCGAGTATTGCGGGAAAAGACGTCGTGCAACTTAGCGCCCAGGATTTCGGCCCGGCTTATCCCCAGAAAGCGCTCCACCGAATCGCTGACCAGCACCGCGCGGGCATCGTGGGTATAGAGCAGGATGCCGTCTTGCAGGTTGGTCATGATCTGGTCGAGGTTTTCTTTGAGGGCAGAGAAGACCTCTTCCACGTTGCGCATGCGCCGGCCGATGCGTTCAATTTTGTGCGAGACCAGGACCACCGCGTCGCCGGAGCGGCCACCGGCAGCTTGTTCGCCCGCCACCTCCGCTTCCGCCAGGGCAAGCGCATCCAGGCGGGCGCCGATTTGCTCGATCGGTTTGAGGGCGATATTGGCCAGGAAAGCGGCGAAGATCAGCGAGCAGAAGATGGCTATCCCGGTATAGGTCAAAGCGGCGATCAGCCAGGGCTCAACGACGAAGCGCAGGAAAGTCGTACGCACCCCAACGCGGACGGTCGCGAAGGTCTCGGAGTTTTGTTCCAGAGGAAGCGTCAGGTTATAGACCCGGGGCGGTCCAAAGACGATTTCCAGCAACTTGAGCAAGTCCGCCGCTCTGTAGCTCCTCATATTCCTGGCGGTGGGGCAGCAGGTGGTCTAGGTTGGTGGGGTCGGTGCTCAGCAGGGCGCGCCCTTCACTATCGGCGATGGCAACGTCGAACACCGTAGGGGAGTAGCTGATAGCTGAATTCATCAGCGCCTTCAGGCTGACATCACTGCGCAGCGCGGCGGCTACGATGGCCCGCAGTGCCTCGGGATCGTTGGCCTGCACCCGCCGTCCGATAGTGTTTTGTTCCAGCGATTGCTTGGTGGCGGCGGCGATCTGGTGCGCCACCATGTCGTTGGCGGTGAAAGCCTGGGTCATTCGCTGGCGCAGAAGCTGGCCAAGAAATATCCAGGACAGGGTGAACACAACCAGGAATACCAGCCCCGTAATCGCGAGCACGAGCTTGGTCTTCAATCGCATGGGGGAATCCTGCTTTAGTACCTGTCTGTGTTACAATTCGGCCACCCGCCTCGTCCACTCTTAGTCGCAAAGCGGTTATACTGTCGGCCTTTCCTCCGCGCCGTCGCCGCTGCTGGCGCTGCCGTACTCTTTCAATTTGTTGTGCAGCGTCTTCAGGCTGATGCCCAGAATCTCAGCTGCGCGGGTCTTATTGTTGCGCGTGGACTCCAGGGTCTTGAGGATAAGCATGCGCTCCGCCTCATCCACCGTGCTCCCGATTTCCACGTGCACGCCGCTGTCATTGTTGTTGCTGCTGCTTCCCGTATCGGTGCGCATAAATCGCTGACCAAACGTGGGCGGAAGATGCCGGGTCTCCATATAGCCCTCTCCGCATAAAATCACCGCCCGCTCAATGGTGTTGCGCAGCTCACGCACGTTCCCTGGCCAGTCGTGTGCCATCAACCGCGCCAGCATCTCTCCATCCACGCCTTTTACCTCCCGCCCGTGCTTGCTATTCATATCGGCCAGAAGAGCTTCGATGATTGCCGGGATGTCCTCTTTATGTTCCCGCAAGGGTGGCATATGGAGGTTAAAAACGTTCAACCGGTAGTACAAATCTCCGCGCAGGTGTCCGTCAGCGACTGCTTCCTCCGGGTTCTTATTGGTGGCCGCCAACACGCGCACGTTCATCGGCGTTTCCACCTTGCTGCCCAGCCGGCGGAGCTTTCTATCTTCCAGCACCCGCAGCAGCTTCGCCTGCGTGCCTACCGGCATTTCGCCGATTTCGTCCAGCAGCAGAGTGCCTTCCTCGGCCAGCTCGAAACAGCCCGCCCGCCGTTCCAGTGCTCCGGTAAAGGATCCTTTTTCGTGACCGAAGATCTCGCTCTCGATCAGGGTCTCGGGAATCGCGGCGCAGTTGACGGCCACGAAAGGTTTGCCCCGCCTCGGGCTCAGCTCGTGCAGCGTCCGTGCCACCAGCTCCTTACCCGTCCCGCTTTCGCCGGTGATCAACACGGAAACGGTGCTGGGGGCGACCCGCTCGATCATGGCGAACATCTCCTGCATCTTTCGCGAACTCCCCACCAGCGACCCCAGAAAGCCTGTTTCCCGCAGCTTACGGCGGGTAACTTCCAGCTCCCGCTCGGTTTCCCGCTGCCGGCTGGCATTGGCCAACACCGTCTTCAGCCGGGTCGGATCGATGGGCTTCTGAATAAAGTCGTAGGCGCCCATCTTCATCGCCTCGACTGCCCGCTCGATGCTGCCCTGCGCGGTCAGCACGATCACGGCGGCGTTCAGCTGCATCTCGCCTAAACGGGACAGCAACTCCAAGCCGTCCATACGGGGCATCTTCAGGTCGGTTACGATGATTCCCGGGAACCACTCAGCGACTTTCTCCAGGCCTTCGATGCCATCTCGCGCTGTCTCGGTGCGGTAGCCCCAGCCGGAAACCAGCTCGGCTAGACCCGCCAGCGCGTGCAATTCGTCTTCAACAATCAATACTCTTTCGGTAGCGCCCATGGCTGCTCAGAACTTTCTATTGACAGGTGTCTGTCTTGCTTGTATCACGCCGCAGATCGGGTGAGCAGTCGCGGAGAACGGCCCAATCTGCAACGTAAGGGGGAGGTGTGCAACTACGATCAATAGCGGGGCACGGTTGGATCAACTTCCTGTGACCAGCTATCGATGCCGCCACTCAGGGACTGCACCTTTTCGAAGCCCTGGTTGCGTAGCCACAACGCGACGTTGAGGGAGCGGACGCCGGCATGGCAGATGGTGACAATATGTGCCTCGGGGTCCAACTCCTCGAAGGCGCGAGAAGGGATTTCCCCCATTGGCATGGGTTTGGAGCCGGCGATCTGTGCGGTCGCAAGCTCCCACGGCTCACGAACATCCAACAGGATTAGGCCGGGCTCTCCGGATTTGAGTTGAGCCGCAACCGCGCGAGCGCTGATTTCCAGGTCCAGCATGAATACTTCTCCAGGTTTAGGATACATCTTGGACGAAAGTTGCTCAAAAGACGCGTGTTGCTGCCTTCCCATTTATCCCCTATTCCAAGGAGAAAACAGGTAATGCCATCCCCAGTCGAGTTCGCCCGTAGCCAGCAGCCGCGGTTCCTCGAAGAGCTGAAATCTCTACTCCGGATCCCTTCTGTTTCGACGCTTCCCGAGCACAAAGGTGACGTCCGCCGGGCGGCCGAGAGCCTGGCAGCGGAATTGAAGCGCATTGGCCTTGAAAACGTCCGGGTCATCGAAACCACTGGGCACCCCCTGGTTTATGGAGACTGGCTCCATGCCGCCGGCAAGCCTATCTGCCTGGCCTATGGCCATTACGACGTCCAGCCGCCGGACCCTCTGGATGAGTGGCTTACGCCCCCGTTTGAGCCCACGGAGCGGGATGGCAACCTCTATGCTCGTGGGGCGGTCGACGACAAGGGGCAGATGTTCACCCATGTAAAGGCTCTCGAATCATTGTTCAAGGCCAGCGGCGGCGCGCCTGCCGATCAATGTACGGGTCATTATCGAGGGCGAGGAAGAGGTAGGCGGCGAGGGCATAGCCCGCTTTGTACGCGAACATCCGGACCGGCTAAAGGCTGATTTCGCCCTGGTTTCGGACACGGAAATGTTCGCCCCCGGCCTGCCTACCCTATGCGTTGGGCTGCGCGGGATGGTTTACACCGAGCTCGAAGCCCAGGGGGCGAAGGTGGATCTGCACTCCGGCATATTTGGCGGGGCGGCGCCTAATCCTTTTGTGGCCTTGGCGCAGGTGATTGCCGCACTCAAGGACGCGCAGGGACACATTCTGATTCCCGGATTTTATGACAAGGTGGAAGCCCCTTCCGCCGCCGAGCTCAAGGCCTGGAAGAGCCTGCCCTTTGACGAAGAGGCCTATCGCAGGTCGGAGGTGGGGTCAAGCGAGCTTACCGGAGAGTCCGGGCTTTTCGGTGTTGGAGCGCACCTGGGCGAGGCCGACTATGGACGTACACGGAATGCCCGGCGGGTTTGTCGGCGCCGGAGCGAAGACGGTGATCCCCGCCAAAGCGACTGCCAAGATCTCCTTCCGGCTGGTTCCCGACATGAACCCGCAGGAGGTTTTCGCCCAATACAAGAGTTACGTCGAATCGGTACAGCCCAGAGGCATCGAATTGCGGGTCCGTCTGATCCACTCCGGGGATGCGATTGTCATGCGAACGGATAACCGTTACATCCAGGCAGCCACTCGCGCTTTGCACCGGGTATTCGGGAAGGATACGGTGTTCATCCGATCCGGCGGGTCGGTTCCCATTGTCGGAGATTTCGAGCGTCACCTGAAGATTCCCACGGTGATGATGGGTTTCGGCCTGCCCGATGACAACCTGCACGCGCCCAACGAAAAGTTCCACATTCCCAATTTCTACAAGGGAATCGAATCGATCATCCTGTTATTCGAGGAGCTAGGCAGGGGCTAATGAAATTGCACTGTCCTAATATTGTGGGGCCAACGTAAAGTCATGCGTTTCCGGGTTTTTGACCGTGTATCCCAGGTGGCTCTTATACCCGCCGGGACTGGGCAGAAGGCCAAGACCGGTTCCCGCACCAATGAGCCCGGGAGCCTCGCATTGCATATGCGTTCTCCACCATTCTTCCGAAAAGAAAAAACGCGCAATCTCCGTATGATGGGCTTCGTGGGTAAATAGATAACACCCATCCTGCAGCAGAGGCCAAAGGTAGGTGAAGCAGGTCCCCAGGGAATCGACCAGATCGACATCTAAAAAGATCAGCACGCATTTTTGGGAAAAATGTGGCAATGTCTGGTCAAAATACCCTACGTTGAAGTTGCAAGCTGATATCTTTCCGTACCTGGAAATGTTTGCCTTTACCTCATCCAGCGGACCACGGAAAGCACCCTTTTCGTAGGTATGAACCTCCTGAAAATTCACCAGAACATGGCTCTTGTCGCTGGTGGAAGGTTCGGGAAGACCCGCGAACGAGTCGAAGATTTCCAACCTACGGTTGCATAGTTCGCAAATCAGCGACAGGTTGGCCGCGCTACCGCCCTTAAAAGAGCCACATTCCACCACGCATCCTTCGATCGAACGAGGCACACGGAGTATCTGGGTGGCCATGATCAAATGTTCAGTGAAATGAGACGCGGTTTGAATCCGGCGGTTATTGCGCGCCATGGTGAAGATAAGCCAGAGTTTAGTGGTCAAGCTTATCCCGAACTCACGCCCGGTCTCCGATCGAAGGTAACCCAGAAGAATAATCGGAAGGCTCAGCAGCGTGACCGACTTCCTCCAGAACCCCAACAGAAACCCTTCAGAGGATGGTCTTCCGGAGCTACTAGACAAATATTTAATCCTGGGCGAAAGGCTTCGCCGCCTTCATCCTACCACCTTGTGCGGCTGTCTCTGGTAGTTACCGAACCTCGATTAGCTGTTCTTCTTGGGAGGTCCTGCCGTAGCGCGCCTCGACATACTCGTCGAGAATTTTCTTGAACTCGTTCACGATGTCATCCCCGCGCAGGGTCGTCATCAGGCGTCCGTCGACGTAGACCGGGGCCACGGGATCTTCAAATGTGCCGGGAAGCGAGATACCGATATTGGCGTGCTTGGACTCGCCCGGCCCGTTGACCACACAACCCATGACGGCCAGCTTGAGTTGTTCCACTCCGGGGTAGCGCTCGCGCCAAACCGGCATGCTGGCGCGCACATATCCCTGAATGTCCTGGGTCAATTCCTGAAAGTAGGTGCTGCTGGTGCGTCCGCAACCCGGGCAGGCTGTTACCTGGGGAGCAAAGCTGCGGATACCGAGAGATTGCAGTATTTGTTGCGCTACCTGCACCTCTTCCGTGCGGTCGCCGCCCGGTTTTGGCGTGAGAGAAACGCGGATTGTATCGCCGATACCCTTGAGCAGCAGGGGAGCCAGGCCGGCGGTTGAAGCAACGATGCCCTTCATGCTCATACCTGCTTCGGTGAGGCCCAGATGCAGCGCGTAATCGCAGCGCGCAGCCATCAATTCGTACACTTCGATCAGGTCGCGCACCCCGCTTACCTTGGCGCTCAGAATAATCTGGTCGCGGCGCAGCCCATAGCGTTCCGCCGCGCGCGCCGACTCGATTGCGCTCACCAACATGGCCTCAATCATCACGTCCCGGGCTTCTGCCGGTTGGGCCTTTTTGGAGTTCTCGTCCATCATCCGGGTCAGCAGCGCCTGATCCAGCGAACCCCAGTTCACACCGATCCGCACTGGCTTCTGGTTTTCTACGGCGCACTCGATCATGGTGCGAAAGTTGTCATCGTCCTTGCGCCCGATAGAGACATTGCCCGGATTGATGCGGTACTTGGCCAGGGCACGCGCGCACTCGGGGTACTTCTTCAGCAGCAGGTGCCCGTTGTAGTGGAAATCTCCCACGATGGGGACCTCGATTCCCAATTTTGCCAGGCCCTCGACAATTGCCGGCAGGGCCGCGGCTGCTGCGTCGTTATTGACCGTCACCCGGACAAGTTCTGAGCCCGCGGTGGCCAGCGCGGCAACCTGCTGGACGGTGCTGCGCACGTCGGCGGTATCGGTATTGGTCATGGACTGCACCACAACTGGCGCGGAAGACCCCACGCGCACATTTCCCACCGTTACCGTTACGGACTTTCTACGTTCCACCTGAGCCATAAATCCCTCACTACCAGTTTACAACCGGAGTGTCGATGGGGCCTTTGGCCAGTCTATGAAAATGGAGTAGACGAATTGTTGAGTGGGTGGCCCAGGTCTCGCTTTTGAGACCTGGGTTCTCCGGGTAGGTGGGGCTACTTCTGGGTAGCGGCGTTGTGCTTGTCCTGGTAGATGGAGTTGGAAATTTTATTCTGACGGTTATTAATAGCGGCGCGGTCAGCCGCGGTGAGCTTCCCGTTGTTGGCAGCGCGCATGTTGCGCTCTTCCTTGTTTACGCTGGTTTCCCGAGTTTCCAGGTTGGCGGTTTCGTGAGCCGTCAACTGACCGCTCTTGACGCCCTGGGCTATGCGCGCCTGTTGGTTGGCTTTACGCTGCGCCGCAGTTCCGGGGGGTGGTGCGGTTTGAGCTACTGCGGCAGCAATCAAAAAAAGTGATGCTGACCCTATGGCAATCGTGCTGAATCTCATGGACGCTCCTTGCAGGCCGACGGTTACTGGTGTAACAAACCAACGCGTCATTGAGAAGGTGGCCATAGCGCCATACCCGGCGGACGTTAGTTGTAGAGCGAACTTAATTCCGCTGTCGTGGCTTCTTGCCGTAGCGCGCGGCCGGCAGGATGCTGTTCCAGGGGACGGGGGATGCCAAAACCATGGAAGTGTTGGTCGACACGTAGGGCATCATGGAATCAATCACTTCTTCCATATGTCTCACGTCACGAACCGCGACCTGCACAATGAACGATTCCGCGCCGGTCACTCGATGACACTCCAACACTTCGGGAAGATTGCGCACCACAGCGGCAAATTTCGCCAGCTTGTCTCCTGCCACCGTCACATGAACAAACGCCCGCACTGGCAGCCCCACCTGGGCAGGATCGACCAGGGTCCTGTAGCCAAGAATGACCTTGCTCTCCTCCAGCCGATGAACCCTTTCGATCACCGCCGGAGTAGACAATCCGACTCTTCGTCCGAGCTCTGCAAACGCAATGCGCGCGTTCGCTTGAAGCTCGGCCAGAATTTCGCAATCGATGTCGTCGATCGACGGATGTACCAAGCCAGTCAATAGCGCACCTCTCCGTTTCAATAACAGCGTAACTGCTGTCCTTAAATTATGAGGTCATAATGCTCTTTCGCCCTCTGTTTGTTTACCGAATGCCCAAGAATTTCGCATATTCGTGATTCCAGGACGGGGGTAAAGACGGCTATGATGCCCGTGTTGTGACGAAGGAAGGTCTATGGCATTACGTGATAGTGCAGCACGGCAGTTAGCGAATACAACCAAAACGGCGCCCCAACTCACAGCCATTACTCCGCGCTGGCTGGTTCAGCTGCTGGGATGGGTTCCGGTCGAATCCGGTACTTATCGGGTCAACAAGGTTAAGAACGACCAGGATATCGAAGTCGACTGCGGGTCGCGTGATGAGCGGACATTGCCTGAAACCTTTGTCGATTATGTAGAGACTCCGCGCGAATATACGCTCAGTGCGATCTCGACCGTGGTGGATGTGCACACCCGGGTCTCCGACCTGTTTAGTCATCCTCATGACCAGATTCGAGAGCAGCTACGGCTGACGGTCGAGAAGGTGAAAGAGCGCCAGGAAGCCGAGCTGATCAACAACGCTGATTACGGCCTCTTGAATAATGTTGATCCCGCATTCAAGGTCCCGGTGCGCGGTGGAGCGCCCACCCCGGACGATATGGATGAACTGCTCTCGCGCATCTGGAAAGAGCCGGCATTCTTCCTGGCGCACCCAAGAGCGATTGCCGCGTTTGGCAGGGAGTGCACGTTCCGGGGCGTTCCTCCGCCGACAGCGACGATTTTTGGGTCGCCGTTCCTGACCTGGCGAGGCATTCCGCTGGTCCCGACGGACAAGCTGAACATCGACGGGGCGGGGAAGACGAACATCCTTCTGCTGCGCACCGGGGAAAGAAAACAGGGCGTAGTGGGACTGTTTCAGCCCGGGCTGCCAGGGGAGCAAACTCCGGGACTGTCGATCCGTTTTATGGGTATTGGCCGCAACTCGATCGCGTCTTACCTGGTATCGCTGTACTGCTCCGCAGCGGTGCTTACCGAAGATGCGCTGGGCGTGCTCGAGAATGTAGAAGTCGGACAATACCATGAGTACAAGTGATCAGGACCAGGCGGCAGGTTTTGCGAACCCGATGAAGACAGACCTGCCGGCTGGGCTGCCGGATGTAGCCATGTTGAGCCGGATGGCCAACGAGTTTTTCCGCGCTCAGCCGGAGCCGGGTTCTTCCGTCAACGTCGCGCCCTACTTGCCCGATGCCCAGGACCTGACGCCAACCTTCGAAACCCGTCTGCCGGAATTCGGCATGCCGTTGCCTTCCGTGCCCGCGATTCCATCGGCTGGCCATATTCCGCTGACTCCCGATACGCCGGCGATGACGGAGCTATCGCCGTTTACGGTGGGTCCAGCCGCAGCCATGGCTTTGCCTGCGGTAACCCCCCTTTCGCAAGCAGGAATGCTTCAAAGTGATCCGCGAAGCGCCGCGGCCGGGTTTCCGGTCTCGCCTTTCGCCATGCCGATGCCTCAGTTTGGGGCTCCGTTTCCATCGTTCGAAACAGGGGTACCCGCGATACCGGCCCTTCCTCCATTGAGCACCGAAGATGATGCAAGGTCGGTGCTGACCGCTCCTTCTGCTTTCTACTTCCTGGAGCATGCCGGAGGCCTTGGCGGGGCTGAAATCGCTCCTGCGCCCGGGTTGCTTCCCAAACAGGCAACGCCCACCACAAATTTGTCATCCCGACCGGACCCGGATTTCCTGCCAGGGGTTTCTGGAAACGACCACGTGAGCGCCTTTCCTGCGAAGAAAGGCGCATGGAGTTCCGCAACGCCACCCAGCTCCACAGGAAATACGGGGAAGCGAAGCGGAGTGGAGGGACCTGCGGTTTTCCCACACTCCATGGCCTCCCCGTTTTCGCTTCCGATGCCCGAGTTTGACCAGGCATTGTTTCCGTCCTTTGAGGCAGGAGTGCCCAAGCTCCCACCGCAACCGCCATTAAGCAACGAGGACGATGCTCGAGCTGCGCTAACGGACACCTCGCGATTTTATTTTCTCGATGGCGGCGGCCTGGTTCCTTCAACCCAGGCTCCGATGGATGCGGCTGTCGGCGACCTGAAACTTCCGCGGAATCAGTTTGACATTGGCTCAGTGCGGCGCGACTTTCCCATCCTGCACGAACAAGTGAACGGCCATCCTTTGATCTGGCTGGATAATGCCGCAACTACGCAAAAGCCGCAAAGCGTGATCGATCGCATTTCCTATTTCTACGAGCACGAGAACTCCAACATCCATCGTGCGGCCCACGAACTCGCGGCGCGCGCGACCGACGCCTACGAAGACGCGCGCACCAAAGTGGCGCACTTTCTGAACGCTTCCTCTTCCAAAGAGATTGTTTTCGCACGCGGCGCGACCGAGGCCATCAACCTGGTAGCCCAGGCATGGGGCCGGCGTCACATCAACAAGGGCGACGAGATCCTCATCACCTGGATTGAGCACCACGCCAATATTGTTCCCTGGCAGATGCTGTGCGCTGAAAAGGGAGCTTGCCTGCGGGTAGCTCCGGTCGATGACGATGGGCAAATCCTGTTGGACGAGTACGAGAAGCTCCTGAGTCCTAAAACACGACTGGTTTCGTTTACCCAGGTTTCGAATGCGTTGGGCACCATGACCCCGGCGCACCAGATGGTGCAAATGGCACATCGCTACGGAGCCCGTGTTTTGTTGGATGGCGCGCAGGCAGTGTCGCATCTGCCGATTGATGTGCAATCTCTGGATTGCGATTTCTATGTTTTTTCCGGCCACAAGGTCTTTGCGCCGACAGGTATTGGGGTACTCTACGGCAAGCCAGAGGTGCTGGCGGAAACTCCCCCGTGGCAGGGGGGAGGCAACATGATCGTCGATGTGACATTTGAGAAGACGACCTATCAACCGCCGCCAGGAAGATTCGAAGCCGGTACCGGCAACATTGCAGATGCGGTTGGATTAGGGGCAGCCATCGATTATCTCGATCACATCGGCATGCCGAATGTGGCTCGTTACGAGCATGAGCTATTGGTATATGCCACCCGGGAAATGTTGCGCGTGCCCGGCCTGCGCATTATCGGCACTGCCAAAGAAAAAGCAGGAGTACTTTCCTTTGTCCTCGAGGGTTTTCGCACCGAGGAGGTAGGTGCGGCGCTCAACCGCGAAGGCATTGCTGTGCGTTCCGGTCATCATTGCGCCCAACCTACACTGCGTCGGTTCGGTCTCGAGACCACGGTCCGTCCCTCGCTGGCCCTCTACAACAGCTTCGAAGACATCGATGCCATGGTAGCGGGACTCTTCCGCCTCAAACACCTGGGCGCCTAGCGTCCCGGGTCTGGCTCTATCCTCGCGACCAATCGACGGGTGCCCCATCCTTCGCGTTCTTCGCGAAGGGTGGGATAGTCAAGTCTTACCCTTTGACTTCCCACAGCAGGAGGCGATCTGTGTGGATGTTCTTTCTCGGGAATGTTTTTAAACTGCCGTAGCGTGCGCAGGCGGAGTCATTACCGACCTTGCGGTAAACTGACCCTGTAGATGCAGTGATGAACGTGGCCCCGTAGCTCAGGTGGATAGAGCAGCAGTTTCCTAAACTGTTTGTCGGAAGTTCGAGTCTTCCCGGGGTCACCACGTGCTCTGCGCGCGGGAACAGAGTGCGGCGTCTATCAAGGTGCAGGCCACCCTCGTTCCCGGGAGAAAACAATATTTCCATGCCGGTTCGATCGTGGCGCTCGGGCTTTCTGCTGTCTGCGCTCTTCCTTTTCCTCCTGGTTGTTCCTTCGACCCAGGCAGCCATAGTCCACGGAACCGTCACCGATCCTTTGGGCTTGCCCGTCCTCCATGCCAATGTAGTGTTGGTGCAGAATGGCCAGATTCTGGCCCTGGCGCTGACCCAGCTCGACGGCACTTACCAGATCAGCAGCAGTGCCAGCGGGCGGTTTTACGTCCTCATCTCGGCTGCGCATTACAAGCAAATTACCAGCCAGAGCTTCTACGCCGGTCCGGTCGACAGCCATGAGGAAGACGTGGTTCTGGAGGTGGCCAACGAAAGACAGGAGATCGTCACTTCGGCGACCGGAACCCCACTCCCCGAAGCCCAGGTGAGTGCCGCGATCAGCGCCCAACGCTACGGCGAGTTCCGCAATCGTTTCAGCCTGGTTGACCCCTTGCGTCAGATACCGGGAGCTTTTCCCCTGCAGCAGGGCGAGTATGGAGGGCTGAGCTCGCTTTTCATTCGCGGCAGCAACCCGGATGCGAATGAAGTGAATCTGGATGGTGTCTCGCTAGACGATATCGGGGGTGCTTTCGATTTCAGCAATTTGTCTACCCTGGGGATAGGCCAGTTTGAGGTATACCGCGGGCCCAACAGCGTGCTTTACGGTTCCAATGCTTCTGCCGGAGTCGTGAGTCTGAGTACTCCGCGCGGCAGCACAGCCTTTCCTTCTTTCTTCTACGAGGGAGATGCAGGTACCTTCACCACCTTCCGCAATCTCGCGCAGCTCGGCGGAACCTGGAAACGGCTCGATTATTACGGTGGGTTTGACGCCTTCCAGAGCGACAACTCGCTCAAGATGGATGAATTTCACGATGACACCGGGACGGCGAACCTGGGCTACGCACTCACAGCCGCTACCCAGCTTCGGGTGGTTGCGCGCAACAGCGATGCCGCGGTGGGAACTCCTGGGGCCTTTAATTTCTACGGCATTGCCGACGCAGGCAAGCGGGCGGATCAGGACACTTACCTGGCTGCGTCGGCAGACAACCGGACCTTCGGCGGCTGGCACAACCTGGTGCGCTACGCCATGACGCGCAAGCGCGAAGAGGATATTGCCTTCTACCCGGCGGGCATTCAGCTTCTTAACGGAAACTACTACGGTTTCAATACCTTCATCCGCGGAGCCAACGGCGACTCGGTGACCGGCCAGGCGCTCTTGAACTTCCCTGGTGTTTACCCCAACACGGTGGAACGGGTAAACAATCGCGACCAGATTTTCTACCAGAGCGATTACCCTTTCAGGCCGCATCTCCTCGGCATGTTTTCCTTCCGTTACGAGGATGAGCGTGGAGCGAAGAAATCCGTGGCCCTGGGCATCGATCAGACCCTGGAGCGCGCCAACTATGACTACACCGCGCAAATCCAGGGTAGTTACAAATACCGCCTCTATTACTCGCTCGGTGGAGGGGTAGAGAAGAATCAACTTTTTGGAACCCAGGGGACCCCCCGTATTGGGTTGATCTACTATCCGGTTCGCCCGGGCAAAGGACTGTTTCACGGCACCAAGATCCGCTTCAACTTCGCCAAGGGCTACCAGGAGCCGTCGCTGGATGAACAATTCGGCAGCCTCTACAGCTTCCTACAGACCCAGCCGGGCGGCGAGGCAGCGATCCAGCAATTTCACATCTCTCCGGTGGTGGAAGAGCAATCCCGCACCTATGAGGGTGGTGTGGCGCAGAGCTTTCTCAGCGAGCGCGGCCTGTTGCGGGTCAGCTATTTCCACAATCAGTACGGCAGGCAGATCGAGCCCGTGCCGGCGACGGAAGTGCCGGCGCTGCTGCCGCAATTAAATGCGAGCCAGCGTCAGTCATTGGAAAGCCTGCTCAGCAATGCGGGCGACCTCGATGTAAATTCGCAGGCATTTCGTGCCCAGGGAATCGAGAGCGAGGCAGACTACACGGTATTCAAGAATTTATTTCTACGCGCCGGCTACACCTACCTGGATGCGGTAGTCGAGCGGTCCTTTACCTCCGACGCGCTTCAGCCTGCATTCAACCCTGTTTTTCCTGCGGTGCCGATTGGGGCCTTCAGTCCTTTGCGCGGGGCCCGTCCTTTTAACCGTCCGCCACATACCGGCTACGCCGCGGTGAGCTATACCGGCGCGCAATTCTCGGCGGGTTTCACGGCAGCGTACGCCAGCCGCAGCGACGATTCGACTTTTTTGGCCGGCCGTGATCTGGCAGGAGGGAACTCGCTGCTCTTGCCAAATCGGAATCTGGACTTCAGTTACACCAAGCTCGATCTTGGCGGAAGCTATCAAATTTTGAAATGGCTCGCCGCTTACACGCAACTCGACAACCTGACCAGCAACAAGAGAATCGGCCCCATAGGATATCCATCGCTGCCATTCACTTTTCGGGTGGGCTTGCGTTTCGCTTTGGGACACACGGGGAACAAGTAGCGGCGGCGTTGCCAACGTTCATTTGCGAACGGACCTGTCCATGGATGAACAAGAGCTACGAGGAGTCCACGACCCATTCCTGGCCAACCGCCATGAAATCAGTGGTTCACTTCGTATCGCGGTTGGCCGCAGGATTGCCGTAAGCATCTTGCGGGCAAACATAGTCTCGGAGACTTCCAGTGGCCAATTGGTTTAACGATCTTCACCATGCGATCCGGCAGATGAAGAAGGCACCCGGTTTCACCTTAGTGGTGATGATCACGCTCGCGCTGGGTATTGGCGCCAACACCACCGTCTTCAGCATCGTGGATGCGGTCATGCTGCGTCCTCTCCCATACTTCCAACCGCAGCGGCTTATCGAAGTGCAGTCGAGCCAAGAAAACACTGCGGAAAGCAGCAACGTCTCTTATCCCGACTTCTTCGACTGGCGTTCTCAGAACCGCACCCTCGACCATCTCGTCTCCTACCATGACACCGGGTTGACACTGACTGGCGTGGCGCAGGCGATACATCTGCACGGCCAAGTCGTCTCCTGGAACCTCTTGCCCACCTTGGGCGTCCATCCGGAACTGGGCCGCGGCTTTTTACCCGAGGAAGAGAAGCGCGGAACGCGCGTCCTCCTGATCAGCCATGCTCTATGGGCATCTCAATTCGGGTCAGACAAGTCGGCAGTGGGCCGCAGTATCAGCCTGAACGGGGAATCGTACACAGTGATTGGCGTGATGCCTGCGTCCTTCCGCTTTCCTGTCAGCCAGCCACAGAACAGCTTCTGGACAACCTTGGCAGTGGACGACGATCCGGCAAACCCAAATCCCCTCATCGCCAACCGCAGCACCCATTTCCTAAGTGCGATCGGAAGACTAAAGCCTGGAGTGACCGTGGCGCAGGCCGATCAGGATTTCAAGTCGATCGCATCCCATCTGGCAAAGGAGTATCCGAAGACGAATACGCGGCACGAATCCGCGAGCGTCCAGACGGAGCTGACAATTCTAATAGGCGACACGCGCACACTGCTCGTGGTTGTACTGGGAGCGGTAGGGTTGGTTTTGCTGATCGCCTGCGGAAACATCGCCAACCTCTTGCTGGCGCGCATGCGTGACCGGCAGCGGGAAATCGCGACTCGCTCCGCCTTAGGCGCGAGTCGTGCAAGAATCATTCGCCAGCTGCTTGCCGAGAGTCTGTTGCTGGGAATCGCCGGCGGCCTGGCGGGATGCGGCCTTGCCTACCTGAGCACGCCGGCGGCACTTCGGCTGATCGGTGACAGCGTTCCCCGTGCGGCGGATGCCGGAGTAGATCTGCCGGTACTGGGCTTTGCCTTCCTGGTGTCGCTGATTTCCGGAGTGCTTTTCGGCATCGCTCCCGCAGTGATCGCTTCCAGGGTCGACCTGGTCGCGACGCTGAAAGAAGGGGGCCGCTCCGATATTGCAGGACATGATTGGCTGCGTTCCGCAGTCATTGTGGGAGAGGTCGCGCTGGGGGTCGTGCTGACGGCCGGCGCAGGGCTACTCATCACCAGCTTTCTCAATCTGACCCGGACCAACCCAGGGTTCAATCCTGACCATCTTCTGACCTTTGTGTTCGAGACGCCCGATTTGCGGTATAAGGACACGCGGCCGCAGTTTTATCGTCAATATTTCGAAAAGCTGCGAGCGTTGCCTGGCGTACAGGCAGCGGGCGGCTCGATGTTCCTGCCCATGGGCGCCGATGAGGCGTCTGTCAGCTTCGAGAACCCGGAGCGACCGGTTCCCGAAGGGCAGCAACCTCAAGCGGACTTTGCGCCGGTCACGCCGGGCTACTTCCATACCATGCAAACTCCGCTGCTCGAAGGGCGGGATTTCACCGACGCGGACGGAATGGACTCGGCGAAGGTCATGATCGTAAACCAGGCTTTCGTACAGAAGTTCCTCCATGGCGAACAGCCGTTGGGGAAAAGGTTGAAGCCTGGCGCCGGAGATGGAACGGGCGGCGCTCCGGCGTGGCGCGAGGTCGTAGGTGTGGTGGGGAACATGCAGCATTCCGCCACGGAGCGCGAGTCGCATCCTGCGATGTACTTGCCGGCGGCTCAGCTTCCCGGCTGGTGTTGCCTGTATTCCGTGGTGCGGACATCGGTCGATCCGCGCAGCCTTGAGCCCGCTGTGCAGCAACTGGTGTCGGCACTCGACCGCGATATCCCGGTAACGGAGGTCCGCACCATGCGAGACCTGCTCTCGCTGCAACTTTCCCAGCCCCGATTCGCGATGGTTCTCTTAGGCTCATTTGCAGGCCTGGCGTTGATCCTTACAGTGGTCGGTCTCTACGGTGTCATCACGTACTCGGTTTCGCGGCGTACACGAGAGATTGGTGTGCGCTTAGCGCTGGGAGCGCAGCGAACGGCGGTGTTAAGCATGGTGCTTAGGGATGCCGCAGTTTTGATTGGGCTGGGAATTGCTATCGGCATTGCGGCGACGCTGGCTTCCGCTTCCTTGCTGAGAACGATGCTGTATGGCACTGGATCACGCAATCCGCTGGTGCTGTCGGCGGTTTGCCTGGTGGTTGCCTTGTCCGCACTCCTCGCGGCTTATCTGCCGGCGCTTCGGGCGGCCGCGATTGAACCGATGCAGGCACTACGGATGGAGTAATGTTCGTATCCGTCTGAGGAACGCACCTGTTGTGCGGCTTCGTTTGGTGTTGCACTTGAGTTATGAGCGAAGCGGGATCAGTACGGAGGCAGCGGAGTCGGGTTGAGGTGGAGAAACTGGTTGCGGAGTATGAAGCCAGCGGGTTGAGGCGGGATGCATTTTGTCAGCAGCGGGGCTTGTCGGTAGCGGCCTTGGATAAGTACCGGCGTCGCGTGCAGAAATGGGCGCGAGCGGACGCCGGCCCGATGCTTCCTGTGGAAGTGGTTTCGTCCCCAACACAAGGTTCAAAGTGCGCTGCCGGGGTAGGCGGTGTTCTGCTGGTGGAGTCGCGCAGTGAGCGTCGAATTGAAGTGGGTCGTGGATTCGATGCGGAGACGCTGGAGCGCCTGCTGACCGTATTGGACAAGGCGTGAGGCGATGTTCGGGTTCGGACCGGCGACGCGGATTTACGTAGCGGCCGGCGCAACAGACATGCGGAAGAACTTTAATGGTTTGTACGGTCTGGTGCGCGATCATCTGGGCTGCGATCCGGAAAGCGGCCATGTGTTTCTGTTCGCCAATGCGCGGCGCAACCGCTTGAAGCTGCTGGTATATGACGGCAGCGGGCTTTGGGTGTGTGCGAAGAAATTAGACGGCGGGAGATTTCGTTGGCCAGAGAGAGACAGCGCTGCGAAGAAAATCGTGTTGAGTCACGAGGAGCTGGCGTTGCTGTTGGGGGGCATTGATTTGACGCAGACGCGGCCACGGAAGTGGTATCGCAAGGCTCCGGCGGAAGAACCAGCAGAGTCACTGAAAAGCGCATGAATACTGGACATTTCGCTCGTCCTCTTCATCGTTATCTGTTATTCAAAAAGCATCGTGAGCGCGCCCTCTGAGCCCACCGTTCCTCCGAACTCGGACCCCTTCGTGGCCGAGGTGATCGCGCAACTGGAGAAGCAACTGGAGTCGGAGAAGAAAGAGCTGGCATACGCACGGCTGAAGATTCAGGTGCTGGAAGAGCGGCTTCGCCAGCAGCGCATTGCGCAATATGGTCCGGGCAGCGAAACGTTGAGCGACCTGCAATTGGAGTTGCTGGAAGAAGAACCCGGGGTGAGCCGCGATGAGGTTCAGGCAGAGAGCGAGCGGCAGCCGGTAGCCCCGCCGCCTGCCACATCGGGCAAGAAGCAACGCGAGCCGCATCCTGGCCGCCAGAGCTTGCCGGCGCATTTGCCGCGCGTGGAAAAGGTGGTCGCGTGTGCGCCCTTGCAGTGTGTTTGCGCCTGCTGCGGAGGCCAGACAACGGTGATCGGTTATGAGACCAGCGAGGTCCTCGATGTCAAGCCCGCCGAGTACTTCGTTGAGCTAACCAAGCGCGAGAAGCGTGCCTGCAAGAAGTGCGAGGAGCGGGGCGTGGTTGCGGCGCCGCTGGCCGCGCGCATCATCGACAAGAGCCTGGTGTCTGACCGCGTCATCATTGATACGCTGGTCAGAAAATATGCCGACCACTGCCCGTTGTATCGACAGAGTTCGATTCTGAAGCGCGACACGGGCATCGAGATCAGCCGTGGAACCATGTGCGGCTGGATCCTGCGCGTAGGAGAGCTGCTGATCCCCGTCGCCGGCGCCATGCGTCGTGCGTTGCTGGCGGGAAGCTACATCCAGGCCGACGAAACACCGGTGGATGTGCAGACCCACGATGGCCGCGGAACCAATCACCAGGCCTATCTGTGGCAGTACGGAACTCCGGGCGGAGCGACGGTGTTCGATTTTCGCATGAGCCGGGGGCGCGAAGGGCCGGCGCACTTCCTGGATAGATTCGAAGGAATACTGCAAACGGACGCCTATGTCGCCTATGATCGCGGGGTCGGCGGAGCGAACATCGTGCACGCCGCCTGCTGGGCCCATGCGCGAAGGCGGTTTGTCGACGCAGTGAAGCTTAACAAGCAGGATGTCGCCTCGATCCGGGCGGTTGAACTTATGGACGAGTTGTTCGCGATCGATGCCCAGGCGCGCGAAGGCAACATGGATCACGCCCGCCGCCATGCCCTGCGACAGGAGAAAGCTCCGCCCTTGCTCGACCAGATCCGCAATCAAATCCTGGCGATGAGCAAGACGGTGTTGCCCAAGAGCGCCGCAGGCCAGGCTTGTAGCTACGCGCTTGCGATCTGGACGCGACTTACACGCTTCCTCGACCATCCAGAACTGGAACTGAGCAACAATCTCGCCGAGAATTCGATGCGTCCCATCGCCCTGGGCCGGTCCAACTGGATCCATATCGGCAGCGAACACGCCGGCCCACGCATCGCGGCAATCTTCTCCGTTGTTGAAAGCTGCCGCCGGCTCAACATCCCGGTCCGTGATTACCTGGCCGACATCCTTCCAGGACTTGCAAACGCACCACTCCAGCGCATCGCAGAACTTACACCTGTCGCGTGGGCTACGAGACATCCGCACTTGTCAACCGTGGGTTTGCTCTGACGGATCACTAATGTTCGTCCGAAAAATGTGCGCAACAAACGCACTATGCGCACTAAGGGGGTGCGTGAGCCGCCGGGTTCAGGGGAATGGGTGCCTTTTATGCTTAATAAGGGTCCGCCGAGCTGTGCAGCCGCCGTATAACCTTCCGTCTGCCCACTATCTTCCCCACCTGCACTCCACACATCCCAATCGCAGCTGCTGAGGTAAGCCACCACCCTCCCCTTGTCATCCCGACCGGAGCTCCGAAGGAGCGCAGGGAGTGATCTGCAGTTCTTCCACTACAACCGATCTTCAGGATTCGTCGCTACGTGAGACCCGCTGGGCTTTATTTTCGGCGAACCGATACGAACGTCCAATTGCGCAGTCGGGCGGAGCGGTGCATCCTCGTGTTTATGGAGTGCTGCCAGCGCCAAGAAAGCGTGAACTAAGCACGGGTGTCATGCAAAGGAGGGAAGTACATGGAAATGCCGCCACGGAGCTCAAAAACCTTAGTTGATGGAGGAGGCCCTAATGAGGCACTTCGCGTCCAGAAGTTTATTCGCTACTCAGATGACGTGGAAACGATACACGACGGCGAGGCGGAGACATCCGAGCAAATCGCGGCGACGTTGTTGGATATTGCGAAGAGAGTAGGAGAGCGGCAGCGTCATACGGTGCGCGCCGTTCACGCGAAGAGTCACGGTCTGGTGAAAGCGGAATTTACAGTTTTACCCGACCTTAGCGAGGAACTACAGCAAGGTCTGTTCACCAAGTCAGCAAACTACAATGCGATTATGCGCTTCTCGACCGATCCGGGCGACATACTGTCCGACCACATCTCCACTACACGCGGTCTTGCTATAAAGGTCATCGGCGTGGAGGGAGAGATGCTTCCAAACCATACAGGCCAGGTAACCCAGGACTTCGTCTTTAACAATTCCAGCACATTCGCGGCCCAGGCAGACGACTTCCTAAAAGCCATTCAGTTGCGCGCAAGACATACGGATGATTCCGACGCATTGAAGCAGCTGGTTAGCTCAGCAGCGCAGACAGCGGAAGAAACCCTCGAACTAGTCGGACAACAATCCGGCTTCCTGAAGGGTTTTGGCCATCCTCCTACGCATCCACTCGGGGAGACGTATCACACTGCGGCGCCTCTGCGGTTCGGTGACTACTTTGGCAAAATGCGCCTAGTTCCCGTCTCCGATAGTCTCATTGCGCTGCGAGGCAAACACGTCGATCATCCGCACTCATGGAACTCTGTGAAGGACAGCATAGTTGCGTTCTTTCAAAAGGAAACGGCAGTTTGGGAGTTACGCGTTCAGCTTTGCAGCGACCTCGCGAAGATGCCTGTCGAGGATGCCTCCGTCGAATGGGACGAGCGCCTCAGTCCCTCTCTAACGGTTGCCCGCATCACGGCTCAACCTCAAAATGCGTACTCGGATGCCCGCAGGGTCTGGGTTGACGAGCAGCTTAGCTTCAATCCCTGGCATAGTCTGGCCTCACATCGCCCCCTGGGCAACATCATGCGCGCCCGCTTCAAGTCTTACGAGGCATCGAGCCATTTTCGCCGTACCGTCGAGGGGCGCCCGATGGCGGAGCCTCGCTCCATCGAAGAACTGCCCGACTAACCGTTCCCAACCTTACTGTAGCTGCTCGGGTACCAGCTCAGAAACTCTCCCATGCACCTTCCTGATGACTCAGAGCAAGTCTAATCACATCAGACGTACCGCTCATTCGTTGCGTGGGTAGTGCACTTCTCGCCTTCAAGTGACACCAAGGTATCGGCAATACCTTTGTCCAATTGTGATGTTGTACCTGCTGTCCCTATCATCCCTCTTATTGGATGTTCACTTATTCGACGGGTATGGGGAGATGGAAATGGGCGAGAAGGGCGAAATCGGCGAAATTCGGTTAGTGCGGGAATCCAAGGACTACTGGCGGGTGACGTTCGATATTCCTCCACTGAACATTTTTGGACCTGCTAACATTCCGCAACTCGAGGAGATAGTGTCATCGCTCGAATCTGACGAGCGAGTCAAAGTGGTCGTTTTCGACAGCGCCGTGGAAGGATTCTTTCTTACCCACTATGACTTCTTGGCGAAACCCGAAGAGTCCGCAAAATTTCCTGCGGGGCGAACAGGATTGCAGCCGTTGCCGGATATGCTTGCCCGCTTGAGTCGAGCATCTGTTGTGTCGATAGCATCTATTCGGGGGCGTGCCACGGGCGTCGGCAGCGAGCTTGCTCTCGCTAGCGACATGCGGTTTGCCAGCCGTGAAAAGGCTGTTTTGTCTCAATGGGAGGTAGGAGCGGCTTTGGTCCCCGGTGGTGGACCCATGGCTCGGCTGCCACGGCTGATGGGGCGTGGAAGAGCGTTGGAAGTGTTGTTGGGTGCGGATGATGTGAACGGCGACCTTGCCGAGTTGTATGGCTATGTCAATCGTTCGCTGTCTGACAGTCAGCTCGACGCCTTTGTCGATGCACTCGCCAGAAGAATCTCGACCTTCGACAGACAGGCAATTGCAGAGACGAAGCGCTTGGTCAACCTGAATAGCCTTCCCTCTGATGCGGAGATAGTACCGGAGTGGGAAGCATTTACGGCCTCGTTAGGGCGGCCTGCTGCTCAAGCGAGACTGCACGCTCTGTTTGAGCAGGGTTTTCACAAGCCAGGCGATGTGGAGAACCGCCTGGGATACCACGTCGGGGCGCTCGGTCCCGCAGCTGAAGTGCAAAGGCTGCAGATAGAGCACGCCCGTGCTAGAGGTCAGAGTGCATAAGAAAATGCCTCTGATCTTCTATGCCCACCAGACGGGAGGTTTTGTGAGTAATCCCGACAAGAACCCTACGCTCAGTATTACCGGCGCAGACAACTCGACGCCAGCGCCCTGCTGATCAAGGCTCTCGGTGGGGACTGGAACGTCAACAAATTGCCCAAGGTCTAACGTTTTGGAGGCAAGGCGTCTCGCATGTTCCCAAGCCCTTGTGGATCGTCCAACCTTTGCGGATGCGCGGCATTTCCGATGGTGGTTACTTCGTCTGTTCCATGGGTCGGGTACCGGGGACCCTTCGGCATCCAGATTCCTACATGACGGGTGTGGACCTGATGGACGACGGCGGAGTCGGCCAAGTCTGAGGCGTGGTTGACGCGGGTTTCGACGCTCGACCTGGTGCTCTTCCTGGACCTGGCTGCGCACCCCGGAACTGAAGGACTTGGGATCCAGGAGTGGCTATGCCTTTACTGGAAGTCGCCCATCACAGCTCCAGGGCCTTTCCGGACCGCGATCTATTCATTCGACTGATGGAGCTGAAGAACACGCTGCGCCATAATCCAGGGCGAGTCTCTGATTACCCACTTGGGCCTGGAGTACTACGATTAGCCTGAAATCCCCCAAAACTAGCGCACCGGCGTCGGGTCAGCGGGTGGCGCCCCTTCCTGATCTTGCTTGGCCTATTGGTCAGACCAAGCTGGTCACGTTAAAATAGGTGGAACTGATCGCCGTCGTTGAAGGAGTTACGCAGCATGGGCCGTGCACTGAAAGCCGTGACGCCGATCGCTCGGACTACCCTTACCGCGGCCGCGTTTGAACAACTGATTTCCCATGTTGTGAAGGGAAGTTGGAAGGCGGGGGATCGAATTCCGCCGGAACGCGAATTGTGCCAGCAATTGGGTATAGCCCGTACCTCGCTGCGCGAGGCGCTCAAGGCCATGGAATTGATCGGCATGCTTGATAGCCGGGTGGGAGATGGAACGTTCGTCTGCCCGCGAACGGAATTTTTGTCTCGTCCCCTGTTGTGGGCGTTTACCGGCAGCGATCACACCGAGCTGCACGACATTATGGAAGCGCGCACGATCATCGAAGAGAATCTCGCCGGTTTAGCGGCCGAGCGGGGTTCGGACGAAGATATCGCCAGAATCGGCGAGGCGGTGCAGGCGATGCGCGACAGCATCGCGAGAGGCGATTCCATTCTTGAAGCGGATATGTCGTTTCATATCGCCATCTGCCAGGCTGCCCGGAATGAAGTGTTGCGGAATGCGGTTCAGTTATTGCGCAATCTGATGCGGCAGTGGATTTACTACAAACTCCTTATTCCCGATGTAGCGCCACTTGTTCTTAAGCGCCACGTAGCCATATACCGGGCCATCTCGCGGCGCAAACCGGCGAGTGCCCGGTCTGAGATGCGTCACCATCTTGAAGAAACGATGAAATTAGTGACCCAAGTGGTCGAGCAGCGGGAAATGCAAAAAACAACCGGTTCCGGGCAACGAGCCGTGAACTCGAAAGTCAGGTAATCCACACAGCAATTACGCGAAAGACTGACCAGCTAACCTTGCTTCCCGTTTAGGGATTCTGTCGTCGTCACTTCGCAACCCGCTAGTTCCTCCAGAACTCTGATCGAACCGCATATATCCTCCTCGCCATAACCCTTCGCCATGGCGGATTGGTAGAGCTGCTGTGCCAGCGAGGTGAGTGGTATCGGAACCCCAAGTTCAGAGGCCAGATCGATGGCCAGGCGAAGATCTTTCGAGAGCCACTTAACGGAAAAGTTGGCGCCGAAATCGCGTTTGAAAACGGCGGGTGCTTTGGCCGCGATCAACCCGGAACGGGCTGCGCTATTGTTGAGAATATCGAGCATCAGGTCAGGATCGACCCCGCCCTTGGTGCTTAACACCAAACCTTCATTGAAGGCCTGAAGCAAGTTTCCCAGGATCAGGTTTTGCGTTAGCTTGGCGCGCAAACCCATCCCCGATTCTCCGCAGTAATAAAGAGATTTGCCCATGGCCTGGAACCAGGGGCGAACGCGTTCGAATACCTCCGGAGGACCGCCCACCATGAACGTCAGCGTGCCATTCTCGGCGCCGGCCTTCGAACCGGTACACGGGGCATCAAGGAAATCAATCTTCTTCTCGGCGAGTTCCTTCGCGATGCACGAGCTCTCATGCGGAGACACCGTGCTGCAGTCGACGATGACAAATCCAGCTTGCGCGCCTTGAACTAATCCTTTCGGTCCCAGAATGACTCTGCGCGACATAGCGGTGTCGCCGACACAAAGAAAAACGCATTCGCTCTGTTTGGCTACCGCTTCTGGAGATTCGCAGAAGCTTGCTCCAACGGATGCAGCGAGCTGTCTCGCCTTGCTTTGGTTATGTGACCAAACTGATAAAGTGTGGCCCGCTCCGGCTAACTGACGCGCCATTGGACCACCCATGATGCCCAATCCTAGAAACCCGAGCTTTGCCATGATACGATCACCCCTTTACTTCGAATTGGCATTTCACAAAATCACCGAGCAACAAACACGTATGCATACAGGAGCACTTCCAGGCCAATGGCCGCAGTCAACAAAATGCTGTGCCGCAGGGTGAAACGAAATAGTTTTGACTGATCGGACACCGACAGGCCGGTTGCCGCGGTAGCGACGGCGATGGTCTGCAGGCTTATCATCTTGCCCATCACACCACCTGCTGAATTCGCCGCTGCCATCAGCACGGGATTGAACCCCAATCGGCCTGCGGACAAAACCTGCAAGCTTCCAAAGAGCGCATTGGCAGATGTGTCTGAGCCAGTCAGAAATACTCCCAGCCAGCCGAGGAGCGGGCTGAAGAAGGGGAACAGGACCCCCGATCCGGCAAAGGCCAGTCCCAGGGTGCCGGTCGCTCCGCAGTAGTTCATGACAAACGCCATGGAGAGCACGGACGTGACGGTTATGGTTGGTAGGAGCAACTGACGGCCTACGGATAGCATGAGCTGGGCGAAATCTCTTGCGGACATGCGCAACAACAGGACAGAGCCCAGGGTCGCGAACATGCAAGCTGTTCCCGCAGCAGACAGCCAATTTACCTGGTAGAGTGCGGCATAGAGCGAAGGCCTGGATAGGACAGGCGGCATTCGTTGGATCTGGTTGTGCAGCAACGGCCATGGGAAAGTCACAGTTACGGAATTAAGTAAGGCCTGAATCGGCTTAAAGCCCCACAACAAGACGAAAACGACCAGCAAGCCATAGGGCATCCATGCACCCAGGATTTCACGGGTTCCGTAGTGTGCTTTGTCTTCTGGCAACTCAGCTTTGGCATCTACAAACGCGTGGCCGCCGCCATCTCCTACCTGCAGCAGGCGGCGGGGGCGCCAGAACCGCAAGAGCAGCAGGAGGCAACCAAGGGCTGCGAGCGAACTTAATATGTCGGTGAGTTGCGGCCCCACGAAGTTCGACATCAGAAATTGCACTGTGCCAAACACTCCGCCGACAACAACCACGGCAGGCCACACCTCGCACATCCGACGCCAGCCAACCATGGTGGTGATCAAGTATCCGGGGATAATCATGGAGAGGGGCGCACAAAGACGTCCTACGGCTCCACTCAAGGCGGCAAGCGGTAAGCCGGTGATCCCGGCCAAAGTGATCACCGGAATGCCGATGGAACCGAAGGCAACAGGAGCCGTATTCGCCAGCAGGCAAAGTGCAGCCGCGTAGAACGGCGAGAATCCGAAGCCAACCAGCATAGCCGCAGCGACTGCAACCGGCGTTCCGAACCCGGTGGCTCCTTCTACAAATGCACCGAATGCAAAGGCGACCAGCAAAGCCTGCAATCGCAGATCGGTGGTGAGCGAACCCAGCGATGCGCGGATGACGTGAAACTTGCCTGTTTTTACCGTGACCTGATAAAGGGCGATCGCCCACAGCACAATCCATGAGATGGGAAACAAGCCAAATGCCGCGCCATAGGTTGCGGAGCTAAGGATCAACCGGGCGGGCATTTTATAACCGGCGGCCGCCAACACGATGGTGACACCTAAGGCGAAAAGGGAGGCGAACCAGGCAGGTTTACGCATCACACCCAGCAGAAACAGCAGCGTGACAATAGGGATCGCGGCAACGGCTGCCGAAGTGGGGAGGCTATGCCCGAATAAGTTATAGGTTTGCTGCCAGGCGCTATTCATGGATAGATGACATGCTGCTCTTCATTTCAGCGGAACCTTGACCACAAAGTAGGTGAAAGATCCGCCCTGGGGTACCAGCACTTGATGAGGAACGCCGGCGGGAATATGCGCGATATCTCCCTCCTTCAGGTCTTTGCGGGAGCCTTGTTGTACGGCCGCGCCTCGTATCTCACCGGGAGCTGTCGTCACGGGATTCGTGATGCGTACCTCCCGTGACCAATATGGCAGCGCCCTGAAGCACAACAAATACATCCGCTGCTTGCTCATGCAACTCACCTTTTCCGTCTTTGTTGCGATAGGCAAGGATGGTGGAGCTATCCAAATGCTTCTCGATCGGACTGGCTTCCGGATTCCCTGAGTTCTTCGCTTCCTCGCGCATCTGTTTTGCGAGCTGAAGCAATTCCTGCCGTGAATACGCCACGGCAGATGTCTGGGAGACAGCGGTCGAACAGATGAGTGACAGACCCACGAAAGCCGCGAGAACGGCACAGATTTTCATCATCAATTTATCCTCGAAGCAAAAGAGACCGGTTTATAGCAGAGCGATGACTGCCGCGTCGCGACCGCCGACACTTACAGTCACCTGCGCGGCATCTACCGCAACACTCTGTTTTCCCCAGATATCTTCTCCGGACTTGTAGTTGCCCGCGGCAGGCGCGAGGCCTACTTTGACTTGACGTACGCTGTTGGTTGGGTTGGTTACCCATAGGTAAGTACCCCCAGCACCTTGATGAAGTCTGGCCTGCACGTTTTTATCGTCGATCGTCACCTGGGGAACGACTCCCGCCATTGTAAGCAGGCTCGCGAACAGATCTTTCGTAGGGGAAGCGTGGTGTAAGAAATAGCCGCCGCCCGGAAAGGAGCCGATGAGTAAAGTACGGCCTTGGCCGAATTTGTTCTCAACCGCGGCGATGGTGCCATTCGCGTAATGTCCCGCGGCCTCTCCGCCGTGCAATTCATAATCTTGGCGGAAGTAGCGCCCATAGATTTTGGAGCCTTTGACCTCAAGCATGAGATCGTTGGAGATATCGGGGGTAAATTCGACGTAACTTTCTCGCGCCCCGAATACTTCATCCAAACCATAATTGGGTTGCACTGTGCCCACGTGGCCATGATCGCCGAAGTAGGCAGGGAGACCTTCGCTAACCAGCGTGCCGCCCTGCTCGACATAAGCGCGCAACTTGGCGACAGTTTCCTGCTTCAACATCACCGGATAGGGCAGGTAGATCATCTTGTATTCCCTGATGTTGTCGAGCGCGACAAAATCAGGCTGGATGTTGGAATCGAAGAAAGCCTGATACGCTCCGCGAACCGATTGGGAATAGAAATCTGTGTCGCCCTGCTGCACATAGTTGAAGGTCTCAGATTCCGGAATGAATACCAGTCCGACATCGCCCTTGACCGGGCTCGATTGCCAGAGCCGCGGATGTTCGTTTGCCCAGCGCGCGACGCGTCCTGCCATCTCCGCTCGCGGCGTGATCGAGCCATCCATCGCGAAGGGCGCAAAGGCGCCAAACAGGGGCCCGTCGAGGAGCGGGTCGCCAGCGGCAATAGAGAATGCCTTTGGCGCCGGCGGCACAGGAGACGAGATTCCAGATGCGTACATCTTCCGCGTCGGGAATGCGACCGTCATCTCTCGGGCGGCCGATGACCTGGGGTTGCATCCACAGCGGGCCACCCTGCGCCTCCGCATGCCAGAACGGTTTGCCGCGTGCTCCCCCGCGCACCAGGTCGACGGCCTGATATTGCTTCCAGGGTTCGTCACCTTGTCTGGCCGCGATCCACGTCAACCCCCAGATATCGACCTCTGCAGCCGAGCGCCATTCATTGTGCGAGGCGGAAGGCAAGCTAATGAGGGTTCCTGAAACTCCATGCGCAGTGATGTGATGTTTAGGATCGAGCTTGCGAAACAGCTTGATCCGCGAATCGAACAGGCCGTACGCATTGTCGATGCGGAACTCAAGCCAGTCGAGGCTGTCGGGATACCCGGAAAACGATCGTGGAGGTTCGACGTCATCCCAGGTTTGGTAACTGTAACGGTGCCAGGCCTTCGCCGCTTTATCGAGGGTTCCGTAACGGAGCTTGAGCCACTCGCGCAGTTTTCGCTTGCTGCCTTCGCAATAGCAATACATGCGATGCGGATTTCCCCCGAACGATGTGCCCTCGTTCCATATGTCGTAGCCAAACAACGCGGGATGATCGCGGAAATGCTCCACCAGCGCCACCAGGAAGGTCTGGGCAAGAGCCTGCACGTCCGGATTGTCGAGGCACAATCCAGGAAAGCCGCCAGTTGCGCTGCTCTCCGACACGGTGCTGTCTACGACGAACCCGTCGCTTCCGAGGTATCGGGCGTGGGGGTACTTGCGGAACGCCCATTCCGGAGCACAGCCTACCAGTTCTTCGAGAACCACTTTGATCCCGTTTTTTGCGGCAAGGTCCATCATCCGGTCGTAGTCGGACCAATCGTATTTGCCTGGAGCCACTTCGATGGCCGACCACATGAACCAGTGGCGAAAGATGTTCATCCCCACCTGGGCCGCGGTCTGGTGGTCACGCGCCCAGTCCGTTTCCGGTGGGTTGGTTTTGCGGAAATAGACAGCGCCGTAGGGAAACACGGGTGCGGGCACATAGCCTGACGAACTTGCCGGACCGGGAGCAGTGGAGTTCTGCGGCAGTACCGCAGCGTGCCCCAAGGCTGTACCAGCAGATAGAAGGGCAGAGTTACGAATAAACTCTCTACGGGTTATGTCAAAAATGTCGGTCATAGGTCTTGTAACCTTGTCTATCTCCTGGGATTTGCTCGTTCTGTTACACCGCGAGATCAAGTGCAATCACTTCGTGCACACCGATCGAAGGTACATCAATCAAGATCATGTCGCCCTCCTTGCGGTAGTGCGTTTCAGTCCCTGCGACCAGCAAACGCGCGCTGGTGATTCGTTTGCCCTCCGGAAGGCGAATACGCACCTGCTGCGAGGAAATCGGGATCACTTCGCGCAACGGGCCTTTCATCATCATTGGATTGGTGAGATTCACCAGGTGCACGGTCATCGAGTTTTTCTGCGCCCAAATGGAGACGTCGAGAATACCCTTGCCTTCGACTGAAAGAGGAGCCGGCTCATTAGTCGCCCAAAGAACCGCATTGCGTAATAGTTTTGCGTGATCCGTGTTGAGCACTTCCCAGAAGGTCCGGTCGATATCCCAGGGGAAATAGACGACGCGGCCTGGTCCGGCCTGGCGCAGAAAAATTCCTGCGTCGTGCGGCTTTACCCGCGGAAAGCACTCTTCCATAGGAAGGTCGGGATAAGTCGATACGACTTCCAGTGGCGAGCGCAGGCTTTCGTCTACCGGCGTTACGTGAACCCTGTGGATGCCATTGATGATCCGGTTTGCGTCCTCGAATCCGGCGAGCACGGGATGATATTGGCCAGTGGAGGGATCCTTTTCCAAAGAAAGGTAGGAGTTTTGCATGGGGCCTTCTTTGCTGCCGGCAAAAGAAGCTCCAAAGAGTGAGGCCAGGCCGAAGTCTTTCCGTTGGACTCCCCACTCGTCGTAGAGCGAGGTCTCGTAGGTAGCGACGATGCTGCCTCCACGCTCTACAAATTCGCGGATTTGATTGCACTGGTCCGTCGAAAGCGCGGCGATGTTGGGAAAGATCAACGTGCGGAATTGATCGGTATGCTCACGATCGAGCAAGTGGTCATGCACCATTTCAAAGGGAATTCTGGCTTCGACCAGTGCCTGGTAGAAGCCAAGCGCCGGATCTTCTACAGTGGCGGTTGCATTTGTGCCGCCATAAAACGTGGCGGTCTGCTGGGAATAGACCATGCCAATGCGGGCGAGAGGTTTTTCGTTGCGGAAATAGTTTTCGTTCGCGTAGTGCCACTTGTAGATTTCTTCCACCACTGGCAACCAGCGCTTGTCGTATGGCTTGGCGTTGAATTTGGTGAAGGTCGGACGAAAGTCCTGAGCCATGCCATCGGCAACCCAGAGGCGGATCTCGTCTCCGTTCTGAACCGAATCCTTCCAGCGATACTTGTCTTCCAGGCCAACACTGAAAATACCCGCGATGGGTTTGCGGCCCAGGGTGGAGCGGAATTCCTTGGCGCTCTTACCGCTGGCCCAGGGAGCTACCAGGCCTGCTCTGCCCTGTCGATCCGCCAGCAAAGTGGGTGCAAGCGCTCCAACAGTTTTCATGTCTAAGAGGCTAAGCGCGCCGCCGCCGGCATTTGCGATATAGCTCGCCTGGGGATTGATCTCCTGTATCTTTGCGTTCCAAAGCCGCCACAACTCGAATAGCCGCGCCTGGTGCCAGATGATGTACTGGCGCTGGGCGGGATCTTGAGGATTGCTGGTTCGGGGAAGATCAAGGCCCGAGAAGTCATGAAAGTTTTTCTGGCAGTGTTCGCAATAACACATACCCGATCCTGCCCATCGGTTAGTGAAGACACCGTCCACCATGTATTTCGACATGATTTCCTGATGGACGGTGGTCATGAAGTCGAAGTTGTAGGGTCCTAAGGCGCAGGTCAGCCAGAAGTCAGGATCCGAGGCATGCTGGCGCTTGTTTCCGTTTTCGTCGACGGCCAGCCAGTCTGGATGAGCGTCGTACACGTCTTTGTGGCATGCGTGCGGGTCAGTTCGTGCCACCACGTTCATGCCCATTTGGCGGCAGCCGTGAGCTAAGTCGCCGAAAGCATCCATATCCCCCAGCCATTTGCTACGGTAGTGCAGAGGAATCTTCGTGGGGTAGAAAGCCACGCAGCCGCCCGCATTCAGGAGCGTGGCGTCGGCATGGATTCTCTTGAAATAGTCCAGCCAGAATTGCTGGTCGTAGTTACCGGGATCGTCTTCGACAAAGCTTAATTGGGCCCAGCGCATCGGGCGGTCGTACCATGATGCATTCGCAGGAACTGGCCGCCGCGCCCGAAAGCGAGGCCGCCTCCACGCCGGGCGCCCGGTCAAGCCCGACAAGGCAGGCAGCAGAGACACCGGCTGCCTGCTTGAGAAATGTTCTCCTGGTACTCTCCACTGGTCACTCCAAACCACGGTTTACGTTCCGTCGTTCTGTCTGGCTAAAAATATAGCTTGGCAGAGAACTGGATCTGCCTGCCCGTTGCGCTCCCATCGGACAACTTTCCGAAGCTTGGATTGGTTTGATTACAAATCGCGCCGGGCGCCCCCTCACAGGTAAGTGTGGGATCGCTGGCCGAGGGCAGTGAGAACCCGGGTGTGTTGGTGGTATTGAAGAACTCGGTGCGGAATTGCAGA
Source organism: uncultured Acidobacteriaceae bacterium (assembly GCA_963790935.1). Lineage (GTDB taxonomy): Bacteria > Acidobacteriota > Terriglobia > Terriglobales > Acidobacteriaceae > PALSA-350. The sequence goes on along the minus strand of CAWBRJ010000031.1, from coordinate 38,105 downwards.
TAGTAGCGTTGCGATTCGCTGAAGTAAAAATTCTTGAAGATGGAAGAATCAAGATTCTTTAATCCGGGTCCGACGCCGATTCGCCGGCCGCAGTTACCAAACTCCTCAATGGGCGCACCCGTCACACTCGGTGTTGTCTCCGGAACGGTGAAAGCTGCGGGATTGAACCAGCCGTCAACGCCGGCATTAGGAAGTTTCAGTGGCACGCCAGGAACACAACTCGCTACGTTGAACGTGTTGAACACCGGGGGGAGGACGTTGGTACGGATGTCTGTGGGGAACCCACCGCGCAGGGTAAGGATGCCGTTCACGATCCATCCGCCGAGCAGCCGCTCAGCAACTCCTCCTCCCGACATGAACTTCTTACCCTTTCCGAAGGGAAGCTCATAGATGGCGCTGGTGGTGAAGGTTTGACCAACGTTGATAGGTGCGACGCCGCGCTCCTTCGATAGGTCGTAGGTATCCAGGGCAATACTGGTGCCGCCGTTTTGGTTGTAGGAATCGGGTCCGGTGCCCTGTGACTCAATATTCTTCTGCCACGAGTAATTCGCCAGAAACGCCAGCCCATGAGCCATCCGCTGTTGCACTTTGACGTTGAGAGCGTTGTAGTTCGAGGAAGCGTTGGAATAAACACCGAGGACGTTGGCGTCGATATTTGAGTAGGGGCGGTTAACCTGTTTATTTTGTCCTGCGACCGCGGCTGAAAAGGGAACTTGATTTCCATCGATGAACAAGGAAGCCTGGTCGCGTCCCAGGGCTCCGCTGTAGGAGGCTTCGATCAGTGTGCCGTTCGTGATCTGATACTGCAGGTCCAGATTGTACTGATACAACCGGGGCATCAGAGCGTTCTTAAGGGATTGGGTTTTGATTTCGACGCTGTAGGGCTTGGTCGGGGTAAAGCCGTCGAGGGTCGTCGTTGCCGGCAACACCGTGATGGGGGTGTTGATGGTGTAAGGCGGCGTTACTGTCTCAGTGGCGCTGATGGGCGGGAGCGATACCGTGGGAACGTTCGGAGTATTGCCAGAGAATTGGGTAACCGATTGGTTTTGGTCGCGCATCGCATAGAACAGGCCATAGCCGCCGCGCGCCACGAACTTGGGAGTGACCTGGTAAGCCAGACCGAGGCGCGGGGCCCAGTTGTTGTGATCCCCCTGCACGATGGCGCGGCTAAAGCCTCCCTGGCTAGGCACAGCGAATTCGTGCGTAACCAGGTCGAACAAACTGCCTAAGTTATTTGAGTCGATCGGCTGCGTGTATAACTCATAGCGGATGCCCAGATTGAGCGTCAACCGGTTAGTAACCTTCCAGTCGTCCTGGGCATATAGGCCGGCATAAGCATTCAGCTGCCGCCCTTCAGCGAGCATTGGTGAACCGTTGATCTCTGAAGGATATCCCAGTAGGAAATCAGCGAGCGGAAGACCCGAACCAGATGCGTCGGAGCTGGAGGTGAAGATAGCTCCGAAGATATCTTGTCCGAAGAATGGATCACCCTTGAGCACGTCGAAGCGTGAATGGCGAATATCCGCGCCAAATTTCCACGAATGACGTCCATGGGTCCAGCTTAGATTGTCGGATATCTGTTTGGTGCTGAGGATATTCAGGTTCTTATCACCACCGCCGAAGCCCGTGAACTCGGTGGAACCGGATAAGCCGCCAGAGTAGTCGAAAGAGATCGCGGGAAATCCCAGGACCGGAGCAGGAAAGAAGCCGAGTCCGTTCTTTTGGCCAAAGCTAGCGCCCTCCTGACCGCTGCCCGGCTGGGTCCCGTTGTTGCGCAGGTAACCCAGCCTTAGTTCATTGATCAGAGACGCAGTGAAAATGTGCACATCGGACAACGTAATTTGATCCGAGTCGTTAAGCGCCGAAGAGCCTCCTCCGATGAAGCCGGGAAAGGATCCCACGGCGGGCTGGTAACCATTGGAGATGGAATAGCTTCCAAAAATACTATTCTTTTGCGTGATGGTGGCGTCGATGCGGATGTCTCCCTGATCAATGTTGTTGAATTGGGGAGCCTGATAGAAGTAGTTCCGTGTGCTTGCGCCGGGCGTTCCGAAGTTCGGATCAGGAATCAGCGTGAGGATTGCCGCAGAAGTCGGATTGATCAGGTCTGCGGGAATCTTATTGCCAGGGAACGGCGACGCGATGACCGTACCCGCGGGCCCTATGTGACGCGTCCTGGGGTCATAGATGACGGTGGGACTGGAAGAGAAGTCCCCGGTACGGAAGGCAAGTGGTGGGATGTTCTCGATGGAGCTACCGCTCACGCTGCTCTGTCGTGTGCCCTGGTAATCGCCGAAGAAGAATAACCGGTTGCGCAGTATCGGACCACCGAGTGTGCCGCCAAACTGATTTTGGTGGAAGGGAGCCCGCGGTTCGCCGGCAAGGTTCGTGAAGTAGTTGTTGGCATCAAAGTCGTCGTTGCGCAGAAATTCAAAAACCACTCCGTGATATTGATTCGTGCCGCTCTTGATGGTTGCGCTTACGATGGAGCCCGCTGCATGGCCATATTCAGCGGCGAAGTTATTGGTGATGACTTTGAATTCCTGAACGGCATCGACCGAGGGGATAATCGCGATGCCTTGCCGGCCGATCGACCCAGCAGTCGCAAACGTGTTGTTGTCGACCCCGTTGAGCGAGACATCCATCTCGGTAAAGCGGCCACCGCCGGCAATGAACGGCATGTTGGTTCCCGTTCCGGTCGCAGCGGAGACGGCCGTGGTATTGCCAACCAGCTGCCCTAGTGCGAAGGGGTTGCGCCCGTTCAATGGCATATTCAGGATTTCATTGTTGTTGATCACCTGACCGAGAGAGGACGTGACCTGATCCAACAACGGTGAAGCAGCGGTAACCTGGACCGTTTGACTGACCGATCCTATCTTCAACGCAATATGGAGATTCGCCGTCTGATCCACTTGCAGATTAATCCCCGAGATGGTTTGCGTCTCGTAGCCGGGTGCTGACACAGAGACGCTGTAGCTGCCCAGGGGCAGGAATGGGGCATTGAACTGACCGTGATCATTGGTCTGTGTTTGGCGTGCCTGACCGGTCGCGGTCTGGGTGAGTGTTACGGAGGCATTGGGGACGGCGCCGCCAGTATTGTCCTGCACGGCTCCGACGATGGTTCCTGTAGAGATTTGTGCGTGCGCCACCGTCAGGGCCATGGATAGGAGCAACAAAATTCTCGCGACGTTTGATGTTCTGGGCATAGGCAACCTCCAATGAATGCTGGCTAGTTCTGTCCGGCAGCAAATGTTCAGCAAGTTAGGTCCCCGTGAAAGTCCCCCTCCGCGCCTACTCGGGATGCTGGGCTGGGGCGGCAGGCGACAAATTCATCGTGGTTTCTCCAGGCAGCGGCAATGGTACATCGGCCATACCAATCTGTCAAAACCCTATACTGGCGCACGTTTCACAGGTTCATGGGTACTTTCGTCAGGGATTTCCCCACGTTCGTAAGCGGTTCCTCCTGGTCTAGTACCGCTCCGGCTGCAGCTCAGGAAACGGTCCAACAACGATGGAACCCTCTCTCAGAAAGAGCCATCACAACGGCACTGCGCCAGACGATGCCGTTTCCGGTTCGGTGGCTAACCGAGTTGTTGGGATACGCCTCGGCGGCTTGCTGAAACCATTCGCCGGGTTGCGGTAAGGGGGCGTTTGAGCGCGGATCCCGATAACTCGAAAATAAATCCTGACTGGCAGCGATAAGGGCCTGGTAGCGATAAGGGACGACGGGGTAACCACTATTCCGCCGCGCACACCGAAGCCGTTCGGGTGGTGATTACTCCGTCTGGAAGGGGTACTTTTCGTCAGTCCCCTGGTTTTCCAACTCCAGTGCCAGATTCTTGGCCGCAGCTTCCCGGACTACTCCCGAAAAGCGCTCCTCTCGTCACTTACGGCAACATGCGACCGGGCGAGCCATCTCCGGACAGGTACGTTTTGGAGGGGTCGGACTGCGTCATAGTGTGCGCTGAGCAGCGCATTGTTCAGGAGGGTTGAAGTCCCTCCGGCGCTCAGATGAGGGGCGCTGTATCCAAAAGTTTTCGGAGGTCGCCGTATTCTTCCGAAACTCCTGTCCACGAAACTCAGCTGTGGGAGGTCGAGCCACAGACATTTCGCGCACGCAGCCGAAAATCGAGAGGCTTGACACCGCAAAAGAGGTCATATTATTCTGGTCATATCGAAAAGGGGCATTGTCATGCAAAAAATGGCCGCCGCGCAGTTCAAAGCTCAATGCCTCTCTGTGATGGATCAGGTATCGCAAAGTGGTCGCCCCGTCATAATTACCAAGCATGGCAAACCTGTGGTGAAACTGGTTCCTGCAAACGAAGGCGAGGATGAGATCTTCGGAGCCTTGGCAGGCATCGCCAGAATTAAGGGCGATATTGAGAACACGGTCCCGGCCAGCGATTGGGGAGTGGAATGATCCTTCTTGATACTCATATTCTCGTCTGGCTTCTGATCGCTCCTGAAAACCTTTCACCGAAAGCAAAGAAGGCAATCCTGGCGGCCCGCAAATCCGGGCCGCTTGCTCTTTCTGCAATCAGCCTTTGGGAAATTGCGTGGCTGGCAGTGAACAAGCGAATCGATATCGATGTGAGCGTCGATTCCTTTGTCAAGAAATGTGCTTTCTATGTGCAGGTTCTCCCTATCACTCCGGAGATAGCGGTTCGTTCTGTTCAGTTCCCAAAATCCTACCCAAACGATCCGCAGGACAGAATCATCGGAGCAACCGCGATTGTTGAGGGCATTCGCCTTCTGACGCATGACAAGATGATCGTGAAGTCTGGTCTGGTTCCTCTGGCAGCGTAGCGCTCAGGACTCCGGCGGGGACGAAACGTACCCCATCAGAAAAGGGGCGTTCCGTTGCGTAACCTGGCGTGCTTAATTTATCGGGTACTTTTCGTCTGTCCCCCCACGCGTCTAAATGAACTATCCACCTGATCTGGAGACGCTGGTGAAGGGTATCGACGCTCAGGGTAAGAAGCTCAAGTTTATGCGAAGCATACCGGTTGATCCGATGACCGGCAAAGCCGAGTGGAACTTACGCTCCATGCAGGACGAATCGAACAGCGACTCATGGGAGGGCAAAATGTCTTCGATGTCACTTCCAAGTCGCAAGGCACTGCGATGGATGGAACCAAGTACGCCGATTGGTAGGCAAACAAAGGGCAACGCGGGCACCCTCCATGGACCTTTGACTCAAGCAGCCTAGTTAGGTTTCATGGTCGCAGGCTTGTTCCGTACACATGCAGGATTCTTGCATGCCGAAACGCCACCAGCGCCAACCTTCAGAGGTCGGCCACAGTCACCACACATCATCACGCCATTGAATACATGATTGGGTTTGTTCATGCCGGGAATTATAGGCTTCGTTCGCTGACCTGGCTGCCAAGCTGATGAAGTGCAGAAGGATCTCGGCTAGTGCCAGGCTCTTTGGTCTTGCTGAGGCCACGAATCAAGGTCGCCCCGATGGATCGTGACGATGAAATCGGACACTTCTCGTTCTACGAGATCCGGACGGTCGATGTGGATGAAGTGGCCGCTACCCCTCGCAATGATTCGGCGCGTTCGATCGGAAAGTTTCAAGAAATCGTTTTGAAACGCTTCTGACGCCTGAATAAGCGAGTTCGGAAGACCATGAGCTACATCGATCGTTGTGTCATGGGTGAGGATCAGGATTGGCAGGTGGCCAAATGGTCCCGTTTTGGCTGTCTCCTGGCCTGACAGGTCAAAATCATCAGCCTCGGCTTGAATTGCTCCGACAGGCTGGTGGCACCGATCTTCATAAAACACCCTTGAGGTCAATCCTTTTACCCTGTCACCTTTGCCAGAGCATCCAACAACGAGTCTTGGGATTCCGAGAACAAACATGATTTCATTGGATACCAGGAGAAACTGGGTGGCCTTCCTCGGTCCGTCATATGCGAGATACGCGGCATTACGATTTTGAAGCGGCGTGGATGAATCCACAAAGACCAGTCCGGCAACTTCACTCGGGTAATGCGCTGCGTAGTCGCGGATGAATAGCCCTCCCATAGAGTGCCCCATCAGAATCACCGGCAGTCCAATATGCGCCGAGGCGAGCAATCCATGAAGTTCAACTGCAACGTGATCAGCATCGCGTGGCCGGGGAAGCGGATCACTCCACCCCAACCCGGCACGATCATAGGAACAGACTTGGGTGTGCATGGCCAACTTCGGCTGTATGCCTGCCCAGGTTAAGCCATCATTCCCACCCCCAGCTTCCAACACAATGGCTGGAGAGCCTTGGCCTGTGCACTCCAATCGCATCAGGTGACCGTCTACCTGGTACATCTTGCCGGGAGGTGGATGGCGATACCAATACAGAGCGATCGCATTGAATGCTGTCGATAATCCAACAGCCCCGAAAGCAGCTGTAAACGCCCAGAGGAGCATACGTTCGATCAATTTGCGAATTGTGGAGTGCCCGCTCCTTTTAAGCAGCACGATGCGCCGCAGCGACCAGGACACCCCCATAGCCAATCCCAACACAATGATCGCCGGGATCACGACGTAGTTGATGTCCATTGATCAATCGTACCAATTTGTTTGTCTGGCCCGGTTGTTAGCCCCTGCCATATGCACCCTTGTCGACCCTTCCTGTCTTATGCAAAATGCATTAGCGTTTCGGCGATTTATCCGGGTCCGGGGGCCGCTGCGGCAGCGTCTTTGGGTTCGCCTGAAGGGCTTTCTCGATCTCCGCAATCGCCCGTTCCAGTTGCGGATCGCGGCCCTCGATCGCATCGGCCGGATCGTTTTCAACCTCGATGTCGGGGTCGACCCCATGCCCTTCGATCACATACTTGCCTTCAGCGCTGGCCGTAGCGAATTCAGGCACGAACACCTCGCCGCCATCCAGAAGCGGCCCTCGGCCAGAGATTCCCACCACCCCGCCCCAGGTGCGTTTCCCGATCAGAGGCCCCAGACCCGCCTGGCGAAACATATAAGGAAAGATATCGCCGTCGGATGCCGAAGTCTCATTGATCAAGCAGACCTTCGGGCCGTACAAGACGGTGTATGGATATGTGCCTGTCTGCCGGTCTACGCGATCGAACGCGGTCCCAAGTAACGGCAGGCTTAGCCGTTCGATCAGCATTTGCGAGACATTGCCGCCGCCGTTGCCACGGTCGTCCACAATCAAGGCTTGTTTGCGAATTTGAGGGTAGTAATACTTGATGAACTCGCGAATCCCGTTTTCACCCATGTCCGGAAGGTGAAGATAGCCAACCTTGCCGCCGGTCGCCTTATCCACTACCTCGCGATTGTGGGTAACCCAGTCGAGATAGATCAGATCGGTCTCGCTGGTGATAGGACGATACGAAATCGTCCGCGAGGCGTCGAGGGCTGGCTTCGCGTTCACCCTCAGTTGCACGGGGTGGTCGGCCTTGCCACGTAGAAACTCGTAGGGATTGTCCCTTGCCGTTAACTCGCGGCCGTCGATCTGCAGGATGTAGTCGCCTTCCCTGGCATCCACTCCCACTTCGGTTAGCGGAGAACGATAGAGTTCCTCTTCGTTCTGGCCGTGGTAGATCTTCGCAATGCGATACCGCCCGGCATTAGCGTCAAGCTCGATCCTTCGCGCCCATCAACGCTACCGGCGTGCGTTTTGGAATCTCGATATCGCCACCGGAAATGTAGCTGTGCGAGTTGCTGAGTTCCGCCACCATCTCTCCCAGTACATAATTCAGATCGGAGCGGTGAGCCACATAATCCACCAGCGGCCGGTACTGGTCGCGCAACGCGTTCCAGTCGTAGCCATTCATATTCTCTGCATAGAAGAAGTCGCGGTAGCGGCGGAACACCTCGTTGAAGATCTCCACCCACTCTTGCTGGGGAACCCGGTCCACGATCAGGTTCTCAGTAGACACAGTCTTTGGCTTGCTATCCGGCTTCACGTCGTAGAGCTCATAGCTCTTGGCTTTCCGCACCAGCGCCTTGCTGCCGTCACGCGAAACTGCGAAGCCCTCAACCTTCTCCGCCAGCGTGGTCTCTTTGCGGTCTTTCAGCGAGTAGAGAATCAATGCAGTTGGCGGATCGGCGTCGCGCCCGTAGAACTGCCCGCCCTCTCGCGCATAGACGAGATACTCTTTGGTCACCGTGAGACGGCTATAGTTGTCGGCCTCCACCGGAACCCGGCTGACCCGGTCTTGCAAGCCCGTCGAAATCGATGCGAATGGGCTCCTTCTTCTTCTCTGGTTTCTTCTCGTCCGCCTTTCCCTTTTCGTCGGCTTTCTCCTTGTCCCCGGCCTTGTCATCCGGCTTACTCTTATCCGCAGCGTCCTCGCCCGGCTTGGTGATCGTTACCTCGTCGCTTTGTGGTGGAAACGGATTCTTCACATCCTTGCGCAGTGCCAGAGCCAGCAGAGAGCGGCCGCGGTTGGTTGCGAAGTTGAACTCGATCCCGCTCAATTGCGGCTGGTATTCGCGCGTGCTGATGAAGTAAAGATAATTGCCCTCCGTATCCCACGCCGGCGCGCCTGAGTCGTACATCGGGTCGGTGACGCGATGAACCTGCCCGTCGACAACGCTCCACACATAAATGCAGGTGAAGCCGCTTGGTTCATCCATTGTGAAGGCCAGATGCCCCCCGTCCGCTGACCACGGATACGAATCAATTCGCCCACGGGGGTTCTGCGCGATCTGGGTAACCTTCTTGTCGTCCAAATTCAATACGTAGAGCTTGCCATCCTTGTCGCTGAACGCGATCCTCTTGCCATCCGGCGCCCAACTGGGCTGGTAAAGCATGACGTGGAAGCCGTGCGTCAACTCCTCAGGCTTGCCCAGCCCATCCTGATCGATCCGGTAGACTTCGTCTTCGCCATCCATGTCGGAGATGAAGGCGATCGTCGCCCCGTCCGGCGACCACATGGCGAACTTGTCGTGAGCGTTCGAGGAGTTGGTCAGATTCCGAGTCGCTCCTTTCTCGATCGGCACGGTGAAGACGTCCCCTCGCGCCACCATCAGCGCTCGTTCCCCCTTGGGGCTCAACTCCCTCCACTCGATCTGCTCGCTTGCCGGGACTCGCGAGGGGCGCATGGCCAGCGCATCAGTGGGAACCTGGATGGACAGATGCGTTGAGGCGCCGGTGGCGATATCAAATATGTTCAGCTCCCCATCCTGCTCGTAAACGATCCGCCCCTTATGATCGCTGCTCGGCCAGCGAACATCCCATTTCGTGCTCTTCGTCAACTGCTCGGTCGTCTTGGCATTCGGATCGTAGGAATAGAGATTCAGCGTGTCGTCTTTGTCCGACGAATAGTAGATCTTGTCGCCGATCCACATCGGATCGCGATGACACCTTACGTCGCTGGTGATCTTCACCTGCGCGTGCGACTTCAGGTCAAAGATGTACAACTGCTGCGCCCACCCTCCGGAGTAACGCTTCCACGTGCGGAAGTCGCGGAAAAGCGGGGAGTAAACAATCTGCTTGCTGTCCGGCGAAAAATCCCCTGCACCGGATTTGGGCATTGGCAGAACCTGAGGCATACCGCCATCGATGGAAACCGTGTAGAGCCGCGAGTCCGCATCGGAGAAATAGTCCCGCAACGACCGGAAGACAACCGATTTGCCGTCGGGAGTCCAGCCGTAAACCTGATTGTCATAGCCCCAGCGAGCCGGAAGTGGGCCGCGAGAAGGATAAAAAGTGAGCTGCTTTGGGACACCACCGGTAACGGGAATCACATACACTTGCTCGTCGCCGTCGTATTGACCCGTGAACGCGATCCATTTGCCGTCGGGAGAGAATTTTGCAAAGAGCTCCACGCCGGGATGAGAGGTGAGGCGGGTGGCCAATCCACCTGATGTGGAGGCAGTCCAGAGGTCACCCGCATAGGTAAAAGCGACTTTGTCGCCATGGATGTCGGGAAAGCGAAGAAGTTTGGTTTGGGCGGTGGCCGAGCAAGCAATGAAGATCGAGGCGACAAGCCAAAGGAGGACAATCCGAGGTTTTAGATTTAGCACAGGTTCTTCCTTTCACCCAATACAACTCTGAAGCACACCCCCGGCACAGGGCGGTCACGAGAGAATATATCTCATTGTCCGGCTCGTCATCTTGCCCCGAAGAAGTCGTTGCCTGCCGGTTAGAATAGAACGTGATTCAACATCCGCCCATGACCAAATCGCGACCGGAGCTACGGTGAAGCTCACAGACCTGCGTGCAATCCTCCAATACGTCCCGCAATTTCGCGAGAAGACATTCATTATCGCAGTGGATGGAGGTATCGTCACAGACGAGAACTTCGCCAACATTCTCCTCGATATCACCCTCTTGCGTTCCTTGAACATCCGAGTGGTGGTGGTGCACGGCGCTGCCGAACAGATTCAGGCGCTCGCCCAGAAGCAGCATGTCCAGCCCTCCAACCTCGACGGCACCGGTGTGACCGACGCCGCGACTTTGCAACTCGCCATTGAAGCCGCCAACCGTGTCATGCACGAGATCCTGGGTGGGCTTTCGGCCAACGATCTCGGCGCGGCGACCACCAATGCCGTCATCACCGTCCCGCTGGGGATCATCCACGGCGTCGACCATCAGTTCACGGGGAAGGTGGAACGGATTGACACCACGATTCTCGAACCCCTGCTGAACCAGAACATTGTTCCGGTTGTTTCGCCCATCGGCTTTAGCACCGAGGGCAAGGCATACCGGGTCAACTCCGATAACGTCGCTGTTGCGGTGGCAATCGCGCTGAAGGCGGTAAAGTTGATTTTCATTACCCCACAGGACGGTTTGCATTACAACGGCCAGCTCATTCGTCACATGGTGGTGACGGACTTGCAAAAACTTCTCCAGCCGGGAGGCGGGGGATTTGCGCCGGAAATGGTTTCCAAAGCGAGCAATGCGGCCGCCGCTTGTTCCGCAGGCGTGCCACGCGTCCACATTGTGAACGGGCACGAGGACGAAGCGCTGCTGGCCGAAGTCTTCTCCCACGAAGGGATCGGCACGCTGATATACGCCAGCGAATACGAACAGATCCGCCCGGCCAGGAAAAAAGATATCCGGGAGATCCAGCAGTTGACCAAAAAGGCGGTGGAAGCCGAGGAACTCGTCCGGCGAACACGCTCGGAGATGGAAAAGAACTTGTCCGAATACTATATCTATGAAATCGACAACAATCCGGTCGCGTGCGTGGCGCTACACGTCTACCCCGGGCAACAAAAGGGCGAACTCGCCAGTCTTTATGTCGATCCGTCGGTCGGACACCAGGGCATCGGTCGAAAGCTGATGCGCTTCGTGGAAGACAAAGCCCGCGAAATGGGTCTCGCGGAATTGATCGCGCTCTCGACTCAGGCGTTTACTTTTTTCGAGTTGAAGGGCGGCTTTGTGGAGGGCACGCTGGATGATCTTCCGCCGGTGCGTCGTGAGAAGTACCACCAAAGCGGGCGGAACTCCAGGGTCCTGATCAAGAAGCTGAACGTCCCGGCATTCGGCAAACTGGACGCCCTCACACTGTGACCGCCACGTCCTGATTCATGTGCACCACCTTCGCCGGGGGGAATCCGTTGAAATATGTGCTGCTGGCGCCGGCATAGGCGCCTATGTTTTCCGCGTAAACCAACTCGCCGATCTCCAGATCCGGCAGCTCCTCGGTCATGCTTAGGGTATCGAGCGCGTCGCAGGTAGGGCCAAAGACGGAGCAAATTTGCGTGGGAGCCTTTTTGAAACTCTTCAGCGGGTACAGGGCGTGGTCAAAGATGATGCCGCTGAATGTTTGATAGACACCATCATCCAGGTAATAGGAAAGCTTGCCGCCGCGGACGGCCTTACCGATGATCTTAGCCACCGAGGTAGCGGCGGAAGCGATCAGGAAACGACCCGGCTCAGCCAGGATCTCAATCGGCTGGGGAAAAAGACGGTCCAGTTCGGCGTTGATCACTTTGGCAACTCTGGTAAAGGGAGGCACCGTGGCATCGTAATGAGCAGGGAAACCACCGCCGATATCAATAAGCTTGAGATCGAACCCACGTGTCTTGGCCTCCTCGAAGATGCCGGCAGCTAAGTGAAGCGCCTGGACGTAGGTCTGTGGGTTGGTGCACTGGCTGCCAACGTGGAAGCTCAGCCCTTCCACCTCAAGCTTGTTATTGTGAGCGAAGGCGATCAGATCGACCGCCTCGCCGGGAAGCGCGCCGAATTTGCTCGAAAGCTCGACCACCGATCCGGTATTGGGAACGCGCACCCGCAGCACCAGTCCCGCGTGCGGAGCATGGCGGGCGATTTTCATGACCTCTTCGTAGTTGTCGTAGGTCACTAACGGTTTGTACGGCTCCAGCAGTTGGAGTGTTTCAATGGCTTTGATCGGGTTGGCGTAAATAATGCGATCCCAGATGTAGTCCTGCCGCTCTTTGTCCGGAAGATGCTCAATGTTCTTGTGAACGGTCAAAAACTCCGCCATGCTGGCGACGTCGAAACTAGCTCCGGCGTCGTACAGAGTCTTCACGATCGCAGGATCGGCGTTTGCCTTAACCGCATAGTAGGCCTGCACGCGCGGCAGGTACTTTCGGAATTGCGCCAGGTTTTCCCGCAGCGCCTTGTGGTCCACCACGATGAGCGGAGTGCCGTGCGTTTTGGCCAGTTGGAGGAGTGTTCTTTGGTCCATAGTTGATCGTGCTGCGCTCGGGTTCAGTCGCCTTCCGTGATCAGAAAATTTTTGAACTGCCACGGGTCAGAGAGGTCGAGCTGTGGCTTGTTATATCCGCTGAACGTGTTGACGTAGTGCTTCAGCGGGGTCCAATCCGAAGACACGGAAACGAACTTGCCCAGGTACGGTTTGCTGATACCCAACACATAGTCATGGGGCAAATCGTCAGGCACCGAGAGGCCGCGGCGTGGATTCTCGATCATCCACATGCAAGCGGCAACCACCGAAATGGCAACCTGCATGGTCGTGGCGTTCTGGTGCGGGACCAGGCGGCGCGCCTCCTCAATATCGAGATCGGTTCCGCACCACCACGACTGGTAAGGATGCCCCATCACCAGCGCCCCCAGAATGTCAGCTCCACTGGTGATTTCGTCGGTCATGATGCGCACCCGCGGTTGCAACTCGTAGTCGCGGCCACGCAGCTCGTAGAGCGAAGCAATGGCGGCGTCACACGGGCAATAAGCGTAGTGGGCTGTGGGCCGGTAGATCGCCTTGCCGTCTTGCCAAACGGTGAGTTTTTCGGTGATGGTAAACGCCTCGCCGTGGCGCACGATCATGCCGACAATGTTGTGATCCGGGGGCACCCAGCTGGCGACGTAGGTGTTGATCCCCATGCGTGCCAGGGCTATCTGGCTCTCCGGGCCCTCGGGATGCCTGTAGGCGAGAGGCGGCAGCTCTTTTTCATGCGTACCCCAACCCAGTTCGGCCGTGGTCGTTCCTTCCTCGCGGAACCCCTCAACGCTCCAGGTATTGACGAACTCGTTCACTTGTTTCGGCTGATTGGTGATCTGCGTGTCGCGCTCGCTGCAGTGAATCACTTTGACGCCCAGTTGGTGCGCCAGGTGGTTGAATTCTCGCGCCTTCGCATGCGTGGCGATCTTCTCCGCCTGGTGCTCGGGGAATTTTTTTTCCGCGAGCGCCCGGTCCGCAATGTCCAGCAGAGCGTGCTTGGTGAAATGGCTGATCAGTCCTGGGTTGGCTCCGTGTTCCACCACCGCTGTCGGCCCCGGCTCGCTCCACGTTGCGATCATGCGCCGCAGCTTCATGTGGCGCCAGTAGAGCGTGCGCTCGGTAGGGTGCTTGTTTTCGGCTCCGGCGTAAGGATCCCAGATTTCCACCGACGTGTTGATGTAAAGCACACCGTGGTCGTGGCACCACTGCACGATTTCGCAGCAATCGATATTCCACGCCAGATCGATGAGCAGGTCTCCGGACGAGAGAAACCGCCCCAGCAGACTCCCCAGGTTTTCCGGCGCCACGCGATCCCGGACGAAGGTCACGCCTTGCTCAATCCAGGGCTTTAGGGCTGCTTCGTTGGGATCAAAGTCAAGAATGGTGATGTGGGTGGGGTCGATGCTGAGATGTTTGAGCAGAATGGGCAGCGTGCAACGCGCCACCGCGCCAAAACCGAGAAGCAAGACTTTATTGGAGAATGTGAGCATTATGTTGTGCCGGTGTGCCAGCCGGAGCTAATCCAGGTTTGCAACCGGAAACCGTACGGGTCTGGCGTCAACAAAGGACTCAAGATACCGGCGGGGTGATGGCTGCCAAGCCACAGTAACAGTGGATTGTTACAGTCTCGTTAGTCCCTGGTCGATCCGAGCGACGGCTCAGGTGTCGCCAGCCAGGTCTGAAACCAACCCGAAACGGCGTCCACGAAGCCTTGGCGGACCTCATAAATTCCGCTCCAAATTAAGTAGTGGCTGCTATTGAATAAGGCTTAGCGGTCGTGTGATCCGAAGGCCGAGATATTTTTCGAATGGGTCAAAGTCGCGGTCCCTGTGGAGAAGGGAGTGGTCTTCGATCAGACAGAAACTTGCGATCAGGCAATCGATGGTCTTTCGAACCGTACAACCGTGTGATCGCAGGAGTCGATAGTTCTTTGCCGACGCGACTGCTAGGTCCTCGCCTCCGGTAGAGAATAGCTGGAATTTCGACAATTCGTGACGGGTATGATCGAATTCCCAGTCCCCCTGAATTCCCTGCAAGACCTCGCACAAAATGAGATCGGTCAATCCAAAAGCCTGCTGGCCGAGTTGTCGATCGAGCCAGTCGGTGTGCGGATTCGCTACTCCCCGAAGGTAATCGATCCAGACAGTCGTATCCACAATTGTCATCGCGACGGCTAAGTTCGAACGCGGCCCTGACGAGATTTGTTCAGATCTCCATGCCACTGCACCTTGCCGCGGAGCCGGCGGATCCCAGTCTGCGAATGGGTTCTTACCAGCAGGCGCAACGCTGCGTCCACCACTGCCTTTTTCGTGCGCTCCCCGGTGCTACGCATCGCCTGCTGCATCAGCTCATCATCAATTTCGATATTCGTCCGCATCAGACCCCCTCATGTGTAAGAACCGCAACTTTATGTGTATTGTCTCACGTCACAATTCCCGCACCAGCAAAAGCAAAGAGGCCACCCTTGCGGGTGGCCTCTTTTGTAACAAACTGCGTGTCGCTTAGTACATGTCGCCCATACCGCCGCCGCCGTGGCCACCACCGCCCGGAGCAGACTGCTTCGGCTCAGGGATATCGGCAACCATGGCTTCGGTCGTCAGCATAAGTCCGGCGATCGAGGCCGCGTTCTGCAGGGCAGTGCGCGTTACCTTGGTGGGGTCGATGACACCGGCCGCAACCAGGTCCTCGAACTTGTTGGTGCCGGCATTGTAGCCATAGTGAGGGTTGGTGTTGTCGTTGATCTTGCCCACGATCACCGCACCTTCCTCACCGGCATTGCCGACGATCTGGCGAAGAGGCTCTTCGAGTGCGCGGCGAACGATCGTTGCACCGATCTTCTCGTCACCCTCAAGCTTCTTGATCAGGTCATCCACATCCTTGCCGGAGCGCAGCAGAGCCACACCACCGCCTGGGACGATGCCTTCCTCAACCGCAGCGCGAGTCGCGTGCATGGCATCCTCAACCCGAGCCTTCTTCTCCTTCATCTCGGTCTCAGTTGCCGCGCCCACCTTGATGACCGCCACGCCACCAACCAACTTCGCAAGCCGCTCCTGCAGCTTCTCGCGGTCGTAGTCAGAGGTCGTCTTCTCTACCTGGTTGCGGATTTCCTTTACCCGGCCTTCGATAGCCTTGGAGTCGCCACGGCCTTCCACGATCGTGGTGTTGTCCTTGTCAATCGTGACCCGCTTCGCCCGGCCAAGATCTTCGATCTTGACGTTTTCGAGCTTGATGCCGAGGTCTTCGGTAATCGCATTGCCGCCAGTCAGCTTGGCGATGTCTTCGAGCATTGCCTTGCGGCGATCCCCGAATCCAGGAGCCTTCACTGCCGCCACATTCAGAGTGCCGCGCAGCTTGTTGACCACCAGGGTCGCCAGCGCCTCGCCGTCCACATCCTCAGCGATGATCACCAGCGGCTTGCCGTTGCGGGCAACCTGCTCGAGCAGCGGAAGCAGATCCTTCATCGAGCTGATCTTCTTCTCGTGGATCAGGATGTAAGGCTCTTCGAGCGATACTTCCATGCGATCCGGATCGGTCACGAAGTAGGGGCTCAGGTAGCCGCGGTCAAACTGCATACCTTCGACCACTTCCAACTGGGTCTCCAGAGTCTTCGACTCTTCCACCGTGATCACGCCGTCCTTGCCGACCTTCTTCATGGCCTCGGCAATGATGTTGCCAATGGTGGCATCGCTGTTGGCCGAAATGGTGCCCACCTGGGCAATCATTTCGCCGGTCACGGGCTTGGAAAACTTCGCCAGTGCTCCGCCAACCACCACGCCATGCTCGTCGCGCTTGCCGACAACCGCCTCAACAGCCTTGTCAATGCCGCGCTTGAGAGCCATCGGGTTTGCGCCGGCAGCCACAGTCTTGACGCCCTCGCGATAAATCGCCTGCGCCAGAACCGTTGCTGTCGTGGTGCCGTCACCGGCCACGTCAGAAGTCTTGGAGGCAACTTCACGCACCATCTGTGCGCCCATGTTCTCGAGTGAATCCTTAAGCTCGATTTCCTTGGCAACCGTCACGCCGTCCTTGGTGATGGTCGGGGAACCGAACTTCTTCTCAATAACTACATTGCGGCCCTTGGGCCCGAGCGTGACCTTCACCGCGTCGGCGAGAGTGTTCACGCCGCGCAGGATTGCCTGACGCGAATCTTCTCCGTGCAGAATTTGCTTTGCCATTCCTCTATCTCCTTCAAACAGTAAAAAAGCGCATCCGGCTTAGCCGTGATGCGCTTATTTCTTCTTCAGAATGCCGAGCACTTCTTCCTCACGCATAATGAGGAATTCCTCGCCATCGATCTTGATCTCTGTTCCCGAATACTTGCCAAAAAGGATGCTGTCGCCTGCCTTGACGTCGAGCGGGAAGACTTTGCCTTCATCGTTCGACTTGCCCTTGCCAACGGAAATCACTTCGCCCTCCTGGGGCTTTTCCTTGGCGGTGTCAGGGATGATGATGCCACCCCGAATCGATTCGCCCTCTTCCACGCGGCGCACCAGGATGCGGTCATGAAGGGGGGTGAAGCTGGTAGCTACGGACGCTGATGCAGTTGCCATTGCGTTACTTCTCCTTCGCACGAGGGTTTACCCCGCGGCGTATTACTAGTAAAGCTGTGGTGATTTAAGAGCGATACGCCAGATCCGTTCAGAAGCGTTTAGCACTCTCGCTCTTCAATTGCTAAGATAGCCAGCCCACTAGCGGTTGTCAAGCGGTGGAAAACGAAATGTGAGTGAGATTCACTCAAATTTTAAGGCTTTTTAATGATGAATGCCTGGGCAGGCCGAAATCATCTATACTTCCTCGCATGGCCATCCGCAG
Organism: uncultured Acidobacteriaceae bacterium; assembly: GCA_963790935.1. Lineage (GTDB taxonomy): Bacteria > Acidobacteriota > Terriglobia > Terriglobales > Acidobacteriaceae > PALSA-350. Next base: position 20,688 of record CAWBRJ010000031.1, on the reverse strand, counting down.
GATTTCCGCTGCCGTGCTCTTGCTTGCCGGCATTCCACTGCTGGGTGCGGATCAGCGTAATGGACGCAAATACACCCCGCCGCCAGCGACCGCGACCATCAAAGTCACCGTATTGCGCTCGACCAACGGGAAGCCCATCCCCAACGCCGCTGTCGTCTTCCATCCCATGGAGGGCGATAAGGATAAGGGGGCGCTCGAGCTTAAGAGCAACGAAGACGGCATGGTCACCATTGACGTGATCCCCATAGGGGACACTGTGCGTTTGCAGGTAATTGCAGACGGCTGGAAGACCTTTGGCGACGATTACAAGATCGACACCGACAGCAAAGAGATCGTGGTCAAGATGAAGCGGCCATCCGAGCAGTATTCGCTTTACGGCGACGGAAAAGGAACTTCGACCACCACCACCACTCCGAAGGGCGAATCCAACAGCGCCAAACCCTCTCAGCAAACGCCTTTGCCGCAATAGATTGAAAAGCCTGCAGCATAAAACAGCGCTGGTGACCGGTGCAGCGAAGCGCATAGGCAGGAGCCTGGCGCTGGGATTGGCCGGGGCCGGGGCAGACGTTGCCATCACCTACAGAGATTCCGCCGCCGAAGCTCAGGCCACGGTCGAAGACCTAAGGCGTCTCAACGTGCGCGCAACCGCTGTGCAATGCGACGTGCGCGACCCGGAAAACGTGACAGCAGCCGTTGCAGCCGTGGTTGAGCAGTTGGGCCGGCTCGACATCCTGGTCAACAATGCGGGAACCTTTGAGACCGCGGTCCTTCAATCGATTACCGTGCCTCAGTGGGACAGGATGTTTGAGACCAATACCCGGGGCCCATTTCTTGTGGCCCAGGCGGCCTATCCACACCTGCACAAAGCCAAAGGACGGATCATCAACATCGGTTCACTGGGCGGGCTGCATCCCTGGCCTACGCACGGGCATTACTGCACGTCGAAAGCCGCGCTGCACATGTTGACGCAGACGATGGCCAAGGCCTTTGCGCCGGAGATCAGCGTAAACTGCGTGGCGCCGGGCATGATCGTGAATGGAGAGGTCGACCCCGCCTACGAGCATTTCGCCCAGAAGACGCCCATGCAGCGCAACGGTTCAACCACGGACGTAGCCGAGGCAGTTTTGTTCTTTGCCCGGGGGCCGCATTTCATTACCGGACAGATCCTGGCCGTAGACGGCGGATTAGGACTGTAAAGGCTCGCTAGCAGTCTCCGCCGTTCCATTGACCTCTGTTCCGGGGCATAACGACCCTACCCTTTGTCATCTCGACCGAAGCGCAGCGAAGTGGAGAGATCTGCGGTTCTGCGGTCCTTTCTTGGAAATGTTTTTCGACCGCAGCGCAGTGGAGCGGAACCCGCACCCTTCCGTCCCTACCACCCAAACATCTTGTTAAGTAGCCCCGAGGAATGCTTGGGGTCCAATTCCGGGTGCAGCCCTTCAGGTTCTGGCTGAGGAGGCAAATTTTCACCAAAATACGCAGCATGCGGATTGTGTGTGCAAAGCCGGTCCGCGGTTTCGACCCCATATTTATCCGCCACTAACTGGTATGCATCGCGCAGCATGGGTGGCCGCGAAGTGAGGTCGTGCGCATCGGTGGCAATGAAGTTAACCCAATTCCGGCGCAGCAACTCATGCGAAACCCGCTGCGCAATCTTGCCAAACCGGCCGGTGAGGGAAGCGGCCGTAATCTGGATGTAGCACCCGGCCCGAAGCCAGTCGGCCATCTTTTCAGGATGCCGCGCCAGCACCGGGTTGCGTTCCGGGTGGGTAATGATTGAGGTCAACCCAGCCATCCCCAGGCGAAAGAATATCTCCTTCATATTCTGCGAAATGCCGTGATCCGGGAATTCCACCAGCAGGTATTGCTTGCCATTGATGGAGTACTTCGCCGGGTTGGCGATCGCATCCTCGATGTTGTCGAACATAAGGTGAAAATCACAGCCCAGCGCAAGCGAGATTCGGTTGCCCAAATGCCGGCGCACCATTTCCAGCCGTTCCAGGTTCAAAGCCGGGTCGAACTTGAAATGCTCGCTGGAATGGGGCGTGCACACAATGTGCGTGACCCCGTTCTGTGCCGACATCTCTGCCATGGCCACAGAAATTTCAATATCAGAGGGCCCATCGTCCAAGCCGAACAGCAAATGGTGGTGGATATCGATCATCAGGATCCTGACTTACCTGGCCATCGCGCTCACTAGCGACGCAAACAGTAGCAAGCCGTCCGATGAGCCCAATTGCGTCTCGCTCGACCGGTCCGGGTGGGGCATCATTCCCAGGACATTGTTACCTTCGTTCAGTACTCCAGCAATGCAACTAATGGATCCATTGGGGTTGGCTCCGGAGGTAACCTCCCCGGTCGGAGTGCAATAACGGAACGCAACCCGGTCGCTGCGCTCCAGTTCCGCCAGGGTGTCCGGGTCGCAGAAGTAATTTCCCTCCATGTGCCCGATCGGAATCTTCAGTACCTGCCCAGGATTGAGCGCCTGTGTAAACGGACTGTTGGCGGTCTCCGTCCGCACGTAAACCTGCTTACAGATATAGCGCAGGCCGGCATTCCTCAGCAGGGCACCCGGCAGCATACCGCTTTCGCACAAAATCTGGAAACCATTGCAGATGCCAAGCACCAGGCCGCCGCCGGCAGCAAACTTCTTCACCGACTGCATCACCGGCGAAAAGCGGGCAATCGCCCCGGTTCTCAGGTAGTCCCCGTAAGCAAAACCTCCCGGGATCACGATGGCATCGCAGTTCTCCAGGTTCTCTGACTGGTGCCACAGAAACGTTGCCGGTTGGCCGGCGATGTCATGCAGAACATGAAATGCATCGTGGTCGCAATTGGAGCCAGGGAAAACCAGCACGCCGAATTTCATATCTATAGGCTAGCAGTTTTGTCCCCGAGCAGGAGTGCCTGTGAGGATGCTTGGTTTTGCCCCATTTCCAGGAGTATCGTCAGCAGATCGGTAATCCTATGCCGCCAGAGCTTCCCACCAACGCAGGATGACTCCAAGGCACTGGAGCCTGTTCCGCCGGTTTCAACTACCGGGACTCATCTGCGGACAGCCGGCAAGGCGCTGGTCAACTGGTGGAGGGCGGTCACCATTCAAGGCCTCTGCGTTGCGGTCTTGTGGCTGATCGGACTTCTGTTACTCAAGGTGCCGCTGGCGCCGGTCTGGGCTCTGGTCGCGGGCCTGATGACCCTGGTGCCCAACTTCGGCGGAGTGATCGCCCTCGCTGGGGCCCGTCTTCTCCATCCTGGTCACCCAACCCAGCATGGTTCGCTTGTGTGTCCTGCTCGGCATGTACGCGGTCATTGTTGTCCTGGACCAGCTCTTGCTGCAACCGCTTATCCTGAAACGGGTGACCCGGGTGCCCGTCTGGGCCTCGATCCTGGCTCCCAATCGTGCTGGGCATTGTCATTCCCTTTTGGGGAATCTTGCTGGCGCCTCCGTTGCTGGCGGTGGTTTATGCTTTCCGCCGTCCTCGCCCCCTACCGTAGAAAGCCCCTGTTTGTAAGTGCTATACTCGCCTTTCGAAATCGCCTTCTTACAGGCAGTAGAGGTACCCATGTCCGGCCACTCCAAATGGGCCACAATCAAGCACAAAAAAGGCGCCCTCGACGCCAAGCGGGGCAAGATCTTTACCCGCCTCATCCGCGAAATCACCATGGCTGCTCGTCAGGGCGGTGGCGACCCGGATGCCAACCCCCGGCTGCGTGGCGCCGTTGCCGCGGCCAAAGCCGAGAACATGCCCCAGGACAACATTAAGCGTGCCATCCAGCGCGGTACCGGTGAGCTACCCGGTTCCATCTACGAGGAAATCTCCTTTGAGGGCTACGGCCCCGGCGGAGTCGCTCTGATTGTCGAAGTCACCACCGACAATCGCAACCGCACGGTCAGCGAAGTTCGCCATGCCTTCTCGAAGAATGGGGGTAACCTGGGTGAACCAAATTCGGTTCGCTTCATGTTTGCCAAAAAGGGCCTGATCGCCATCCCCAAGGCAGCCGCAGATGAAGACAAGTTAATGAATATTGTTCTCGATGCGGGCGGCGAAGACCTGAACGACGAGGGCGAAAACTGGGAGATTCTGACCGAACCCTCCGCCTACGAGGCGGTGGCCAACGCGGTCAAGGCGGCCAAGTTGGAGACCACGCTCTCCGAGATCACCATGATTGCGTCCACCTACACCAAGCTCGAGGGCAGTGTAGCAGCGCAGATGATCCGTCTGCTCGAAGCCCTGGAAGATCTGGACGACGTGCAGAACGTCTACTCGAACTTCGATCTCGACGCTTCCCAGTACGAGGAAGTTGCCGGTTAAATCACCCCCAAAAGGCCTCTCAGAATCCTGTCGGGAGTCATACGCCTTAAGCCGCTCTTAGAGCACGAACTTGAGCCGTGCCGCATCGGGAGTGGATCGGTGCCAGCCTCGGACTTTAGTCCGGGGAAGCGGGTTTTCAAACCCGCGGGAATGATCCGGTTAAGAAATTGAGGGCTTTAGCCCTGGTGTACGTAATCTTCTAAGAACAGAGGGCTTTAGGTCTGCGGGAAACTGGGCCTTGTATCAGGGCACGAGCTGGTCGTGCCGCAACAGCTAACAAAATTTTTGGCTTCAGCCCCTGCGGGCCATAAACGGGGAAAGCGCTTATCCGAATAAATATTGCTCGAATCGTCACGGGGCTAACTTTGACGTTTGCGGCTGCGATTCTTCCCGCCCAAACAGTGGGACCCAGCCCCGACCTGCTGGCCGGCAAACCGTGGGAGTACGGAGCCTTCGTCAATGGCGGCTTCGGTACCGCCAACCGGGGCAGTTATAAGTTTCTCTGGGCCGGCCTGCATGCCGGTAAGGTGCTTACCCGACCGATGGGAAAGGGACTGCTGAACGGTCAGTTCGAAGTAGCCGCGGAGGTGATTCCTCTGTGGCAGGCCTACACCCCGAAATACTTGCGGGCAAACTGCTACGTGGTGGGAGATGAGCTGGACTGCAGCAATCTCTTTCCCACAGGAGGCACCTACACCGGGGTGAGTGTCACGCCGCTGATCCTGCGCTGGAACCTGGCCCCCCGTGGTCATTTCCTGCCCTGGATCCAGGGCGCCGGTGGCCTCATCTGGACCAATCACAAGTTCCCGCCCGTAGGTCCCTATCCGATTCCCGGGCATCTGGGCACCAGCGTTTTCAATTACACGCCGCAGTTCGGACTAGGCGTCCATTACTTCGTGAAGCCGAAGCAATCGATCTCTATCTCCGCCAATGCGGTTCACATCTCCAATGCCAGCATGGGAGATTCCAATCCGGGCGTGAACGCGAGCGTGCAGTTTTCTATCGGCTATACGTGGTGGAAATGACGTCTTATGACCGAAACCGTCATCGAGTGCGTGCCCAATTTCTCCGAGGGCGTGGATTGCAAAAAAGTGCATGCCATTCTCAACGCCATGCACGTCGATGGGGTCTCGTTGTTGGATTGGTCGTTGGACGGCGACCATAATCGCTCCGTGGTGACCATTGCCGGCCCTCCGCAGGCTGTCGTCGAGGCTGCCGTTCGCGCTGCCGGCAAGGCAGCCGAGCTCATTGATCTGACTGCCCAGCGCGGTGTTCATCCTCGTATCGGCGCCACCGATGTCATTCCTTTTGTGCCCGTCAGCGGCATCTCTCTGGCCCAATGTGCCATCCTCGCTCGCCAGGCGGGCCTCGAAATCTGGCGGCGGCACAACATCCCCATCTATTTTTACGAGGCGGCCGCTTCGCGGCCAGACCGGGCGCTGCTGGAGCAAGTCCGCCAGGGGCAGTTTGAAGGTTTACGCGAGCTGGTGTTGCGGGACGTGGCCCGGCGTCCCGACTTGGGCGGCCCGGAACTCCACCCCACCGCTGGAGCCAGCGCTGTGGGCGCACGCAAATTCCTCATCGCCTACAACCTCTATCTCGAGCGGCCGGATGTAACCGCGGCCAGGGCGATCGCCAAAGCGCTCCGAGCTTCCAGCGGCGGTCTCGACGGGGTCAAGGCTATGGGCGTGCTGGTGCAGGGAAGGGCCCAGGTTTCGCTCAACATTACGGACTTCCGCCTCACCCCGGTCCGCCACGCCTTTGCCGCTGTGGATCGGCTGGCGCGAACCCATGGCACCAAGGTTGTAGACGCCGAACTCATCGGTCTACTACCGGAAGAGGCCTTTGAGCGAGATAGTGAGTGGGTACGTCTAATTAAAGAGTTCAAGCCGGAGGAGAGGATACTCGAACGGCGCCTCAAGCAGCCCTTGGAATGGCCGATTTAGTAATAAAGCTTAAGATGGAGAAGCTGGGTTTTTAAAACTGCTTACATCTTTGCATGTAGTCCCCCCAGGGAAGGAATGACCCATTGACAAGATTCACGAAGAAAATGCAAACGAGCAGCATGGCCGGGCTCGTCTTTGCGCTCGCTCTACCCGCTACTGCTGCTCAGCTCGGACAGGACGCTCGCGCCGCCATCCCTAAAGATGTTCAGCAATTGATCGTGGTCGATTACCACGCCATGCAGAACTCGCAGGCCGCGATGGATTTAAAGGCCCGTGTGCTGCCTCCGGAACTGAAGCAGCTGGAGCAGGCTCTGCGTACCTCAGGCCTGGATGAGAATCATGATATTGAGGAGTTGGCCTTTGCTTCCTTTCACGCCAAGGGTGACACCCGCATTGTCGGCATTGCCCAGGGGCAGTTCTCTCTTGACGACATCATGGCGAACTTCAAGAAGCGGAAAGTAAAGCCGATCGCCTACCGCGAAAATAAGGTTTACCCCATGGGCCAATCGGGCATGCAGGTAGTTTTTCTCAACCCGACCACCATGGTCTTCGGGCAGACGGACGCGCTCAAGTCTGCGCTGGACGCGCGCGACGGCTATGCAGCCTAGCTTTCTGACCAACCGCACCATGCTCGACCAGATGGCCTCTGTCGATACGGAAGCTGTTTGGAGCGTGCTTGACCAGGAAGGCACGCAGACGATGATGCGTACGGTCTTGGGAGACGCTTCTCAATTGACTGACTATGACACGGTGAAGAAGCGGCTGTTGAGCTCGCGTTACTCGATGAGTTTCGACAATGGAGTAAAGTTCTCGCTCGATGTCATCACCCCGGACACTATTTCTGCCGCCACCATGGCTTCGTTGTTGAATGCGGCGGCGTTGTACAAGAAAGTGAGTGGCACGGCACAAGAGAAGCAGGCCATCGACAACACCACCATCAATTCCAACGGTGGCGTTCTGGACGTGCGCTTTGCGTCTTCCGACAGCCAGTTTTCCAGTCTCTTGCAGTCGAGCCTGTTCCAATCGGTGGTGCGGTAGTTTACCTGGGATTGGTCAGATTAGGAGCCCAGGTCACGGCGCCGTTCGGGGCGACGTTAACCAGCGAGCGAACCCTGATCACCCAGGTCCACTTTGGGTCCTTCGGCCGTGCGGGTATGGCCGGACGAGTCTTCATATTGCAATGACAGCGAACCGGGCCCCTGGACCTTGAAGCGGTAATGATACTTGGCTCCGGTGGCCAACTGGTTCGCGCCGAAGCTCGCACTCGGGTAGTCGAACTCCATCACATGGAGCATTGGTCCCTGGTTCACGATCGTGACCTCGATGAACCGCGACTGACATCCAGCAAGACCAACACAAAAGGCAAACAGGATAGAGCGGACTTTTCGCTTCGCCAATAGAGCCTCTTCGTTCAACGCCAGTCTTTTGTCGTAATCGAGCGCTGCTCTCTGCACACTACACCGCAGCATTTCCCGCAACCTTTGTCGCGGACCATAGCGACCCTACCCTTTGTCATCTCGACCGGAGCGCAGCGGAGTGGAGAGATCTGCGGTTTGTTTTTCCTTTGAATATGGTAGCGGACGATAACGCCCCTACCCTTTGTCATCTCGACCGGAGCGCAGCGGAGTGGAGAGATCTGCGGTTTCTTTTGCCCATTGCTCGCTCAGGTCGCACCATGTCGGGTTTGTCCGCTCTATCAGCTCAATTTTCTTTTCTCGTCCCCAACGTTTGATCTGCTTTTCTCGACTGATTGCATTGTTGACGTATTGGTAATGTTCAAACCACACGAGTCGATTGCATTGGTAGGTGGCAGTGAAGCCGGGGAAACTGGCGTTGGCGTGCTCCTCCGTTCTGCGTCCAATATTGTTGGTGATTCCGGTGTAGAGGATATGAGTTCGGCTGGCGATGATGTACACGTAGTAGTGATGGTCACGCTTATTCATAGCCAGGTCGTTTGCCAGACGCTTCCGTCAAGATACAGCTTTTGTCCTTTTGAGCCCGAGCTAGGGAAGGGAAACCGCAGATCTCTCCACTGCGCTGCGCTCCGGTCGAGATGACAAAGGGTAGGCTGTCGCCCGACAGCTTTGGACCGCAATCGGATCTCTAGGATCAAATCAGCGTCTTGCGTTCCAGAATCCGCGCCGTCAGCACCACGCCGGTCTCGTTGTTATGCAGCGTGAGAGGAAAGGCCAACACATTCCAAACCCATTCCTCTCCCTTTCGAGGCAAATTCAACAGCCCGCGATAAGTGCGATCGATATACGTCTCGCGCTTCTCCGCCACCGTTCGCAGAATCTCTTTCCAGTCAACAGCCAGATCGGGCATCTCGACAAACATATTCTTCCCTGGAAACCAATCCCGCGGCCGTTCCAGCAAGCGGGCGCAGGAATCGTTCACGTACATCCACTTGCCATCACGATCCAGAATTTCAAGCACAACATCCTCGCCGATCGCCATCGCAATCCGGGAATAGAAAAAGTCTCGCGCATCGACCACCACCGGTTTCCCGCGATGCTTGGCCTCAAACGACCGTAGGGCGGTGATGAGATCGTCAACTGAGCTGTAACCCTTCAACAGGTGCATATCCTCGACCCCGCCAAAGCGCCGTTCCAGGGTCGCGGAAAGGATAATGATAGGCACTTCTGGCCGCCGGTTGCGGAGATCAGCGGCTACATCGGTACCAAACTGCCCCGCTCCCAGGTGGTAATCGAGCACAGCGATATCGATTTTGTTGATGAGCTTCTCCGCTTCTTCGATGGTGCTCGCAGTGTCCGTCAAATAACCATGCTTGCGCAGGATGGCGGCTCGGAGGAGCAAATTCTCTGGATCATCGTCAAGAAGCAAAACTCGGATGGGATCTTCGACCAGGTGCAAAATCGTCCTTCCTGCTGCTGGCATGAGACTGATATAGGATGCAGAGTTAAGAGAACAAGCTGCCATGAATAAATTTCAATTTTGCTAGAGCTTACGGCTTTTTGTGCATCTGTTTGACGAGCTCTGGCAGGCGGCTGAATGCAGCCACACTGCGCAGCCAACGACGATGGTCAAAGGCGGGTGAACCGCTGATCACGCTCCCCGGTGCGACGTCGCCGGGAACCCCCGATTGCGCGGTCACCACCACGCCGTCCCCGATGAAGCTATGGCCCACCACCCCAACCTGTCCCGCGAGCATCACGTTTTTCCCAACGCCGGAAGAGCCCGCTAGTCCTACCTGGGCACAGAGCAGCGTATTTTCGCCCACTCTCGATCCGTGGCCTACCTGCACCAGGTTATCGATTTTGACGCCGCTCGCAATCTCTGTGTCACCAACGCTGGCCCGATCAATGCAGGAATTTGCCTGGACTTCGACCTGGTCTCCCAACAGCACGGCGCCGCTCTGCGTGATTTTATGCCATCGGCCGCTGTCTTCCTTGGCGAACCCGAAGCCGTCCGAGCCGACCACCGCGCCATTTTGCAGGATGACCCCATCCCCCAGCCGGCATCCCTCGCGCACCACAGCATGAGCATGAGCGAAGCAATTCTTGCCTAGCCGAGCCCCAGGGTAAACCACCACATGGGGGAGCAGCGTGCTGCCTTGGCCGATCACCGCCCCGGCTCCGATTACGACGTAGGCTCCTATGTGGACGTCCTTGTCCACCTCGGCGCTCGGGTCGATCACCGCCGTGGCATGAATCCCGGGAGGATAATGCGGGGCCGGGTGGAAGATGTCGATGGCCCGGGCAAACGCCAGATAGGGATTAGCGGTTCGCAGGGTGGCGGCTGCGATCGGTTCGAATTCTTCCGTCACCAGGACGGCCCCAGCCTGGGTGGTACGGGCGAACGGGGTATATTTCGGGTTGGCCACAAAGGTCAGCTGGCCGGGGCCAGCTTTTTCGATCCCCTCGACCCCGGTAATCTCCTTTTCCTGGTCACCATGGCATGTGGCTCCAAGAAGTCGGGCGAGCTCGGCAAGCTTCATGGAGGGGATTGTACCGGACTCAGGATGGCGAGTTCTGGCCTTTGAACAGGTCCTCCTGCACCGCTTCCGCCGGGCCTCGGCGGGCTCCGGTCTTGATCACGGCCAGAATATCCAGCTCGGCGACCGCCTGCCGGGGCAGGAAAATCCGTTGCGTGTTGGATCGGGTATCGGGTGGGACGAGAAAAATGCCTTCCCCCTCGAGCAGGGTCAGATCGTTCGGCGCCAGGCCCTCGATGAGGTCATTGTCCTTCAGCCGAGCCCGAACCCACAGCCCCTGGCTGCGGGGCCGGGTGACGAAGGTCTTGCGCAACAGCCGCTCCGGCTGGTTGGCATCTCCCGATTGAAAGTCGCGTACAAAACAGATCCACTTCACCTCCGCCATCGGCACCGAGACCAGTTTGCCCGTCAGGTCGAGCATCTCCGCCTGTTCCTGGACAACAAAGGCTGACGGGGGAAGGTAGCCGGAGAGCCAATCCCGGCTCAACTTGCGAACGATGACCTTCTTGCGGCTGACGGGCATGAGAAGACTCTTAGCAAGATGGCCCTCGGCCCAGGATCCTGGGCCGCTAACGCCTCGTTGCATTTCGTAATGGATTGTCGCATGCGCTTTCCTCTGGGCGCACCGTGAATCGTGCAACCGAGCGCAGCGGAAAGTGTGCAACGCTGTAGCCAAGCTGCTCCCCGGTGTGCTAACTTAGGTGTTTGTTCGCAGCGTGAGTTTGCCGCTAAGGTGTTTACATGGCTAATGTTAGCGGCAATTTCATCGGCGGCCGGAGCTCAACGTAAGGCATGCCCGACTATATCTATCTTCTGAAGAACCGTCTCTCAATTCACCAGCGGAATGCTCTCGAACATATTCGTTCGGCGGCGCGGGAAGCTGGGATGACCGTGTTTTTGGTGGGTGGTGCGGTACGCGACCTCACCAGCGGTTCACCCGTCTTCGATCTTGATGTCACGGTTCAGGGAAATGCCCTTAAGTTAAAGAAAGCATTAGAGAAAGCGGGTGGAAAACTGTGGGGTGAGCATGAACCCTCACGGACTTTATTCTTCCGCTTTCCCATAGGCGTTACGGTGGAGATTTCGAGCGCCCGCCGGGAGGAATATCCCAAGCCCGGCAAACCGGTCTACCACTGGGATACCATCCTTGAGGATTTGCGCCGCCGCGACTTTACCGCCAATGCCATGGCCTTATCCCTCAACGAGCATTCCTATGGCTTGCTCATGGATCCGCTGAACGGGGTTGCTGACATTGAAGCCCGGCAGCTGCGGCTGGTCAGTAATTACGGCTTCATCGAGGACCCGGCTCGTTTGCTTCGAGCCACCCGGCTGGTAGCCCGGCTCGGTTGGCAACTGGATGAGCGCACTCAGACACGGTTCCAGAATTCCAAGGAGGAGAAGGCCATCGAGGCTCTTTCCCCCTATCACCGCGGTTACGAACTGGAAGAGATTGCCCACGAAGAAGATGGGTTACGTGTGCTCGCCGCCATGGAAGCTGAGGGGTGGATGCATGCCTTGTTTCCTGCGTGGACGACCGCGGCCGCCGATGCCCCTGCGCTCGAGGAGATGCGCAAGCTCGTGACCCAGTTGCAGATGCAGGGGGTAAGCCCTGACATTTCTGCAGCTTCGGTGCAATACCTTACGGCAAAGCTTGCCCACAAAGATCTCGCCGCACTCAAGGCATTATTCGTTCGCCCCGGCTTTGTCGAGGAGTGGAACAACTTGGACAACGCCGCCAAAGAGTTCAATAAACAACTCAGCGGTAAGGAGGCGGCGACTCCTTCCGCCACCTGGAAACTTTTCACCACCGCTGACCCACAGGCAGTTTTGTGGCTGGGATTGACCTCCAAGGCGCCTGCGATCCAGACAAAATACAAAAACTTCTTTACCGTCTGGCCCGAAGCCCGGCAGAAGGTGCCGCACGCCTTATTCCAGGAACTGCGGATTACTCCCGAAGTACCGGGTTATGAGGAGATGCTCTCTCAGCTCTTCCTGGGGATCATCGACGGCAAGCTGGAAAGCGAAGAGCAGCTGCGCGCCTTTCTCGAACCGTATTCACCTCCTGCCCCGCCGCCCCCAGTCACGGTTCGCCGCACCCGAGGTTCAAAGAAAAGTGGGGAAGCGAAGAAGATTGCCGTGGAGGAAGCGGCATTCGACGGCGATGCCCTCGAACTGGATGATGACGAGGCAGTCGAAGACATTGTGGAGGAGGCGGACGAGGATGACGGCGAGCTTCCCATAACCCTTCCGCCGGCTCCCAAGAAGAGCGCGGGGCCCAAGAAGTCTCTACCCGACAACGGAGCGGAGCACCCGACGTTGCACCCTCCAGTTGCAGGCAAGCATGAACCGGTTGCAGTCAAAGCTTCGGTGGTTTCCAAGCCGGCGCCAAGTCCCTCGCTGCACGTGGTTGCGCCTGGCAAAACAGCCAAGGTGCACGTCATGGTGAAGCCGGAAAAAGCGGCACCCGCGACCGCCAAGGGCACTGCGATCCAATCACCCAAAACTGCAGCGGGTCACGCGCCCAGTCACCCTCCCGCTCACGGCCATGCGCCGGCAAAAAAGGCGACGCCCATCAAGGCGGCGGCCAAAGCGACGCCCGCCAAGGCCGTGAGTTCCAAAGCGGTCCCCGCCAAGCCGGCCAAGCGCCCGGTGGTTAAGCCGGCGCCGGCGGCAAAGACCGCAGCAAAAAATAGCAATCATGGCGATCATCATGGCAAGAAGGCGGTCGCAAAAGCGCCGGTAAAGCCCGTGCACAAGAAATCGGAGCCGGCAAAGAAGTCCGCGCCTCAAAAGAAAGCCGCTCCAGCCAAGAAGCATCGATAACCCGATCTCGCATAACCCACCGCCAGATCTGAGATACTTTCGCTCGTGCAAAGCATTGGGTCTTCCCCTCGTGTAGCCAGCATGCGAGTGATTCCGGTTGCGGGCAGTGACAGTATGTTGCTGAACCTGAGTGGAGCGCACGCGCCCTTCTTCACACGAAATCTGGTGGTACTTACGGACGATGCCGGCCATACCGGCGCCGGCGAAGTTCCCGGCGGCGAAAGGATCCGTCAGGTACTTGAACAGGCCAGTTCCGCGGTAGTGGGACAAAAAATCGCCGCGCACAACGAGATTCTCGCAACCATTCGTCAGCGCTTTGCGCACCGCGACGCCGGCGGCCGTGGATCTCAAACCTTCGATATGCGTGTCACCGTGCATGTGCTGACCGCGGTAGAGTCAGCATTAGTAGATCTGTTTGGGCAGTTCGTCGGCTTGCCCGTTGCCGCATTGCTGGGCGAGGGACGGCAGCGCTCGAACGTTCCAGTGCTGGGCTATTTGTTCTTTGTGGGCGACCGGCGCAAGACAGACTTGGCCTACGCGAGCGAACCCGATGCGGGCGACCCGTGGCTGCGGCTACGCCATGACGAGGCGCTTACCACTGCGGCCGTTCTTCGCCTGGCCGAAGCAGCCCAGGCGCGCTACGGCTTTCACGATTTCAAGCTCAAAGGGGGTGTGCTTGCCGGCGGCCAGGAGATGGAAACCGTGACTGCACTGGCGGAACGGTTCCCCCAGGCGCGCATCACTCTCGATCCAAACGGTGCGTGGTCCTTATCGGAAGCGATTGCTCTTTGTAGCGGCAAGCAGCATGTCCTGGCTTATGCGGAAGATCCATGCGGGGCCGAGCAGGGCTTCTCCGGCCGCGAAATCATGGCCGAATTCCGCCGCGCCACTCGCCTCCCCACCGCCACCAACATGATCGCCACGGATTGGCGAGAGTTGAAGCACGCAGTGCAACTGGACGCCATCGACATTCCGCTCGCTGATCCGCATTTCTGGACCATGCAGGGTTCGGTCCGCGTAGCCCAATTCTGCCGCGACTGGGGTCTTACCTGGGGATCGCATTCCAACAATCACTTCGACATCTCGCTCGCCATGTTCACTCATGTCGCGGCTGCTGCTCCAGGAAAGGTAACCGCCATCGATACGCACTGGATCTGGCAGGACGGCCAGCGCCTGACCAAAGAGCCCTTCCAGATTGTCAACGGCGCCATCGAACTACCCGAGCGTCCCGGACTTGGCATTGAGCTCGATGAGCAGCGAATCGAGGCTGCCCACGCTCTTTACCAGAAGCGGGGGCTCGGTGACCGCGACGACCGCGTCTCGATGCAGTACCTGGTCCCTGGCTGGACCTTTGATCCCAAACGTCCCTGTCTTGTCTGATATATAGTGGGGACCAAAGAATGAGAGAAACATGAAATCCGTCTTGCTGTCGCTGCTTTTGCTGGTTTTTGTTCCCGTGGCGGTGGCGGAAAAGCGTCTGGTCCTCATTGACCAGGATGGCTCCGGTCCGGGTGGATCCAACCAGATGGCCATGATGGTTCTGCTGCAATCCCCGGATGCGCAAGTCTTGGGCATCACGATTGTGACCGGCAATGCCTGGCGCGATGAGGAAGTGCAGCACACGCTGCGCATGCTGGAGCTGATCGGAAGGACGGATGTGCCGGTAGTTCCTGGCGCGGTCTTTCCTTTGGTCCGCACCCAGCAGGGAACTCGACTGGCGACTTCGTTGGTGGGCAAGGTGAACTGGCTTGGCGCGTGGGGAGCGGGGCCTATGGACCTGGAACACCAGGCAGCAAAAACGGCTGATTTTGCCCGCAGCCACGATCCCTATTTCGTGCCTCCGATGGCTGAGGGAGCGCCGCACACGTTGCCGCTCGACCAGGATGCTGCCCACTTCCTGATTACGCAGGTGCATGCCCATCCTCACCAGGTGACCATCTGCGCCCTGGGTCCGCTTACGAATATTGCTTTGGCGCTGTCCATTGATCCTCATTTCGCCGAGTTGACCCAGGGCATTGTGATCATGGGAGGCAGTCTCAATCCGCAGACCAGTGATCCGGAATTCGCCACCAACCCGCGCCATGAATTTAATTTCTGGTTCGATCCTGAGGCCGCCCACATCGCGCTTCGTGCGCATTGGCCCCGCATCGATGTGACGACTGCCGATGTATCCGTGAAAGCGCCATTCACGCAGCAGATGCTGGACCAGATAGCGCAATCGTCGAATCCGGCGGCACGTTACATCGCCGGCTACTCGCAGGACCGCTACTACCTGTGGGACGAATTCGCCGCCTGTGCGTGGCTTGATCCCACTCTCGTTACCGGTGAGCGCCTCCTTTACATGGATGTCGATTTGAGCCACGGTCCAAGCTACGGCGACACCCTCACCTGGACTCAAGCCTTCAGGCCCGATACGGATGTGCAACTGGTACATGCTCAGGTAGATTTGGATCTACCGAAGTTCACCAACATGTTCGTTGCGTTGATGAAGTCACCCTCGCAGAAATAAAAAATTAGAAACAGATAGCCATCGACTGAGTCCCGCAGAGCCTGCCCTGAGCTTGTCGAATCGGGATCGGCATAATTAATAGCCCGGCACGGCAGTGCCGGGAAGGGACCCCGGCGAAGGTGGAGGAGTCCCGCTATGGATATTCCATCTACGATGCATTGATTCTCGCGGCTGCCCTGGAAGCGGACTGCGACGTCCTCTACACCGAAGACATGCAAAATGGTCAAGTCATTGGCCCGCTAACGATCCGGAATCCATTCCTGATCGCTTGAAGCACGACAAGCTCTGCGCAGAGACAGGCCCGCATTGATCCCAATTCCCACCAGATGGACGCGGTCATTTTTGCGCTCCGACGTCGTGTCGAGGTATTGTCTGTAGGCCCGGAAAGCGGGTGTGAAGTGCGCCGAAACCGCAAATGAGGGACAATAACACCATGACCGGAATTCAGTTCGTTACCGATGAGAAGGGCCGCAAGGTTGCCGTTCAAATCGACTTGAAAAAACATCGAGCACTGTGGGAAGACATCGAGGATGTGTTGGTTTCGCAGTCGCGCCGTCACGAAAAACGCATTCCGTTTCAAAAAGTGAAGGCGGACCTTATCAAGAGTGGCAAGCTGCCGCGTGGCTAGCTACCGCCTCTCTTTTACCGCGAGCGCCGAAAAAGAATTACAAGGGCTGCCCGCGAGAATGGTTGCCCGGATAGCGGCGCGCGTGGAACGGCTCGCCTCTGTTCCCCGGCCTACGGGATGCAAAAAACTTGTCGGCGGCGATAAGGAGTGGCGAATCCGCATCGGCGATTACCGCGTCGTGTACGAGATAGATGACGCAGCCAAAACAGTGGACGTGACGCGGATCGCGCATCGCCGCGAAGTTTACGAATCGAACACTAAGCGGGGCTAATGAAAGCCTTTCCTTTGATGATTTCGCTGCCAGGGGCGCCGAACTGCACAAGGTCACGCTGGGCGGCACTGAAGCGCCGCACCAGATCGAAGTAGTGTAAGCAGTTCTGGAAATCCGACGACACGATATCTATTCACCGTCGCGCACCAAGTTATCAAGTCGACGCAGCACCTCTGGATGGTTCGCCGATATTCCGCGAATAGACGAAACGCACTGCAAATCCCCAGGTCCGGGCACGTTTCGTTACTGCGCTCACGAGTGCTTAGGAGATTTCGCATTAGTCCAGAATCATTCCTGACGAGATGAGCGTTTTTGAGGACCTATGGCGGCTACGCAAATTCGACGGGAACTTTTCACTTTGCTCGAGCGTATCTTTCTGGGGTGGAGCAGGATCGATGCGCTCAATGAAAACCACAAGTCCTGTCGAGCGCAAGCGCCATGGTTGTCGCCGCAACGGGTTTACTGCTCGGGATTGCGACGTTTGCTTACGGAGCTGACGGAACGAACGCGAATGCAGTGCGCCACGTTAGAGGCAGAACAGTCTTTTCAGAGAGTCCCCCAAGGTAGAGCTGAGCGTCCGGAAGGGGTATCGATTCATCGGCACTCAACAAGTCAACCTTTATGGGCTTGCAGAGGCGAGCAGTATGTATTTGCAAGGCAGGGCCGCGACAATACTGTCGAGAGCTTCTAATTGGATGCAGTTTGAGCACTACCTGCCGACCAACGATCGAACCTACAATTACCGTTCAAAGAATACAACGCAAATAGGTGAACTCCAGTTCGTTTACAACTTGGGAAGCTGGCCTGATTATGCGGCCGAAATGGCGGGAAATCCTGCCTCGGATGGTGCAGCCATTGAGCGTTTGTTTGAGAAACGACACCTATCGTTCCCGCACAGGGCTGCGCACGTGCGTATGTTTCATTCACCGTCAGCCGACCACCGAAGCGAGTTAATGATCATCTACGGCGAAGCTTTGTCGCAAAATAGTGCTATTGCGGATGTCGAATTCGCGGCTTCGCTGCCCCATTGCGAAGTTCTTCACACGCGCCAGAAACCGTCTCAGGATTCTCATGAAAGATCCTATGCTTTCACTTCAATCCGAGCCACATCGAGGACTTCGAAAAACTACTCGTATCTCAGTGCGATCATCGGGTCGACACGCATTGCCCGCCGCGCGGGGATATAACAGGCCGCAAGCGCCACACCTGTGAGCACCAGGGTGACGCCAACAAATGTAAGAGGATCGGTGGGCATTACGCCATAGAGCAAACCTGCCATCAGGTGCGACACGATCACCGATCCCACCAGTCCCAGCGCGGCGCCCGCCATCGCCAGCCCCAGCCCCTGACGCAGAACCATCGCAGGATCCTCCCCCTCCGCGCCCCCAGCGCCAGGCGAATGCCGATCTCCTGCGTGCGCTCGCTCACGATATAGGAAATCACTCCGTAAATTCCCAGCGCCGCCAGCAGCAGCGCCGTCACCGCAAAGGCCGCCACAATCTCCATCGAGAATCGTCTCTGCTCCAGCGACGCCGACACCGCGTCATCGAGCGTCTGCGCACCGTAAACAGGCAATTCCGGGTCCACCGACTGCACCATCGCCCGCACCTCTTCCGGGATCGCGCTCGCATTCAGGTCTCCACGCAGAAAGACGGCCAACTCCTTGGGCGTGTCCTGGTACAGGCTGAGATAGATTTGCGGAACGCTCGCGTTCGCCAGCGACTCGGTTCGAGCATCCGCGATCACCCCCACGATCGTGATCCAGGTCTTGCTCGCACGGAGGCCAACCCCATCCCTCCCACGGCCAAGCCTCAGCCGCTTCCCAAGCGGATCCTCGCCCCGCCAGTAAGTCTCGCGCCATCGCCTGGTTGATCACGGCGACCAGCGGCGCATTCTCGTCGTCGCCGTCGTTGAACAGACGGCCCCGCAGCACCGGAATCTCCAGCAAATGAAAATATTCCGGCGTAACCTCCGACCGCTCCACCAAAGGCGGCTGCTTGCTCTGTGTCTGGCGTCCTTCCACGATCAGCGCGCTCCGGTTGCCGTCGTGGTGCAGCGGAATCGACGGCTCCGATCCCAGCGCCGCCTCCCGCACTCCCGGCAGCAACCGGCTGCGCCGCAGCAATTCGCGCGCAAACACTGCCTCCTGAGCAGCCGTTCCATAAATGTCCGTCTTCGGATCGTTGGGGCTCGGCAGCCACAACTGAACCGACATCACATGCTGCGGATTGAATCCCAGCGGCGCCTTGTACAAATCCCAAAAACTGCGCAGCAGCAGGCCCGCGGCCACCATCAGCACCAGCGACAGCGCAAACTCCGTCACCACCAGCACGCGCCGCGTGCGCGTCTGCTCCGTGGAACCCTTCGACCCACGCCCTTCCACCCTCAGCGTACTTGCCAGATTCAATCGCCCTGCCTGCCTCGCGGGCGCCAGCCCGAAAATTACCCCGGCTGCGATCGAAGCCGCCAGCGCGAACAGCATCACGGTCCAGTTGATCGACAGGTCGTTCAGCCGAGGCAGGCTCTCCGGAATCAGCCGCAGCAAGAATCCCTTCATGCAGAACAGAATCACCAACCCCGCCACTCCGCCCAGCAGCGAAAGCAGCAGGCTCTCCGTCAGCAATTGCCGCACCAGCCGCTTGCGTGCCGCTCCCAGCGCCTGGCGCACCGCCATCTCCCGTGATCGCGCGCTGGCCCGCGCCAGCAGCAGATTCGCTACATTCACGCAGCCGATCAGTAGCACCAGCGCCACTGCGCCCAACAGCAGGATCAGCGACTGCCGAACGTTGCCCACCACGTTTTCCTTCAGAGGCACCAACCGCACCGTCCACTTGCTGTCGGCCGGATAATCGTCCGGAAATTGCTTCCGCAACGAAGCAACCAACGCGTCCAGCTGGCTCTGCGCCGCTGCAACCGTCAGCCCCGGCTTCAGGCGCCCGACCGTTTCCAGGGGCAACCGCAAACTGCGGTTCGGGGCCTGAGCCGGATCCTCCGAAAAACCCGACGCCGCCCACTGTTCCGTATTCCTCTCGCCCACGGTTCGCCCCGGGTCGCGAAAACCCGGCGGCATCACCCCGATCACCCGATACAAATCGTTGTCCCCCCGCAAACTTCTTCCCACAATGTGCGGATCGCTCCCGAAAGCCCGCTTCCACAACCCGTCACTGATCACCACATCCAGCGTGAACCCCGGCGTTTGATCCTGAGGATCGAACGTGTGCCCCAGCTCCGGTTTCACCCCCAGCATCGCAAAATACGCCGGCGACACCCCCTCATACTGCATCCGCGATGGCTGCGATGCACCCGTCAGGTTCGCCGACCCGAAAATCTGCAGCACAACATACTGAAAAATTCCCGAACGCTGCAGATCCTTCCACTCCGGAATCGAGATGCCCGCGTCCGTAGCGCCCGCACCAGGCAGATCGTCCTCGATGCGTACCAGTTCCTCCGGGTGCGGATAGGGCAGCGGATGCAGCAGCGTGGCGTCGACCAGGCTGAAAATCGCCGTCGTCGCTCCGATGCCCAGCGCCATCGTCAGAATCGCAATCGCGGAGAAGCCCGGCGACTTGGCAAACATGCGCAGCGCGAAGCGCAGATCCTGCAGCAGGTTTTCAAAGAACGGCAGCCCCTGCTCCGCGTGGTAATCCTCTCTCACTGTCCCCACCCCTCCGAACTTCAGCACCGCCTCGCGGCGCGCCTCCGCCGCGGACATGCCCGCGCGCAGATTCTCCTCCGTCTGCAGCGCGATATGCTCCTCCATCTCTTCCCGCAGCCGTTGATCGTCTCGCCGCCCGGTGGCAAAGTTCTTGAGCCGCGCCAGAAACCTTCTCAGGAATCTCATGTCAAATCCTCCGCCTTCACCTCGAAGAATCGTGCGATGATCGCCGCCGTTTGCTCCCAGTCCCGGGTCTCGGTCTCGAGCAGCTTTCGGCCCGACCGTGTCAGGCGATAGAAACGCGCCCGGCGGTTGTTTTCCGAGGCGCCCCACTCAGACGAAATCGCGCCCTCCTGCTCCAGCTTCAGCAGGACGGGATACAAAGTGCCTTGGTTCACGGCCAGCAGATCCCCGCTGATCTGCTCGATCCGCCGCGCGATCCCATAGCCATGCAGTGGACCCAGCACATCCAGCGTCTTCAGAGCCATCAGCCCCAGCGTGCCCTGGAGAACATCTGCTTTTTCTGTCATAGCTCCGCTCTTTTGGTTTCCCACAGGAATAGAATGCCACACTTCCTTTGGGAAAGCA